>CAMTXC010000008.1:0-21658 GCA_947085635.1 uncultured Actinomycetes bacterium | reverse complement strand
CCACTACCAGAAGATCGCCACTCCCTTCGACTGGAGGTTCAGCCGGGAGGATCTCGACCGGCTCCTGGAGCGGCTTCACCAAGGCGACGCCGTGCGGATGGCGGCGTGACGAGGGGTCACATACGTGAGCGAACTTATGGGCCAGAGTACTAGTAGATGCGGGAGGACCTGGCGGGCCCGTAGGATTCCCCCCTCTGGAGAGTGACCGTCACCGTGCCTGGCGCCGGCCGCCCCGTCTTACAGCATCCTTCGCCGCCACGACATGCACCGGGCGCCTTTTCACCGCGGGCAGCCTCCCAGAAGAGGCGGCGGAAGTCTTTGAGGGGGCCGCGAGTCTCGATGCGGTGGGTCTCCTGACCTTCATGATCTTCTGGATGCGCTCGCAGGCCGCTCGGATGAAGCAGGAGACGATCGTGGTGGAGCATCTCTGGGACATGAACGGCGTTCTCGATGAGACGGGCGGGCGCCTGAGCGGTTCGGCCGACGGTGCCGTCGCGCACGGAGCGTAGATTTCTGGAACATCCCGCCCACGCGGCGTCGCGGCGTCCCGGCCGTCAGTCGGGCGTACGCGGTCTCGAGCATGAGACGGAAGATGCGCTCCCCCGCCTGTTCCACGGTCTCGGCGCCGTCGACGATGGCGCCGCAGTCGACGTCCATGTCGCCTTCCATGTGCCGGTAGAGGCGCGAGTTGGTGGCGAGTTTGATCATGGGTGAGGGCACGCACCCCGCCACCGAACCGCGCCCGGTGGTGAAGCACACCAGGTTGGCTCCGCCGGCCACCTGCCCGGTCACCGACACCGTGTCGTACCCCGGCGTGTCCATGAAGACCAGGCCCCGGGCGACCACCGGCTCGGCGTACTCGTACACCTGCTCGAGGTTCGTCGTGCCTCCCTTTGCCGCGGCCCCCAGCGACTTCTCCAAGATAGTGGTGAGGCCCCCGGCCTTGTTGCCCGGGGACGGGTTGTTGTCGATCTCCGCGCGGTTCCCCACGGCGTACTCCTCCCACCAGCGGATGCGGGCCAGGAGATTCTCGCCCACCTCCCGCGACACCGCCCTGCGGGTCAGCAGGTGCTCGGCCCCGTAGATCTCCGGGGTCTCCGAGAGGATGGCGGTCCCCCCGTGGCGCACCAGAAGGTCGGCGGCCGCGCCCAGTGCAGGGTTGGCGCTGATGCCGAAGTACCCGTCGGAACCGCCGCACTCGAGGCCCACAACAAGGTACTCCGCGGAAACTGTGCGACGCTCGACCGCGTTCGCCGCTGGGAGGAGCGCTTCGATGCGGGCGATGCCCGCCTTCACGGTCGCCGCCGTCCCGCCCTCCCGCTGGATGTCGAGCGCGTGCAGGCTCTCGCCGGGCTCGAGCCCGGCGCAGTTGAACCAGGCATCCACCTGGTTGACTTCGCAGCCCAGGCCTACGACCAGCACCGCGTAGAAGTTCGGATGGCGGACGTGGCCGGTCAAGGTGCGGCGGAGCATGTCCATGCCCTCGCCCGCGATCGCCATGCCGCAGCCGGTGGTATGTGTGAGGGCGACCACTCCGTCGACGTTGGGGTAGTCGGCGAGGCGGCCGCGGAAGTGGTCGGCTATCAGCCGGGCGACCCCGGCCGAGCAGTTCACCGAGGCGATAACGCCGAGGTAGTTGCGGGTGGCTATGCGGCCGTCGGCCCGCACGATCCCTTGGAAAGTCGCGGCGGGCTGTATGTAGTCCACCCGTCGCGCGACGGCGCCGAAGTCGTGCTCGTGCGCGAACCCACCGAACGCCAGGTTGTGCACGCTGTGCGTTGACACCAGGACCCAACCGGGCCGATCGTACGCGCGACCGGAGAAGTGCAGGCCGAGGGCAGTGTGGCTGAAATCGATGGGCACGAGAGGCGTGACAGTGCCGTCGGCCAGGTCGAGCATCGAGACCTGATCCGTGTCGATGTCCTGGTAGACCAGCACTTCACGACCTTCCGCGTCGAGGGCCAGGTCGGAGTGCCCCACCACGCGCAGGAGGCCTCGACCCTCCTTCAGATCCCGATCGTAGACCATCAACCCGCAGGGATCGCCCAGGCTGCCCGGGCCGGAATCACAGTAGCGGAGTCAGGCGCGAGCGGCCGCTACACGAGCCAGGTGACCCGCGCCGCCTTCCGGGGCGGCACCCGCCGGTATCGGTAGCGGGGCAGGCCGAGCATGAGGGCCCCATAGACCTGATGACCTTCAGGCAGACCCAGCAGCTCCTTCACGGGATCGTGGGCGTCGGCCGCCGCCATGAAGTAGCCCGCCCGGCAGGCTCCCAACCCTATGCCCTGAGCGGCCGGCTCCAGTGTGGAAAGAGCGATCACGCAGTCCGCGGCCGGTCGGAAGCCCCGTTTGGAGGCGTGGGTCACGACGAGGTGCGGGGCTCCGCGCAGGATGCGGTCTTCGCCGTCGTCCCACGCCGCCACGAGTTCGGGGTAGACGCCGACCTCGCGGAACCAGTCGGCCACCAAGTCTGCGGCCTTGCGCATCTTGTCTCGGCCGTCGAGCACAGTCCAGTGCACCGGCTGCACGTTGCGGGCGGAGGGAGCCCGCCACTGCTTCCGGGGAGAGAGGCGGCCCGTCGTCCGTTGGCCGGCAATCACCGGGGGCGACACCGTCCAAGGTCAGCGCGGCATGCGGGCACACCGCGAGGCAGTGACCGCACGAGATGCAGTGCGGCACGTCTTCCGGCGCGAGTACCGGATATCCGTCGGCATCCTCCTGGATGATCCGCGCGGAGCACTCGGCCATACAGATACCGGCGCGCGCACGGCCTCGATGTCGAACTCGAGGTTGATGGCGTCGCCCACCAGGAATCCGCCGGCCTCCAGCGGTGCGTTCCACGCCAGGCACCAGATCGACGTTCCACCGCGAGCTCGACATGGTGCTGAGTCTCCTCTCCTGGTCAGGTGCGGACGTCTGCCAAGGACGTGCTCATCGGCCGCATCGCGTCCGCGGAGCCCTGGCGCCGCGTCACGCCGGTCGGGATCAGCCTCGCCCCACGCCCTGTGCGGCCGCCACCGCGAGCGCGTCGGCCCGCTCGTTCTCGGGATGTCCGTCGTGTCCACGCACCCAGAGGAAGCGCACCCGGTGCGTGGCGCAGAGGTCAAGCAGCTCCTGCCACAGGTCGGCGTTCTTGGCGGGGGTCTTCTTGTCGCGCATCCAGCCGTTCCGCCGCCACCGCTTGGCCCAGCCGTCTTCGATGCCCTGCACCACATAGCGCGAGTCGGAGGTGATCTCCACGTCGCAGGGGTACTTGAGGGCCCGCAGGGCCTCGATACAGGCCCGCAGCTCCATGCGGTTGTTGGTGGTATCGGGCTCGCCGCCCGAGAGCTCCTTGCGGTGCCCTCGACTGAGGAGGATGGCCCCGTAGCCGCCCGGGCCGGGATTGCCCGAACAGGCGCCGTCGGTGAAGATCCTGACGGCGCCGTTCCGGGCAGCACCGCTCTGAGCCGTGTCGTCGGCGCGGGGCGGGCGATTGTCCTGTCCGTGCGCTCGGGTCATGCGAACAGGGTAGCAGACACGCGTCAGGGCGGCGGGGAGAATCGAGGGAGCACTCCCGGCGCCCCTCACTGCCGACACGCTCCACTCCGTCCCTCACTCTGGAGACCGTTCTTCGCGCGTTGGACTCGGCGACCGTGCAGTATCTGGTGGCCGGTGGATCGAGCACAAGAACATGCGGGTCTTCTCCCTCGCGAGTGACTCTTACCCCGACACGACCGTGGATGTCTTTGCCGGCGAGCCATTCGACTTCGAGGTGTAGTACGCCGCTGCGGAGGTGCACGAACTGGCTCCCGGGGCGCGTCTGCCACTGGTTCGCCCGTCTACCCTAATCGCCATGAAACGTGGAGCGAATCGACCAAGCGATCAGGACGACGTGCAGCACCTTCTCTGGATCGCGGAAGAACGACACAAGGACGAACTCCATGAGTGGCGAACCGGACTGGAGCGCGGCCACCTGGGAAGGCAGCCGCCGCGCACAAATCAGGCGCGGCCTGCACCTGACCGTGCGCGAACGCCTCGAGGGCCTGCAGGCCCTCGCCGAGACAAGCCAGCGGCTCGCGCAACTCGGTTCCCAGCCACCGCTTGAGACGGCCGCCGGGTCGGAGGAGAAGCCCCCGCCCGGCGCGACGGGGCCCGACTGCCGACGTACCTCTGGTTGAACTCTCACGCCCCGAGCAGCCGCCGCGGTCGCCTGCCTACGCGGCGTCTGTCCTTTGGAGCTGTGCCAACCAGGCGAGGCGAGATCCCTCGACCACCGAGCGACGCAACGTGTCTATGAGAGTGGCCGGGTCGATGTCCCATTCCGACCGGCGCACGAACCGAGCGAAGCCCGGTGCGCCCTCTTCCACAAACCGCCCGCCCGGACTCTCGACCTCGCTCAAAGAGACGCCCATGGCTTCGGCCAGCGCCGAGAAGATCTCGCCGTGCTGGCGCGCCTCTCCCGCCGGTTCGCACGCCCGCCGCACGTGCTTTACCCGGCCGAGGGCGTCGATGAGAGATCCGTCGGACTCGAGGCCGGCGGCCGCCGGCAGTACGACGTCGGCCAGACCGGCCAACTCGGTCATGAACGCGGACTGCACCACCAGGAAACCGGTATCCGGGCGGCTGTCGAGCGGCAGGTCGCCTATGGCGTACAGCACCGGGCTCGGGCCCTGCACGAGCTCCTGGAACCCTTTGCCCTCGCCCTCAAGGCCGGCGCGCGCGATCCCACGGGCGTTCGCTTCGAACGGTATCGCCGCCGCACCGCCTTTGAGCAACGCCAGGTTGGCGGCCGCCACGTAGAGGGCCGCGGGAGCGAGAATCAGTGGAGCATCCGCCGCGGCGAACAAGTCGGCCGCATTCCTCGCGTCTGCGGAAGGAGTCACATGGGCAAGCGCTTCGACCATCTCGGGCGGTGCGGCGAGCCCCTTGTCGATGACCGCCCGGCACAGTTGCTCCAGCGAGCCGACCTCGTCGCCCGCGAGGACGATCGAGGCCGCCGTCTTGATGCGGGGGTCACCGCCGTGGACCACGAGCAGCTTGGCCTTACGCGAGCTCACCCGATCCCTGATGGCGGCATCGAGAGCCGGGAACACCCGGGTCCACTGATCGGGCGAGAGGCCCACGAGGACTATGAGGTCCGCGGCGTCCAGGTCGCCGCCCGGAGTCAGCATCACCCCGGAATCGGCATAGAGGCTCACCGTAGTGTCATAGTCCTTCGTGCGCAGGACCCCGTCGGCGAACTTCTTCAGCTGCAGTGCGTCCTCGTTCAGGAGACTCCCCCCGGCGATGATGCCGGCCTCCCCGGCTGCGGCGAGCATTCTCTCCGCGACAAGCGAGAGCGCGTCGTCCCAGCTCGTCTCCAACAACTCACCTCCCACCCGCTTCAGCGGGCGGGAGACACGCATATGGCCCCGCTGACCTTCGAATCCGAAACGGCCGATCGCGCAGATGAAGCGTGCTTCGTCTCCCGCCGTGGCCGCTGAGCCCACCTTCACAACCTGCCCGTCGTTAGTGCTGACCACGAGGTCACAGGCGCTGCCGCACGCGAGACAGGCCGTGCGGGTCTTGGTGTGCTGCCACTCGCGGCCCCTCTTCGCGACTTCCACCTGGAGGAGGGCGCCCACAGGGCAGGCGTCGACGCAGTTGCCGCAGAACGTGCAGTCCGACTCCTCGAGCGGGGAACCGGTCCCGCTGACCACTTTGGAGCCCAAACCCCTCCCGTGGAACCGCAGCACTTCGGTGCCCTGCGACCCGCAGACCCGCACGCAGCGGCCGCATAGTATGCAGTAATCCGGATCGCGACGGACGAAGGGGTTGGCCTCTTCGACCGCGTGCCCGGGAGTCTTGCGCGTGAAACTGGAATCTCCCAGGTCGAGATCGTACGCGTATCTCTGAAGGTTGCAGACACCCGCCTTCGCGCAGGTCATGCAGTCGGGGGGATGCATGGAGAGGATGAGATCGAGTACGAACCGGCGGATCTCGCGGACCCGCTCGGTGTCGGTGGCTACGATCATGCCCTCTTTCACCTTGGTTGTGCAGGCGGTCGCCGGTACGTCGGAGCCATCTATCTCGACTACGCAGAGCCGGCAGGCGCCCACGCCCTTCATGCCGCGGAGGTGACACAGGTTCGGTATGTGGACACCGGCCGCCTCGGCGGCCTCGATGAGCGTCACACCCCGTTCGACGGACACTTCACGCCCATCGATGGATAGACTCACTGGATTGGTCATTTCGATCTCCCCCTCATCTCGATCTCCCCCTAGCCAACGCTACGTCGGTGGCGCGAAGTGCTCCATGGGGACACGCAGCGGCGCACTCGCCACACCTCTCGCACCGCCTCTGGCGTATCTCGAATGCGGGGTAGCCCGCGCGGAAAGCCTGCTGTGGCTCTCCGAAGATGGCATCGTTGACACACGCCGCCTTGCACGCGCCACACCTGACGCAGATGTCGGAGGCGACCGCATATGTGGTGAGCGACCGGCATTCCCGATCCTGGCACACCCCCGCGGCGTGCTCCCCGAAGCCCGGCGTCGCTATGGCTTCGGCCAGGAAGCGGGCGGCGTCTTTTCCCTTCCTGCACTTGGACCCCTCCAGGACCGCGGCCGCGATCCTCTCGAGCACCCGCACATCGTCGTCTGTGCCTTCCCCCCGCGTCATGCTCTCCAGCCTGGTGCGGGCCTCGTAGGTGCCCAACGCGCACGGAAAGCACTGTCCACACATGGGGTCGGCGAGGAACGCGTCCAAATGCCGGAGCGCCCTCTGCGCGGGGCACGTGTAGCCCTCCACCGCCTCGGTCACGTCGTTCATGCCCTCCCCCTCTCCTTGGCGCCGGCCTCGGCCCCCCGCATGGGCGGCAGGTCCTCGCGCGTCTTCATCGCATCGATCCTTATGGCGTCCACCGGGCAGGCGAGATAGCACGCTTTGCATCGCTCGCAGTAGTCCTGGTCGATCAGGTAGCTGCTCTTGGTCGCAGTGACGGCGTCGAACGCACACGCCTCTTTGCACAGACCGCAGGCGATACACGAGTCTTGATCGATGGAGTAGAGGCCGAGACCACCGCAGACCTTCGCGCGGCACAGGCCGTCGTACACGTGCTCCTCATACTCGTCGCGGAAGTAGCGCAGTGTCGTCAACACGGGGTTGGGAGCGCTGTTGCCCAAACCGCAGAGGGCGGAGCGCTGCACCAGGCCGGCCATGCGCTCGAGGTCTTCCAGATCCGCAGGCTCGGCTCGTCCCGACGTGATCCTCGCCATGATCTCGAGCATCTGGTACGTGCCGATGCGACACGGCGGGCACTTGCCGCACGTCTCCGACTGACAGAACGAGAGGAAGTACTCAGCGACGGCCACCATGCAGGTCTCCTCGTCGAGCACGACCATCCCGCCCGACCCCATCATGGAGCCGACTCCCGCCAGGGAGTCGAAGTCCACGGGCAGATCCAGGTGCTCCTCGGTGAGGCAACCCCCGGAGGGCCCACCCGTCTGGACCGCTTTGAACTTCCTCCCGCCGATGATGCCGCCGCCGATATCGTGAATGATCTCGCGCAGCGTGATGCCCATGGGCACTTCCACGAGGCCGGTGTTGACCACCTTGCCGGTGAGGGCGAACACCTTCGTGCCCGGCGACCCCTCCGTGCCGATGCCGAGGAACCAGTCGGCCCCCTTATCGATGATGATCGGGACGCAGGCGAAGGTCTCGATGTTGTTGAGATTGCTCGGGTACCCCCAAGCGCCGCCCCCGCTCTCCGACAACCGGGGCGGGCGCGGCATGGGGAAGCCGCGATGACCCTCGATCGAGGCGACGAGGGCCGTCGATTCTCCACACACGAAAGCACCGGCGCCTTCTCTGATATCCACCGAGAAACCCCAGCCTGTTCCCAGGATGTCGGCGCCGAGCAGCCCAAGTTCCTCGGCCTGCCGTACGGCAATGCGCAGGTGCTTCACCGCCATTGGATACTCGTGCCGCACGTAGACGATGCCGTTCCGGGCGCCGATAGCGTAGGCGCTGAGGAGCATGCCCTCCAACAGATTGTGAGGATCGCCCTCCATGATCGAGCGGTCCATGAACGCCCCGGGATCGCCTTCGTCCCCGTTTGCGATCACGAGTTTGACCGGAGCGGGGTCGTTCTTGGCGTGCCGCCACTTCTTGCCGGCCGGGAAGCCGGCGCCGCCGCGCCCACGCAGATTCGCCCTGTCGACCTCGGCCAGCACGTCGTCGGGCGTCATGCACTCAAGGGCCTTCTCCAGGGCCGCGTACCCGCCCACGGCGATGTAGTGCTCGATGTTGGTCGGGTCGATCACGCCGTTGTTCCGCAGAGCCAGCTTGAGCTGCTTGCTGTAGAAAGGCACCTCGTCCATTTCGGAGATGGGTTCGCTAAGGAAACCGTCGCGATACAGGCTCTGGCGGAACGGCAGATTCCCCGCCACCGTGTAGGCCACGATGGAGCGGGCGCGGTCGGACGTCACCTTCTGATAGAAGATGCCCTGCGGCTCCGCCCTCATGATCGGGCCTTTCTGGCACATGCCTTGGCACCCGGTCTTGACCACGTCGAGCTCGATCTCGCGATCGGCCGCCTCCCCCGCCAGCGCCTCGACCACCTTGTCCGCGCCCATCGCGCTGCAGGCCGTGCCGCAGCACACCCTGGCGCGCGGCACATCGGGCGGGAACACGTCTTCCTCGAGCCTCCGTCTGAGTTCCGTCAGCTCGGCGATCGTCTTGAGCGCAGCCATGGTCTATCCCCCCTCGACCAGATCGAGGATCTTCTGCACGGTCTTCGGGGTCACGTCGCCGACCACCCGGCCATCGACGGTGACCACGGGAGCCAAGCCGCAACAACCCACGCATCCGACCGTCTCGAGGGTCAACGAAAGGTCGGGTGTGGTCCCCCCGCGGGAAACCTCGAAAGCCTCCTCCATGCGCTCCAGCACCTCACCGCCGCCTCGCACGTGGCACGGCGTGCCCACGCAGACGCACACGACGTGCCTGCCGCGCGGCTGGAAGTAGAACTGCTTGTAGAACGACGCGATCGAGTAGACCTCCCCCGTGGGGAAGTCGAGCGCCGCGGCCAGCGACTCGAGCACATCCTCCGGCAGGTAGTTGTGCTCTTCCTGGGCCTCTTGGAGCGCGTGGATGAGTATCCCCTTCTTCCGCTGCGCGGCGGTTAGCAGGGGGCCCACGTGGCCGATGAGCTCATCGACCTTCAGACCTTCTTTGTTCATCATCCCCCCCTTACTACTGTCCGGTTACGCCCCGAGATCTCGGCGGGCCGCCATGTCCACAAGCACCCGATCCGGCTCGAATCGGCCCGGTTCGTACTTCTTGAGCTTGAGCCCTTCCCGAGCCCCGTCGATGTAGTAGAGGCTGAGCTCGAGCATCTTCTCCGGGTCCGCCTCGAAGTGCACGGCCCCTCCGAAGCGCTCGAGCCACGTCTCGGTCATGATCTTGGTGACCTCCCGGCTGGCCCCGACCGGGGACTCGCCGCCAAAGATCACCGGGACTCCCGAAGCCGCGAAGTAGCAGCCGATGGCGATGGCCTTCTCGCTCATCCACTCCGGCGCTATGCCTACTCCCGGCATGCCCGCGATCTCGTCGGACAGACCGCCCTCGGCCCCCATGGCGGTGAGGATGGTCAGGATGCGCGAGTTGTCGACGCAGGCGCCGAGGTGCAGGATCGGCGGGATGCCGATCACCTCGCACACCTCGGAGAGCCCTGGGCCGGCGGACTCGAGGGCCATCTCCGGAGTGAGGTAACCCGCGGTGCCGCACGCCGCCGCCCCGCACCCGGTAGATACGACGAGCACGTCGTTCTTGATGAGTTCCATGGCCAGGTAGCGATGCAGTCCCATCGCGGGCACGCGGGGGTTGTCGCAGCCGACGAGTCCCACCACCCCCCGGATGCGACCGCTGATGATGGCGTCGTTCAGTGGCCGGAACGAACCCCTGAAACGCCCCCCCTGCATGTATTCGATGTACTCATGGGAGAAGCCGCCGATAAGAGGAGAAGTCGCGGGCGAAGGGCTTCCGGCCGCGCCCCGGTTGGGGAAATTGTCGCAGGCCATCCTGACGATCTGCCTCGCGACATCCTTGGCCTTGCGCTCGTCGTACTGCACGTGCTCGGCCCCGGTTATCTTGGCCTTCTCTGACGTCGTGATCACGCGGGTATGGAACCGCTTTGAGATCTCGGTGAGGGCGGGCATGATGCACTGCACGTCGACGGTCATCGCTTCGACCAGCCCCGTCATGATGGCGAGTTCCTGATTGGTGAACCCGCCGGCCGTCGGTATCCCATGGCGCATGAGCACCTCATTCGCGGTGCAGCAGGCTCCGGTCAAGTTGATGCCGGCGGCGCCCTTGGAGCGCGCGTAATCCACCAGGCCGGGCTCTGACGCCGCCTCCACGATCATCTCCGCGAGGGTGGGCTCGTGACCGTGCACCACGATGTTGACCTCATCCTGCCGGAAGATGCCGAAACTCGCCTCTGCCCGCACCGGGGTGGGCGTACCGAAGAGGATGTCGGATATGTCGGTGGAGATCATGCAACCACCCCACCCGTCGGCGAGAGCGGTGCGCAGTCCGTGCGTGAGCAGGTGATCGGCGTCGTGGTCCACGCCTACCGAGGTCCGGTGCAGCGCCTCGGCGATCTCGCGATCGATGTTGCGCGGCGCAACCCCCCATCTCTCCCACCGCTCGCGGGTCTTTTGCGGAGCCCGTGCGAGGTAATGGAGGGTGCCCTTCTGACGGCCGTAGTCGTCGAGGAAGGCCAGCGCGACCTCTCGGGCGACGTCGTTCACGGGCCTGTCTTCCACCTCTATATCGAGGATGCCGGCGACCTTGTGGAGCTTCGCCACATCCTTTATCGCGAAGTCCTTGGCCTCGCCTTCGGCGACGGCAAGAAGTGTGAGAACCATGTCTCTCGCATGATCGCTGTGCGCGGCAGTGCCGGCTGCGATCATCCGCACCAGACCACGCGCGGCCACACTCGGCAGAGTGGCCCCGCACACGCCCACCGCCTCCTCCTCGGCCCGGGCGCCCACCAACCTGCAAGGCCCCATGTTGCAGACCCTGCAGCACGCGCCCGACGCGCCGATCGGACAGGGCTTGATGCGCTCGGCCCGATCGAAGCACGTTTCGATACTCTGAGACTCCCCCCAACGAATGATCGCCTCCGCGGCCGCATCCGCGCTGTTGAGGCCGATACCGTTTTTCGACATGCTCCCCCTCCTGTGACGTCCTTCACGTATTTGCCGGCTCGTCTGCCAACACGAAAGACGAGCGCCACTTCTAGGCCCCCTTCTTCGCGGCGCTATCGCATATGACCGCGACAGCCGGGTGCTTCACTCTCCGCTCTGTGGAGATCGCGAAGAAACGTTCCTTCACCCCTGCTGCCTCCCCGACCCGCTCCACCCCGTATTGCGCCGCCACCTCACTCTCGATGTCCGCCGGCACGGGGAACACACCCACGCCCGTCGAACCGAAGGCGCCAATCAATGTGTCGTCTTCGAACTCGCCGACGACGACCGGCTGCACATCCTGACTCGCGAACCACTGTTCGAGCTCCCACCGTAGGACCGATGACCCGGTGGGCAGCAGTACCTCGCAACCGTTGAGGGATGCGGGGAAGGCTCGACGGACACGCGCCGCGAGTGCCGGACTCGCCATGAGCACGACCCCGCACTCCCCCAAGGGGTGGTTGAACGCTCTGATGGGCACCGAGGACGGGATGGGACTTCCGGAGAGCACCACGTCGATCTCTCCCGCAGCCAGACTGCCGAGAAGGACATCAGGCGGCGCCTCACGGCAGAGCAGTCGGATTGGAAGCCCGAGTTCGAAGACCGGTTGGATCAGCCGGCGGGCCATATGCTTCGACATGGTCTCCGAGATACCCACGACCAGGTGGATCGGGTCAACGTCGATGCCGGAGGTCAAGACCTCTCCGAGCTCACGGCCGAGGGAGAAGATCTCCTTGGCGTAGCGGAACGTAGTGCGGCCGTTCTCGGTGAGTACGAGGCGCCGCCCCTCGCGCAGGAACAGCGCGCACCCCAGACTCGACTCCAGCTCGCGTATCTGCATGCTGACAGTCTGCGGCGTGACACCCAATGCCGCGCTCGCCCGCGTGAGATTCCCCTCGCGGGCCACGGCCCAGAAATAGTACAGATGATGATAGTTGAGCGACTCGGCCATCTCTCCGCACATCGTTCGAGAAAAGTTGCTGAAATTCTACCATACGTTCGAGAAAAGTCGAGGTGCCGTGTCGCGATCGCCAGACTCGGTTCGTGCGGAAGCAACGAGCCGGGGCGCTCAGCGCCTGAGCCCGGGCCGAGGGTCGACTCCCCTTACCCGATCACCTTGCGGAACGCCCGCGTGGCCGCGGTGAGGGTCACCATGGCCGGGCCGAGCGTCACGGCCAGGCATGCCAGATCGCCGTCTAGTCCCAGCCCTCGTTCACGAGGGCGCGCGACGCCGCCACCAGGTACGTGATAGCACGATGATCAGGATCGCCTGCAGGGTCATCCTGGTCGCGTCCGCCACGATCTTCCCGAGCAGAATGCTGCTGCGGCGGATGGGAGCGATCAAGAACTTGTCGAGCAACCCCGAGTCGATGTCGTTGACCATGCCCATGCCCGACTGGAATGCGGAGTTCAGAGCGGTGAGACCCACGATGGTGGGCACCAAGAACTGCAGGTAGTTGTCGTAGCCGAAGCTGGGCAGCTTCGACATGCTGCTGAACACCTGACTGAAAAGGATGAGGAAGATCAGCGGCTGGAACAGGCTGAAGAACAGCAACATGGGCACGCGAGTGAGTTTGCGCATGTTGCGGCCCCAGAGGATGTGGATCTCGCGTAGAGTCCCCATCATCACGACCTCCTCCCGCGTCCCATGGTCATGTGACTCGGCGCCTTCACTTCTTCTACCCGCAGCCGCTCGCCGGTGTGGCGCAGGAAGACATCGTCGAGCGTGGGCTCCGCCAGATCGAGACGGGCAACCGGCACCCGGGCGTTATCGAGCGATCGCACCAGGCCGGCGAGCCGGGCGGCGCCGTCTTTGAGCACCACCGACACCGAGTTTCCGTTTGCACTCACCGAGCTGCAACCGGGCACAGCGCTCAGCACCGCCCGCGTGGTCTCGAGAGCCTCTGGAGACGCGTCGGCCGGTATGGTGACGGTGACCATGTCGCCCCCAAGAGCGGCTTTGAGGTCCGAGGGTGGACCCTCCACCTTGATCCGTCCGCGGCCGATGATGGCCGGCCGGCCGCACAACACGTCGGCCTCCTCGAGGTACAGCGTGGTGAGAAAGATGGTGACGCCCGACTCATTCAAGGCGCGGAGGTAGTTCCAGAGCGCGCGGCGGTTCTGAGGGTCGAGGCCGGTGGTGGGCTCGTCGAGGAACAGCAGGCGGGGATGGTGCACCAGGGCCTGCGCGAGGTCGAGGCGCTTGTGCATGCCTCCCGAGAAGGTGCCCGCGAGGTGAGATCGTCGTCCACACCCACGCTTTGAGCCGCGTAGCCGATGTGGTGAAGCCTGCTCCGGCTGCTGCGCCACGTCGATGCCGTCCACCGTTACCCGGCCGGACGTGGCACCCAGGAAGGTGACGCAGATGCGGATGGTGGTTGTCTTTCCCGCCCCGTTGGGACCAAGGAAGCCGAACATCTCTCCTTCTTCGACGCTGAAGCTGACTCCGTCTACCGCCCGAACGCCGCCGGGATAGACCTTCACCAGGTCCTGGACTTCGAGGATAGCCATCGTGTCCGCCGCCTTCCGAGATCGGGTCTCGCATGTTCGTGGGCCGGAACGCGCCGATCCACCAGGCTTTCGTGTCTCCGAAAGTGGTGGTAGGGTGAAGGTGAGTCTGCATCGGGCAAGGGGGCACGTTGGGGTCCACGGACACACTCCGCGATCTGCTGATCGAAAACAAGGCCTGGTTGCTCAACCGGGTGCTGGGCTATGCGAAAGAGCACGGCTATACCCGCTACGCCGCCACCCAGCTCAAAGCTTGGGAGATCTCGATCATCGGCCTCACCGATTCCATCGCAGACGCCATCGACACCACCGGCACCATCCCCGAGTTCGGTGTGGACGATTTCACCCACGAGACCCCTATCGTGGCCTTCGGCCGCCAGGAGGTACGCCGGCACCGGGCGCGGGGCGTTACGTTCCCCATGTTCCTGGGCTTGGTGAAGTACTACCGTCAGAGCTACCTGGACCTGGTGCGCGACGCCGGTCTCGAACCCCGCATCGAGCGCGACTGCCTGGTGCTCGTGGAGCGCTTCTTCGACCTGTTCGAGATCGGCTGCGGGGTGGAGTGGAACTCCCTCAACCACGACGAGCGCGTGGAGGAACTCCAGACCCTTAACCGGCTCATGGTCAACGAGAAGAACAAGTACTACACCGTCTTCGAGAGCCTGTACGACCCGGTGATCCTCGTTGACGGCGACCTGTGCATCGAGGGGATGAACGAGGCCGCCGCGGAGCACTTCTACGACCGGGGGCAGCGGGACACCTTCTCGTACCACCGCCCGCCCGTGACCGACGTGTTCCCCTGGCTGGCCGGGGAGATCACGCGCTTCGTCACCACGGACGACCAGGAGGTGGTCTTCGAGAAGGTGGTCGACACCCCTCTCGGAGCGCGGGCCTTCGAGGTGAAGATGAAGCACATGCTCGACGCCACCGAGAGGAATCAGGGAACGGTGGTGATCCTGAACGACCTCACGGAGCGCAAGGAGAAGGAAGAGGCGCTCGTGCTCAACGAGGCCATCGAGCAGTGGGTGAACACCCTGGTGGACATCGGCCACCGCGTCTCCACGATGGACGATGTGGAGGACGTACTGCCGTTTGTGGTGGAATCAGCGCGCGACCTCCTGAACACCGAGTTCGCCGCCCTCTGCATGTGGGATGAAGGGTCCGAGCGCTTCGAGGTGCGGTTCGTGGCCCACCGGCGAACGCCCGACGCCGGCCGACGGACGAATGGGCAGAGCCCCCTCTACTACAGCTATTCCGCGCACCACGGACCCACGTGCGGAGACCGCGGCTGCTCCTGCCTGGACGAGATCGCCGCCCGACTCTACGTCGACCTGCGATCGCGGCGGCCCGCAGCCGGTGAGGCCGCCTGCCTCGCGGTCCCGCTCGTCATGGACGACGAGATAGTGGGCGCGCTCCTTGTGGGCCGCAGCGAACCCTTCCCCGGGTCGGCGGTGGTGGTGCTCGAAAGCCTGGCCAACCAGGCTGTCATCGCCGTGGAGCACGCGGTCATGGCGCAGAAGATACGGTCCGTCGCCGTGCTCGACGAGCGCACCCGCATCGCCCGCGAGATGCACGACGGCCTCGCCCAGATCCTCGGTTTCCTCAACTTGGAGATGCAGTCGCTCGAGGTTCTCATACGACAGAACCGGGTGGAGGAGACCATCGGCGAGCTGCGCAACGCCCGTGCCCGCATATTGGAGGCCCACGCGGAGGTGCGGGAGAACATCCTCAGCCTGCGAACGGCGCTCTCCACGGAGGGAGGGCCTATAACAGCCCTCAAGAACTACCTGCGGGAGTTCAGCGCCCAGGCCGGCGTGAACGTGAGTGTGGAGTCCGAGGTCGACGACGACGTGCGCCTCTCCTCCATGGCCCAGGTGCAGCTGGTGCGGATCGTGCAGGGAGCCCTGGTCAACGTTCGCCGGCACGCCCACGCCAGGAACCTGTGGGTGAGCTTCACCCGAGACAACGGGTGCCTCACCGTGGTGGTGGAGGACGACGGGGTGGGTTTCGACGTGTCGGCCGTGCGGGCCGACATCGGCCTTCAGTCAATGCGGGAGCGCACCGAGAGCGTCGGCGGCCACGTAGAGATCGACTCCGCGCCCGGTCGCGGGACGCGCGTGCGGGTGCGGGTGCCCCTGGAAGCCGACCGCCGCGAGATCACGCCGGCGAGGGGACCGGGCGGACGCTTCTCGGCCCAGCCATGAAACCGCTTCCTCTCCGCACCGTCATCGCCGACGACCACCGGCTCTTCCGCCAAGGCTTGGTGAGCCTGATGAAGACGCGGGCCGACCTCGTGACCATTGTAGGAGAAGCCGCGACGGAGGAGGAAGCCGTGGCGCTCTGCGAGCAGCTTCAGCCCGACCTGATCTTGCTCGACATCTACCTTGCGGGCGGCGGCGGTCTGGATGCGGCCGCCGAGATACGCTCCCGATTCCCAGATGTCGCCGTGGTCATGCTGACGGCGTCCGAGCTCGACGATCACCTCGATCGCGCCTTGCGCCTGGGGGTCTCGGGCTATCTGCTCAAGGACCTCGACGCGGCTGAGCTCTTCGACTTGGTGGAGGGAGTCTCGCGTGACGAGGTGGCGGTCACCCGGGCCATCGCCTCCCGGATGCTCAAGAGCATGGCGGTCACGCGGGTGCCTGAAGAGTGTCGGGAGGGCGACGCACCGCGCCTCACCACCCGCGAGATCGAGGTGCTCCGCCTGGTGGCCCGCGGGGCCAGCAACGCCCAGATCGCCGTGGAGCTCCACGTCACGGTCAACACCGTGAAAGCCCACCTCAAGAGGATCCTCGAGAAGCTCAACGTCCAGAACCGCACTCAGGCGGCAACCTACGCCATGCGTTGCGGGCTCGTGCCGGAAGACCCAGGCGCCTAGCAGCTGAACTCCAGCCTCGCAAGAGGGGTCGGGTCGGGCAAAAGGGTCGGCGGCGGTGCCAAGACGGGAGGACGGAGGCGAACGTGCCCGGGTGACAGCGGGTGCCGCAGGCCCACTGTCGCCCGCGACACCCGCCCCATGAAGCCGGAGAGATCAGTAGGGCAGACCGATGTTACCCGCCGACCCGGCGACCAGTCCGAAGAAGATGACCCGTCCGGCCAGCTCACCCAGAACGAGCAGCACCGGCAGCCAGACCGGAATGCGCTGCGTTCGCCACACCACCCCGAGTGGAAGGCCCAGACCGAGCACGATGTGCGCCCAGTGGATCGGCGACGACAAGAATGCCTCGCCGGTGGCCCGCATGACGGCGTCCCCGGCCAGCCACACAAAAGGCACCACCAGGTACACGAGCAGTGAGGCGACCAAGGCGTGCGAGACGATGCTTGCCAGCCGCCGCTGCATCTCCTCCGGAGCGAAGTAGGTGCCCACCGCCGCCCCCAGGATCACTGCCGTGAGCCCGAAGAACACCAGGGGGAGACCGTTGTGTATGGCGGGCATGCCTGGAGCCGCGTACGCCATGCCGGTCGCCACCAAGGCGAGCAGGCCCACCGCGGCTGCCACCTGCACGAGCGGGCCCCGGAGCGAGTCTCGGTATGCGGTGGCCGCCGCGGCCACCGCCACACCTCCGAACACGGCGAAGAGGACGATCTCTCTGCTAAGCCAGGAGGTTCCCACGTTGGCCACCAAACGGAAGGCCCCCAGGGGCTGACCCAGGTGGAAGAACGCGGCCACGACACCCACGGCCAGCAGGCCGAGAACCACCGACCACTCTGCCCGCACCCGCGGGCCGGGACCCTCGGCCGCGACCCTGGACCGGACGGCGGCCATCAGTACCATGCCCACCGCGGTCTGGGTGAACAGGGTGAAGAACACCAGAGGCAAGTCGCGCATATCCATCAGGCCGTCCTCCTTACCGACAGGGGTTGCCGGGGGAGCCGGAACCGGGTCGACGGCCCGATATCCTCCCGCCGGGGGAACCCGGGCGGCGCCGTCACCGCCGCGGACGCGTCAAAGACGTTCAAGTCGACCAGCCGCAGCGCTCCCGTCGGACAGCCAAGAACACAGGAGGGCTTGAGGCCCTCGTCGATGCGCTGGTGGCAGAGGCTGCACTTGCCCACCTTTCGGGCGGCGGGATTGTAGACGGGCGCGCCGAAGGGGCAGGCACGCACGCAGTTGCGGCAACCGACACACGACTCGGGCTTGTGGACCACGATGCCGTCCGCACGCTGCTCGTAGGCCTTTGCGGGGCAGCCCTTGAGACATACGGGGTCATCGCAATGGTTGCACGCCAAGGAGTAGAAGGCGCGGTCGCGATGCGGATAGACCTCCTCGGAGAGAGGATAGATCTGCCGCCACACCACTCCCTCTTCTTGGTGGTATTGGTTCTTGCAGGCCATGCCGCAGGTGGCGCAGCCGATGCACAGCGCGGCGTCGACAAGGAAGGCGTGTCGTACGCTCATCTCACCCACCTCCTAGGCCGTGGCCTTCTCGATGTCGGCGAACTGGTCGTGGATGGCCACCCCTGGGGCGCCGGTCTTGTACCTGCCCATGTCGGAGGACTCATCGTCGACCAGGCGATTGACGTTGTAGGCGTTCTTGGCGCCGAACCAGGCCTCGTACATGAGCAGGGTGTCGGCCGGCACGTTGTTGGTGATACGGGCGCGCACCTTCTCTTCGCCCACCTTGTTGAAGACCCTGACCCAATCGCCGTCGGCGATGCCCTTAGCCTTGGCTGTCACTGGGTTGACGTACACGAAAGGCTCAGGGTTGTAGTCGTGCATCCAGTCAAGGTTCTGGAACTGCGAGTGCAGCCCGTACTTGTGGTGCGGCGTGAGCAGCCGCATGGGAGCGTAAGGTTCGCGCCCCGGCAGGTGCGTCGGCAGCGCCGGGTGCTCGTTCTCGGCGGCCATCTGCGAAACAAACTCGTACTTACCCGACGGCGTCTTGAACCCCAGGTCGGCCCAGGCCGCCGGCGACGCCAGTTTGGCCTTGCGCGACCCTTGCCGCAGGTCCTCCCAAGAGTCGATCTCGAAGAGCGAGTGGATGCCGTCGTTGAACTCCTTGACCATCCACTCCTTGGGGTCGACCTCGGTGGGGAAGGTGCAGGACCCAGGCACGAGGGCGTTCATTCGGGAGGACAGCATCGCGGCGATCTCGATGTCGGACTTCGCCTCGAACATCGGGGTGATAGCCTGCTCATTCAGATGGAGCCAGTAGTGCCAGTAGGAGACGTTCACGGTCCAATCCTCGAAGGGCGTGACCGTGGGAAGCACGATGTCCGACTGCTCCACCGTCTGGTTGAAGAACAGGTCGACCGTGACGATCAAGTCGACCTTGGCCAAGGCCTCCAGGATCTTGGTGCGGTCGAAGTCCTGGCTGACCACGTTCTTGTTGGCGATCCACAAGGCCCGCACGGGCGGGTCGGAAGCGTCGAGGATCTCCTGGGCGATGCGGTTGATGTTGAAGGTGCGGTCGGTGTAGGTCTGCGCCTCGCTGCCGGCGTTCGGGTCGAACTCGCCTTTGGGTCCGGTCTCCCCGACGAAGCCGACAGACCCCTCGGGCGGTGACTGCGAGAAGGCGTGGTAGTTGAAGCCCCACGTGTACAGGTGACCGTAGCGGGCGCCGCCTCCCTCCTTGCCCACGTTGCCGGTGAGGGCCACCAGGGCGTCCACGGCCCGTACGTTCTGGCCCCCGTTCACGTGGCGCTGCATGCCGTAGCCGATCCAGATGGTCGCCGGCTTGGCCGTGGCGAACTCCTCAGCCACCCGCTGTACCGCCTCCACGGGCAGGCCGGCCTGCTCGGCGGCCCATTCCAGGGCGACCTCGCGCTTCAGATAGGCTTCGAAGTCGCCGTAGCCGATGCTGTTCTGCCGGATCCAGTCGGTGTCGACCAGACCGCGGTCGATCAGGTGCCGGGCCATGCCCAGAGCCAGGGCTCCGTCGGCGCCGGGTTTCACTTCCCAGAACTCGTCGGCCTTGGCGGCCGTCTGGGTGAAGACCGGGTCGATGACAACCACCTTAGCCCCGCGCCGTTGCGCCTCATACACGTACTTCATGCTGTGTACCGAGCAGTACGCCGGATTCGCTCCCCAGATGATGATGTACCGGCTGGAGGCCATGTCCTCCGGGTCGTTGCACCACATGTCGCCCATGTCGTAGCTCTGGGCGTCGATCCCCGCGGGCCAGCAGGGTGTGCCCACGAAACGCGTGGTGTAGCCCAGGGAGGCCAACATCCCCTCGACTCCGTAGTGGGTGATGCCGAAGTTGCCGGAGTACTTGGTGAGACCCAGCCCTAGCATGTTGCCGTCGGTATCCCCGATCTCCAGAAACTTCCGGGAGATGGT
The DNA here is from genome assembly GCA_947085635.1 of uncultured Actinomycetes bacterium. GTDB lineage: Bacteria > Actinomycetota > Thermoleophilia > RBG-16-64-13 > RBG-16-64-13 > JAHJSA01. The sequence continues at coordinate 1,658 of CAMTXC010000008.1, read as the reverse complement.
GTCCAAGGCCTCGTCCCACGAGATCCGCTGCCACTTGCCCGAGCCCCTCTCCACCTGTCTCATCGGGTACTTGATGCGGTCGGGGCTGTACACGGTCCGCGGATAGGAGTAGCCCTTCACGCACAACCCGCCCTGCGTGAAGCTAGACTCGGGAGCGCCCTCGACGTAATGGAGCACCCCCTCCTTCACGTAGCTCACAATCCCGCAGGTGTCGTAGCAGTTGCGCGGGCAGGCGCTACGGAATGTCTGGTAGGCGTCCTTGCCCAGGAAGACCGTGGGACCGAAGGGCTCCAGGGCGGCCGCCTGGGCCGCCTGCAGAACACCCCCCGGCAGGGCGGCCAACGCTCCGGCGGCGGCCAACCCCCTCAGGAACCCCCGTCGACTGACCCCCTTGGCGAGCATCTGCTCGAAGAAGTCCGTTTGTTCACCCATTGTCATGCCTTTCCGCCTCGTTTCCACGCACGCGCCCGGGCGGCTTTGAGCCACGCCCCTTGCCGCGGTGGTCGGATCACCTCGTCCGCTCGGTGTCTCCTGCCAGGATCACCTCCTCCAAACGGTCGACCATGTACAGCACCGCTGCGGGCGCCCCGAAGTCGCTCCGCACACACAACCCGAACCGGGGCAGCCATGCCCTCATGTGCGCGGTCAAGTGCTGCAGAGCCGGCTCTAAGGCGGTTGAATCGACGCACGTAAGAGCGACACGCAGTTGCAGGTACGCGTCGAGCTCGAGACCAAGGTGGTCATCGGGCACCGAACCAGTCCAGGGCGAGACCAAACCCACCGCCTCGTACAGATGACGCATCTCCAGCGAGGTAGGACCCATCAAGCTCGGCTGGGCGTCCAAGTAAACTGAGGCAAAAGGAGGAGCCGAAACCACGCACGGTCCCACGAAGATGCGGTTGAAGGCATACTCGACGTCGGCCCAGTCCTCGACAACCGGAGCCTGCTCGTCGCTCTCGGCGACCACGCAGTAGGCCCGCCGCATGGCGTCCGCGTCACAGGCCAAGAAGAAATCGCGCAGACCCCGCAGGGTCCGCTCGGTGCTTTCGGCAATCACGGTTCTCCCCAGGAATGGACTGGACACGCCGACACCATCGTAGCGGGGACGCCCTCTCCGAGCATCCCGCCGCAGGGTATTCTTTTCATACCCAGACGAGTGAAATACTGCGGAGGGTGTGACTACCCTATCGGGCAGCACCCTAGCAACGGCATCCTAGCGGGCATGGTGGGCTGGGAGTCTGCCGGGCGACAGATTCATCCACCTCTTCAACTACCCGGAAGGGTACATTATCCTCCGACGCGTCACCCTATGGAGTGACTCCAGGATTATCCCGATGTACTGTTACGTTCAAGCCGTACTCCCCGTACAATAGGAGAGTACTTCTGCCCGCGCAGACGGAAGGCGGTCGCAAGGACCGTGGTCGCGGATACGGCCTTCCGGCCGGGCAGGTCGAGGTCGCTTCAGGGGAAGCCTCACCACATACAAAGGGGGAACCGCATGACCATGCAGACCGCGCAGATGACGGGGTTGGAGCGCATCGTCTCAGCGCTCACGTTCAAGGAAGGCGACCGTGTACCGGCCGGACCGCTGGTGTGCGGCGCCGCCCGCCGCGTTCTCGGCATCACCTACCAAGAGTGGGCCCAAGACGCCGATTTGG
>CAMTXC010000007.1:0-28016 GCA_947085635.1 uncultured Actinomycetes bacterium | reverse complement strand
GCGCCTCGGAACCATCGACGGCGTCAGGGACTTCGAAGTGTTCACGAACCTGCGTATCGTCAAGGAGACGTACTACTGATGGGAAAATAGCCCATTTTCATCTGCCCGTGTATGCCCGCGTGGCGCGGGCAGGGGAACTAGGGGGGAGAGCGTCACATGCACGTGTATCTTCTAGGGTTGGGAGCCATCGGTTTCGTCACGTCGCAGGATCTCGCGGCGAGCGGCGATTTCGAGAAGGTGACCCTGGCCGATTGCAGCCAGAAGGCGATCGGCCGGGCAAAGGGCCGCATCGGTGAGAGCGACCATGTGGTCTACGCGCAGATCGACGCCGGCGACTCTGCCGCCCTCGAGGCCGCTTTCGAGGGTGTTGATCTCGTCATCAACGCCCTGGAGCCCCGGTTCAACGTGAACATCATGCAGGCCTGCCTGCGTTCGCGGGCGAACTACATGGATCTGGCTCAGGGCGGCCCCCGATACGCCACCGGCACGCCCGACAGTTTCGAGTTTCTCGGCTGGAGTCAGCAGTTCAAAGACCGCGGACTGCTGGGCATCCTGGGCATGGGAATGGACCCGGGCGTGACCAACGTCTTCGCCCGCTACGGAGCCGATCGCATGGACGAGGTGTGGCACATCGGCGTGCGCGACGGCGACAGCGGCGTCGTGCCCGGCATGGAAGGCCGGTTCTACACTCTCTGGAGCCCTTCCATCGCGATCGAAGAGTGCTTGATGCCGGCCATGGTGTGGGAAGACGGCGAGCACAAGCGGTTGGGCGTTTTCGGCGAGGCCGAGGTGTTCCCGTTCCCCGAACCTCTGGGGCCTCAGACCGTCTACACCGTCGATCACGAGGAAGCCAAGACCATCCCCCTGTATCTGCCCGGTATCCGGGAGAAGGGTCTGAAGCGCTGCGAGTTCAAGTACCAGCTCGACCAGGAGTTCATCGATATCCTCTTGGTGCTCGGAAAACTGGGGCTCAACAACCCCTTCCCCATCAACGTCAAGGGCCAGATGGTCATACCGCGCGACGTCGTGGTGGCTCTCATGCCCGACCCGGCTGAGGTGGAGGATGAGGCAGTGGGTTGGGGGGTCATCGGTACGCTCGTCGCGGGCCGTCACCAGGGGAAAGAGCAGAAGCTCTTCTATTACGTGGCGAACTCGTATGAGGCGTGTCGCGAGGAGCTCGGGGCCAGCGCCGTCGCGTACCAGACCGGGCGCCCCCCGGCTGCTATGGCCGGGCTGTTCGCCCGTGGCGAACTCACGGTGGGAGGTTCGGCTGCTACCGGGTGCTACCCGTGCGAGAGCTTCGATCCCGAGCCGATCGTGGAGGCCTTCAAGGCCCACGGCATCGTCATGCAGATAGCGGATCTCACAGATCGACTCTGATCCCTCGGGCTCGGGCGAGCGGCCTGTCGAGCGGTGCCCGTAGCTTGACAAGGTTCCGCGCGGTCGAGTAGTGTGCCGGGGGTCCGGGCTGTGGCTAGGTTACCGGACCCCCGGCCGCGAAGGCCGAAGTCACAGAGAAAGGGCTGTGTGCGGCACTCTCTCCATCGCCTTCTGATCTTCGTCGCGCTCGTGCTCTCACTCGGGCCCCTCGCTCTCGGCTGCGCTTCCGAGATGGCCACCTCGACCACCGCGCCTTCACAGGACGGCAACAACACCGTCACCACTGCTTCCGGCGGCGTGCCGGCGCCTGGGGCGGTGCTGGCAGTAGCCATCGAGCCCTTCAAGGACCTCGACCCCGCATGGCTCGCTTCGACCGGTGACGTGTTCCTGGCGCGCCAGGTGTACGAGTGGCTCGTGGAGCAGGAGGCCTCGGGCGGGCTCGTGCCGGGCTTGGCCTTGAGCTGGGAGCACTCGGGGGCGACCACGTGGACGTTCGAACTGCGCAGCGAGGTGCTCTTCCACGACGGCGAGGAGTTCGACGCGAAGGACGTGGTGCACACCTTCGAGAGGCTGCGAGACCTCGCCAAGTCGGCTCCGGCGCTCGCGGGGTTCGACAACATCGAGAGCGTCACGGCCCTCGATCCCGCTCAGGTGAAGTTCGTACTGTTGCACCCCGATCCGGAGTTCCCCGCGCTCTTGGCTTCCGATGCCGCCGCCGTTCTATCGGAGGGAGTCTCCGATCCGGTGCACGAGTGGGTGGGCACCGGGCCGTTCGCGCTCTGGTCGTACGTGCCCGCGCAGGGCGCGGTGCTCAAGCGCCATGTCGACTACTGGCGACGCGACGCCTCGGGGCGTCGCCTCCCGTATCTGGATGGTGTGGATCTTGTCTTCTCGCGGGACCCTGGCACACGCCTGGGGGAGTTCTTGAGCGGTCGAGTGAGCTTCGTGGGAGGCTTGACGGCGGAGGAGGTAAGGCAGGTGCGCGCCTCGCCTACTCTCTTCGTGGCGGAGCGTCCTTCGAACGACCACTTCGCGATCCACGTTCAGTCGGAAGCGGGACACCTGGGAGCCGACGTGCGCGTGCGCCAGGCTCTGAAGCTCGCCACCGATCGCGAAGCCCTCATACGGGCGGTGCGCCCCGGCCTTGCGGCACCGGGCGCCGATGCCCCGTTCGGCCCCCTCTACGACGATATGCAGAGTGATGTGGATCCGCCCTTCGATCCCGCCGCGGCGACCGCACTGCTGGCCGAAGCCGGCTTCCCCTCGGGCCTGAGCGGCGAGTTGCTCGTGGAAGACGAGTCCGAGGCCTTGCTGGTCGCCGAGGAGTGGACCAGGCAGATGGCTGAGATCGGCGTTCTGCTTGAAGTGAAGAGCGTGGCCTCCGGTCCATATCAGAGCGACGGCGATGCGTCCTGGCTCTCGGCCGAGTTCTGGGTGACCCGCTGGTCCACCGAGGTCTCGCCCCGTGCGTACCTGCGCTCTGTCTACAGTCCCGTGGCCCCCATGAGTGGCACGTGGTGGGAAGACGAGGAGTTCCGCGCTGTGGTCGCCGACCTGTCGGTGGAGGGGGATGAGACCCGACGCCGCGAACTGTACCTCTTGGCCCAAGAGATCCTGCGGGAGCGCGGGCCGGTGGTGGTGCCGTTCTTCATGACCGCCGCGGTGGGGCTCGACCGCCGCGTGCAGGGCCTGGAGCTTGCTCCCTACTGGCCTCGAACGAGTCTGCGGGCGGTGTCCTTCGCGTCGTGATCCGCCGAGAGCGCGTGCCCAGCCGTTAGGGCGGCCGCTTCCACCGCCGCGCACGCCCGGGCCAGCTCCGCACCTTCCAGCCTGAAGTTCGGACCGGTTACGCTGAGCGCGGCGTGGGGATGCCCTCTCCTGGGGATGCGGCATGCGACAGCGGTCACCCCGGGTTCGACCGAATCTCGAACAACCTGCACGCCGGGATCCCCGCCAAGCGCCGCTCCGCTCGCGGTGTTGTCCAGCGGGATCTGCCTACCCACCCAGCCGGCGTGGCGTAGGGCGTGCCGGCTCTCGACTTGGTCGATGTACACGGCGTGGTCGCTCTCGAGCACCACGAGGTTCGCGGTCTCGCGGGTGGCGTCTCGAAGGCGCGTGAGGATCGGCCTGGTGACGACGCGGAGCTGATCCAGATCACCCACGCGTGAAGCCAGTGCGACCAGCTGCGACCCCAGTCGGTAGCACCCCCCCGGTGTCTTGGCCAGCAGGTCGTTCTGTTCGAGTACCGGGAGCAGTCTGGTCACAACCATCGGGGGCAGTTCGCTCAGGCGCGCCACTTCGCCGGCGTCCAGCATCTGTGTACTCTGTCCGAAGGCCCGAAAGACGGCGAGTGCGTGCGTGAGCAGCGGCGCGTCTCCCGCTATCTCGAACAGGCGCGAACCGAGGCTCCATCCCCGCGAATCGCTGTGGTACGTGACGAACCGGCGTCCGCGCATGGTGTTGAGCAGGTTGTGCAGGCTCGACTTGGGGATGTCACACTCCTGGGCTATCACCATGGTCGGGGTGGGGTAGGTGCGTCGCGCCAGGAACTCGAGCACCTTCATGGTGCGTTCCGCCGAACGTGCGGGAGGATCATTCCCGGTGCGCATGAGGGCTCCGATCGGGATGTGGATGCCGCTTCGATCGGTCGCGCGGCTCGCTCGGCACCGGGTCGAAGTATGACACTGTACTCTAGTAGCGGGCGGAGTGCGAGTCCAACATTCGGGATGGGGAAGCGGTACCGGTGCGAAGGATAGCGCAGAAGTCGGAAGGTTTCCGTGCGCTTCGGGTCGAATCCGTCTTGCATGTGGGACTCAAGCTCCAGCGCCATTGACGCGCCCCTCGAGGAGGGGCAGACTGCGCAACTCTGGAATGCGATACCCTTGGTCTCGCGTGATCGAGGGCACGACCATCGAGCTGAAGGTGGAGATATCTTGAGATCGACACCGTCGAAGGAGCGAGTCCGATCGACTCCTCGCTTCGACTCCGTGCGGTGCAAGAACTGCGGACTCTGTGCGTGCGTGTGTCCCGCCGCCTCCATCGAGGTGCCGGCGTCGGCGGCTCCGATTCTCCTCGAGCCCGACAAGTGCACGTCGTGCCGTTCGTGTGAGTTCATCTGCCCGGATTTCGCGGTGACCATGGCCGAGGCCTGAGCGATGGAACTCTGGTACACCCACCTCATGCGGGAGACCATCGACCAGGACAGCCTCCTGGTTCAGGGCAACCGGGCGTGCGCGCTCGGCGCTCTCGACGCCGGCGTGCGTTTCTTCGCCGGCTATCCCATCACCCCGAGCTCGGAGATCATGGAGGTGATGGCGCGCGAGTTGCCCCAGGTGGGCGGCGTGTTCATGCAGATGGAGGACGAGATCGCTTCGATCTGCGCCTGCATCGGCGCGTCGCTCACCGGCGAGGTCTCGATGACGGCGACGTCGGGACCGGGCTTCTCACTGATGCAGGAGGCCATTGGCTACGCCATCATGGCCGAGGCGCCCACCGTCATCGTGAACGTGATGCGTATGGGACCCTCCACCGGTCGCCCCACCACGCCTTCCCAGGGAGACGTGATGCAGGCGCGTTGGGGCACGCACGGCGACCATCCGGCCATCGTGCTGGCGGCCTCCAACGTCGCCGATATGTACCGTTTGACCATCGCGGCGGTGCGGTTCGCTCAGCGCTTCAGGATGCCCATCATCGTGCTCGCCGACGAGATCGTGGGCCATATGCGCGAGAGCTTCTCGCCCGAGATCGCGGGGCGTTACCGCCTCACCTCGGGTGACTTCGACTTCACCGAGACGTACATCCACCCCGAGATGGTGCGAGAGGTGCACCCGCCCCACGAGTTGGGCACGCTCATACACCCGCACGTGACCGGGTTGATACACGACGAGACCGGATTTCCCACCAACGACCCGAAGAAGAGCGAGCAGTTTCTGCGGGAGCTCCACGACAAGGTGGTGCACCACCGCGACGAGCTCTGCCTCTATGACGTGAAGAACGTGGGCAAAGGCCGGGTGGCGGTGGTGGCTTACGGCTCGTGCGCCCGGAGCGCCCGGGCGGCGCTCAAGCTGGCCGAGCAGGAGGGCATCCCCGTCGAGGTGCTGCACCTCTACACCCTGTTCCCTCTGCCCGTCGAGATAATCCAGGAGTTGGCGCGGCGGGTGGAGTTCATCCTGATACCTGAGCTGAATCTCGGCCAGTACGCCCGCGAGGTGCGTCGGCTCGCCGAGAACTGGACCACTATCGTCAGCATGGGCCGCGTCGATGGCAATCTGATCACGCCCCGCGACATCGTCGACAGGCTCGCCGAGCTGGTCGGCAAGTACGAGAGCGCCTGATCGTGGCCGAAGGGGAGCCCATCGTGGCCGCGGGGGAGCCCATCGTGGCCGAGCCGAGGACGATTGATCACTACCTGCACACCGATCGCTTCCCTCACATCTGGTGCCCGGGTTGCGGCCTCGGCACGGTGACCGCGGCGTTCCTGCGTGCCGCCCTCGAGTTGGGTCTCGAGAAGGACCGCACCGTCGTGGTGGCGGGCATCGGCTGTTCGAGCCGTGCCGTAGGGTACCTTGACTTCGGCACCGTGCACTCCATCCACGGCCGCGCGTTGGCCTTCGCCACCGGTATCAAGATGGCGCACCCGGAGTTCACCGTGATCGTGCTCACAGGCGACGGCGACGGCGCGGCGATCGGCGGCAACCATCTCATCCACGCGTGCCGCCGAAACTTGGACGTCACCACGATCTTGTTCAACAACAACACCTACGGCATGACCGGCGGCCAGGCCTCGCCTCAGACCGGCATTGGCGGCTATGCCACCACCGCCCCGTTCGGGTTCGATGAGCCGTCGTTCGATCTGTGCCGCCTCGCCGAGGCCGCCGGGGCGACTTATGTCGCCCGCGGCACCTCCTACGGTGTGCGCCAGCTGCAGAAGCTGATACGCGATGGGATCAAGCACCCCGGCTTCTCGTTCATCGAAGCCGTGACCCAGTGCCCCACCGAATACGGCAAGCGCAACCCGCCTAAAGGGCCGGTGCAGATGCTCGAGAACCTCAAGGAGAAGGCGATCTCCCGCAAGAAGGCCGAGGGCATGACTCCCGAGGAGCTCGAAGGGCGCATCGTGACGGGCCTGCTCCACCGGGACGAGAGCGTGCCGGAGCTTACCGCGAGCTACGCCCGCATGCTTGAGCGAGTCAGGAAGTCGGCCGATGAGTGAGGCGCCGACGATGACCGACGGGCTGCTCTCCTCCCGGCCCTACGTGGAAGTGCGTTTCGGGGGCTCCGGTGGTCAGGGCGTGATCCTCATGGGTGTGATCTTGGCCGTGGCCGGCACCCGAGATCGTCGTCACGTGGTTCAGACCCAATCCTACGGGCCGGAGGCGCGCGGCGGCTACAGTCGCTCCGACGTCGTGCTGGCCGGCGCACCCATCGACTACCCTCAGATCCAGGGTCTAGACCTGCTCGTCGCGCTGTCGGCCGAGGCCGCCAACAAGTACTCGGGCTTGCTCAGACGTTCCGGCTTCTTCATCTTCGACAGCGACGAGATCACCTCTCCACCCCCTGTGGAGGCGATCAGCTACGGTATTCCGTTCACGCGGTTGGCCGTCGAGACGACGGGACGCACGCAGACTACCAACATCCTTGCGCTCGGCGCTGTGGCTGGGCTCACCGGCGTGGTAAGCGTGGCCTCCCTGGAGAAGGCCGTGTTGAGCATGGTGCCGAAGGGCACCGAGGAGATGAACCTCAACGCGCTCAGGCGGGGCCTTGCGCTGCTGCCGGAAGAGTGGAAGCGACCGAGCGCGTGACCGTGGGGACGTGAAGATAGAACGTCACCGTTCTGTGGCAGGACTTCGTTGACTGCTGGACTCACGAACCGCTCAGTGCGGTCTAGCCACTGCTCCTGACCCAAGGGCCCGCCGAGGGAGTACCGCTCCATGAAAGACCTACTGACAGGACAACGGGGCGTGCGCTTTCAGAAGCTCACGCCGGAGCAGTGCAAGACCATCCACGAAGCGAGCTGCCGTCTCCTCGAGACGGTGGGGGTCGAAGCCCACCACGAGCGGGCGCGGGAGATCCTGGCCGCAGCCGGCGCTACGGTGGACGGGACCCGCGTGCGCGTGTCCAAGAGAATGGTCGAATGGGCCCTTTCCGTCGCACCGAAGAGCTTCACGCTCCACACCCGCAGTGGCGAGCCCGTGATGCCTGTGGGCGGCACCAATGTCTTCTTCGGGGTAGGCTCGGGCACGCTCAACATCCTCGATCATCGCACCGGCGACCGCCGCCCTACCACCCTGGCCGATACGGCGGAGGGGTCTCGGGTGGTCGACGCGCTTCCCAATATCGACTTCCACATGTCGCTCTTCACGCCCCTGGATCTTGACCAGCGGATGGCCTACGTGCACGAGTTCAAGGCGATGCTCCGGAACACCACGAAGCCCTACATCTTCCTCAGCCACTCGGCGGCCGACATCCGCGCTATGGTCGAGATGTTGGAGGCGGTCGTCGGCGGCGCCGACGAGTTGCGGGAGAGACCCCGTGGCCTGGGCTACGTCAACGTCACCCACCCGTTCCGCCACGAGTTCGAGGATCTGGAGAAGCTTATCTACCTGGCGGGGAAGGGGGTGCCCTACGTGCACAATCCCATGGCCATCCGTGGAGCGAGCGGACCCATCACCAAGGCGGGCTCCATGGCCGTCGCCAACGCCGGCGAGCTCTTCGGCCTGGTGTTGGCCCAACTGGTGAACGAGGGTTGCCCCGCTTCCATGTCCGGCGGCACCGCCGACAAACTCGACATGCGCAGCATGATCAACGTCTACTCGGCCCCGGAAGACAGGGTGGCGTACGCGGAGATGGCCCGCTTCTACGACATCCCGCATTTCGGCCTCGGAGGGGGCTCCGACAGCAAACTGGTAGACGAGCAGTCGGCGGCTGAAGCCGCCCTCACCATGCTGGTGGAGGCCTTGGCCGGCTCCAACCTCATTCACGACGTGGGCTACATGGAGTCGGGCATGAGTAACTCCCTGGCCCAGATCGTGATCTGCGACGAGATCATCGGCTGGATCCGCCGCTTCATGGACCCCATCGTGGTTGACGAGGAGACCCTGGCTCTCGAACTCGTCGAACGGGTGGCTCCCATGGGCGACTACTTGGCCGAGGACCATACCATGGCTCACTTCAACGAGGATTGGTACCCGAGCCTCTTCGACCAGTCCAGCCACGACAAGTGGGTGAAGGCCGGTTCCCTCTCCCTGGGGGAGAAGGCCGCCCGCCGGGTGGACGAACTCCTCGCAAAGCATCAGGTGGAGGATCTTTCACCGGGCGTCCTCGATCAGATCGACGCCATCATCGCGGCCCGGGCGACTTGGGGAGACTGAGGGCGGTGGGGCCCGCCTCGCCCCGGCCGACATCGCAGCTGCCAAGATCCACTCCTTCCAGGAGGACCGGTCGAACGTGGTGCCTACTCGGTCGAGTGGCCTCCGTGATCCAGCGGGGCACCACGGTCTGTGCAGTATGAGTATCGCGCCGCCAACGCGCGTGATCCTGCCATGATGCGTTCTTCGGGACCCGACCGGTTCTGTGTGGCGTTCGGCGTCCCCGATTTCCTATCGCCCTGGCTCGACCGCTTCTTCGAGGAAGCCGACGTGAACGTTGTCCTCGCTCTGGCCGAAGGCCCGCTCACCATGGGCGCCCTGTGCGAGCGCGTCCCCAGCCTCAGCTCCCAGGACGTGGAGCGACTCCACCGCAGGGGCGTGGTCGATGCGCTCTCCGACGGCACCGTGACCCGTGCCGACTTCCACGCGCGTTTCGAGGTCTGGGCGGTGCTAGAGGGATGGAAAGACGTCCCCGACCATGTGCGGGCCGAACTCAACCTGTGGGAACAGCGCAGGTACGAGGAACGCAAGCGTCCTCAGATCGAGGCGTTGCGTGCGGGAGCGGTCCCCAGCCCTCACCTGGAGAACTCCGAGTATCTGCTCTTGCACGAAGCGGAGGCCCTTCTCGAGAGGGTCGAGCGGTTCTACCTGTGGCCCTGTAATTGCCGGGCGATGATGGGTGCGTGCAATAAGCCTGCAAATGTCTGTATACGTTTCACCAACGAACGCGGGATCGGATGGGAGATCAGCCGGGAACGTGCCCGTGAGATCGTGCGGCAGGCCCACAAGGCCGGGCTGATGCAGACCGGCGAGGTGGCGGAGGTCGATGGCCGTGTGGTCGGCGCCCTCTGCAACTGCTGCGTGGACTGCTGCTACCCCCATCAGGTGACCAAGCGGCTTGGGGCGGAGAAGCTCTGGCCGCTCAGTCGCTACGTGGCCCGTCACGATGTCGGGCGTTGTACTGCATGCGGCAAGTGTGTCCGGCGCTGTCCTTTTGGTGCGTTCGCTTCGGAGCTCCCGGTCACATCGGGGCGGGGTGGCGCGGCCCGGCCCGCGGTCGTCCTCGACACCGATCTCTGCCGCGGTTGCGGCGTGTGCGCGACCGAGTGCCCAGAAGAGGCGATCGCGATGGACCCCCTCATGTCGAGGGGTCTTTGACAACCGTGTTGAAGAAGCCGTATTGCGGGATGGCCCCCTTTCCGAACTCCGGGCCGACCGTGACTCATGCAAGGGAGGCGCGATGCTGCGACTGACTGAATACGAGGAGAGCGTCCTAGGGGGGAAGGAGGGCAGGCTCAAACAAGTCTGCCTTCAGAACATCGTGCGCTACGCTGAGATCCTCGGTGCTGAGGAGCTGTGCGAAGTCACCAAGGCGACGGTGTTCTGCGGTGCCCACAACTACCTCAGCGTATGCAAATCGGAAGACATCGATGAGGTGTTCTCTCGCATGAACCTCGCCGTCGATGAGACGATCCCGTTCGATCGCACCTACGAGAACAGCTACACGCAGTCGTGCGTCTGTCCCTGTGACCAGGACGAACATGAGCCCTTTGGGCAGAGCCCAGAGTTCTTCGCGAAGAACTCCGAGTACCTTGAGCAGGCCCGGAGGGCCGGCGTCATCATCACCGGCACGTGCGCTCCGTATCTGACGGGCTGGTTGCCCGTGCGCGGAGAGCATTTCGTCACGACCGAATCCTCGGTCACGCTGATGGGCAACTCGCTTTGGGGGGCCATGGGGAACTCGGACGGGATCGAAGCGGCGTTCTGGTCGGCGATCTGCGGGCGGACCCCCAAGTGGGGCAACCACGTGGAGGAGAATCGAGCGGGGACTCACCTCGTGGACGTGCAGGCCGAGGTGAACACGGTCCTCGAGTGGGATCTCCTCGGCCGAGCCATAGGAGTGTCTCTGCCGACGGGTGCCATCCCCGTGATCTCCGGCCGCTTCAACTCGGTCACCTTCCGCAAGCTCAAGCAGTTGTACACGACCTTGGCTGTTTCCAGCAACTGCGAGATGTGCCATGTCGTGGGCGTCACACCCGAAGCCCGGACGAGCGACGACGCGTTCCGCGGGAAGACGCCGGCAGGCACCCTGACAATAGACGAGCGGGCGATGATCGAGTCCTACGAAGCAACGTGTGACGTGGGAGCGGGGGAGATCGACTTCGTGAGCCTCGGCTGCCCTCACTACGATATCGACCAGCTCAAAGGAGTCGCCGAGCAGTTGGGGGGCAGGAGGGTGCATCCACGCGTGCATCTCACGATCTGGACCGTCTATCCGATCAAAGCCATGGCCGATGTGAATGGGTACACCCGGATCATCGAGGAAGCCGGGGGCCATATCTACACGGGTAGTTGCCCCAGTACCATGGGGAGGGTGTTCCTCGAGAGCTACACCGGCCACGTGTTCGACAGTGTGAAGCAGGCAGGTTCCGTCAAGTCGGAGACGGATGGATCGGTGTACTACGGGGATGCGCAGAGCTGCCTCGACGCCGCTGTAGCCGGCAGATGGGAGGAGGGGCATCGATGGCCACGATCACGATAAAGGGTCGCGGAGTGGTCGCCGGAGTCGTGGAGGGGGAGGCTCTGGTGTGCCCGAACAGCATCCAAGGATGGGGCGGAATCGACCCCGAGTCCGGGGTCATCAAGGAACATGGACACATCAATCGAGGGGTGTCCATCAAGGGTAAGATCCTGGTCATGCCCGGTAGCAGAGGGTCGAACGGCTGGTCGTGCTACTTCGGCGCCGCCGGGGTGGCCGGCGCCGGTCCGCTCGGCATGATCGTCACCCACATCGATTCCAGCGTGGGAGTCGCCGCCGCCGTCTTGCGGGTACCCACGGTGGTCGACTTCGAGCCAGACCAGGATCCTTGCGTGCTCATCGAGACGCACGACTGGGTGCGGGTGGACGGCGAGACCGGGGTGGTCGAGATACTCGTGCGGGGGGCCGCGGCCGGCAGGCGGGCGGAAGGCTGGCTACCGGCCAGCCTCTCGAGATCCTCTGCCACCTTGTCCTTGAGCACGATCTCTCCCGACTTCCGGGCGGCGGCCGCCTTGACGTAAGCTTGGTCGCCGGGGATGGCGGGCCCGCTTCCCCCCTGTGCGCCGGGCTGGCTGCGGATCTCCGCACACATGTCCGAGACCTCGCGCTTGAAGCGATCGGGGTCCGTGAAGCCGGCGATGTCGATCGCGATCACCAGGCCACCGTATTCCGGGGGATTCCAGCCTGGGGTCTGACTGGTGCTCAACAGGCTGCGGATCAGGGATCCGGTCAGGATCTCGATCAGCATAGCGAGGCCGTAGCCCTTGAAGCCTCCGCCGATGGGGAGGAGGTTCGCCACGCCGTCGTCGTGGGCGGCGGCTGCGTCGGTGGTGGGAAGACCGTGTCGATCCACGGCGGCACCGAGCGGAAGGGTGCCGAATACTCCCCGTGTTCCGCCGAAGGGGACGGTGCAGCCTGTGCCGCCGTCGAACATGGCGACTCCGATCAGGTCCCGCCGGGCCAACCTTTCGGACCATGGGTTCAGCGTGGTCACCCCCGAGGAATTGCGGAAACCAACCGCGGCGATCCCGTTCTTGCGGGCCCGGCGCTCGAGCTCATCGTGCACGTACTTGATCTTGAGAGAGGGCGCCGGCTGGTTGAGATCGAGAAGGAGCACGCTCTCCTTGTCGACGTCCACCGTGAGCTCGCGGTCTTCGCGCGCCGCCCACACTTCCAGATCGGCGACGGCTTCCTCCAGCGGGTTCATCCGCGGCGCCTTTTGGAGATGGGTCTCGAGCAGGAGATCGGCGAAGTAGGCCGCCTCAGCCTCGGAGACGACTTTGGCGGCGGCAGCCCGCAGCTGCTTCTCGATGACGTCGATGCGCACGTTCATTCGGGTCTCCTGTATACCCAGGACTCAAGACTCATCCAGTCCGGGCTCCAGGTCAACACTCGGGGGTCGGTGCCGGTGCGCTAGGTGTACCTTATGCGGGGATTGAGAACCGCGTAGAGCACGTCGGCGATGAGGTTGGCTATGCTGTAGATGAACACGACCAGTAGTGCCGTCGCCTGGATGAGGGGCAGGTCGCGCCGCTGGACCGCGAAGAGCAGCAGCCGGCCGATACCCGAGTAGTTGAAGACCGACTCGGTGATGATCAGGCCTCCGATGAGCCATCCCACCCCGATGGCCACCACCGTGACCGTCGGCAGCAGCGAGTTGCGCAACACGTGCGTGAACAGCACCCGGTAGGGTGGCAGACCCTTGAGGTTGGCGGTACGCACGTAGTCGGTCTGCAGCACGTCCACCGTGCTGGAGCGGGTCATGCGCACTATGTAGGCGAGGCTGGTGAGGGCCACCGTGATCCCCGGCAGGATGAGTTTGGGGAACGCCTCGACGAAACTCGTGCCGGGGTCGATGACCGACTGTGAAGGCAGCCAGCCCAGTTGGATGGAGAAGATGCTGATGAGGATGATCGCACTCACGAACTCCGGCAGGCCGATGAAGGCCAGAGAGCCCACCGAGATAGTCTGGTCGAGCCAGGTGTTCCTGCGTAGCGCCGCGACCAGACCCAGCAGGATGCCCATAGGTACATAGAAGAGGAAGGCCACCCCCGCGAGCACCGCGGAGTTCTGGAGGCGGTCGAACACGAGGGGACGCACCGCGCTCTTCGTGCTGATGGATTCCCCCCAATCGCCCTGCGCGAAGTCGCCGAGCCACGAGGCGTACTGCACCACCAACGGCCGGTCGAGACCGAGCTCGTGGCGCAGGTTCTCCTTGGCTTCTTGTGTGGCGAAGCGACCGAGGATCATGCTGGCCACGTCACCCGGTAGGATCTGCGTGGCGGAGAAGATGATGATCGACGACAAGATGACGGTCATGGTCACGAAGCCGAATCGCCGGGCGACGAAACGCAGCATCAGGCATCCTCTCCGGCCGAGGTGAGCACGAGGGTCTCGGCCTGAAGCTGGGCCAGCTCCTCGAGAAGGACGTGACAGTAGATGCGGTGCCCGTTCTCGCCGAGGCGCCACGGAGGCTCCTGGTTCCGACAGATGTCGCCAAGGAATCGTGGGCATCGCGGGTGGAAGCGGCAGCCGGAGGGCACGTCCACGGCGCTCGGCACGGTGCCGCCCAAGCGGATGGGGGTCTGCTTCACGTTAGGGTCGGCCACCGGTACGGCGGATACCAGAGCCTCGGTGTACGGGTGGAAGGGAGGCGTGAGCACGGTCACCGCGTCGCCCAGCTCCATGACGCGTCCGAGATATACAACGGCGATGGTATCGGAGAGGTGTTGCACCGCGGAGAGGTCGTGGGAGATGAATACGTACGATGTGCGCTGCTCGATCTGGAGCTGCATGAGCAGGTTCATGAGCGATCCCTGCACCGAGACGTCGAGCGAGGAGATGGGTTCGTCGCAGAGGATGAGCTCCGGTTCCGCGGCGAAGGCACGGGCGATGGCTACGCGTTGCTTCTCGCCGCCGCTCAGCTCGTTGGGCAGCCGGTCGAAGTAGCCGCGGGGCAGACTGACGGCCTGCAGCAGGTCTTTGGCGCGCTCCTGCGCCGTCGCCCGGTCCATGTCGCCCAGCAGAATCAGCGGACGGGCGATCGCGTCGCCGACGCTGCGCGTGGGGTTCAAGGACGCGTCAGGGTTCTGGAAGACCATCTGGATCCGTTTCAGCATGGTTCGGCTTCGGTCCTCGGTAACGGGGTCCAGCGTTGCGCCATGCATCCGGATCTCGCCGCCGGTGAGAGGGGTGAGTCCGATGATGGCGCGCGCCATCGTTGTCTTGCCGCTGCCGCTCTCTCCCACTACTCCGAGCGTCTGCCCTTGATGCACCGTCAGACTGACACCGTCGACCGCGCGAATGGCACGGTGGTGTCGCCGGCCGGGTAGGAATCCGGTGGCCGGTCCCTTGAAATGAATGTGCACGTCGTCGACCTCCACCAGCGCCACGTCGTCGGCGTCTGAGGCATGGATCGTGGCCAGCGTCTCGGTGGTCGCGCGCAAATACTCCACCGGCGTGGGGATGATCTGCCATCGGCGACACGCGGAGAGATGAGTCTCTCCCACGTTCACGAGGGGAGGCCGCGTGGCGCGGCAGGCGTCCTCAGCGAAGGTGCAGCGGGGCGCGAAGATGCAGCCGCAGGGCAGCTCCTCGAGACGCGGGATGGAGCCGGGGATGGTCACCAGGGAGCGTTTCTGGGTGGAGCGATCGAAGTGGGGTACGCAGCCGAGGAGGTCCAGCGTGTAGGGGTGCCGCGGGCGGCCGAAAAGATCCCGCAAAGGTGCCTGCTCCATAAACTCCCCGGCGTACATGACGCCCACCCGATCGCAGATCTTGGTGAGTACGCCGAGGTCGTGAGTGATGTAGACGATGGCCGAGTCGAACTCGCGTTTGAGGTCGGCCACTAGGTCGAGCACCACGGCCTGGGTGGTGACGTCGAGGGCGGTGGTCGGCTCGTCCATGATCATCAGAGCCGGGTTGGTCATGAGGGCCATGGCGATCACGCAGCGCTGCAGCATGCCGCCTGAAAGCTGGTGTGGATAGCGTCGCATGACCGCTTCCGGGTCGGGCATGGCCACCTTGGAGAGCATCTCGGCTACCCGCTCCCCGGCGGAGCCGCGGTCCATGCCCAGGTGGAGTTGGGCCACCTCGGCCAGCTGCCTGCCGATGAGGATCGAAGGGTTGAGGGCGCTCAGCGGGCTCTGGTAGACGACCCCGATGCGCGATCCCCACAGGGCGCGCAGCTGCCTGCGGGAAAGGTCGAGGAGCTCGACCCCGTTGAGGCGTACGCTGCCCGCCGTCACGCGGCCGTTCGAGGCCAGGTAGCGGATGGCGCCCATGGCCAGGGTCGACTTGCCGGACCCCGACTCACCCACGATGCCGAAGCTCTCGTGCTCGTGCACCTTCAGTGAGACGTCGCGTACCGCCCGTAAGACGCCGGCCTCGGTCGTGTACTCGATGCTGAGGCCCTCGATCTCGAGGACCGGGGGGCGGGGGGCGTTCACCGTGCCCAGATGGGTAGGCGGAACCTTGCCGGCTGTTTCCTTGTGAGTGGTGGCCATCTCAGTCCCTCCCCCCGCCCGGGAGCATGACCTGCCGAAGGCCGTCGGACATGAGACTCGTCGCGATCACCAGCACCGCGATGGTGCCGGCGGGGAACAGCAGCGTCCAGGGCGCGATGGCGAAGAAGTTGCGGGCCTCGTTGATCTGCAACCCCCAATCAGGAGAAGGCGGCTGCACGCCCAGACCCAAGAAGCCGAGGGACGCCACCAGAAAGATGGAGTACGAGAAACGCATGGAGGTCTCTACCAGGAGGGGGGGCAGCGAGTTGGGAAGGATCTCACGGAAGAGGATGTAACTGCGCCGCTCGCCGCGCACCCGGGCCGCCTCGACGAACTCCTTGGTCTTGAGGTCGAGCACCATGCTGCGCACGACCCGCGCGAGCATGGGGACGTAGAGGAGGGTCACGACCAGCACCAGGTTCAGGTTCGATGGGCCCACGCTGCTTAATAGGACCAGGGCCAGCAACAGAGAGGGGAAGGAGAGCAAGACGTCGAGCAGCCGCATCACGATCTCGTCGGTGAGGCCGCCGGCATACCCCGAGGCGAGCCCGATCGCAGTGCCGACAAGGGCCGCGAGCAGAGTGCCCGTGCCGCCCAGCAGGAAGATGTTGCGCGTGCCCACGATGATGCGGCTGAAAATGTCGCGGCCGAACTGGTCGGTGCCGAAGGGGTGTTGCGAGGACGGAGTCTGAAGACGCAGCTTGGCGTCTTGGGCTTGGTAGTCGTAGGGAGCGACGTACGGTCCGAAAAGCGCCAGCACGAGGAAGAAGCCGAAGATGATCAGACCGACGAGGGCCGCCGGGCGAATCAGGAGGCGCCGCCAGTAGAGGCGCCACATCGATGTGCGCTGCTTCAGTGGCTGCGGCAGAGGGCCGCCCACTTCATCCTCGATCGTCGCCGGTTCGTTCACCGTTGCTTCCTCGTTTTCTTGTCTGAGTCGTTCGAGTGGTCCGACTGCCGGCGCGGCTTGGTTGTTGAGAGCCGAGCCTTCCGTAGCGGCGCTTCAGAAGGGGCCGGCGGGGGTCGTCATCGACCCCCGCCGGTTCCGCTGGTCAGTCGTGAGTGAGTAGGCGGGCGGGTGCGTTCGTCCTCTGCTACTCGGTGAAGTAGGCAGTGGTGAACAGCGTCTGCGGCCAATCGGGCGCAAGGGCGATACCCTGCAGGTTGGCCGGTTGCCCTGCGACGCCCTCGTTCACCATGAAGTTCATCATGGGGACCTGGTCCTGCAGGATCCTCTGGGCCTTGGCATAGGCTTCGGCCCTCTTGGCCGGATCGAGCTCGACCACGATCTGCTTGGCCAGCGCGTCGAATTCGGGGTTCGACCAGCGCTGATAGTTCCAGGTGGCGTCACTGGTCAGGGCGAGCTGGAAGTAGGTGATCGGCGCGGCTCGGGTGCCCCAGTCGACGATGCAGAAAGGAGCCTGGTACCAGTTGTCTTCGCCCTCCTCGGAGTAGAAGACGTCGGCCGGGATCTGTACGATCTCGACGTCGATGCCGATCTGCTTCATCTGGGCCTGCCATGCGGTGGCGATGGCCGGGATGACGTCGGTGGTCTGCGTGACCAACCTGATCTTCACACCGTCGCCGTAACCCGCGTCGGCGAGCAGCTGCTTGGCCTTCTCGGGATCGTACGGCACGGATTCGTCGAGGTAGTAATCGGCGTAGCCGGGACCTACGAGGGTGCCGTTACCGGCATCGGCGATGCCCGGAGCTACCAGGTCGACAATGGCCTGGCGGTCGGTGCCGGCCATAATGGCTTGACGGAACTCGAGCTTGCTACCCGGCTCCACATCGGTGCGGATCTGGAGCTCGAAGCAGTAATTCGTGGGTGTTGAGATGGTTTTGAGCGAGGTGTTGGCCTCGACGGTCTGCTTCAGCTCGGCGGTGAGGCCGCCGATCCAGTCGATCGAGCCACCCTGCAGGCCTTCGATCTGGCCGGCCATGTCGGGCGAATAGATGAAGCGAACCTCGTCCAGATAGGGCAGCTGGTTGCCCTTGTCGTCCGTGCCCCAGTAGTTCGGGTTCTTCTTCAGGATCGCGCCGCTCTCGGCGGCGACGGACTCGAGCATGAAGGGGCCGGTCCCGACGAGCTCTTTCGTGGGATCAACGTCCTTGCTCAGCATGAGCGTGCGGTAGTCGGTGAGCGACCTCGGGAACTCGCCGTCAGGCGACTTCAGGGTGAACGTGACGTGGGTCGGGTCGTCGGCGACGATGGTGTCGATGTTGGAGTACACCTGGACCATGGCCGATCCGACCTCAGGATCGCGGAGACGATCCATCGTGTAGACCACGTCGTCGGCGGTGAAGGGGGCACCGTTGCTGAACTTCACGCCGTCTCGCAGCGTGAGCTTCCAGGCCGTACCGTCGGCGGATTCCCATTCAGTGGCCAGGGTCGGCTGGAGGTTGAACTCCGGGTCGAGGGTGATCAGCTTCTCGAGCACTTGGTGCTGAAGGGCGATGTCGGCGGGGTTCCCGGCGAACAGGGCCGGGTCGAAGTCGGCGTTGCCCGGCTGCGTGGCGACCCTCAGGACGCCGCCGGTCTGGACCGCGCCGCCGGTCGTCTCGGTGGTGGAGCCTTCCGGCGCTGTGGTGGTGGTTGCTGAGTCGCCGCCGCAGCCCAGGGCGCCGACGGCCAAGACCAGGAAGGCCGCCAGCACGGCCAGGCCCAAGAAGCCCCGGGTGCTGCGACTGTGCACCATTCTCATAATGTGTTTCTCCTTTACGATTGACCTGTTTTCGATTGACCTGTGGTCTCGATCCCACAGCGGGCACACGGTGTCGGCGGGGGTTGACGCCCCAGTCGCGTGCTGTCGTGGATGGTCGGCGGCGCGAGTAGAACGCCGGCTGGTTGCTGACTTCTCCCGTGAGGCGAGGCAGACCGGGGTATCTCGGCCGTCCCACCTATCCTCATCTCGAACCCCTTCGCCGATTTCGCCCACACGATGACCCCTCGAGGACAGTAGGATACTAGCCGTCGCGTTCCACTCGTTCAAGCGCGGATCCGTGCGTGTCTTCATATTGAGACGCCCGCGAAGCAGACGGCGCCCGCGCATGGTCGTCCCCGGCGGTCGAGCGGGGGGCCTACGCTCCCTCAAGCCTTACCTCGCGCGATCAGCGTGTCGTCCCTCCCTCTGGTCGTGTGCTCCGCGAAGATCGCGTCGAGTGCCTCGATCACGGTCGGGTCGAGCGGGGTCGGAGACTCCTCGGCCAGGATCCTCTCGACCTTCTCGGCGGCCGCCGCCGTCAGGTTTTTTCCGCCTGCGGCGACCCACTTGTCGTACTTGCGTCGGTCGAAGAGGGTGGGATACCAGAGATCGCTAAAGTGCTCCATGGTGTGGTCGGTCGTGATGTAGTCGCCCCCGATGCCCTGCTGCTTGATCAAATCGAGGGGGAGGTTGGCCGCGTTGATCTCCAAGGGCTTCATGACGGTCCGAACCCACCCGATGAGCTCGTCGCAGACCACCAGCTGGGCCAGGCAGTTCACCGAAGCGGCCTCCATGTAGCCGATGTCGTGGATGATGTTCGAGCCGACGAGGGCCTCGGTGTACAAGGTGAGGGCCGCTTCGGCGGTGGCCTGACCGTCGAGCAGCTTGGAGTCGGTCGACCCGCCCAGTCCGAAATGAGGCACGCCGTAGTAGCGGGCCATCTCGCCGGAGAGGATGCGATCCTCGGGGGCGGCGTACGACGTGATCATGCTCTTCATGTCCATGACCCCGGTGATGCCGCCGCTGATGGCCACCGGAGCGCCCTCGTGAGCCAGTTGGGCCACGAGCAGTCCCACCAACTCGCCGGCCAAGCTCACCACGGTCGAGCCCGGGTACGTCACCGGGCCCATGAGCCCGGGGAGGACCGGGGCGATGTAGGCGAAAGGCACCCCGTGTTCCGCGCAGTAGAGGGCCTTCTCCAGCTCCTCGTGCTCCTGGCGCAGTGGATTGGTCACGTTCACGTAGACCATGGCCCGCGGGCGCGCCAGTCGCTCCGCTTCGCCCCCAACCACCGCCTCCTGCATGGCCGTCATGACCGGAACGTCGGCCGGATTGGGCGTCACCAGCAGCATGGGCTTGGTGCAGCCCTCCAGCATGGCACGGTACTGGCGGAGGTAGGCCACCTGAGGGTCGAGGTCCCAGGGCAGGAAGAGCGACATGAGGAAGTCGAAGTTGGGCAGCGCGTCGATCAAGCGGGCGCCCTCGGCTACGTCGTTTAGGCAGCCGTGGCGTCGCTCCCAGGTGCGATGATCGAGGATGAAGGGCGTCTCGGAGCCGGTGCCGAAGAAGACACGGTCCTCGCCCGCCGGCATGACGGGCTCTCCGGCCCTGTCATGTAGAACGATGGTGCTCGGGGTCACCTCAAGTGCCCGTTCGATGAGGTTCGCGGGTATGCGGGCCCGATTCCCCTCGACCTTGGCTCCCGCGTCGGCGAGGAGGGCGATGGCTCGGGGGTGGTTCAGCTCGACTCCAAGGTCCCACAGGATCTCGAGCACGGCCTCGTGCAGCTGCCCACACTGCTCCGGCGTCAACTTGGCGAAGCGGATGCCCCGCTGACCTATCAGAAACTGCTTCAACGATTCCCCTTTCGTCCTCATCTGTCCCGACCCCGGGGCCCGTCCCCGCCCGCGAGTCGCGCCTCGCGCTCTTCCCGGGCCTTCACCGCCCGAACTCCTTGGCCCCCTCTACGGCCGCGCCGCGGCCGGAAGGCGGGTGGCGGTACTCAGGTGAGCTCCTTGGCGACGGCGACGGCCTTGGTGGCGTCGATGGCCCAGCCGTCGGCTCCGATCTTGTCGGCGTAGTCCTGGGTGACCGGCGCACCGCCCACCAGGGCCCGCACGCCGGAGCGCATGCCTCGGGCCTCGAGCAGCTGCAGGGTCTTCGCCATGACCGGCATGGTGGTGGTGAGCATGGCCGACATGCCCAGAAAGCCCGCGCCCCGCTCGGCGATGGTGTTCACGAAGACCTCGGCGGCCACGTCGTGACCCAAGTCGATCACCTCGAACCCGGCACCCGAGAGCATGAGGCCCACGAAGTTCTTGCCGATGTCGTGCACGTCGCCCAGCACGGTACCGACGACCACCGTGCCCGCGCTGTGGGAGGCCGCGTCGGAGAGGTGGGGCAGGAGCAGGGCCAGGCCCGCCTGCATGGCCTCGGCCGACCAGAGCACGTCGGGGATGAAGACCTCGCCCCGGTTGAGCATCTCGCCCACAGCCGCCATGGCCGCGGTGAGCCCGTCGTTCAGGATGGTCTCGGCGTCGATGCCGGCTTCGAGGGCGCGGGTGACACCGGCCGTGACCGGCTCGGCCTCGCCCTCGATGACTGCTCCGACGATCTCCTCGATGAGCGCTTCGTTGTTCGACATGTCAAGCAGCCTCTCCGTTCGGCGCGGGTGCGGGGTGGTCGGTGCGCCATGGGGGCGGCGCGGGCATCAGGCCGACCCCACTTCGGAGGTCGCGGTCAGTTCAGCCACGCGGGCCTCACAGGCGGTCAGCAAGTCCGGGTCGAGGTCGTCCGCCGGCTCGGCGGCCAGGATGGCCAAAGCCTTGCGGCGTGCCTTCTCGCGTAGGTCGAGGCCACCGGCCTCCACCCACCGGTCATGGTTGTCGCGGTTGAGCAGGCTGGGTCGCCATTGGCTGGGGCCTTTGCGCAGGTAGGTGCGGGTGTGGGGGTGGCTGAGGTAGTGACCCTTGGGTCCCACGGTTGCGATGACGTCGACGGCCAGATCGACGTCATCCACGGGGATGCCGCCGAGGAGCTTCTTGTTCAGCGCGACGAACTCGTCGGTGATGACGACTTCCTCCAGGGAACCGGTGAGGCCGAAGCCCATGAAGCCCACGTCGTGGTTGAGGTTCGATCCGAGGAGCATCGAGAGAAGGGTGAGCTCGCCCGCCTCAAGGCCCAGTTGGGCATCCATGGCTTGAGAATCGGTGCAGCCTGAGATACCCCAGTTGGGCAGATCGAGCCATTTCGCCATCTCGACCACGGTGAGGTAGTTCATGAAGCCCTCGACGGCCGTGTAGGAGGGTTGGCCCGAGACCATGTCGAGGACCCCTTGATTCACCCCGAACATGAACGGGGCACCCGGCGCGCGACGCTGATGCAGCACGAGGCCGAGCAGACACTCGGCCATGCCCTGCACCACATGGCCCGCGGTGCTAACCGGGGAGGTGGCGCCCAGCAATGGGGCGGGTACATAGGCCACCGGCACTCCCGCGTCGGCACAGAGGAGCAACTTGGCTATGCACTCAGCCGGATGGGACAGGGGACTCACGGGCTCGACGTAGGCAAGGAAGTAGGGCCGCTCCCGCAACGATTCGACTCCCCCGCGAAGATCGGTGGCCATGCCGATGATGGCGCCAAGGTCGACCTCGTTCTCGGCTACGATCACCAGAGGCTTGCTGCAGTTGCGCATCATGGTCAGGAAGGTGACGGCGTAGACGCCTCGAGGGTCGAGTTCGGTGGGATAGGCGCCCGACATGACGAAGTCCATGTGGGGGAGGGCTTCGCATACGCGGGCCACCCGGGCGATGTCGTCAAGACGGCTCGGGCGATGCTCCCCGGTCTCGAGGTCGTGCTGCCACATGAGGTCGGAGCCGGTACCGAAGAAGACATTGTGACCCCCGAGTTCCATAGCCGGAAAGCCATCGCGGTCGTGCAGCGTGAAGGACGAGGGGGCGCTCGATCGCGCGCGTTCCACAGCCTCGCGAGGGACCCGCACGAGGCCGTCGGCGCCGACTGAGCAGCCGGCTTCCTGAAGCAGGCGCACCCCCTCGGTGTGTTGCACGGAGGCGCCCACCTCGGCCAGCACCCGCAGGGACGCCTCGAAGATGCGGCGCTTGGTCTCTTCTGTCAGGTGGGTCAGACGTATCGTGGGGACGAACTCAGGCGGGTGGTCCATAGTTGTCTCCTTGGGTCCTGTCGGGGCACCTGCGTCGATGAACCGTCTTTTCGTCCGGGACTTGGAGTAGCCGCACGCAGTTTAAACCGATTGTGGTATGGTAGAATTACCAGTATAGGAGAAGGCACGGCCGCCTGTCAAGTTCACAAACGGTACGCCGGAGTATGTCCTTGTTGCCTATCACCGGGGAGTAAAGAGAGGCGTGGCTTCTTACTCCTTGGACAAACCGGCTGTAATTGGTAATCTATATTTACCAGGCGTTCCGAACGTGTGGATCCGGGAGCACGGCAACCGAGGTGAACCTCGATGGCACGGACCAAGATACCTTCTCCGAAAGTTCAATTCTCCCCCTTCCGCGAAGTGGCCACCCGCCGCACTTACGAGGAGGCGATCGCCCAGATCGCGGACGCGGTGAGGCTGGGAGATATCGCCGTCGACGAGCGCCTTCCATCCGAACGGACTTTGGCGGAGCTTATGGGAGTGAGCCGGCCGACCGTGCGTGAGGCCATCGGTGCGCTGGTGGAGGTCGGCGTGCTCGAGACCCGGTCTGGTGGGGGGACGGTCGTGAAATCGGCTTTTGTTCCTGCCGATCTTATTATTCAGAGGGCTGAGCTCAAGATAGGCGACGTCGCCGGAGTGCTCGAAGCCCGTCGGTTGCTCGAGCCACGGGTGGCCCAGCTGGCCGCTCTCTACATGGACGACGACGACCTGCAGCGCCTACGGGCCACGATTGAGTTCTTGCGCCACGGAGCCGACAATCGCGAGCGTTTCGGGCTCTTTGAACTCCGGTTCCACCTGGCGGTGGCGCGGGCAACGAAGAACAGTACGGTTGTCGAGCTGATGCGCACACTCTTCAAACGCCTCGAGCTTGTGCGGGATATGGCCATGCATGCTCCAGAGGAGACCGGCCGGGCCATTGATATCCACGAGCGGACCCTCGCGGCCATCTGCTCGGGAGTTCCGGATGCGATCGAGGAGGCGATGGACGAGCACCTCGCGTATCTCGAGCGTCTGTGGGAGGAGGAGACGAGCCGGGTTCGGTTGCGCCGCATCCCCGACTTCCTACTCCCCCGCGCCGGGAGGGGGGGTACGCCATAGCGGCATCGAGGAACGCGCAATACTCGCCCAGAATCCGAGACACGGCGTCCTGCACGGTGGCCCTTTTCTTGAGTGCCCTGGTAGAATGCACCGTACTTCACGTTTCTTTCGCATCGGCGGCCCGGCAGGGTGAGTGATTTGTGGCACATCGTGCATAACTACGACGGAACGAGTCCGTCGTTCATCGACGTCAAGGTCCGTTGGCGCGCGCTCTGCGAGTGCTGGACCCACGAACCACTCAGCGCAGTTTGACCGCGCGGTGGCGTGTCGCCACCACCCTAGTCGAAGCGGGCTGTCGCTGGTGTCTCCCGGGTACCTTTTCCGTTCATGACCGCGGCTTCCCGTCTTCCCCCCGTTGATCCCTCGGTAGCGTCTCCATGCACCTCCGGGGGGAAGTGTCGGATCGAGCGTGAAGTGGAGAGTGAATGTCGGGTTTCGGAGATATCCTGCGCGTCGATCTGACGAGCGGAACAATGGAGCGCCGCCGGCTTGATGAGCGGGCGGTCGATTCAGTGTTGCTCGGGCGCGGCTACAACTCGCGCCGTCTCCTCGAGTCCGTGCGTATCGACACCGCTCCCCTGTCTCCCGAGAATCCCCTGCTGATCACCTGCGGCCTGCTTACCGGGAGCGCCGCCCCAACGTCCGCCCGCGTGCACGTGAGCGCTCGATCGCCCCAGACCGGGTTGCTCGGCAGTTCGAGCGTGGGGGGCAAGGTCGGGCCGGCGCTGCGGGGCAGCGGCCTGCAGGGGATAGAAGTCACCGGCTCGTCGTCCACGCCTGTCTACCTGTTCATCGACGGAGACAGGGCCGAGCTGCGCGACGCTTCGTTCCTCTGGGGTCTCGAGACCGCCGAGGCCGCGGCGCGCATCATGACGGTGCATGACGACGAGGGTCTCGTGATGTTCGTGATCGGCCCGGCCGGCGAGAAACGGATACCCATCGCGTGCATCGTCACCCAGCGCGGGCACGCCGCCGGCCGCACCGGCATGGGCGCGGTGATGGGCTCCAAGATGCTGAAGGCCGTGGTCGTGCGGCCGCACAAAGAGAAGGCTCAGGCCGACCTCGGCGTGCGGGTGGCCGTCAAGGACTACCTCGACAAGATCAAAGCTTCGCCCCGCTACGAGGACAAAGCGGCCCACGGCACCTCTTCGGCCGTGAACTGGACCAACGAGATGGGTATGCTGGGCACGCGTAACTACGGCCGGCCTATGTTCGACTCGGCCGTGGCCATCGACGGCACCAGTATGGACCGGTACGTGGAACGTTTCCGCTCCTGTGCGCGCTGTCCGGTGCACTGTAAAGCTGAAGTGAAGCTTGAGAGTGGGCGATATGCAGGGCTCACCGGGGAGCGGCCCGACTTCGAGCCCATCGCCTCGTGGGGATCGAAGAGCGGCGTGGACGATCCGGAAGCGGTGATCTTCCTTCACAACCTCTGTGACCGGCTCGGCCTCGATTCGGTGTCGGCGGGCAACGCGGTGGCGTTCGGCATGGAGGTGTTTGAGAGGGGCATCATCACCACCGACGACACCGAAGGGCTGGAGTTGGTCTGGGGCGACGTCGAGGTGATGGAGAAGGTCGTACGCGGGATGGCCTCAGGCGAGGGCATCGGCGCGGTGTTGGGTGCAGGCGTCCGCGAGGCCGCACGGCTGATCGGGCGTGGAGCGGAGCGCTACGCCTTTCACGTGAAAGGTCTCGAACTCACCGCCTTCGATCCCCGCGGTGCGTCGGCGACGGGCTTGGGCTACGCGGTGTCGAGTCGAGGTGGAGACTTCACCAGTGTGTACGCGCGTCACGAGTGGAGCCTCACCGAAGAAGAGGCCGTGGAGCGTTACGGCACCGCGGAGGCGGCCGACCGCCTCTCGCCGGTGGGGAAGGCCGAGATGGTGCGCAGGAGTATGGCCATCTGCGCGGTGCTCGACTCGATCGGTCTCTGCAAGATCCCGGCTCTGACGCTGGTGAACGAGTACGACTTGGTTATGGAGGCGCGGCTGGTCTCCACCATCACCGGCGCCGAGATCACACCGGCCGCGCTCTTCGAGATCGGCGAGCGCATCCTGAACATCGAACGGCTCTTCAATCAGCGGTTCGGGGCGCAGCAGGAAGACGACTCCTTGCCCGCCGCGTTCTGCGAGGAACCCCTGATCGAGGGCCCCTGCGCCGGGAATACGGTCGACCTGGACACCATGCTGCGCGACTTCTACGAACTGATGGGTTGGGACGAGCACGGAGTGCCCACCCAGGAACGGCTCCGCGCGCTCGATCTGGCGCGCTACGTGGAAATGACTCAGGGATCGGATAGATGAAAGACATACTTGTGGGCCAACGCGGCGTACGCATGCAGAAGCTCACCACCGAGGATTGCCGGCGCATCCACGAGGCGAGCCTCCGCCTACTCGCGAACGTGGGAGTCGAGGTGCACCACGAGGGAGCGCTCGAGATCTTCCGCGAGGCGGGAGCTTCCGTCGACGGCACGCGGGTGCGACTGCACCGTGAGCTGGTGGAGTGGGCTCTCGAAGTCTCCCCGAACGGTTTCACCCTTCACGACAGGGGCGGCGCCCCCGTCATGCCGGTCACCGGGACCAACGTGTTCTTCGGCCCCGGTTCCGAGACACCGCAGATGCTCGATCACCGTACCGGCGAGCGCCGCAACCCCGTGTTGGCCGACGTCGCCGAGGGCATCAGGGTGGTCGACGCCCTCCCCAACATCGACTTCATGATGTCGCTGTTCGTGCCTTGGGACCTCGACCCGAGCGTGGCCTACGTGGAGCAGTTCAAGACCATGCTCATGAACTCCACGAAGCCGCCGCTGATGGTGACCCCGAGCCCCGACGACGTGAACAAGATGGTGGGCATGCTCGAGGCGATCGCCGGAGGCGAGCAGCAGCTGCGGGAGAAGCCGCGCGGCATGCTCTACATCAACGTCACGCACCCCTTCCGGCACGAGTTCGACGACGTCGAGAAGGCCATCTTCGCGGCCCGCAAGGGGCTGCCCTTCACCTACAACCCCACCGTCTTGCGCGGCGCCAACAGCCCGATCACGGTGGCCTCAGGCCTGGCCGTGGCGGTGGCCGGTGAGATGATCGGTCTGGTGCTGAGTCAGTTGGTGAGCGAGGGCGCGCCGTTCGCCTTCGCCCTCTCCGTAGATAAGCTGGACATGCGGTCGATGGTCGACGTGTACTCGGCCCCCGAGAATCGGGTGACGTTCGTCGAGATGGCGAACTTCTACGACAAGCCGCACTTCGGCCTCGGCGGCTCTTCCGACAGCAAGGTGGTCGACGAACAGTCGGTGGGGGAGGCCGTCCTCTCCCTCCTCACGGAGGCCATGGCGGGATCGAATCTGGTGCACGACGTGGGCTACATGGAGTCGGGCATCTCTAACTCCCTGGTGCAGCTGGCGATCTGTGACGAGTTCATCGGCTGGGTGCGGCGCTTCATGGATGCAACCGAGGTGAGCGACGAGACCCTGCAACTTGACCTGATCGAGCGCGTGGCGCCCATGGGTGACTACCTTTCTGAGGACCACACGTTGGAGCACTTCTCGGAGGATTGGTATCCGAAGCTGCTCGATCAATCCACCTGCGACCGTTGGCTGAAGCAGGGTGGCAAGACCTTGCGCGAACGTGCCGAGGAGCGGGTGGATCACATCATCGAGACCCATCAGGTGGAGCCCCTTGCTCCGGAGATCTTGGCGGCGATCGATTCCATCACCGAACAGGAGCAGCACGCATCATGAAAGAACTACGCAACGCCTCCCGAGTCGGCCGCCTCTCCTTCCTCACGGAGGAGAACAAGCGCGACATCTACATCTCGGCCCTGGACGTCATGGCCAACGTCGGCATGAAGGTCTACCACGAGGAAGCCAAGACCATGCTTCTGGAGGCGGGCTGTACCCTCACTCCCGACGACCGGGTGCTCATGCCCCGGCACCTTGTAGAACAGGCCCGCCTCTCCGTGCCCGCAGTGGTCGACGTCTACGACCGACAAGGCGATCTCGCCATGGAACTCGGTGGCTACAACAGCTATTTCGGCACCGGCTCCGACCTCATGCACACCTACGACCTCGACACGGGTGAGAGGCGGGCGAGCGTGCTCGACGACGTGGCCCGCGCGGCCCGTCTCTGCGACGCACTACCGCACATGGACTTCATCATGTCGTCCGCTCATCCCACCGAAGTCGACGCGCATCACTAGTATCTGCTCAGTTTCAAGACGATGATGGAGAACAGCACCAAGCCCCTGGTC
>CAMTXC010000006.1:0-98699 GCA_947085635.1 uncultured Actinomycetes bacterium | reverse complement strand
CGGCGTCGGCGGTGGGCGCGACGGCGTCGGCGGTGGGCGCGGCGGCGTCGGTGGGCGCGACGGCGTCGGTGGGCGCGGTCTCGCCGACCGGGGCGCTCTCGACAAACCGGCAATCAGGCCCCATCCCGGGGATCTCCTCAAAACCGAGCTGGCTCAGGCACACGCGACAGACGCACGTGTCCGGCAGGTAGCCCTTGGTGAACGTATCCGCGTGACCGCAACGGGGGCAGATCGACGTCGAAGCCATCAGCGCACCTCCAGCACATGCTCGATGAGCGAATCGAACACCCCGCGGCCGCCCACCCCGCCCACCACCGATTCACAGACCCGTTCCGGATGCGGCATCAGGCCGAGCACGTTGCCTCCTTCGTTGACGATGCCGGCGACGTTGTCCACCGCGCCGTTCGGGTTGGCGTCATCGGTCACGTTCCCCTGCGCATCGCAGTAGCGGAAGACCACCAGCCGGCGATCTTCGATCTCCTGCAGACTCTCGACGCCCGCGGTCCATGCGCCTTCGTTGTGATTCACGGGGATCTGCACGACGTCCCCCACACGTAGGCTGCGGGTGAAGGGAGTGTCGGTGCGTTCCACGCGAAGATGCTGGGATCGGCACACGAACTTCAGGCCTCGGTTGCGCAGCATGGCGCCGTGCAGCATGTGGGCCTCGGTGAGGATCTGAAAACCGTTGCAGATGCCCATGACAAGCCCCCCAGAGTCGGAGAACGCCGCCACCTCTCGCATCAGCGGACTGAAGCGGGCGATGGCGCCCGTGCGCAGGTAGTCGCCGTACGAGAAGCCTCCCGGGAGGATCACCACGTCGGGGGCCTGCAGATGGAGGTCTTTGTGCCAGAGGTAGTAGGGCTCGGCTTCGGGGAAGGTGCGGAGGGCGTGCATAGTGTCGTACTCGCAGTTGGAACCGGGGAACACGACGATGCCGAACCGGACTCCCCCGGAGGTGCGTGCAATCACTCCCCCGCCTCCACGTCGCCGCCGATGCCGTCCATCCCGACGAGATCGAAACCGTCCACGTCGACGAGATCGAAACTGTAGTCTTCGATGATGGGATTCGCCAGCAGGCGCCGGCACATGGCGTCTGCGTCGGCACGGACCGCGCTCTCGTCATCGCCTTCGACGAGCAACGTGATGAACCGGCCAACCCGTATGTCGGTGACACCGCGAAAGCCGAGGGCGGGCAACGCCCGCTCGACCGTGGCGCCCTGCGGATCCAGAATGCCGGCCTTAGGCGTCACGTACACCGAAACCTTGAACATGCGTCTCTCCTCAGCGGCCCGGCGCCCACCCGGGCGCAGACCTTGGTCGCCGTTCGCCGGTAGCGACGCGGCGGTAGGACGGTAGCCTCCGATCAGGCCGACTCGGGACCGGTCACGCGGCGCAGCACCTCCGCGTATGCGTCTTCGACTCCTCCCATGTCTCGCCGGAAACGGTCCTTGTCCAGCTTCTCGTTGGTGGCGGAATCCCAGAGACGGCACGTATCGGGGGAGATCTCATCACCGAGCCGCACGACGCCGGCTGCGTCCTTGCCGAACTCCAGCTTGAAGTCCACGAGAGTGATGCCGCGCGCCGCGAAGAACTCCTGGAGAACGCTGTTCACGTTCCTGGACATGACCGTGGCTTCGGACAGGTCCGCCGGCGACACCACCTGCAACTCGTCAAGATGCGCGCTGCAGAGCAGCGGATCGCCGAGGTCATCGCTCTTGTAGTAGCACTCCACGATCGGGGGGTTCTTGAGCGTGGTCCCCTCGGGGTAGCCTATCCGCTTGGAGAGCGAACCGGCGGCGATGTTTCGCACCACGAACTCCACCTGGAACATGTCGAGACGGCGGATCAACATGGCGGTGTCGCCCTCGAGACCGAGGAAATGCGTCTTGACGCCGGCCTCCTCCAGCAACGCGAACAGCTGGGCCGACATGATGTTGTTGATGCGACCCTTGTCGCCGATGATGCCCTTCTTCTTCCCGTCGAAAGCCGTGGCCGAGTCTTTGAAGTCTTGGAGGTACACATCGGGATCGTCGGTGGCGTAGACGACCTTAGCCTTACCCTCGTAGAGCTTCTCGCCTCGGATCATGCACTCTCCAGCGGTCTCGTGCGCGCGTTCGCAGTGGTGGTCGCTACCTCCGTGCAGATTCTATCAGGTCGCCGACCCGGCGCACCCATGAGACTCCCCGCGGATCGACCGGTCGCAGCGTAGACGCACAGAACGCGACGGGCTCCTTCGGGCGTGCGAAAAAGCGGTATCCTCGGAGGCTATGAAGTGGCTGCGGCCAAGAGCGAGGCGCCCCCGAGGCGTCACGATAATCGCCCTGATGCTCCTCGGGCAGGCCTTGGTCTGGATGGCGACGGGTACCCTACACTTCTCCGAGTTGCCCTCCCTCCGCCTGCCTGCAACGGATACCTCGTACTTCAATCTCGCGCTGGTGGGACTCAACCTGGTTATCGCACTGGGCATGCTGCTCCTTCGACCGTGGGCCTGGATGGCGGCGATGACCGTGCAGGGGATCTCACTCGGAGCGGGGCTCTGGGCGTACTACCTCGGCACGCCCGACTTCCTGCTCATGGGCACGTCGGTGCTGGTGGTGCTCTACCTCAACCTGCACGAAGTGCGACGGCCGTTCGGCGTGGAAGACCTCCGACTACGTTGGAACGCCGGACAGGAGGAGCCCGATGAACTCCCCTGACGGGCACGCCGACCTTGAGCTGTTGCGCCGCTTCGAGCCTCAGATCCGTTTCAATCGAGGAGAGTTGTTCTACCCTGTCGATGTGGACGCCTTTCTCCTCCACACCGACCTGCTGCTCCACCGCAAGGGAGAAGACTCCACGGTGCTCATCCCCCGCCCGCAGGCCACACAGGAGGCCATCGCCGGGTGCGACAAAGACATCCACGCCGGTGCCCTGCACCTGCGCCTGGTAGACAGGCCACTGAACACTCTACAACTGGTGCAGTTCCATGCGCGCTCCGACCTGCGCGAGTTCCGAAAGGGCGTGACCCGCCACGCCCGGGTGGGGCTGGTCGCGCGACTGCTCGACGTGGTTTTCCGCATCTCTCTGCTCGCACGCGGACGCGTGCCGGGGGGCACGGCGGCCGCGGCGGCGATCGCGTACGAGACCATGCGCGAAACAGCCCCGTCGCCCGTGTACTACGGCCGGGTCGAGCGCACGTACGACTACACATCGCTACAGTACTGGTTCTTCTATGCGTACAACGACTACCGCAGCCACTTCCACGGCGCCAACGACCACGAGGGCGACTGGGAGATGGTGAGCGTGTTCCTGAGCCACGACGAAAGCGGAGCGCCGATACCAGAATGGGCCGCCTTCGCCGCCCACGACGGCAAGGGTGCAGACCTCCGCCGGCGCTGGGACGATCCAGAGCTCCGCAAGGTGGGCGAGCACCCGATCGTCTATGCGGGCGCCGGCTCGCACGCCGCCCACTTCTCTCCGGGCGAATACATCATCCGCGCGCGGATCCCGCTGCTCGCCCGCCTAGAAAGGGCCATAGCCACCGTGAAGTCCGTGTGGCGCACGGCTCTGCGACAGGGCGGAACCAGCCGGGCTGAACGTGATGGTCACCTCGACGTGGCATTCGTGGACTACGCCCGTGGCGATGGCCGCTGCATCGGCCCGGGAACGGACATCCCCTGGGAAGCCCGACTTCTCGACGAGCAGCCGGCGCTGGTGCACTACCCCGGCCTATGGGGACGATACCTCGACGACCCCATCAGGGGTGAGGACGCACCGGCGGGCCCACGCTTCAACCGCGACGGTTCTGTGCGCACCGCCTGGTACGACCCGGTCGGATGGTCGGAACTCACCGCCGTGCCGTCCGCCTCGCGAGAGATCCCCACCGCACAGGCCGAACTGACCAGGCTGAACGAAGAAGCCGCGGCCCTCGGGCCACGTATCGCCCGAGCCGAGGACGAAGCCACCCGACTCGGCGTGCGCGTGGCCGCCCTGCGCGACGGATCTCCGAGCAGCCGGCACTTGGGTGAATGCGAAGGCCGACTCGCCGAGGCACGCGAGACTGTGAGCCGTCTCAGGCACTCGCTCAGCGAGACGGAGTTGTTGGCCAGGAGTATCGGGGCCCGCGTGGAACGCCTGAAACAGGGCGATCGCGGCGATCCGCGCGGGCATCTGCGCCGCCCCGATGTTCCTCAGCAACCCAGCCAACTACGGCTGCACCGGCTCGCCGAGACGTGGAGCGCGATCAGTGCGGGCCTGCTGCTGCTTGTCATCGGCACGGTGGCGATCGTCTACCACGCAGCCCTGCTCCCTTTTTTCCTGCTCTTCGCCGCGTTCCTCTTCGTGGAATCGCTCTTCCACCGGCGGGTGGCGGCACTCGTGCACGGCTTCGTCATGACGCTCGCCCTGACGGCCCTCGCGGTACTGGCCTACGAGTTCTGGTGGCAGATAGCCGTGGCTCTGGCGCTCGGGTTGGGCGCGACGATCACCTGGACCAACCTGCGCGAACTCACCCGGCGCTAGGAACGCCGGCGACGCCCGGGAGGCTACTCAGCCGGATCTACCAGGCCAGCGCCGCCACCCGCTCGAAGATGACTCCCATGTTGCTCAGTGCGTGCGCGGGGTCGAAGCAGGCCTCGATGGCGGCCGGGTCGAGGTGGGCGTTCACTTCGGCGTCTTCGCCGAGCAGCTCCTTGAACGGCCGTTTCTCCTCCCACGCGCGCATGGCGTTGCGCTGCACCAGCAGGTAGGCGTCTTCACGCTGCAGCCCCGAACGCACCAGCTCCAGGAGCACCCGCTGACTGTAGATCAGGCCGAAACTGCGCTCCAGGTTGGCGGCCATCGTCTCCGGATACACGAGCAGGCGGTCCACCAGGTCGGTGGCCTTTTTCAGCATGTAGTGAAGCAGGATGGTGCTGTCGGGCAGGATCACGCGTTCCACACTGGAATGGCTGATGTCGCGCTCGTGCCAGAGCGCCACGTTCTCGAAGGCGGCCAGCATGTTGCCGCGGATCACGCGCGCCTGCCCGGTCAACCGCTCCGAGATGATGGGGTTGCGCTTGTGCGGCATCGCCGATGAGCCCTTCTGTCCGGGGGCAAAATACTCCTCAGCTTCGAGTACCTCCGTGCGCTGGTAGTGACGCACCTGTACCGCGATCTTCTCGATGGTGGTCGCCAGGAGAGCCAGGGCCGCCATGAACTCGGCATGCCGATCGCGCTGCACCACCTGAGTGGAAATCGGTGCGGCTCCGAGCCCGAGGCGCTCAGTCACGAAGAGCTCCACGCGCGGGTCGATGTTGGCATAGGTGCCCACCGCTCCCGAGATCTTCCCCACGGCCACCTGCTCGGTCGCCCGCTCAAGCCTCTCGAGGCCCCGGTGCACCTCGAAAGCCCACAGACCGAGCACCATACCGAAGGTGATGGGTTCGGCGTGCACCCCGTGGCTCCGGCCGATCATGACGGTGTCTCTATGCTCGAGAGATCGGCGTTGCAGAACGCGGCCGAGCGCTCGGGTCTGTTCGGCGAGAAGCTCCCCCGAGCGCTTGAGTTGCAGGGCGAGTGCGGTGTCCAACATGTCCGACGAGGTCATCCCGAAGTGGATGTACTTGCCCGCCTCGCCGACGTACTCCCCCACGTTCGTGAGGAAGGCGATCACGTCGTGCTGCGTCGTCTCTTCGATCTCGTTCACCCGCGCCACGTCGAAAGCGGCCCGCTCCTTGATCTCGGCCAGGGCTTCGACAGGCACCTCCCCGAGCTCCGCCCAGGCCTCGCACACCGCTATCTCCACCTCCAGCCACGTGGCCATGCGGGCCTCGTCGGTCCAGAGGGCAGCCATCTCGGGGGTGGAGTAGCGCTCGATCATCAGTCCTCCGGATTCTCGATCACGGTTCCGCCGGCTCCCACCCAACAAAGTCGCAGGATCTTGGAAGCCAGGATCCCGGCGTTGCGGGCCCCGTTGATGGCCACACAGGCCACCGGGACCCCTGAGGGCATCTGTACGATCGACAGGAGTGAATCCATTCCGCCGAGATCGGAAGTGCGGATGGGGACCCCGATCACCGGCAGATCCGTGTAGGCCGCTACCATCCCGGGCAGAGCCGCCGCCTTGCTGGCTCCGGCGATGATCACTTTGAGGCCGCGCATCTCGGCCGACACCGCGTACTCCCTCACGTCGTCCGGGTTGCGATGGGCCGAGATCACCTTCGTCTCGTACGGGATTTCCCGCGCGGTCAGTTCGTCGGCCGCACCCTGCATCACTTCGGAGTCGGAAGCGGAGCCCATCAGGATCCCCACCAGTGGAGCATCTATCTCGATGCCCTGCAGCATCGAATCGACGTCAGGCTCAGCTTGATACTTCCCGGCCATCCTCCGTCCTTTCACGCGGGACTCGACGGGAGCCCCAGATCCTTGGCTCAGCTGCGGATCTCCTCGGCAGTCTGCGCCCGATGACCAATATCCGTTCGGTTCTGGGCTCCGTCGAAGGAGATGAGACCCACGCCCGAGTAGGCGCGCTTTCGCGCTTCGGCGAACGACGCGCCCACGGCGCTCACCGTGAGCACCCGGCCTCCGGCCGTAACCAGCTCCCCCTCCTGGTTCTCGGCGGTGCCCGAGTGGAACACTTCGACCCCTTCGAGCGCGACGGCGCTCTCGACGCCTCGGATCACGTCACCGCTGGAACTCGACGCCGGGTATCCGCCCGAGGCCATGACCACGCCCACACACGGGCCCTGCATCCACTCGGCCGCCGCCGGCAGCTCTTCGCCACGAGCGGCCGCGATAAGGATTTCGAGAAGATCCGAGCGCAACCGCGGTATCAGCACCTGGGTCTCAGGGTCCCCGAACCTGCAGTTGAACTCAAGCACTTTGGGGCCAGATTCCGTGAGGATGATACCGGCATAGAGCACCCCCCTGAACGAAGTGCCCCGTCGGGTCAACTCATCGACGGTGCGGCGAATGGCAAGATCGGCTATCTCATCGTAGAGCTGTGGGCGAACGCTGGGAACGGGCGAATAGCAGCCCATCCCCCCGGTGTTGGGCCCCTTGTCGCCGTCGAAGATGCGCTTATAGTCCTGGGCCGCCGCCAGCGGCAACACCCAATCGTCGCTCACGATCGCCAGGAGGGAGAGCTCCTCACCCATGAGGTACTCCTCGAGAAGCACCGTGCGCCCGGCGTCTCCGAAGCGCCGATCGAGAAAGCACTCGCGTAGCGCAGCGTCGGCCTCGTCGATGGTCAGGGCTACCGTGACCCCTTTCCCAGCGGCCAAGCCGTCGGCCTTCACCACCACCGGAGCGCCGGACTCCTCGAGATGCGCCCGGGCCGATTCGTAGTCGGTGAACGCGGCCGCTCCCCCGGTGGGGATGCCGGCGGACGCCATGACCTCCTTCGCGAACGCTTTCGAGCCCTCCAAAAGGGCGCCGTCACAGGAGGGACCGAAGACGGTCAGTCCCCGCCCCCGAAAGACGTCGGCGATGCCGGCCACGAGCGGAGCCTCAGGGCCCACCACCGTAAGGCCGATGCCCTCACGCTCCGCGAAGTCGGCCAGTCCCTTGAGGTCGTCGGCCCGGATGGGCACCAGGGTGGCGTCGCGGCCGATGCCCGCGTTCCCCGGAGCGCAGAATACCCGCCCTATGCCCGCACTTCGCTTGAGTCCAGAAACCAGCGCGTGTTCGCGTCCGCCGCCGCCGACCACCAGCACATCAGTACGCATCGGTGCGTCCCCTCCCATCGCGGCACCTCGGTCCGGCGCCACGGGGGCAACGGAGAAGGCCATCGGTTCCGCCCATTCTACTAACCAGGAGCAGCGCAGTCGACACCGTGCGGGCGATCGGCACAGCCGGCGCGATCCAGCGCGACTGCCGACTCGGCGCGATCCAGCACGATTCAGAGCAGCTCGATGGTCTCCTCGCGCCTCGGGCCTACCGAGACCATTACGATGGGCACCTCGGTGGATCGCTCGATAAGGGAGAGATACTCCCTCGCCTTCGCGGGAAGATCTTCCATGCGACGGACCTTCGAGATGTCGGCCCTCCACCCCCGCACCGTCTCGCACACAGGCTGCACCTTGTGGAACACCGACTGGTGCCGCGGCATCTCGTCGAGCACTTCGTCGCCGTGGCGATAGCCCGTGCACACTTCGATCTCGTCGAACTCGTTGAGCACGTCGAGTTTCGTGATCACGAGCCCGGTCAGGCCGTTGATCCGCACCGCATAGCGCAGCGCCACGAGATCGAGCCAGCCGCAGCGACGTTCCCGACCGGTCGTGGTGCCGAACTCGTGGCCTACGTCGCGCAACCGACGGCCATTCGCGTCGCGGAGCTCGGTGGGGAAGGGACCTTCGCCCACCCGCGTAGCGTAGGCTTTGCAGACCCCGTACACGTCGTCGATCATGGTCGGACCGATGCCCGAGCCCACGGCGGCGTAGCCCGCGACCGGGTTCGAGGAAGTGACGAAAGGGTAGGTGCCGTGGTCGATATCGAGCATGGTGCCCTGCGCGCCCTCGAACAGTATCGTCTTGCCTTCCTTGGCCGCCTTCCACACGAGCAGAGCGGTGTCGGCGATATAGGGACGCAGGGTCTCGGCCATTGTGAGATAGCGGTCGCAGTCCGCCTCGAGCCCAGACACGTTCTGGTCGTACACGAGGCGCAGGAGATCGGCCTTGGTCTCCATAGCGGCGGTGACCTTCTGGTGGAAGATCTTCGGGTCGAGCAGGTCCTGGATACGGATGCCCACCCGGGCCGCCTTGTCCGCGTACGCAGGGCCGATGCCGCGCCGAGTGGTGCCGATCTTCCGCCTCCCGAGCACGTTCTCGCCGACCTTATCGAGCAGCACGTGGTAGGGCATGATCAGGTGGGCGTTCGCCGAGATCTTCAGGTTCGCCGTGCTGATGCCCTGCGCCTCAAGAGCGTCGATCTCTTCCCGCAGTGCCCTCGGATCGACCACGACCCCATTGCCGATGACCGCGACCGTCTCGGGGTTCAGGATGCCCGAGGGGATCAGGTGGAGGGCGAAATCACCGCGTTCGTTCTTGATGGTATGACCGGCGTTATTGCCACCCTGGTAGCGCACCACCATGTCCGCGCCCTGCGATAGCAGGTCGACCACCTTGCCCTTGCCCTCGTCGCCCCATTGGGCGCCGACCACGACTGTCACAGACACGGGACTCCCTCCCGGAAGGTTTCACGGATGCGCGCGGCCCAGGGACCCCCACCGCACGAGCCTATGAGTTTACACCAGCGCGCGAACGCAACACCGCGCGGGCGGCTACGAGCCCGGAGGCCGAAGCCTGCACGAGACCCCGCGTGACCCCCGCTCCATCCCCGATCGCGTACAGACCTTCAACCGGTGTCTGCAGCCCACCGTCTAACGCCATGCGCGACGAGTAGAACTTCACCTCGACCCCGTAGAGCAGCGTGTCACGGCCTCCGACCCCCGGCAACAGAAGGTCCATCGCCTCGAGCATGTCAAGGATGTCACGGAGGTGCCGATACGGCAACGCGAAACTCAAGTCGCCCGGCGTGACGTCACCAAGGGTGGGCTCCACCACCCCTCGGGCCAACCTCTCCGGGGTCGTACGCCGTCCGTCCTGGAGGTCGCCGAGCCGCTGCACGATGATGTCCTCGCCCAGGAGGTTGGCGAGTCGGGCGATCGATCTCCCGTAGGTGAGAGGCTCCTTGAACGGCTCGGTGAACCGCGTCGAGACCAGCAAGGCGAAGTTGGTGTAGGGGGTGCGACGCCCTTTGTTGGCGTAGCTGTGGCCGTTGACGGTGACCACGTCGCCGTAGCTCTCCTTGCTGACGAAACCGTGCGGGTTCATGCAGAACGTGCGCACTGGGTCGTCGAAGGTGCGACTGGTGTACAGGAGCTTCGGCTCGTAGAGGTCGTCGGTGATGGCATCGGTGACGGTCGCCGACGTCTCCACGCGCACCCCGATGTCGACCGCGTTGCTCGTGACGGGAAGGCCCAGTCGCGTCGCCTGGTCAAGAAGCCAGGCGGCCCCCTCGCGCCCGGGAGCGACGATCAGCGCATCGCACTCGAACTCCTGTCCGGCTTCCGTGACCACCCCGGTGACGCGCTTCCTCCCCGTCCCCGCGTCCCGAGTCACCAGCCTCTCCACGGGCGTGTCGGTGAGCACATCCACGCGACCCTCGAGTGCGTGTCGCAGCCCGGCCATGATCTCCACACAGCGTTCCGTCCCCATGTGACGGATGGGTGAGGCGACCAGGCGCAGTCCCGCCTTCCTGGCCCGCCCTCGCCAGAGCTCCACCACCTCGTCGTCGTCACCGTGGATGACTTCGGAGGCGCCGAACTCCCGATACACACGGTCGACGTCGTCGATGAGACGGGGAAGATCGCCGGGTGCCAGGTAGTCACCCAGCCACCCTCCCACTTCCGGGCTCAGCGTGAGCTTGCCGTCGGAGAACGCGCCGGCTCCACCCCATCCGCAGGTGATGGCACAGGGGTCACAGTGCGCGCACCGCCCACCGCTCCGGGCCGGGCAGCCGCGTTCCGCCACGTCGCATCCCTTCTCCACGAGCAGCACCCGAGCCTGGGAATGCCGGGCGAGTTCCAGCGCGGCGAAGATACCCGCCGGGCCGGCCCCTACCACGATCACATCGAAATGGTCAGCTTCCACCGGACCTCCAACGAGCCGCTTCCACAGCCTCGCGCGCCAGAAGGCGCTCTCTCAATCGGGCCGCGACCTCCGCCGAATCTCGTAGCGGCGTACCATCCAGGTGCGAGCACGCACAGACGCCGAGGAGGCTGCCGGTAAGTAGAAGCCCACTCTCGTGAGCCTCGCCCATGGGCACGGGCCGCACACTCACCGGTATACCCAGGGCCGACGCTTCCTCGACGGCCACGCTCAGGGTGACCCCGGGCAGCCGCCGTTCGTCGGGCGGGCAGGCGATGCCTCTGCCATCCCACGCCAGGACGTTGCTGAACGAGCCCTCCAGCACGGCGTCGGAGCCCTCATCCACCAAGACACACTCGAAGGCATCGGCCGCCTCGGCCCGTGCCTTCGCCACCACACTGGTGAGGTAGTTGCCCGATTTCAGGCGCGGCAGGGGCCGCGGGCAGCCCCGCGAGCTCACCAGCCGGACGCCCGTCTCGTACACCGCCGCGGAGAGCGGTGAGGTCTCCCTGACGGCGGCGATCAGGCGCGGCCGCCGGCCCTCTCGCGGTGCGGTGACGCCGCGCCCGCCGCCCGGTTGCACGCCGCCGGTGACCTGCACCCGCAGCACCCCGTGGCCCACCGGCCGCGCCGCCAACAGCGCCCGGACACCGCGCTCGACCTCCTTGATGTCGAGCGGTATGCCGAGCTCCGCACAGCCTGCAAGAAGTCTGTCGTAGTGCCGGGACCAGAGGCATGGAGCCCCTTCGACCACCTTGAGCGTCTCGAAGAGGCTCTCGCCGTACATGATCCCGCGGTCGAAGGCCGATATGACGGCCTGGTCGCGCGAGACGAGCTGCCCGTCGAGCAGGACCACGTCCACATCAACGTCCACGTCTTCAATCTCCCCAGTGCGCTCGGTCATGACGATGCCTCCACGGGATTAGC
Organism: uncultured Actinomycetes bacterium; assembly: GCA_947085635.1. Taxonomy (GTDB): domain Bacteria; phylum Actinomycetota; class Thermoleophilia; order RBG-16-64-13; family RBG-16-64-13; genus JAHJSA01. The sequence continues at coordinate 87,165 of CAMTXC010000006.1, read as the reverse complement.
CCGCGCCGACCCCCTCCACACCCTGTTCTGTCAACCGCCGCGCCTGGAGCGCCGCCCGCACCATCGCCTCGGCCTTGCTCAGGGTCTCGAGGTATTCTCGCGACGGCACCGAGTCGGCGACGATGCCCCCGCCGGCCTGCGCGTACAGAGAGTCGCCTACCCGCACCAGTGTGCGGATCACGATGTTGGTGTCCATGTTCCCGCCGTAGCCGAGGAATCCGAACGACCCGGTGTAGGGGCCGCGCCTCACCGTCTCCAATTCGTCGATGATCTCCATGCAGCGCACTTTGGGGCACCCGGTGATCGTTCCCCCCGGGAACATGGCCCGCAGCAGATCCACGGCGTCGGTGCCCTCGCGGAGAGTGCCCGTCACGTTGCTCACGATATGGATCACGTGGCTGTAGCGCTCGGTCACCATCAGCTCATCCACATGCACCGTGCCGTACTCGCAGACCCGGCCCAGGTCGTTCCGCTCGAGGTCGACGAGCATGATGTGCTCGGCGCGCTCCTTCGGATCGAGGTTGAGGTTCTCGGCAAGGAGGCCGTCCTCGTCGAAATCGCGCCCCCGTCGACGCGTGCCGGCGATCGGACGGGCATCGGCTACGCGGCCCCGCAGGCGCACCAGACGTTCCGGCGAGCTCGAGTGCAGCTCGTAGCCGGAGAGGCGCAGGTATCCGGCGAACGGTGAGGGGTTCACGGCGCGGAGCACCCGGTACAGCAGCGCCGACTCGCCCCGATACTCGAGGTGCAGCCGCTGCGACAGGTTGGCCTGGAACAGGTCGCCGGCCCACACGTACTCCCGAGTGCGGGCCACTACCTCTTCGTACTCCGCCCGCGTCACGTTGGAGCCCGTCTTCAGGCTCTCCTCTCGACTGTGCCCTTCCACCGACAGATCGAGCCCCACGAGCGGCGCCCGGGCCGCAAGCGAGAGGGTCTCGGCGATGTCGTCCAACGCCGCCGGGGTATCCCCCACGGCGACCACCCTGTCGTGCTCGTGATCGAAACACACCAGCCGGGAGGGGAAGATCAGATCGAGGTCGGGGATGAGCAGGTCGTCCACGGTGCTATCGGGCAGAACCTCGATATAGCGGCCCGCGTCGTAGGTGAAGAGTCCATACGCGCCCACCCACTCGAGGTCGTCGACCGCCGGGCCGACCCAGCGGACCGCCCGCGCGTGCTCGGCGAGCATGGCGCGGAGCAACGGGAACGGGTCGCCGGACGATTCAACGCGGGTCCACGCTCCTCCCTCGTCGCGGCGGGACACCACGACGCGCCCGTCCTTGGCCCAGAGATGAGTCCGCGGAGCCCACGCGAGCAACGAGCGGCGCGCCAGACGAGGGTTGCCTCCGGCGCTGTCCAGAAGGACGGCGAGCCGGTCGGGGTCTTCGGGGGGCGCCCCCGCCCCGGGCAACCCGCCGCCACGAGGAAAGGCTTCCAATCGCTCGAGCAAATCTACGGGACGGTACGCGTAGGGCCCGAGAGAGCTCGCGTAGGAACGGAGAGGGCTCGCGTAGGCTCCCCCGTGCCGCGCGTCGATCACCGGTACTCCCGGGCGGGACGCTCCCGCTCGCCCCCGCCCCCCTCGGGACGCCCGTCGTCCTGCATGTCGCTGAAGCGCGTGTACCGCTCGTTGAACGCCAACTTGCACTCGCCTATGGGACCGTTGCGCTGCTTGCCCACGATGATCTCGGCCATGCCCATGTCGACGCTTCCCTTGTTGTATACCTCGTCCCGGTAGATGAACAGGACGACGTCGGCATCCTGCTCGATCGCGCCCGATTCCCGCAGGTCGGAGAGCACGGGCCGACGGTTGGTGCGCTGCTCCACCTGGCGCGACAACTGAGAGAGCGCCAGCACCGGCACGTCGAGGTCTCTCGCCAGGATCTTCAGGCCGCGCGAGATGCGCGACACCTCCTGCTGGCGGTTCTCCGTGCCGGCGTCGCCCATCATGAGCTGGAGGTAATCGATCACGATCAACCCGAGGCCCTTCTCCTTGGCCTTCAATCGCCGTGATTTCGCCCGGATCTCCATCAGGTTCACAGACGCGGTGTCGTCGATGAAGATGGGCGCGTTATGCAGGGGAGTGCACGCCGCGGTGAGCTTCGCCCACTCCCCTGTGGTGAGCTTCCCGTGCCGTAGCCGATGACTGTCGACCCGCGCCTCGGAGCACATCATGCGCTGCACGAGCTCCATCTTCGACATCTCGAGACTGAACAGGGCGACGCCTTTGCCCTGATCGACGGCCACATTGCGGGCAAGATTGAGCGCCAGGGCCGTCTTCCCCATGGAGGGACGCCCCGCCAACACCACCAGGTTGGCCGGCTGGAAGCCGGTGATCTTCTCATCGAGCCGGCGGAAACCGGTCTCGACCCCGCGCGACCGCCTACCCTCCGACATGATCTTCTCGAGCTCGGCGAACTGCTCGCTGATGAGGTCGCCCATGGGGCTGAACTCGGCCGACACCCGGCTCTGCGAGATGGCGAAGACCATCTGCTCCGCCCGGTCGATCAGGTCGACGGGCTCACCCTCGCGCTGGTACCCCAGCTCCGCGATGCCGGAGCCCACCTGGATCAGCGACCTGAGCAGGTAGTTCTCTCTTACGATCTCCGCGTAGTACCGGGCGTTCGTGGCCACGGGCACCGCCGAGACCAGCGAGTGGACGAAGGCGCGCCCACCCACTTCTTCGAGACACCCCGCGTTGCTGAGCGACTCGCTCACCATGATGGGGTCTACAGGTTCGCCGCCGGCGTACAGCTGCTCGATCGCTTCGTAGATGAACTGGTGGCTGCGCCGATAGAAGTAGTTCGGCCGCAACACCTCCGTGACACCCGCGATCAAGTTGGGGGCGACCATGAGCGCGCCGAGGACGGACACCTCGGCATCCAGGTTCTGGGGCATCAGGTTCTCCGCCCTGTTGCCCGCGCCACCAGGTCCGTTGTCGCGCATCATGGCCCCCAGTGTCCGCCGCCCACCCCGACCCACGAGGGAGCGACTACTTGACCCCCTCCGGCGTGACGATCAACTTCATCTCGGCCTGCTCCACGCTCGCGTGCACGTCGACACGTACCGTGAACGTGCCGATCGTCTTGATGGGTTCCTCGATGTGCACGTGCCGCTTGTCGATGCGCACCTTGCGGGCGGCGTAGATCGCCGAAGCCACGTCCTGGTTGGTGATCGACCCGAAGAGCCGATCGGCGGTGCCGACCGGCGCCGGGATAGTGAGCACCGTCTTGCTGAGCAGGTCGCGCACTTCCTCGGCCTGCTCGGCCGCGCGACGCTCCCGCGCCTCGCGCTCTTCCTGAACCTTGCGCACGGCTCCGATACGAGCCGACGTCGCAGTCTCGGCCAACTTCCGGGGAAGAAGGAAGTTCCGCGCGTAGCCATCGGACACGTTGGCTACCTCACCCTTACTGCCGACGTTCTCCACATCCTTCAACAGGATGATCTCCATCTACCTCTCCTCCTGATCACCCGCGCCCTCGCGACCCCTCGGGCCAACAGACCCAGCGGGCGGTGTCGCGACGGCGAAGCGCTTCCTATAATCGAACCATGTATCCAACAGACCCGCCCAGCTCGTGATCTGCAGCATGAGTTGACCCACCAGAGCCGCCGTGTACATCGCGACCCGAGTGCCGGTGCCGTACCCCCTGCTGGTCATGAACCAGTGGATCAGAGCCAGCCCTTGTATGAAGAACAAGGTCTGGAAGAACACGAAGAGGTTCAACCCTACCAGTCGAGCGCTCTCCGCTGCGCCCCCGAACCGGCCGGCGAAGATCAGCAACGCCAGCCCGAAGATGAAACCGTACGAGGCCGACCAATGCAACCTGAATCGCGAGAAGGCGAGGTCTCCGGCGCCCTTCTCTCCCAGGTGGGGGAACACCACAGCGACGAGTGCCAAGGCCGCACTCGCGAGCATGAGACCGGCCACTCCGAGGATCGACGGGAGAAGATACGGCAGCATAGAGAACCACTCGCGCAGTTGCACGGACGCCTCTTCGACCACGACCGGGTCCATGCCCATCGAGGTGTACATCTGGCTCGCCGCGACCATCGACTCATCGAGCAGCTTGCCGAACTGATCGACGCCGAGGCCGGCAATGAGCCAGGCGACGGCCGTCGACACGCCGAAGGTGACGGCGCCGCCGCCCGTGACCGCCAGCAGCGTGGTCGTGAAGCCCCACTTCCGAGCGAGCGCCACTCCCAACAGCGAGCCGACGATGCCCGTGACCAGCAAGGTGAGCACACCGTTGCCGAGCCCGGTGAGTGCGGCGCTCAGAACACCGGCGCCGAACGCGGTGGCCAGACCCACGCCCAAGCCGCGCCTGAACGTGACGTAGGCCGTGGGCAACGGGAGCACCGGCATCAGGAAGATCCCAAGGAACGGGACATACGCGGTGACGGCACTCAGCACGACGGCGAGCGCTACGGCCTTCCCCGCCTCACTGGTCGCTCCTGTCGAAAAACCACCCATTGTCTGTATGCGTGGGCCGGCCTCGACCCACACGCCTATCTCCAGCTCTACCGGTTGGAGTAGGGCAGCAGAGCCATCTCACGCCCACGCCTGATGGCAACGGCGAGCTGGCGCTGATGACGACGGCACGCCCCGCTGGTGCGGCGAGACTTGATCTTGGCACGCTCGGACATGAACCGACGCAGCTGGTTGTGGTCCTTGTAGTCGACGTGCTCGATCTTCTCTTTACAGAAATAGCAGTACTTGCGCCGACGCTGGCCCGTCGTGGGCCGGGTTCGCCGCCTCTTGGCGAATGCCACGTGCGTTCCTCCTGATAATGACTAGAACGGGATGTCGTCCTCGTCTTCGAAATCGATGTCGCGGAAGTCGGAGTCGCCACCGGACTTAGCCGGAGCTTGGTCACGATCGGACCGTCCGCCCGTGGCAGCACCCCCGCCTTCACCTTGGCCGCCGATAAACATCACCGTGTCGGCGATGATCTCGACAGCACTCCGCTTCGAGCCGTCTTGGGCCTCCCAGGATCGCTGCTCGAGCCGACCGTCGACGGCGACCTGCCGCCCCTTGCTGAGATAGCGGGCGCAGTTCTCGCCCTGCTGACCCCATACGGTCACGTCGAAGAAGTTAGCCTTCTCCTGCCACTGACCCGACGAGTCCTTGATCGAAGAGTTCACGGCTACCCCGAGCTTGCACACGGAGGAGCCGCTGGGCAACTGCCGCAGCTCTGGGTCTCTCGTCAGGTTGCCCACGAGGGTGACGTGGGCGATACCCCTGGCCATGATCTACTCCTCGGTGGTGGTCGCCGCGGCGGGCGCAACGGCCGCGACGGGGTTCTCGAGACGCAGAGGCATGTTGCGGATCACCGCATCGGTGATCTTGAGCACACGCGTGATCTCGTCGAGTGTGGCGGGCTTGGCCTGAAAATACAGGACGGAATAGTAGCCCTCGGTCATGTGGTCGATCTCGTAGGCAAAGCGGCGCTTGCCCCAATCATCGACTTTGCCCATCACGCCCTCGTCTTTGGCGATCGTGTCCTTGATCCGAGCGAGCACCGCGGCGCGGGTCTCGTCATCGGCGTCGGAGCGCAAGATGAGCATCAGCTCGTAGCTGTTCAGTTCGGTCACCTCCTTCGGACTGTACGGCCCCGGCCTCTCTGCCGGAGCAGGGGTGAAATATGGAGTTGTATCCCAGCGCCGTGAGCGCACGGACCGCCTGAAGCGGACCGAGCAGTATACACATGCCGAGGGCGCCCGCACACCGTACGTCTCAACCCTTGCCCGTGTCTTTTCCGGGATCGCTCCGAGGCGGCCCCACCCCGCCCCCGGCCCGACCCCCGAAACCCGCCACCGAACGCCGCGCCCAACGCGCCCGCTCCCTGCGCCTGCCGCCGGGCGAGCGACGATAGCGCGTGAACCCGACGCCCCCTGCAGTGAGCACCTTCTCAGCCTCAACGAACGAGGCGGTAGGTAGTGCCAGCGCAATGCCGCACAGGACGCTGGAAGTGCCCGCTGGGCGGGGGATCACGTCGACATCGAACCCTTTCTCGAGCAGCAGGTCTTCGGCCTTCAGTACGGCCTGCGTGGTAGGGAAGAGGAGTATCACGCTCACAGCCACTCGTTCGCTCTCCATGTGTTTTGGCCCAAGATGCGGCCACGCCGGATGGTGTTCATCATGCTTGAGTATACCCACCCACCCGGACGGAAAGGCGCGCACAGAACGGCGGGAATTCCGCCGGTGGTCGGTGCGCGCGAGCCGTGGGCGCAACGAGGCCGTGCCCGGCCTGGGCCGGGCACGGTGGTCACCGAGGCTGAGGTTCGAACCTGCCTCTCCTAGCTACCCTTCCCGGAAGACGGGGGCACGCCGGGCTCGGTAGCCGTGGGTGCGCCGGGCTGCGCGACCTGCGTGGGAGGCGTCTCCTGAACTGGGGCGGCCTGCTGGTACTCGGCGCCGTACGCCTGCTGCGGCGCCCCGTAGGGATACCCCGTGAACTCCGGAACCCTCTCGGCACGGGCGAAGCGTTTCATGATGAGCCTGACGACCTTGTACACGATCCAGCCGAGGAAGGCCAGGACGACCAGGACGGGGATCGCCCCGCCTAGCGCGACTATGATCTCGTTCACGCTGTCGACGAAGGCGTGCAGCGCTTCCTTGAGTGCGTCGATGAAGCCCCACCCACCCGGATCGCCGACGTCCGTGCCGGTCTCGTAGATGCTCATGGCGACCGTTGAGAAGCTCGTGTGCTCGTCGAGGAAGTTGATGCGCCCTTGCAGTTGTTCGATCTCCATCTGAGTCTGAGAGATCACCTGCCGCACCTGGAGCACCTCGTCGATGGTCTTGGCCCTGTCCATCAAGGCCAGAAGCGCTTTCTCCTGGGCCTTAGCGTTCTTCAGGCGGGCGTTGAGGTCGACGTATTCTTCGGTGACGTCCTGGGTGTCGATCTCGCGGGACATGACTTCCCCGAGCTTGCCGGCGTCGGCCACCGTCTGGTTGAAGGCGGACTCGGGAACGCGGATCGCTATGGTGCCGCTACGCACCACCCCCTCCTCCCCGCTCGCGGAAGACCTCGAACTCACCAGGTAGCCGCCGTACTTGTCGGCCAGGAGGAGCGCCTTATCGAAGGCGATCTGGAACTGACCCGCTTCGACCTCGATGAGCAGATGGGCATTGCTTATCACCATGCGCTCGAGACTCAGACCGTCGCCGGACAGGCTGCCGGCCGAGGTTCCCTGCGAAGGTGCCGCCTCGTCGGAAGCTTTGCTGTCCAGTTCATACGGGTCAAAAGCCGGAGCGCCGGCGGCCATGGTGGTTTCAGAACTCTCGCCGCCAATGTTGCCGCCGATGTCGCGGCTGTTCGACCCACAACCCCAGAGCCCGAGCACCAAGACGAGGAGAAGCGCCACAAGCCCGGCCGGCGAGCCCCGCCTCCTGAAATCAGACCTGCCTGTCATCACGCTCCTCCTCATGTCACGCCGTCGCGGCGGCTGCCGTCCCCACATCTGTTGGTGACCATGGGACGATTCTACAACGACCGCCGGTTCCCCTGGGCGGGGAACCCCGTGCCGGGAGACCCGTACCGCTCTACTCGCCGGATCCCAGCGCCAAGCGCACCTCTTCCACCACGTTCCGCACCGCTTCCACGTACTCAGGGGCGCGCTCAAAGGGAGGGGCCTCGTCGAGATCGGCCTGGCGCACGCCCGGGCTGAACGGGAGCGACCCGATGATCTGGAACCCGGTCAGCAGCGACTTCAGCTGCTCGAGCTCTTTCGCATCCACCTTGTTCAGCACCACGAAGAGCCGTTTGATGCCGATGTCGTCGGCGAGCCGCCGGATGGCGTCGGCGGTGCGGGCGCTGCGGGCACCGGGTTCCACGACTACGATCATCGCGTCGACGCCCTGCGCCGTGCCGCGCCCCAAGTGCTCGATCCCGGCCTCCATGTCAAGTATCACCACTTCATCTCGACGCAAGAGGAGATGGCGCACCAAGGAGCGCAGCAACACCGACTCGGGGCAGACGCAGCCTCCCGCACCCTCCTTGACCGTGCCCATCACCATGAGCCGTATGCCGTCGAGAGGCACGCTGAGCTCGTCGGGGATGTCGTCCACGCGCGGGTTGATCTTGAAGAAGCCCCCCATCGAGCCGGGCGTCGCACCGGTGCGCTCCGCGATGAGGTCCTTCATGTCGGCGATCGGGATGATGCCCCGCGCCACATCGGCGGAGATGCCGAGGGCGCTCGCCAGGTTGGCGTCGGGATCGGCGTCGACGGCCAGCACCTTGTAGCCGTCTGCCGCGAAGATGCGGGCCATCGTCCCTGCCAGGGTTGTCTTGCCGACGCCGCCCTTACCGGTGACAGCGATCTTCATGAGTGACAGCCTTTCTCTCGAGCCCGAGGCCCAGTACGCCTGCGGACGGACATCTCCGGGTTCGCGCAGCGTGGTGGCCGCGCGTAGTCAGCGATCACGCCTGCTCACAATGTGCACTACGAGCGCGGAGAGCAAACCGCCCACCCCGACGAGCGCGCACAGTCCCCCAGCGGCGAGCAACAACGCGGCGGCGAGGGCCGCACCCTGTCCCACGTACCTGTCGAGCAAGGTGCCGGCCGCGATCAAGAGCACGCCCACGACCAGTACGGACGCGGGCCACCTCACCGGAGCCCTGCCGAGAGCGCCGTTGACCCGACGCGCGGCGCTGCTCCCGGCCAAGGCTATCGCCTGGTGCCAGTCCCCGTATCGTCGGACGCTCTTTCGAGACACGTCACGGAATCAGGACACGAAGCGCCGCGAGCACCTCGGACACGTCTTCCGGATTCCTGATATTGCAGCCGACGACAGGAACGCTCGGCGATAGTTCGAGCAGTCCGCGAACCTGGTCTTCCGTCACCTTCTCGTCGATCATCGAGGCGTACGCCGCGACGACGTAGGGGCGATCGCCGATCTCGCCCATGAGCGCCACGTCCCGCCTCGACGCGACGACTGAATCCCCCGAGTTGATGTTCACCAAGACCACGAAACCCGATGTTTCGAGCGCCATGCGCTTGATCACCGAGGGCGGGGTGCGCGACTCGGAGAAATAGATCAGGGCGGCGTCTTCATCGTTCTCGCGAATGCCGGCTGCCAGATACACCTCCACCTCCTCATCGTCGACCTTCTCGATGCGCAGGTGGTTCGACACGTCCGACGTGCACGCGGTGGTGAGGAAGGTGAGGTTGTAGATATCGATGGGTCCCCGTAGGGCTATGGCCGTCTTCTGACCGAGCAGCTCCAGGGTGGGGTCGCGCAGCGCGACGAGCCCGGTGCTCACCATGCCGAATATCGTCTTGGCCGTATTGAAGCGATCGAGTCCGGAGTCGACGATAATGGTGTTGATGTCGCGATGGCCATCGATGAAACAGGCGATGCCCCATTCGACAGCCGTCAGCTGCACCTCGCGCACGGTGACCGGCGCACTGAGCGACGGCACTTTCTCGAGCGAGCCGAGGGTGCGCATCACGAGCTCCCACTCGTCCACGCGCCGACATCCCTCCATGATGACGCCTTCGGCATCCATGGAGACCACCACGTCGGCCACCGGAGGCTCTTCGCCCATAGCGAACTGGAACTCGGCCTCCGGCCAATTGAACAGGTTGAACACCGAGTCTTCGATCTGTTCCCTCACGTACTGTTCGAGGGCCTCCTGCGAGACCAACCCGAGTTCCTTGAGCAACGCGCCCAGCAATCGAGGCTTCTCCGAGGCCCGCTGTTCGGCCAAGACCGCCTGGAGCTCAGAGCCTCGAAGCTTGCCGGCACGCACGAGACGCTCACCGATCGGCGCCCCACTCACGGTCGAGGTGGCGTAGTACACCTCCCCGCCCTTGAAGTAGACGTGTCCGCCCTCCTTGCCCGAAGCTACCTTCAGGGCTCCGGTCCTTCCACCCATCTTGAGCAGACGGAAGATCTCGGGAAGGCTGACGTCGCGTACGTGTCCTTGCAGTTGCATATCACCTCTCCGCTTCCGGCTGTCTACTCACCGGCAGGAGACGGGCGGGAACACCGCCGACGCGGGCGCCGGCGGGAACGTCCGCGTTCACAAGGCTGAGCGCCGAGACGACGGCGCCATCTCCGATGACGACGCCGGGCAAGATCGTGCAGCTCGCCCCGATCATGACGTCCCGACCAATCACGACCGGCCCGGTGCGCACTTCGTCACGGAGGAACTCGTGGGCAAGGATCACCGTGTTGTAGCCGATGACCGTGTTCTCTCCCACGGAGATGAGCTCGGGGTAGAAGATATCGAACGTGACGCTCAGGCCGGGGGCCGCGAACGCCCCCATCCTGATACCGATCGCCCGATAGAGCACGTGCTTCAAGGGTAGGGAGGGTAGGTACCTACAGGTGTAGATCGCAAGGAAGTTCAACACGACCCGATGCAGGGGTACACGCTGCCGCCAGTGCCACATTCCATTGACGCCAGGGGAGGGATATCGAGTCAGCCGGTGGTGTCTGGTCAGGTCCGCCTCCGGTCGCGCCTCTCCGCCTTCCAACCGCCCCTCCGCCTCGCCTCGCTTGACAGCCTCGGACGATCGCCAGTCTAGCACGCTGCCGCACTAAACCCGGGGTTGCTTCGTGCCGATGTTCTATCGATGGTCCTATCAGGAGAGACCTCGTTGGAAGAGTGCAGTTACCAGCCGGAGCAGGGACGACCGTTCCAGGCGAACCACGCCCGGGCGATAACCCAATGGAGCATGCTTGCCGGTCTCCTGGCCGCTTCCGTGCTGGGCGCAGGTCTGGCGCTCGGTCACCGGGATTCGATGACGACTCCGGCGCTCCTGACTCTGGCCGTCTTCTTTGTGGCCCTGGTACCCATCGCCCGCTTCCTCGATTCGCACACGGAAACCTGGGACGGGCGCCGCGACCGCATCTTCGCGGCAGTGGTGGTGGGGCTCGACCTGATCGCCGGCGGCCTCATACTGTACTGGACGGGCGGGCCGCACTCGATCCTCGTGCTCCTGGTGCCTTTGATCCCCTTCGCCTTGCGCATGTTCGGGTCGATCTGGTACTCCCTTGCGTACGTCGCCGCCATCACGCTCGGACTCGTGCTCATGTCGGTCTTTCAAGCGCCCGGCCCGACTGCCGCCGCGTTCTCCATCCACGGAACGATCGCGGAACCTCACTCCCAACTGGTCGCTTTCATGATCGTTACCGTGGCGGCCGCCACCCTCTCCGCCGCCTTCTTGGCCGAGAACATCGCGAACACGCTCGCCCGGCGCGAGACGGAGGCACTCGCTTTCTCGGAAAAGATGAACCTGCGGGCCGAGAAGCTGCAACTGCTCCTGCGCATCGGCGGAGTGCTGTCGAAAGCCGCCCGCTTCGACGACGCGACAAGCCAGGCGCTCACCCACATCAACGAGCACTACGACGCCGAGGCGACCGTCCTATACCTAAAAGACCCCACCACGGGTCTGCTGGCGCCGGTCCAGTCTGCCGGCGAAAAGGCTGTCGAACACGCTTCCGAATCGACCCTCGCCCTCTCGACTCTCGGCGGCCTCGAAGCGCGCATATGGCCGATCGAGCTTCCCGACGCACGAGGTACCAGCGCGGCGATGGTGGCCCCGCTCGTCGTGGAGGACACGGGGTATGGCGCCCTTAAGGTGATCGCGCGCCCGGGACGCACTTTCAACAGCTCGAAGCTGGCCCTGCTCGAGACGATCGCCTCCGAGCTGGCCACAACCGTGCGCGCCGCCGGCGCCTACGAGCAGACCAACGCCGACCTGAGCCGGGCGACGGCCGAGCTCGCCGCTCTCAACACGTTCACCAAGACCGTGAGTTCCACCTTCGACCTGAATACCATCGCCCGGAACCTGCTGGAGACCGCCAAGAGCGTGACCCAATCGGATTCCGGCTACGTCGCCTTGCGGGCGATCGAGGCCGACGAGGACATCTCAGTGTTCCTCAACTACGACGAGGCCACCATGATCCGCCTCCGGGCGAAGATGTGGCTCGGGTCCTCCGGCCCTCACAGTCGCGCACTCCGCAGCGGTAAGGCGGTGGTGACGAACGATGTGCATGACGAGTACGACTCACTCGGCGAGCGCCCCGAGGTCCGGGCGATGCTCTGCGTGCCGATCCTGGTGGACGGCCGCGTGGGAGGCATGATCAACCTGGAGAGTCTCAATCCGAACACATACTCCCCCGCAGACGTGCAGTTCATCGCCGCTCTCGCCGAATCCACGGCCATCGCGGTGAAGAATGCCCGGCTGTACGCCACCGTCGAGCAGACGGCCATACGCGACGGCCTCACGGGCCTCTACAACCACTCGTACTTCCAGGAATCCTTGGTCGAGGAACTCGACCGCGCAGAGCGGTACGCCAGAGAAGTCTCGCTGATCCTTCTCGATGTCGACGACTTCAAGCACCACAACGACCTCTACGGCCACCCGTCGGGTGACAAGGTGTTGCGCTGGCTGGGCCGAGCCTTACTCACGAACACCCGCCGGGCGGACACGGTTGCCAGGTACGGGGGCGAGGAGTTCGCCATAATCATGTCGGACACGACACAAGAGCAGGCAGAGACCGCAGCCGAGAAACTGCGCTGTTGGATCGAGGAGGAGCGGCCCCGAGAATGGGGCGCGCCCGTGACGGTGAGCCTGGGCATCGCCACGTTCCCCGTCGATGGCGAATCCGCCGCCGAGCTCATCGACGCAGCGGACCGCCGCATGTATCAGGCCAAGCGCACAGGGAAGAACCGAGTGATCGCCGTAGGGTGATCGATAGCGACGGCCGAGGCGCTTTGACGACCGAACCGGTTCGACAACCGAACCGCTCGCAACGCGCGCCGACGACCGCCCGGGCTCAAGGCACCCGGGCTCGGAACCCCTCAAGCAGACCGTAGCAGCCCGTGATCATCATGGAGCCGTGGATCGAAGTCTCGACCTCCCGCTCCGTCACACCGGCGAATCTCGCCCGGTTCGGCCCTGTCACCAGCACGTCGAGCGAGCCTGGTTCCACCGCCGCGGACACGGGCAGCACGCCGTGGCCTCCGTCGGCGAGCACCTGGGCCGACTCCAACCGTCCGGCGAGGAACTCCGTTACGTAGGCGGCCATCGAGGTCCGATCCAGTCTCCCGGTGTGGTGCTCGAACAGACCATCGATCTCGCCGTCGCGCACCACGGCCATGAGCGTGTGACCGTTGCCGTAGTTGATGACCACGCACGGCGCCCCACGGGAGAGGGCGGCGCCCAACAGCGCCGCCGGACCGGTGTCGCCAACCACCACGGGGACGGTGTCGCCAACCACCACGGGGACGGTGTCGCCAACCACCACGGGGACGGTGTCGCCGAGCCCGAGCGCGGGAGACTCCCCGAGGCCTGCCGCCATGCAACGACCGGCCGCCTCCAGACGGGTGAAATGTGCCGGGATCGATCCGAGGACGTAGAACAGATCGGTGAGCCTCCGTGAGCTCTCCAGGCTCTCCACGAGCCTCTCGAAGCGGAACACGCGGTCGCTCACGCCGGCGGGAGCCTCTCCGTGGTCCTGCACCGCGACACCCAGCCCGTCGAGCGGCTCCGTCTCGCCCAAGAGGGCCAGAGCACGCGTGAGATCGTCCAGCCGGACATCACCCGAGCGCACCACCGCGGCCCCGCCGGCGGCAAGGGACTCCGCCTCGTCTTCCCCCACGAGGGACACACCCATGGACGCGACCTCGCTCAGATCGTCGCTGAAGGTGCGGGCGGCGTCGGGCTCGGCATAGAAGGCGAGGCCTTCGGCTATGTGCGCGTCCATGGCCGACGTCGACGGCCCGCCGCCCATGAGCCGACCACGCAGGACCACAGGTAGGCCGCGCCGCGTCGCGGCGCGGATCTCCGCCGCCACCACGCGGGTCGCAGAAGGCACTACAAGGTGGGTCTGGTTCTCGCCCCGGCGCGAATCGTCGTGCAGCAGGATATCGGAGGTGCCCATGCCCACGTCGACGACGAGTACCCGCACGGCCCTACCCCTCCAGATCTACCCACTCGGGGAACGTGAAAACGGTCAGCGTGCGCCCACGCGCCCGTCCCACCACGCACAGAGAGACGCGCTCCGCGTGCTCGAGGGCCAGACCGGTGGGAGCGCTCTTCGAGACCACCAACGGGATCGGCGTCTTCGCGATCTTACTCACCATCTCGGAGGAGATGCGCCCGGTGACCACCATGAACAGGCCTTCGAACGACGCGCCCGTCAAGAGACGACGACCGATCGCTTTGTCGACCGCGTTGTGCCGCCCGATGTCTTCCGTCATGGCGACCAGGGAGCCGGTGGTGTCGACAAGCGCCGCGGCATGGGTGCCCCGCGTCCTGCGGTACAGATCGCCTCCCCGATAGACCTCGCCCACTGCCTGACGCAGGACGGAAGCACGAACCCAGGGCTGCGGCTCGGGAGGGCGCCGAGATCCGGCGGCGAAGGCATCGAGAACGTTCCCGAAGGTGAAGGCTCGGCCGCAACCCGACGTGAGCACCCGTTGCTCGAACAGACGAGCGCCGAGATCCACGCCGCGGGCCTGCACGCTCACGCCCTGCGGTGTCTCCTCCAGGGACTCGACCTGGTCGGCCCGGTCGATGATGCCCTCGCTGAAGAGGAACCCCACCGCCAATGCGGGAGCGTCGCCGGGAGTGGCGAGCATGGTAATGAACTCGCGCCCGTTCAAGGTGATGGTCATGGGCTCTTCCCGCGGCACCTCGACCGGTGTTTCGCTCCACGACCCGTCTTCCCACACGTGGGCGCTCACCGCCTCCACGGGGTCTGTCCGCAAGGCATCAGTGCTCACGGGATCAGCCCGGACCGGTTCCTGGTTCACGGCGGCAATCGACGCGCCGAAGCGGGTCTCTCTCGCGCTGCGCGCCGCGGACGGTGCATTCTCCTTCATGGGTCGGTCAGTCGTCACGTGCTCGCCACCTTGTCCGCTCAGGTCAGATGCTCCGCGCACCGTGCGTGCGCGCACCGTGCGTGATCTCGATTCGCGCGCGCCGCACTTTGCGCGCGTAGTTCGCGCGCCTCGCAGCAAAAGAGGGCCGGCCGGCGCCCGCCCCCCTCATGCGCCCAGTACCTACCGGTGGGACTCTATGCGTGCGGTGTCCCGCAGTGCGGTTTTTGCTGCACCATGGGCTCGCTGAGGTTCTGACCGCAATGCGGACAGGCCTCGGCGTCATCGTCCACCTGCCGGCGGCAGTTCACACACTCGGCCATCGAAGACCACCTCCTCACGACGTGTCAGCGAGTATACCGCCCCCTCCGCCGCCGGTAAACGCCCCGGCGCGCGCCGGCCGCGCCGGCAGGCCACGCGCGCCGGCCTCGCGCGCCCTCTAACCGAGCGAACCGCCTAGAACTCGAACAGCTGGTAGCCCGCGAGCCGTGCGGTGAGCCAGGTGAACTGACCGCCGATCATGAGCAGACCGTAGGCCACGAGCAGGACGCCCGAGGCCATCTTGATCACGCCGAAGTGACGTTTGACCCAGGAGAAGGCGCCCATGGCTCGGGCGAAGAACAGCCCGGAGAACACGAACGGCACGGCGAGCCCCAGCGAGTAGGTCGCGAGCAGCGCTGCGCCGCCGAGGGGGCTCCGGCCTGAAGCGGCCAGAGTCAGGATCGAGGCAAGGATGGGCCCGACGCATGGCGTCCACCCGATAGAGAAGGCCACGCCCGCCAACCCCGCCCCCACCAATCCTCCGGGCACTCGGTAGGGCAACAACCGGCGCTCGCGCTGGAACGCGCTCAGGGGGAGCAGGCCAGAGACCAGCACCCCCAGCAGCACCAGCATCACACCGGATGCGATCTGCAGCGTCCGTCTGTGCGCCAGCAGGATGTCGCCCACGAACCCCGCGCCCGCTCCCGCGAGAGTGAACACGAGCGAGAACCCCGCCACGAAGGCCAGGGTGGCGAAGAAGACGCGCCGGGTGTCCACGTGCAGGCGATCCAGCGACACCCCCGACACGAACGAGAGATAGCCGGGCAGAAGGGGCAGAACGCACGGGCTGAGGAAGCTGGCGGCGCCGGCCACCAGAGCTAGTCCGAAGGCTGCCAGGTTCAGCTGCTCGATGCTCATCGCAACGCCGAGGTGATCTCCTCGAGTTGAGCGGCCGTGGTCTGACCCACCTTGATGCTCGCGATATTACCCTCCGGATCGATGAAGACGGCCGTAGGCACCGCCGATACCCGGTAGGCGTTGGCGATAGCGCCCGGCGGGTCGAGGAGCACGGGGAGGTCGTATCCGCCCTGTTGCATGAAGGCCCGCACATCGGCTTCAGCGTCCTGGATCGCGATAACGAGGAACCCGATGTCGTCTTTGTTCTCTCGATAGAACCTATCGAGTTCGGGCGTCTCCGCCCTGCAAGAAGGTCACCAGGTGGCCCAGAAGATGAGCGCGAGCGGCTTTCCTTCGAACGTGGCCAGAGACACCTCGGCGCCGTCCATCGTAACGCCGCTGAAGGCGGGGGCCGGCTTGCGGGAATCGGTCGAGTCGGGCGCCGCGGCCACGCCTGATCCACTCGTGACCGCCTGCCCACCGCACCCGAGGACCCCTATGAGTCCCAGCAGCAGAGCGAACGCGGCCACCAGGGCCACGCGCGAGGTCGGTCTTCTCATCGGCCTTCTTCTCATCGGCCTTCCTCTCATCGGCCTTCCTCTCATCGGCCTTCCTCTCATCGGCCTTCCTCTCATCGGCCTTCCTCTCATCGGCCTTCCTCTCACCGACTTCTCGGTCAAGTCGGATAGCAGCGTCGTCTCACGGATTCTAGCAAACCTTTCCCGATACCCCCAGTGGTATATGGCCACCGCGCCGCCGCCGCACCTCCCCCGCACCGACATCAGCTCGGGATCACGCAGATCTTGGGACCGTCGTCGCAAGATACGCTCCCGTCGAGGATCTGGATGACCCGATCGACATCAGCCGTGGAGTCCGGATTGTGCGTGACCATGACGACCGCGTGGCCGCCGTCCGCCAGGGCCCGCAGCTGATCGAGGATCTGCCGCCCCGTCGATGTGTCCAGACTGCCCACCGGTTCGTCCGCGAGGATGATGGGTGGGTCGTTCACGACGGCCCGGGCAATCGCCACTCTCCCCTGCTCGCCTCCGGAGAGCTCTGAAGGAAGACGTCGCCCCTTCTGCTCGTCGATACCTACCCGCGCGAGCGCTTCGAGAGCACGCTGTCTCTTCCCACGCTCTTTCAAGATGGCGAGGGGCAGCATGACGTTCTCCAGTGCGCTGAGGTAGGGCACAAGCTCGAGCTGCTGGAAGACGAAGCCGATGTACTCCCGGCGTAGGTCGGCCTGGCGCTCCTGGGAGAGGTCGTAGACGTCGATGCCGTCGATGCGCAGCGAGCCCGACGTGGGTGGGTTCATCGCGCCGAGTATGGAGAGCAGCGTGGTCTTGCCCGAGCCCGAAGGGCCCATGATAGCCGCGTACTCGCCGGCCTCCACCTCTAGAGACACCTCGTGCAGGGCGACCACCCGGCACTCGGCGTCGCCGTACTCCTTCCGAACGCCGTCGACTTCTATGAGGGCCATGTTCCCACTCCCGTCGCTCTCGTCTCCATTCGGAGCCGCGCGTCACCCCGGGGTGCGCGCGGCCGTCTTCATCACACGTACTTCAAAGCCGTCGCCGGATCCATCTGCGCGGCCCGCCACGCCGGGTAGACCGCGGCCGACAACCCCACGAGGAACGCTACCGCCACACCCGCCGCGATGAGGAGCGGATCGAAGTGGAAACCCAACTCCGACTCGCGCACCAGGCGGGGCGCCAGCGAAGCGGCGCCCAGACCCCCCACGACTCCGATCACAGCCGCGGAAGAACTCAGCATGGCCGATTCCAGGACGATGAGCGTGGCGATGTGGCGCTGCTTGAAACCCACCGCCCGGAAGATGCCGATCTCCTTCTGACGTTCCTGCACCGCGGTCAACATGGTGATCGTGACCACAAGACCTGAGATCACCACGATGAGAAGCATCACCGCCAGGCCGAAGCGCGCCAACGAGGAGTCGGCCTGATTGTTGAACTCGATACTCTGCTTGACCGAGGTGACGTCCGCATCGGGAAGCGCCCGCTCAATGTCCGCGACAAGCGCTTCGACATCGGAGGTGGAGGCCGCCGTCACTTCGATGAGGTTGATGCGACCGCCTTCGCCGGTGAGTGAAGTCAGGGCCTCCCGCCCCACAATGACCAGGTTGTCCTCTTCGTCGCCCGTCTCCCACAACACACCGGACACGGTAAACGGCCGCCCCCCCATCTCGACCGTGTCGCCACGGTCCAACCCGAACTCGTTCCTCACATTGAGGCCGAGCAGGATCTCGTCGGGGGAGTCCGGAAGGCTACCCTCGACCCTCCACCAGAGCTTCACTTTCGCGCTCTCGGCGAGGTCGGTGCCCATGGCAAGGACCGGCCGGCCCTCGAGACTCAAGGGTTCGAGCCTCACAGGGATGACGGCCGCCGATCGCCCAGCTTCGCCGAGTGCCTGGATGGCCGCCAGATCGACCTCGTCAAGATAGAGCACCTCGCCGCTGCCTGCGCCAGACACACTCACGCCGCCGTAGGAGAGGTCGAGATCGGTGCGCGGCGGAGTCACAAGGAGGTTCGAGCCGTAGCGAGAGAGCCTGTCGTCCATCGTGGCGCGCAGAGAGAGTATCAGCGAGAGCACGAGCACGAAAGCCGCCACCGCCACCGCGAGTCCGAAGGTGATGAGGGCCGCCTTGCCTTTCCGGCGTCGAAGATTGCCGAGGGCGATGTGCCGAAGCTCCACGACGTCACACCCTCTTCATGGCCAGTGTCGGGCTGAGAGCCGCGGCCCGACCCGCCGGATAAAGGCTCGCCACCAGCACCACGAGCAAAGAAGCGAGCAGAGCGAGGGCCAGGTCGGTGGGGGAAAGGGGCATCGTGTCGCGCACCTGGGCGACCGCCCGGGCCATGGGCGCGTGCACCACCGCGGCCACGAGCAGACCCGCCACCCCCCCAAACAGGGCCAACGCGAGGTTCTCGAGCAGGATGATCTTGAAGATGTGCTGCCGCCGGTAACCCACCGACCGGAAGATGCCGATCTCGCCGCGACGAGCCCGTACGGACGAGAGGGTCGATACGAGAACTATCAGGCACCCCACCAGGACCATGAGCACGGAGAGTACCAACGTGAACAGACGGAACTGGCCGATGAGGATCCTTCGCGATTCCGCCGCCTTCAGGATGGCGGACACCCGGGCATAGGGCATCTCGGCCGAGATCTGAGCGTTGATGACTTCGATCGGGCAGGTCGCGCACCACGCGGCCACCTCGAAGAAACTCACCTCGTCGGGGCGATCCCACAGACGCTGAGCCACGCCGAGGTCGAGAAAGAGCAGGTCGTCCTCCTGGGTGCCGGTGGGCTCCAACACGGCCACGACCGTGAGCTGCTCCCCGCGCAACTCGACGGGATCGCCTGGACCCAGGCCAAGGTGCCGCGCCGCCCGGTCGCCCAAAAGCACGTCACCGGCGCCGGATGGTGACGTCCCCACGACGGTCCACCACCTCTTCAGACTGAGCTCGGAGGCCCAGTCGACTCCCACAGTCAACACCCGCACGCCCCCGACCTCGGCCGAATCCACGAGCTTCGGAGCCACGAGATTGATGTTCTCGCCTTCCTCGATGCCCCTGATGACCGCGATGTCGTCCATGTGCAGAGGCTCTACGTCGTAGGTGAGCCCGCCCACCTGCACGCCCCCGTACGACAGTGGCAACTCCTCGCTGCGAGGCACGACGACGATGTTGGCGCCGTACTCATCGACCTTGTTCTCCAGGTCGCGCTCGGCGCTGCGGGTCACAAGGTAGAGACTGGTGACCACCGCCACCGACGCGGCGATGACCACGAACACCAGCGCACTCCGCCAGAGGTGGCGCCGCACGTTGCGGAACGCTATCGAGGAGAGCCTCACGGCCGCCGTCGTACTCTGAGGCGGCCCAGCCTACCCCGCGACTCTTGAAAGACCAGCACCTAGAATGCCCTCGGCACCCACGCCTCGAGATCGGCTTTGGGGATGAACACGGTGTCGCCTACTAGTTCCGCGGCCACTTCTTCAGGAGGATACGCCATGCACCCGCCCGACAGGCCTTCAAGCGTGTCGAGGTCCCAACGAGTGAAACAGACGTCGCACACCAAGGCGTTGCCGTCGATGTGGAAGCTGTCACCGCGGCACGGTTCGCAGAACGAAGTCGCCACCACCAGGTTCCCCTTCGGGGAGATGTAGCTGAGAAGCGGCAGGCTGCTTCCACCCGTCGCGGCTTGGTATCCGGCCGGCATGGGTTGCGAGCGCTCGTACGTGAGCCCCACGATGAGGTTGTCCTTCAGACCCTGCACCGGGAAGGAAAGGCCTTCGGCGGTCTGCTGCGCGTCGAGCGGCACCATGGGCACCTGACCCGCCGGATACGAGACGCCGGAGTCCACGGTCGCGCCGCCCACCGCCTGCGGTGCCACGAAGTACTGGTACGCCGCGAAGCCGCCGAACGCGAGCCCGAGCACGATGACACTCACCGCGATCAGCTTCCCCACGGGGAACTTCCCGGCCTCTTCGAAACGCTCCCGCTTTGCCTTCAGATCGCCCTTCCGGGCCGTCTGTTTCTTCGACACGTCTCCATCTCCCTCTCACAGGGTGTATCGGCTGCAGCCATAGTACTACAGAGCGTAGTAGGTGAACAAGGCCCCGCGACCGAGACGGGTGTTATTTTCCTGCGGGGCGAAGGGAGGCGGCGGGGCGGGGCGCCGGGCTACGCGATCAGTGCTGAACGAAGGTATCCACGCACTCCGCGTGCAGGCTCGGGTTCTCGTGCATCGTGGCAGCGCCGGCCGACACCACCCGCAGCTCATGACACGTCGAGCAGTCGGACCGAGAGGCCAACGTGACGCCGGTGAACGCCAGGGCGCTGCCGGAGAACGTGGCCACGAGCACCACGAAAGCGAGGGCTACCGCTGCCAGTCGGCGCTTCGAGGTGGCGACACGGCTGTTGGAGAGGAGGCCGCGGACACGTTCGCTCACATCTCCCTCTTCGGCGAAAGACGTGGTCGCGATCTCGACCCGCCGGGAAGGCGCCGGCGCGAGCAGTGAACGTGCGAACTTCGTGAGACTGGCGGCCACCAGAAGGCCGTCGCCGGTGCGATCGCGGGCGAACTCGTCGGCCGCCCGCTCCTGCGCCTTGCGCAACCGGGCGTAGGCCATGCCGACGCCGGGCACCAGAGCGAAGGTCAGGGCAAGCGTGCGCGCCACGAGCACCATGAGGTTGTCACCCGCGACCACGTGGCCCTCCTCGTGCGCGAGGGCCGCACGGAGCTCGTCCTCGTCGAGGGTGGCAAGGAGACCCGAAGATACGATGACTTGAGGACGCCAGAAGCCGATGGTGTAGGAGACGGGCGCGGGGTCGTCGACGAGGTACACCCGCCCGCGCAGGCCCGACGGGACCGCACAGGGGAACTCCATCGCCGAACTCACCACGTCGAGTCGTCTACGCGTGGAGCAACTAGTCTGCCCATATATCGCGACCCCGGCGAACAGCACAAGCCCCACGATCACTCCGCCGATGAGGAAGGAGAATGTGGAGCCCGCCCAGGGCGGTAGGGGCGACGCACAGGCTACTTCCATGTCGCACGCCAGTCCCGCCCGAGTGAGCAGGCCGTGCGGCAGATAGCGCAGCAAGAGGGATACGAGCAGGGCGAGCGTAGCGCCCGCGGCGGCGAGAAGAGTGGCGAGGTAGGTGTAGGCCAGCGTGCGCGGCCGCGCGCGTCCCTCGAGAAAGCGGCGGACCAACCAAGGCCCGGCCAGGATGAGCGCGTAGGTGACTGTCAGGCCAAAGGTGTCGATGATCGCCGCTCCCGGCGCTTCTCATCGATGATGGCGGCAAGCATGTCGAGATCGGCTCCGTCCTCCTCCGACAGCTGCTCCACGAAGTGGGCGAGCACGGGGCGGTTCGCGCCCCCGAAGAGACCCTCCACCACACTCCGCACGACTCCGGCGCAGAACGAACCACGCGTCTCCGATGGGCTGTACAGATAGGCCCGGCCCTGCTGCCTGCGGCTGAGCAGGCCCTTGTCGGCCAGCCTGCCCATCACCGTCATGACCGTGGTGTATGCGATCTCACGCCTCTCGGCGAGACATTCGTAGATATCGCGCACCGACGAAGAGCCGCGATCCCACATGCGCTCCATGATCTCGGCCTCGAGCTCGCCGAGTACCTGACGCAGACCTTCTTGACCCGTGTTGAGATTCACCGCTCCGTCCATGGGCAACCACCTTCCTCCCCGATGTGCTCGAATACTACCAGTCGTAGTAGGGCACAGCAAGAGCCCCGCGGCCTCGCGATCGTCCGGGGAGAAGACAGGACCGACGGTTCGTACCGGCTCACTCCCCGCTGTTGAACTCCTGTTCGAGCCGGGCGATCTCACGCCGCAGCGTGGACTGGCGACGGCCGACAGCGAGCATGTACCCTCCGAGAGCGACCCACACCACGGCGTAACCGGCGAACAGGAAACCTAGCTCACTCATGCAGAAGACTCCTAGCGCAGGTGGAATTGTTGACGAAGACGATCGATGCGCGAGCCCATGTCAAGCTGACGGACCCGCACGACGAGAAGGAACACATACAGGAGAGTGATGGCGCCTAGGGAGAATAGGAGCACGGCCTGCATCGAGCTGTCGAGGTTCATGCCTTCCCCGGTGACCAAGGTGGGGTGGATCGTTCGCCACCACCGGATCGACATGAAGACGATCGGCACGTCGATCCACCCGACGATGCCGAACACAGCCGAGAGTCGGGCGCGCCTGTGTCCCTCGGTGATAGAGGACCGGAGCATGAGGTAGGCCACGTAGATGAACCACAGGACCAGCGTGGTGGTGAGACGCGGATCCCAGGTCCAGTAGGCGCCCCAAATGGGCTTGGCCCACAGGGGTCCGGTGAGAAGAGTGATCGTGGTGAAGAGCACTCCCAGCTCCGCGGAAGCCCCCGCTATCCGGTCGTAGCGCAGGTCTTTCTTCACGAGGTACACGATGCTGCAGATGAAGACGATGGTGAACGCGGGCCCCAACGCCACCCAGGCGCTCGGCATGTGGAAGTAGAAGATGCGCTGCACGTGGCCCATGACCGCCTCGGTAGGGGCCCAGACGATGGCGCCGTAGAGCGCCACGAGCACCGAGACAATGGCCGCCACGCCCAGGATGTCGAACCAGAGGGTGCGCCCCGAGTCAGGCAGAGGGGGGGTCGTTGCAGTGGTCACACCGCCGCCGGAGGATCCTCCACCCGCGACGGCCGCCTGCGTGTCGTGCTCCACGGTAATCCCTCCAGACACGGTCGTCATCATTCTTCCACCGCATAGTCGAACAGCATGATGGACACCGTCAGGAATATCACATCATAGACCACCAGCAAGGCGAGCCACAGACCGGCGCCGGCCAGCGGAACGCCGTCGAGCACCCGCCCCGACGACTTCGCGGCGGCGAGCACCACGGGCACCATCACCGGGAAGAGGAGGATCGAGAGGATCACGTCGCGCGTCTTCAGGCCCACCGATACCGCCGCGAATAGCGTGCCGACCGCGGCGAAGCCGATGGTCGCGAGCACGAGGATGGCGCCTAGAGGCAGTGCCACCTGCGCCAGGTTCACGTTGTAAAGCACCGAGAAAAACAGGAACACCACCAGGCCCATGCTCAGGGTGAAGATGAAGTTCCCGAAGAACTTGCCGAGGTAGATGACTGAGCGGTCCACCGGGCAGAGCAGCAGGCCCTGCAGGCAGTCGTTCTCTTTCTCGGCTATGAAGCTTCGGTTGAGGCCGAGGATGCCGGCAAAGGTGAACGCCGCCCAGAGCACACCGGGTTTCACGAGGTTCTCTTCCCGCAGCCCCGGCTCGATGCCGAAGTTGAAGATCAGGATCACCAGGAAGCCGAAGAGCAGCATGGAGAGGATCGTCTCCCGAGTGCGGAGCTCCCCGATGATGTCCTTGCGGGCGATGATCCAGGCTTGGCTCAGGAATCCCAACGGAAGTCCTTGCCCACGTGATCGAAATAGGTCTGTTCGAAGGCCGCCCTGTCGATGGCGGCCACGTTCTCTCTGAAGACAAGGCGCCCCCGCACCTGGATGGCCACCTCGTCGCACATCTCGAGACCCTGCTCGATGTTGTGGGTAGTCATCACGAGTGTGCGTTCGCCGGTATGGAGCGTCTTCAGAACGTCGCGCAACATCCTCGAGGCATGCTGGTCGAGCCCCGTGTAGGGCTCATCGAGGAACATGATATCGGGGTCGTGCAGAAGCGCCCTCGCGATGGAGAGCCGCTGTTGCATGCCCCTCGAGTAGGTGCGCACGAGGTCGTCGCGGCGGCCGCTCAGGCCGACCTCTTCCAGGAGCATCTTGATGCGTTCCTCGAGATCGGGCACCCGGTACATGCGCCCGAAGAACGTCAGGTTCTCCCGCGCCGTCAAGTTCGGGTAGAGGTAGGTGTTGTGCGAGATCACTCCCACACGCCGGCGCAGGCGGTCCGCCTGACCGGGAAGCACGCACCCCCCCACCTCGACCTGGCCCTGCGACGGCCCGATCTGGGTGGAGAGCACCTTGATGAGGGTGGTCTTGCCGGCCCCGTTGGGTCCGAACACCGTGAGGAACCGCCCGAGCTCCAACTCCACGTCGAGCCCGCGGATCGCCGGGAAGTGATCGAAGTACTTCCACAGACCCTTCACGCGAATGGCCAAGTCCCGGCCCCCGGACGTGCCGCCCAGGATGGCCCGGTCCCCACCCGTCTCCTCGACGACCGGTGATCTCAGGCCTCCACCTCCGCGCCACAGCCGGCGCAGAACCGGTGATCGGCTGCCACGTCACGCCCGCACTCGTCGCAGACGAGCTCGTCGGAGCCGCCCGCGTCTGCATTCGCCGAAGCCTCCTCGAGATCCACACCACACGAGGCGCAGAAGCGGGAACCCGGCGGGTTCTCGCGACCGCAGTCGGCGCAGGTGACAGTCGCTGCCGTCTTTCCGATGGTGGTCGCCTTCGCGGGCTTCGGCCTCGCGATCGTCGGTGGGCGGCTTTCCACCTGTGGTCGGGCTTTCTTGGTGCGGCGAGGGGCGCCAGAACCATCTGAGGGTGATCCCTTCTCCGCCTCCTCAATCGCCCCGAGTATCTCCAGGGCATCATCGCGATAGCGCGCGTCGATCTCCACGTAGTCTTTCTCGGACAGCTTGCCCATCTTGAAATCGAACTCGAGTTCCTTCAAAGCGGAGTACGTGGACTCCTTCTTGCTGAGAAGGTCCTCCAACTCCTCGGAGAGTGGCTGTGCTTCGGCCTCGCCCGTCTGCGCGGCCCTGAGGAGCGGGTAGCCGATGAAGGCCACGACCGACAAAGCCAGTATCACCTGAATCAGCATCTCGAACACCTTCAGCATCACTCCTTCGCGCTGCCGACAATCGACGCGACCCGCCTAACGCACCGGACACACAGGCCGCCGCTCAATCGAACTCCCGCAGCTCATTATCGAGCCTGCGTTCCAGATCTTCAGGAGCGAGGCCGACCTCACGAAACGGCACCTCCTCCACATCTGAGCCGTTACGCCGCGCCCACATACCGATTAGGAAGTACACGGCCACGGCTCCGATGATGAGCGCGGCGAAGGGTGCCACCCACGCCACCATGTTGAAGCCCCGCTTCGTGGGAGCGGCGAGCACCTGTTCGCCGTATTCCTCCACGTAGTATTGCACGAGGGCCTCCGGCGACCGGCCGGCCTCCAGCTGCTGGCCGATGTACTGCTTGGCCGGGATACCCCAGCCGCACTCCTGGTGTGGGCAATCAGTGAGCACCGCGGCGCACCCACACTGGCAGATGAGCTGGTCGGCCACACTCGATACCGGCGGTACTGCAAAGGCGGGCGCTGCGATGAACAGTAACGCGGCGACGGCGATGACTACGGCCCCCAGCAGCGCTGTGAGCCGGGCGAACGCCGGCCGTGCGGCTACCTTGGCAGTAGCCACCTTGGCTGTGGCGCGAACCATTCGGCGCCCGGCATGCATGTTAGATCTCATGGAGCCTCACTTGTCTTTCATAGCGAGCCGCCAGACGTTGGGCGTCGCGCTTGTCAGGCCAAATGGCGACAATACCGCCAAGCACCATCACGATCCCCCCGATCCACAACCAGCTCACCAGAGGATTGATGCGAACCTCGACGTTGGCCTCGCCGGTCTCGGCCGAGTAGTCGAGTAGGGACACGTACACGTCGCGCGTCAGAGTGACGTTGCGGTCGATCCGCGTCCACGGCTGATCCTTCGCGAAGTAATACTCCTTGCGCGGAGCCACTGTCCCAAGGAACCGCCCGTTCTCGGCCACCGTGAACGTGACGGTACCCACACGCTTCTCGGTGGTGTCGTACGAGTCGAAGCTATCGTAAGTAACCTCGTACCCTCCCACCGAGATGGACTCACCCTTGGTGATCGTGCGCGATTCCTGCTGTTTGAACGCATACGAGCCGGTGACTCCGAAAAGAAACAAGATGACCCCGATGTGCACGATGTAGCCGCCGTAACGCCGTTTGTTGCGCCACGTGAGCGACACGAGCGCCTTGGCGAGGTTCTCCCCCGACATCTCCCGCCGCACCCACGCACCGCGGGCGAACTCCATGAGCACGGTGGTAACCACGAAGGCGCAGAGAGTGAAGCTGATGATCGCGTACGTGTGGCGCATCCCTGTCGCGATGAGGGCCACCAGGACCACGATCGCCGTGACACCGGGGACCATGAGGTTCTTGCGGAGGTTGGCCAAGGTTGCGCGGCGCCAGGCGATCAGGGGGCATATGCCGGTAACGAACATGAGAACCAAGCCGATGGGCGCGATCACCTGATCGAAGAACGGAGGGCCCACCGTCACCTTGTTGCCGGTGACGGCTTCGCTGATGATCGGGAAGAGCACGCCCCAAAGCACGGTCATCGCTATGCCCACTAGGAGCAGGTTGTTGAGCAGGAAGCTCGATTCACGCGACACGAAACTATCCAACTCGTTGCGAGATTTGAGCATGTCGAGGCGGCTAAACAGCAGGTTCAGCGAGAACACGAGAATCAGCCCCAGGAAGCCCAGGAAGAAGAAACCCAGGCTGCTCTGGCCGAAGCTGTGAACCGAGCTTACGACGCCTGACCTGACGAGGAACGTGCCGAAGATGGTCAGCGAGAAGGTGAGCACTATGAGCACGATGTTCCACACCTTCAGCATGTCCTTCTTCTCCTGGATCATCACAGAGTGAAGGAAGGCTGTGCCGGTGACCCACGGCATGAAGGAGGCGTTCTCCACGGGATCCCACGCCCAGTATCCGCCCCAGCCGAGCGTCACGTAAGCCCACCACGCGCCCACGATGTTGCCGATCGTAAGGAATATCCAGGCGAAGACGGTCCAGCGTCGCGTAGAGCGGATCCAGAAGTCGCCGAGCCTCCTTGTAATAAGAGCGGCCATCGCGAAGGCGTATGGAACCGCGAAGCCCACATAGCCCAGGAAGAGGGTGATGGGGTGCGCCACCATACCCGGGTTCTCCAGCATGGGGTTCAGGCCCGAACCGTTGGCCGGGAAGACGCCCGCAGGCACCATCGCGAAGGGGTTCGACCCCCGGGAAGCCGTCATCATGAGGGAGAAGAAGAGTGCGATGGACATCAGGATCGAGATCACGTACGGCAGGATCTCCCTGTTCTTGGCCTGGTTCTGCCATACGACCACAGCCGCGAAGACGGCGAGAATCACCAGCCACAGCAGCATCGAACCGGAGTTCCCGGCCCAGAAGGCCGAGAGGGTGTAGAACCACGAGAGCTCGTTCGACGTGTAGTTATAGACGTACTCGTTCGTGTAGTCACGCGTCATGAGCGCGTATACGAGCGCGGCCGACGCGACCAACGAGACCGCGCACAGTCCGTACACGCTCCTTTCGGCGCTCTTCAACCAACCCCGACTCCCGGTGCGCACCGCGACCAGCGGCGCGATCAACCCGAAGGCCGAGGTGAGAACCGCCAGCAACAGCGCCGAATAGCCGATCTGATTCATATAGGTTGATCCTCCGTGCCTTTCATGTGCCGTCGACGTACGACGGCGTCAGCCAGCGACTCCACTTGTCCATCGTCCCGAGAATACGATGCGCCCCCATGGTCGAGGCGCACCCGTCCGACCGGTTACTTCCCCGCGGCCGCGCTCTCCGCACTCTCGTACTTGCTCGGGCACTTCGCCATGAGGAAGTCTGCAGCGAAGGTACCGTCCGAAAGATAGTCCCCTTCTACGACGACCTCCACCGGCTGGTTCGGATCGTCCACGAACGTGTCGGGCACAGCGCCCGTGTACTTGATGAACAGCGTGTTCTCCGTGGCTTCCTTGTCGTAGATCTCGAACTCGATGGGCTCGCCCACTCCGCCCTTGACAAGGGTTCCGCTGACCAAGTCGCCCGCCACGCGCACGTTCGCCGACCGGCCCTTGTCGAGCATCTCCGTGACCGTGTAGTAGTACACCATGTTCTCGCGGACCGCGAAGAAGGCCAGCGTAGCGATCGCTCCTATGATCACAACACCGCCCACCAGAAACTTCAGCTTCTTTGACTCCATGCGACTACCCCTTCCGGGAACGACAACGACCGGCCGGTGATCTCGTGAGGCACAGCGGGAATGAGAGATGGAGTGCTCAATAGAGGACCCTTTCGAGACCCACTCCACCGAGGACGCCATTGGTGAGTTTCTCAGCAAAGAGCTTGTCGGGGCATTTTACCAGAACCTCCACAGCCTCGAAGGGACCGCCGGGCTGCACAGAACCCGTGGCCACGACGTATTCGTACGACCGCAAACGCTCGGGGAAGGCTCCGGTGTAGATCACGTCGAGAGCAGCGCCCGAATCATCCCGTATCGTGAAGGTAGCCGTATCTCCCATTTGGGTGACGCTATCCGGCACAACCTGCCCGCCCACTCGCACGTTGGCGGCGTCGCCGGCTTCCTCGAGTTCGCCCACGGTCATGTAGAAGTCGCCTCCCACCGTCACGTAGAGCAACAACCAGCCCGCGGCAAGCGCGAGCACGACCGCGCCCGCGATCATCTTCCACCTGCGCCTCGAACCGCCCACCGCCACGGGCGCCGCATTCGATTCCGTCACCGCGACCCGCTCCTTCGCTCGACGACCACCGCATCTCGCAGTTTACGTTTCACGCCGTCCATATCTCACTTCACCGCCTTGGCAGCGGCGACCAACTCGCCGAGGCCGCCCTCGGCCAACGGGGCGTCGATTCCCAGCCAATAGACGTAGCCGTCCGACCGAAAGTAGTAGTGCACCTGGCCCATACCTTCCAGCCGGTATGCCGGCACGCCCTGCATTTCAATCGGCACCGGCTGGGAAAAAGGTGAGCCTCCCTCCATGATTCGATCGGTCATGCGTACCAGCAGGTCCTCTGCGTCTATCTCACGCACAGACCTACTCACCCACAGGGTGGCACGACCTTGTTGGCTCTCGTACTCACCCACCCACGCCGCGTCCAAGCCCTTGCCGAGCGCCTTGCCGTGAAGCTGCTCAACGGAGGCGAGGCCCTGCTCTCCGCTCAACTCGGCTACGAGAAGCAGGCCGGCGAGCGCCGGCGGCAGCGGCGAGCTCTCCGCGGGGGGCGCCGAGCTCGGGGGCGCGGAGCTAGGCGCCGCAGCGCTCGGGGCACCCGCGGGGTGCGGGTCCAGCACGTTGGCCCAGAAGGACCACACGGCCAAAGCGCCCACCACGGCAAGCACTAAAGCGGTAATCAGGGGGCGCATCTTCATGCCGGCAGCCCGTCGAGGTCGCGTGCACGCACCTGATCAGCCTTGCTCGTTGCCACAGTCGGGGCAGAAGCGGTCGCGCCCACCTATCTTCTCGCCGCAATGAGTGCAGAACTTGCCTTGCCCACGAGCCGACCTGACGTCGCCGCCTTGGACCTCGCGCACCGGCCTCGAGGTTCTCCTATTCGGGGTCGCAGCTCGGCTCCGGGCCACCGCTGGGCGGGGCCGGAGCACACTGTAGCCCCCCAGGCCGAGCGCGCCGATACCCACGATCACCACGAGGAAGGCGAAGGTCTTACCGTTGGAAAAACCAACGCTTCCACCGGCGGCGGCCGGGGTCGGTGCGGAACCATCAGACGAAGGCGCCACCGACGGATCGGAGTCCTGCTTGCTGTACGAGATACCAACCGTCACAGGCTCATCAAGAGCGGGAGACGCGATTGTCTGGAGATGGTACGTGATCCCCTTGGAATCCTGCGTCTGCCGGGGGAAGTCGGGGTTCAGAACGAACCCGCTCGATCGTGCGGGTTCCTGCACCTCGACGGTCAGCTCGGTCACCGGAAAGGTGAGGCGAAGAGGCACATCGAACTCGCGCAGCGTCTGCCCGACCGGGAAGGCATCGTAGTAGTACTCGAAGAAGACCTTCCGCTGGGTCTCCACCTTGTAGGTGAGGCTCTGATAGTCGCCTTGGTCGACGAGTTCGAAAGGCTTGCAGGAATGTCCGTCCGATGGGTCGACCTCGCACGCCATCGCGACTTCGGCTCCCTTCGGCACATTGAACGTCACGTCCACGGGAAGCTGCACCGATTCATCGAGTTCCGCCTGGTATATCACCAACACGCGGGGGTCGTCATACTCGGGCCAAATCGATACCTTCATCGATGAAGCCGACATCCCGGCGGCCAACGCTGCCGGACTGAGCAGGAGCACCAACGCCAAGGAGGTCAGTACCACAAGCGCCGCCCTCACATACCGTCTTCCGCCAGAACTACTCATGCTAGATCCCCTCGTGCCGCTGGTATACGGTCCGTACGCCGGCATATGGATCCGCCAACCACCAAGCTTGTGAACGCCGGCGCTTACTTCTGCGGCATCATACTACGCAGTGTAGTAGGAATCAACTACGTCTCATAGTAGACGCGGGGATCTCAACCGGGCGTCCGTCTTGACCGGCCGGAGCCTTCAGACCATCAAGATTCTCCATCAAGATTCCCGCGGGTGCCCGCAGGCCGGACAGAAACGATCTTTCTTCTGCAGGCGGCCTCCGCATTGCGTGCAGAACCGTGCGGGCCCGCCCGCGTCCTCACTCGAGCCCTGACCGCCGGAGGCGCGCGATTTCGATCGACTATCGGATCGCGAACCCGGCCGACCGGCCGCACTTCCACCCGCCCGCGAAGCGGCGCCCCTGCCGGCGGGCGCAGGCTCACGGCGGCCCAACAGACGATACGCGACCATCCCCCCGATAACGAGAACGATGGCAGCAAGCATCAGCAACAGTAGGTTGCTGTTCGTCGCCTGTACCGGATCGCCGCCGGTCGAACCGGAAGAGAACGATGGATCGGCACTGGTCTTGGTGTATGAAACCTGCACCTCGACCATCTCGCCCGCCTTGATGGCGGAGAAGTTCGTGAAGAAGTAGGTGAAGCCTTCAGAGTCGGTGGACGTCTGGGGCAAGGCCGGTTCAGTCGAGAAACCCGTAGCGTCCGATGGTTGCTGCACGCCGAAGGACAGTGAACCCACGTCGGCGGGAGCCTGGAAGAGGATCGGGAACGACTTCTGACCCGGAACGCCGACGCCTGGATCGTAGTAGTACTCAAGTCGAAGCACCGGGCGCTTGGGCACCGTGACGGTGACGAGGTCCATCACCTCGCCGGGGACCTGGACGGGGACGCCGAGCGTGTAGTCGAAGCCGCCGGCCTCGGTGATCTCCGCCAAGCCGGCGAGCCTCGCCCCCTTCGGCACGTAGAAGCTGAAGGAGTAGGGGAACACGGTGGTAGCCGGCAGGGTGACGTCGAGAAGCACCAGCACGTCCTTGGTGTCGTACTCCGGCCAGATCTGCACCCCCATCTGCGCGGCCACCAAGCCGGGGTTCACCGGTTCGTAGCCCTCTGGGGCAGGGGTGACGCCGGGTCGAGCGACCACGGCTGTGGTCGTCTCGCTGGTCGTACCGCCCGTCGTGACCGAGGTCGTTTCGTCGGTCGTGCCGGACGTGGTCGACGTGGTCGTGTGCTCCTCGGCTGCGACCGGCTGGGCTGCGACGAATGCGGCCAGGATCAGCGAGGTCGTCACGAGCACCGCGATGTAGAGGACGGCGCGTAGCCGGATCCGTGAAATCATGCCGAAGACCATCGAGACCACTCCTGAAGTCGGTTTCTCCTATTTTATGCGCAAGTCGGTGAGTCTGCGGAGGGGCCAACCCTCACGCCCGCGTGTGCTTTCTTTGACCCTTCGAGCCGTCCGCCTTCGAGCCGCCCGCCTTCGAGCCGCCGGTAGAGACTCGCGGCGAGGAGGAGGACCGCACCCGCTGGGCCCCTGGGTGACCTCCCGCGGAGCCACCGCCGGCGGCCGCAAGACCGGCGGGGCGCGACTCGAGCCACCACACGCCGGCGACGCCGGCCACCATGAGGACCACGCTGATCACCTGGGCCTGCGTGAGGCCCAAGAGGACGTCGTCGTTCGTGCGCACGAACTCCACGATGAACCGCTCGACGCCGGCCAAGCCCACATACGACCAGAACAAGGCGCCGGCCCGCTTGAGGCGAGGGGCGAGCACCCACAGCAGAACACCCAGGATGACGAGCGACATGAGGCTCTCGTATATCTGGGTGGGATGCACCAGAAGATCCGTCGGCGGAGAGCCCTGGGGGAACGACATCGCCCAGGGCAGGCTTGTGGGGACACCGTAGTCGTCGCCGTTCAACAGGCACCCCACCCGGCCGACGGCATAGCCGGCCGCGAGGGCCGGAGCAATCGCGTCGGCTACGAGCGCCGTGCGCGGCTTCGACAGCGCGGCGACCACCGTGCAGGCGATCACGCCTCCGAACAGTCCGCCGTACCAGATCAAGCCCGAGCCGCTGAACGCCGCTTCGCGGAACTGATCGGGGTGCACGAGCAGATAGTGCACCTTGGCGCCCAACACGCCGCCGACGATGGCGGCGATGAGCAGCGAGTACGCGAGCTCCGGGTCTATCCCCCGACGCTTGAGCTGCCACGCGGCCACCGCCCCCGAGACCAGGAAGGCCAGCGACATCATCACCCCGAAGGAGTGGATGGTTACCGGGCCTATGCTGAAGAGCTCAGGATACAAGCGTGACTCTCCCGGTGAGGCACGCGAGGCCTACGAGGCCGGTGAGGCCCACGAGGGCCGGCTGGTCGAACCCGATCACTGGCTCGTGGTAGCCGTGGTCCCCGTTGACCCATCGGCGCCGTGCGGGCTGCCGCCCGAGGTCTCCGTTTGACCCATGAGATCGATGAACTGCTTGGCCATCTCGCCCAGCTCGCTGAGCGGGTTGACCTCGACCACCTTCGCCCAGGTGTCCTTCGCCTTGTCGCGCTGATCCGTCGAGAAGTAGACCACGGCGAGATCGTACAAGGCCCTCTGCGAGTCGGGGGACTCAGCGATGACGGCTTCGAGCTTGCTCTGCGCGGCCGCGGTATCGCCGTTCACGAAGTCGACCATGGCCAGACCGGCCTTGGCTTCGGCGTTCCCTGCATCGATTGCCAATGCTTCGTTCAGCACGCGGGTAGCATCGTCGACTCGGTTCGCCTGAAGATACGCGTCTCCGAGCGCCAGGACTGCTACCAGGTCGGTCTTGTCGGCCTCATATGCGGCCTCGGCTTCGGCCACGAGGGCCTCGAGGGAGGCTTCCGTCCCGGTCGCATCTGAGCCTTCCCCCAAGTCGGGATGACCTTCGGGCATGGTGGCGTCCTCAGGGATGGGCGGCGCGGATCCAAGAGTGGTTCCGCTGGTTCCGCCGGTGTTCCCGCCATCGAGGTTGGGTACCACCACGATGAGGCCGACCACGACGACGGCCGCCACGATGATGGCGACAAGGTAGTTCCTATTCATCCGTGCGCTTCCTTTCGACCGTCCGATATTCCGCTGTGCCCGTCACTGGAGAACGTCGAAACGGGATACTACACGATGTAGTGACGAGAACCCAGTGCGCCGCTCCAAGTGCTCCACGCTGAGTAGATCGCGTCCGCCGCGAGCAGGTTCCTCCCGCATTCCACTCCTCGTTCCTTGAAAAGCCCGGCCGCGTCGTCTACCATGATGCATCGCATACCCCCATGGGTATCTGACCGAGGAGTGGGGCAGGTGAGACTCGCCCAAATCGACTACGCGCGCTGCGAGGCCTGTTATCCGTGCCCGGCACGCAAGGCCTGCCGCACCAAGGCGATCGTCAAGATGGGTCCCCACGAGGAGGCGATCGTCAAGCCGTCGGACTGCATGGGATGCGGCGATTGCGTCGAGGAGTGCCCGTACGAAGCCGTTTCCATGAAGGAGTCCTGACCGGTATCGCCCGGAGGGGCACATCGCAAAGAGGAGTTGGATCAATGTTCAAGTTGTTCAATCGCGAACCGCAGGGATACACCAACCTTTCTCCGGCCGATGTCAAGGCGCGCTTGAGTGCAGGAGACCGGGTGCAACTGATCGACGTCCGCTCCCCCGGTGAGTTCTCGCAGGGTCATATCCCCAAGGCCAAGTTGATGCCTCTGAACGACCTGCCCCGCAGACACCAAGAACTGAAGACCGGCGGCGACATCATCCTCTACTGCCTGAGCGCCGCCCGAAGCAAGCGTGGGGCGCGACTCCTGGTGGAACTCGGGTACGAGAACGTGTACAACATGGAGGGCGGTATCAGCCGCTGGCCCTTCGACGTGAAGCGATGAGTCGCCAAGACACCGCACGCCGCGCCCTCGCGGCACTCGCGGCGGCGGCGATAGTGGGAGCGATCGCAGTACTCTCGGGGTGCGCGGGCACATACACCTCGATCAGCCCGGAGACGGTGAGGGAGCGACTCGACTCGGGAGAACAGGTCTTCCTGCTCGACGTTCGAACCCAAAGCGAGTTCGACGCGGGCCACATCCCCGGCGCAGTCCTCATACCCGTGCAACAACTCAAGTCGCGCATGGCCGAGGTGCCCGGCGACCGCCCGATCATCGTCTACTGTCTCACAGCGAGCCGAAGCGCCGAGGCGGCGGCGATGCTCAGCGCGGCGGGCTACAAAGACGTGTTCGACATGGCCCAGGGCATCCAGGCGTGGAGGGGAGCCATAGAGCGCTAGGGCGCTGCTGCGCGCACGATGCGGCCGTGCCGAGCACGAGGCGGAGTAGGCGATCCTCTGTAAGGGGTCCCTCGCCGGCTTCGTCCGCTACCTGCACGCCGTTCAAGATCTATCGCGGTACGCAGTCGGCCGCCGCAAGCGCCGGCGGCTCCTCCGGGGTGGGTGGACGTGCACGCTCGCGCAGGTACCGTAGAGCATGCAGGGCCGCCACCTGGCCTTCGCCCACGGCCTTCGCGATCTGGTACGGCTCGCCCGTCGCGTCCCCCGCCGCGAACACGCCGGGCACTCCGGCCGCCATACGCCGGTCGACCACCACGTGCCCATCTTCCACCTGGATGCCTTCGACCAGATCGCCGGGAGCGACGCTCGGCTTGTGCACGAACACCCCGTCGACCACGAGGGGGCCGCTCTTCAACTCGACCGCCACCTTGCCGTCGCGGGAGTACAGCCGGTCGGGGCGCTCCCGCGGCAACACCTTCACGCTCTCGGGCAGGTTCGGCTCCTCGGCGTACAGCGGCAGGTAGGTCACGGAGACGCCGAGTTCCTCGGAGAGGACGGAGGCTTCCTCCTCCCCATCCGGGCTGTAGGCGATGTAGACCACCTCCCGCCCGCCGAACAGACGGCCGTCGCAGTTGGCGCAGTAGCTCACCCCCCGCCCGACCAGGGCATCCTCGCCCTCGAGATCGGTCAACCGATGCACCCCGGTGGCGAGGATCACCGCCTTCACCCGGTACATCTCACGGTCGGTAAACACGAGGAACCCGTCGTCGTCGGCCATGATCTTCGAGGCCTTCTCGCGCACGATGGGCACCTCGAAGCGGTCGAGGTGCTGGAGGAACGCCTCGCCGAGCTGCTCACCGGTGGCGTAGGCGAACCCCGGGTAGTTGGGCACGGCGGGCGCTTTGCCCGCCTTCGAGAACGGGGACTGGGAGTCGAGCACCAGCACCGTGCGCTTGCGGTTGGCGATGTTGATGGCGGCCGTGATGCCGGCCGGCCCGGCGCCGACCACGACTACGTCGTAGTGAACGGATCTCTGTAGGTCTGCAGGCACGGATTCCTCCAAGGGCGGTGTTCATGTGAATGTACCCGTTGAAGGGTGTCCCGGAAACGACCCTGCCCCCATGCACGGAGGGCTCCGAACCGGAAAGGGCGAGACGCCGCCTGGGGGGTGACGGCGTCTCGAGGGCCGACCGCACCGGCCGGCGCCGAGGGGCGCCGCCGGTGCGCTGCGGACTATGCAGAAGAGCTACCCGCCGGCACGCTTCCAGTAGTGCCCCGTGACCATTGCCCTGGTGTACTTGAGCGGCTGGGTCAGGATCAGATAGACATGTACGATGCTGAACGCGATGAACACCCACGCCAGGATGTAGTGCACCTGTCGCAGGGTCATGATGCCTCCGAAGGCGTTCACCACCACCGCCAGCTGCACCGGCCAGTAGAGCGCGAAGCCCACGACCGCCATGACGGCGGAGATGCCGAACAGCAGGAAGTAGGTGATGATCTGCAAGGGGTTGTACTTGCCGTATTCCGGCTTCGTGTCGGCCATGAACAGATAGTACTTGATGACCGCTCCGGTGCCGGCCATGTTGCGCGGCGTTGGCCCGGCCACGTTCCACTTGCCTGTTGCGAAGAACTGGTACACGTGAAACACGCCGACGAAGAAGAACACGTACATGTCGACGAAATGCACGAATCGAGCCGTGCTCATGCTGCCGAAGATGTTGAACGCCGGGAAGTGGATCTGCAGGCCCGACAACACGAGCAGGATCATGTTCACCAGGTGTACCCAGTGCATGAACCGCTCGATGATGTCGTGCTTCCGTATGAGCTGCAGCTTCGCCATGATCACCGGCCTACTTGACGCGGAACTTGAGGATCTTGTTGCTCTTCGGTTCAATCACGTGAACCGAGCAGGCCATTCAGGGGTCGAAGGAGTGTAAGGTCCGTAACACCTCCAAGGGGCGCTCCGGGTCTGCGACCGGCGTGCCCACGAGTGCTTGTTCCACCGGGCCTCGCACGCGACCGTCACCGGCCCGCGGCGCAAAGTTCCAGCCCGACGGCGTGATGATCTGGTAATGCTTCACCAGGCCGTCCTCCAGGGTGGCCCAGTGGGACAGCGAGCCGCGCGGGGCGTCCCAACCACTGAAGCCACGGCCGGTGGGGTTCTTGGGCACAGGCGTGTAGAAGTTCATGTCGCCTGCAGCCATGTTGGCCCGCAACTGCGCGATGTAGTCCAGGGTCTTGTCGCCGATGATCTTCACCTTGAGAACCCGCGCCGCGATGCGGCCGAGGTTCGAGAGGAGCACCGCCGGGTTGCCGGCCTGGCCGACGGCGGCCAGCGTGTTGTCGATGAGCTTCTTGGCGGGATGATCGGCCGGTCCGCCGAGATAGGCCATGAGCATCTGGGCGAGCGGGCCCACTTCCACGGGGCCGCCCTTCAGGTGCGCGCTCTTCTCCCAGGCGTAGCGACCCTCACGGTCGATCTCGCCGATGCCCTCTTTCCCGGTGAAGTCCGGGCCGGTGATGCCCTCCCAGGGATGCAGGGCTCCTTCGTACTGGGTGTTCCAGGAGCTCGTGACCCACTCGCGCACGTCGGCCTCGTGGTCCACCTGCTGCACGGTGAGGTTGCCGTCGAAGGCTCCGAAGATGCCCCCCCGCGGGAAGAGCCGCTTGTAGGGGTCGCCACCCTCGAGGTCCTCGTCGATGACGCCCCAGCTGAAGTAGTTGCCATGACCTTGACCGATGCCGGCCTGGTCGAGATAGAAGGGGGCGATCGCCAGGAGATCGGGCACCAGGGTGCCGTCGATCCAAGCCTTGACCTCACGCACCTTGGCTTCGAAGCGGTCGATCTGGTCCTGGTGCGGCACCGAGGAGAACCCGCCCGGCGGAGTGGACATATGGTACGGGAACTTGCCGCCGAACAGGGCCGAGGCCTCCGAGGCGACCGCCTGCACCTTGATCGACTCGAGGTAGTGGGCGGCAAGTTGCAGGTTGAGTTCAGGGTCGAGGGCGTAGGCCGGATGATCCCAGTAGCCGCTCTCGAGGAAGCCGAGCTGCCCTGAGTCGACGAAGGCCTTGAGCCGTGTCTGCACAGCCTGCAGTTGAGGCGAGGACGCCTTGGCCGAGAGCGCGCTCACCACGTTCACGTAGTCGAGCCCGTTCAAGATGTAGAACCACAGCACGTGGTCGTGCAGGAGCTGGGCGCACTCCAGCAGGTTGCGCATGAGACGCCCGTTCGGCGGTGGAGAGACACCCGCCGCGTTCTCGAGCGACATGGCGGAGTTGTGACCGTGCGGGGTGGGGCACACGCCGCATACCCTGTGCGTGTAGTGCCACGCGTCCATCCAGGGCCGGTTCTCCACGATCATCTCGAGGCCGCGGAACATGGTGCTCGAAGCCCACGCATCGACGACCTTGCCGTTCTCCACCTCCACCTCGACGCGAAGGTGACCCTCTATACGTGTGACCGGATCGATGACGACCTTGGCCATCTACTCCTCCTTCTCTTCCGCGACCGTGCCGTCGGAGTTCCTGCCGATACGGCCTTTCACCGCGCTGACGGCCAGATGGGCGACGATGGCGCCGCCGGTTGCGGCCGCCAACCCGATGCCCACGCTGTCGGCGCCTACACGGATCCCGCCGAAGCCCGGCACAGCCACCCCGGGCATGGGGGCGTAGAAGTCCGTTAGTTCGTCCCAGAAGTCTTTCTCACTGCAGCCAATGCATGAACCGGTACCGATGCACCAGTTGGCTTTGTTGTTCCAGAGGACTGTCGCGCAGTCCGCGTACGCGTGCGGGCCGCGACACCCCATCTTGTAAAGGCAATAGCGTTCGAACTCCTCGGGGCTGCCCAAGACCTCCACGAACCGCCCCTCGTCAAAATGCGCGCGGCGAGGACATTCGTCATGCACCTTGCGCCCGAAAAAGATCTTGGGTCGACGGTACTGGTCGACCTCGGGCAGCTTCCCGTAGGTGAGGAAGTAGCTCACGGTGCTGGTGACGTGGATAGGGTTGACCGGGCAGGTGGGCAACTGCACCAGCTTGCCCGTGTCGATGCCCTCCTGCTCCATGAAGGCCAGCATCCCCATAGCCCCGGTGGGGTTGGGGTGGGCGGCCTGCACGTTGCCGAACGAGGCGCAGTTGCCCACGGCGATCACGAGTGCGGCATCGGTAAGAGCTTCTCGCGCGATGTCAACCGAAGTACGACCGGCGATGGTCATGGCGCTCGGGATCTTGGTGGCAACCGAACCCTCGACCACCAGCACGTAGGCGCCCTTGTTGTCGGCCATCGACTGCTTGAGCTTCGCCTCCGCCTGATGTCCGGCGCCGGCCATGAGAGCCTCATGGTACTCGAGGCTGATCATGTCGAGGACGATGTTCAGGAAATCGGGATAGCGGCTCTTCGAGAGGGATTCAGTGCAACCCAGGCACTCCTGGAAGTCGAGCCAGATGACGGGCGGCCTCTTCGCCGCCGCCTCCAAGGCCTTGGCGATGCCGGGAACGGCCGCCTGGCCCAATCCCATGGCCGCCGCCAAGCCGCCGCAGACTTTGAGGAAATCGCGACGGGTGAGGCCGCGTGCGGCAAGGATGTCCGTCACGACGCTCCCCCCCTGAACATGGCCCGTACGAAGGCGACCACAGACCACCCCGCGGCACTGCCGTACAGTGATTTGAAGAACTCTAAGCGGGTGATTCCCAAGGCGCGACCTCTCTCTTTGCCCGACTCCGAACCGAAGCAAGCGCGGGAGTACACAACCGTGAAGATAATGGAGATTGGCCGGCAACGCCCCCCGCGCCTAGCCTTGGAGGATTGTAGGGCCCGCAGGCCTCACGAGATAGGGCTGGTCGACGAGCGTAGGGTGGGCCCCAGGCGAACGGTCGCTTTGACCGCCCAACGGTCGCCATGGTCGCCGAACGGTCTCAGATCGACGACACGGCTGTACTCCGCACGAGAGACGGGCTGCCTACGACTCAGGAATCGAAGCGGGAAAGCTCCTCGTCGAGGCGGGAGCGGAGGGGATCCCGCTCTGCGGATACGCCCCGGTCGCCCACTGCGGCCGCCGCGGGCGCGACCTCGGCGCCACCGTCACGCCACCTCAAGGCGAGCAGGGCGATGCCCACGACCCCCAGAATGATGATGAGAGCCGGGAGGGCGTAGGCGAGCAGGTTGAACCCGGCCGCCCGGGGAGCCGCGAGGATCTCCTCGCCGTACTGCGCGACGAGCGCGTCGAGAATGTCGTCCTCGGTCAGGCCTTGAGCCACGAGCAGGCGCACCTGCGCCCTCAGCTCCTCGGCTATCTGGCTATCGTGCACGGCGATCGTCTGAGTCCAACAACAAGGAGAGATGAGCCTGCCGTCGAGGTCAGACGCGAGCGCCTCCTGATCCGGAGTCAGACTCGCGGCGGATGCCGGCGCGGCCGCGCACAGAGCGAACACCAGCACCACGGACGAGATGACAAGGAACGCGACCCACCTGCGGGTCATTCGCTCCGCCGTTTCTCCGATCGCACCACTCACCTCAGCCACCTCCGCAACGTCCGCCATGGCCCGGTGTGGGCCGAGTAAGAACAGTCGGGGGCCCCACGGGCCCCCATCATTCAGTGCGCTCAGCCGAAGCCGGCATGCGAACAGCCGGAGGGCGGCGCCGAGGCGCACGCGACCGAGTCGCGGGCCCCCATGGAACCCATCATGAACCCGGTGAACAGCTGCTCGACTTCCGAGCTGCCGCAGTCCGGGCACGCACGGTGCTGGTCTTTCAGGAAGCCCTGCACGAACACTTCGAACTGCCGCCCGCACCCGGAGCACTTGAGGTCATACGAAGCCATGTCTACAGTACCCCCAGAGCCTTGAACTCGTTGACGATCCACGCGAACGACAGAGCCGCCGGAGATTTCACCGTGTCGCCCACCAGGACGAGCGGGACGCCGCGACCGAGCTCCACCGCCTCCGCTAAGGCAGGATACTCCTTCATGGCTGGACTATCGACGTCGATGTAGCCCACGTTGACGTGGTCACCGTAGTCTTGCTGCAGGTAGCGATTGATGTAGCCGACCGTCTCTTCCAGAGACAGAGGAGGCGCTCAACCACCTCCGCGGCACGCGTCGAACATGCGCGAGCCCACGACGATCATCTCACCCGTCTTGACGGTATTCATCTAATCTATTGACCTCCTCGGACCTCTCAGGCGAGGCCGAACTCGCGCTCGTAGTCCTTCTGACTGCGCGCGCCGATGAGTTGCTGTTTGACCTTCCCGCCCTCGAACAGGATCACGGTCGGGATGCTCATTATGCCGAACTTGGCGGCGAGCTCCTGGTTCTCGTCAACATTCACCTTGACGACTTTCGCCTTGCCTTCGTGGTCGGCGGCGAGTTTCTCGAGCACCGGCCCGACCATCTTGCACGGCCCGCACCACGGAGCCCAGAAATCCACGATCACCGAGCCGTCCGCTGCCAGTACGACGGTGTCGAACGATTCGGCGTTCAGATCCTCGACGATACCACTACCCATGTCTCTCGACCTCTCCTTCTCTCGTTGCGTCCGGCCGACCCCTCCCCTGCTGTACACCGCGATGCGAAGGTGACCAGAGGCGACCCAGTACCCGACTCTCGAACCTCGCCCGCGTATGGAGCTTCCGGTCCGCCATATACCCAGAGGGGTATATTAGCAGGCGGACCAACCACCGACAAGGATTCCCCGGCGTGCGAGAGGGTGTTCCCTGATGGGACGCACTCTCTGTACCCGCGTTTCCGGTGACCGTAACGCTCGGTGACCGTAACGCGGCTTCCGACGCCGGGCGCAGCGTCCCGAAGCAGGGCGACTCGTGGTTCGCGAATGCGGTTCGGTATACTGCCGACGTGACCACCGAGCCGACGCCATCCGTCCCCCGGGAACCCGCCCCCACTGCCGGCCCGTCGCCCGATCCGACAGGCGCGCCCCGGGCGGGGGC
This sequence comes from uncultured Actinomycetes bacterium, assembly GCA_947085635.1. Taxonomy (GTDB): domain Bacteria; phylum Actinomycetota; class Thermoleophilia; order RBG-16-64-13; family RBG-16-64-13; genus JAHJSA01. Next base: position 45,225 of record CAMTXC010000006.1, on the reverse strand, counting down.
CGCGAGCCTGTGGCGGAGACTCTCGTACCGAGTGGTGGGAACACCGTGGATCGTGTGGACGCTCGTCGCGATCAACCTGCTCAGTGCGGTCTCAGGCTACATCTACTGGTATGGCTCGGACATCTTGGCCGCACCGCTCTACCTTTGGCCGTTCGTGCCCGACAGCCCGCTCTCCGCCACCCTCTGGGCGTTCGCCCTACTCGCCTTCCACTACGGCAAACGCTGGGAGTTCCTCGGGTTGTTGGCCGTCACCGGGTGCGTCAAGTACGGGCTGTGGACCGATTGGGTGTGGTTCACCAACGCGCTCTCGGGTGGACGCTACTCGATCGAAGCCGTCGTCCTCAGCGCGAACCACTTCGGCATGGTGCTCGAAGGGCTCCTGTTGGTGCCCCTCCTTCGCCCACGGCTCCACCACGCGCTGCTCGTGGCCGTGTGGTACGGCATCAACGACCTCGCCGACTACGGGTTCGGTAACCACCCACGCGTACCCAACCCCCAGGACATCGAACTCATCACGGCGTTCGCGGTGGGATCCACCGTCGTCCTCGTGCTGTGGTGTTTCGTGCGAGCCTACCGCGGAGAGACCGCCGCATCCGGGTAGCCCTCCGCGGACCTCAGCCGGCAACGAGCCGTCACGGGGCCGCCGTCACGGGGCCGCGGACTCAACCGGCGACGGGGTAGCCCTCCTCATCGAGTCGCGCGAGCACCTCAGCCTCCGGCGTGACGGACTCGTCGAAGTCGACGTCCACCGACTTCCGATCGATGTCCACGAGCACTCGTGAGACGCCCTTCATCGGGCCGAGCGCTCCCTCGATGGCGCGTTTGCAGTGCTCGCAGCTGACGTCGGGGACGGAGTAGGTCTTCGCGATCATGGGTGAACCTCGCTTCGCAACGTCGGGAATCGACAACTACCGGTGCCGCGCTTACTTCGCGGAACTGGATGCTGTATAGTACCCGATACCCCCTATCCCTATGCGGCGGCGGCGACCGGGACCGGATCGGGCTTGCTCCGGCCGGCTCGATACATGTGCGGGAGGCGAGCGGAACATGGCATCCTACATTGACGACAAGCCTAAGCTGCTGGCACGCCTGCGGCGGATCGAAGGCCAGGTGCGCGGGCTCCAGAGGATGATCGACGAAGAGAAGTACTGCGTCGATGTACTCACTCAGGTCTCCTCCGTCATGGCCGCGCTGCAGGGGGTCGGGCTGATCGTGCTGGAGGATCACGTCCAAGGGTGCGTGAGGGACGCCATCACGGAGGGCGAGAACGCGGACGCGGCAGTCGCCGAGCTGATCGACGTACTCCAACGGTTCGTGAAGACGGGGCCGGTAGCGCGGCACGAAATAGAACCCGCTTGACGAGCGAGCCCGCTTGACGAGCGCCCGCGCACCGCGAGTCTATCTCTTGGTGCGCCCGTCCCCCCGGCTCCTCTCCTCGGAGTCGGCGACCCTCACGAGAAGACGCTCCGCGGCCGCCAACCCCACCGAGACGCGGACTCCCCCCACCAGGGTCTCCACCGGGCCCTCGAGCGGAGCATAGCCCAGCACGTCGATCTCGGCCCCCGGCACCAACCCCAGCCCCTCCACATACGTGAGGAGCTCCTCGTCTTCGGCCTCGACACACCTGAGCACGGCCCGAGAGCCCACGGGGGTGTCGCTGAGACGCACGAGGTCGTCTCCTTCGGTGCCCATGCCGGGGATGGGGTTTCCGTGAGGACACGTCGAAGGGTAGTCGAGCACCTTCGCCAGCCGCGCCTCGACCGCGGGTGAGATCACGTGCTCGAACTTGCACGCTTCCTCATGCGCTTGAGACCACGGCATGCCCAGGATGTCGGTGAGCAGCCGTTCGGAGAGACGGTGACGCCTGATGAGCACCTCAGCCGCCGCTCGCCCTGAGTCGGTGAGCACGATCTCTTTATCCGCAACGGTGATCACGAGTTCGGCTTTGCGCAGGCGGCGCAACATCTCGGTGACTGTGGGAGCCGACACACCGAGGTCTTCGGCCAGTCTCGCGGCGATCACCCTGCCTCCGCGGAGATTGAGCTTGTAGATGGACTCGAGGTACTCCTCGATGGCCTGGGTGGTCACGGGTCGGCTTCCTCCTCGGGTGGCGACCCACGCTGGCGACGCGTGGGGGCAGGCGACACCGATCGTCCACAGAAGTATACCAGCGGGCATCGCGACAAGAGCGCTGCGTGGATCGCACTCAAGGTCGGCTCGCTCTCGACCGATAGACACGGCATCCGGAGTACGCCATCACGTGGCGAGGGGCCCGGAAGTCAGTGCGGGTACCGATAGGGGGGACTATGAAAGCGCAAAGGCACATTCCCGTTGTTGCGGTCGAGACTGCCGTGCCGAGGTCCTTCGGTTTCGTGATGTTAAGCGTCACCGTGGTCGCGGTCGTGCTGCTCGTGCTCGCGATGTGGGCCTACGCGGTCTGAGACGGCCCATCCCCACGCGCGGACGGCTCGGCCACGCGCGTAGAGCGCGCACGTAGAGAATCTTGGAGGGCGGCCCCCCGGGGCCGCCCTCGCTCGTGGCGAAGGGCGCTGCGAAAGCGCGAGGTCCGCGACCTCGGTCTCGAAAAGCGACCTACCACGATGCGACCTCGAATAAGATAGAATGGGCGGCGGATAGCAGCCCGCGCCGGGTGTCCCGCGCGCGGGACACCCGTACGATTCAAGGAGGCCATCATAGGCCCAACAGGTGGATTCGACGAAGGGCCGTCGAACGGGCCCAAACTCCCCAGGAACGGCTTCGAGGCGCTGACCATGGCGATACGCTGGTTCACCGAAAGGGGCCAGGGCTCGGGGGGGAGCGGAGCACAGGGAGACGCCAAGAAGACAGGCCGCCGCGGATTGAAAGGTCGGCTGCCTAAGGTGCTGGCCTTCGCCGTGCCGGCCTTCCTGCTACTCGTGATCCTCGCGGTGACCATCTACACTGAGCTGCTCTGGTACCGCGAGGTCGCGTTCGAGGGTGTGTTCCTCACCCGCATCTGGGCTCGTCTCGCGCTGGGAGCCGTAGGGTGGGTGACGTTCGTGGCGATCTTCTTCTCGAACCTCTACTTGGCCCGCCGCCTATCTCCGCGTATCCGCCTTGCCGGCGTGCAGGGACGCGACGACGTGCTCGAGCTCATCCCCACGCGGGACCGCTCCGTGACGAAGGTGATCCTTGCGGCCTCCCTCGCGCTCGGCTTCTTCTTCGCCGTGGGAGCGGGTGGCCTGTGGCAAGAGACCCTCATGTTCCTCAACCGGACGCCTTTCGACTTCACCGATCCCGTGTTCGGCAAGGACGCCTCGTTCTTCGTGTTCACGTTGCCCCTACTGGAGCGCACGCTGGCCTTCCTGAGTTTCGCTCTCTTCTTGACGCTGGCCGGGACCATAGGCGTCTACGTGTTCGATCGGGCCGTCGTGGCCGACGAGAAGAGAGGATTCAGCCTCGCGCCGCACGTCAAGGGCCACCTGTCTTCGCTTGCGGCGATCGCCCTGCTACTCAAGGCTGCCGACTATGCCCTATCCGCCTGGGGACTGGTGCTCTCGCCTCGCGGCGTGGTGTTCGGGGCCACCTATACCGATGTGATCGCAGAGTTGCCCGTTCTGAGGATACTGACGATCGTCTCATTGATCGCCGCCGCGATCCTCCTCGTGAACATCCACTACCGAGGCTGGAGACTCCCCATCGTGGCAGTCGGCCTCCTGGCGGTCGTGTGGTTGCTCGCGGGACAGATCCTCCCTTCGGTGATCCAACAGTGGCGCGTCTCTCCGAACGAGCTCGAAGCCGAGACCCCGTACATCGAGGAGAACATCAAGGCGACGCGATGGGCGTTCGACTTGGAAGGCGTAGAGACCCTGCCCTTCCCGGCCCAACAACAGTTGACGATGGAAGACATCGAGCGCAACTCCAACACCATCGACAACATCCGCCTCTGGGATCCGCGGCCGCTCCTCGACGCCTACAAGCAGCTCCAGGAGCTGCGCCCCTACTACGGCTTTCGCGATGTCGACATCGACAGATACGAGGTGGACGGCGTCTATCGGCAGGTCACGCTCGCGGCCCGCGAGTTCGAGGTGGGGAAGCTTGACGCTCGAGCGCGCACATGGGTGAACGAGCATCTCACCTACACCCACGGTTACGGCGCGGTGGTGAGCCGCGTGAACGGAGCGACGCCCGAGGGACTGCCCGACTTCTTCGTGCAGGACATACCGCCCCAAAGCCGCTACCCGGACCTCACTATCACCCGACCGGGCATCTACTACGGCGAGGCCGGCAACGAGTACGTACTCGTAGGGACGACGGCCAAGGAATTCGACTACGGGCGCGGCAACGAGAACGTGTTCACGGTGTACGACGGCAAGGGCGGCGTCGGCGTGGGCACATTCTGGCGTCGTGCGGCTTTCAGCATCCGCATGGGCACGCCGAAATTCCTGCTCAGCGGGCAGTTCACCCCGGACTCAAGGATCATGTTCAAGCGCACCATCGCCGAGCGTGTGCGCGCGATCGCGCCGTTCCTCGGGTACGACCGCGACCCCTACCTTGTGATCAGAGACGATGGCACTCTGGTATGGATCTGGGATGCATATACGTCGACCGACCGCTTCCCCTACTCCCAGCCCCACGGCGCGCTGAACTACCTGCGGAACTCCGTGAAGGTGGTCGTGGACGCCTACGACGGCACGGTGACCTTCTACCAAATAGACCCCGACGACGCGATCGCCAAGACGCTCGGTCGGGTCTACCCCGGCCTCTTCACCCCCGGCGACCAGATGCCCGACGATCTGCGAAGGCACCTGCGCTATCCGGAGGACCTCTTCACCATCCAGACCGCGGTGCTGGGCGTCTACCACATGCAGGACCCGCAGGTGTTCTACAACAAGGAAGACGTGCGGGTGGTACCCACCGAGCTTTACGCCGGCGAGCAGATCACCATGGTGCCGTACTACGTGATCATGGCGCTCCCCGGCGAGCAGAAGGAGGAGTTCCTCCTTCTCCAACCGTTCACGCCGGCAGGCAAGGAGAACATGATCTCCTGGGTGGCGGCCCGCATGGACGGCGATGCATACGGAGAGCTCGTGGTGTTCGAGTTCCCGAAGGACAGGATCTTCTTCGGACCGGCCCAGATCGAGAAGCGCATCTCGAACGACCCGCGCATCTCGGAGCAACTCACCCTGTGGGATCAAGCGGGCAGCCAGGTGATCAGGGGCAACCTGCTCGTCGTGCCGGTAGAGGACTCACTGCTCTACGTGGAACCGCTGTACCTGCAGGCCTCCGGCACTAACCCCATCCCCGAACTCACCCGGGTGATTGTGAGCTACGAGAACCGCACGGTGATGAGCGAGACTCTGGCCGACGGCCTCGCCGAGCTCTTCGGGGGCACCGGCGCCACGACCACCACAGCGGGCACCACGACCACGGTACCCGGCGGAACGACGACCATCACCACGCCTCCGGCGACCGGTACGACGACCACGACCCTTCCCGGCACAGCGCCCGACCCGGGGGCGGCCTTGCCCACCGACCCGGCTCAGCTCGCGGCGCTCGCGCAGCAGTATTACGAGGCCGCCCTCGCCGCGCAACGCGGCGGAGACTGGGCCGAGTATGGCAGGATGATCGAGGAGCTGGGCCGCGTGCTCAGCGCCCTCGAGGGCGGCACCGGCTCACAGTAGGGGCAGATAGGGGCAGATGCCTTTGTGGCGGCGGGCGCGACCGAACCCGGGCGCGCCCGCCCCAAGAACGGTTCGCCGAGACGGTTCGCCGCATAACAAGCCCGCCTGTTACAGGCCTTCCGGAACCACCGTCGACTCGGAGCCTTCGAGAGTAGCCAGGGCTTTCGACTCACCGGTAGGCTCGAGGGTCACGCGAGTCGCGCCCCAAGCCAGCTCACCTTCGGCGCCGGCCACCGGCTCGATGAGATCGCCCACGCTCGCCCCGCGCCCCGCCGCGTAGCGGCCGTATGCACGGTGACCCCCGCCCAGGGGCATCGCGACGACATCGGGGCCGATGCCCCGGTACACGTAGACGGGCGCCTCGACCGACCCCACCGACGATGTCACCTTGACCATGTCGCCTGTAGAGACACCCAGTCGCGCGGCCGAGGAAGGAGCGATCTCGACCCAGGTGTCCCACATCACCGAGGTCATGGGGTCGGGCGTCTCATGCAGCCAAGGTTGGTTCGCGTGACGACCGTCACCGAGCGTGAGCGACACGTACGGCCGCAACAGAAACGCACTCCCGTCCTCGACGGGGTCCGCCACGTTCGCGGCCGCGGACGTGGCCAATCCCGGCCTCACCGCCCGCGGGGTCGGAGGGTCCGCGTCGGGCTGCGTGGCCCACCAACCGCCGTACTGTTGCCAGCGCACCCAGAAGACTTCGGGGTCCCCAGAGGTTATGGAGGCGTCGGTCCGTTCGCGTAGGCCGTCCACGACGTCCTTCAGGCACGCCACCTCGTTCTCCCACGGGAGCGCCTCGGCGACACGGCCGCCCACGCCCTTGGCGGCCGCGAGGAGCACGTCCACGGGTGAGCGGGTGTCGTGCAGTTGCCGCACCACCGGCTGTTGGGCGCCCACGATGGCCAACCCAGCCCCGGGCTGAGGCACGTGGTAACCCCAGGTCTCGAGGTACGTGGGTGCGGGGAGACGGAGATGCGCCAGTGCCTCGCCGGTGTCGGTGGGAAACGGCGAGAAGTCAACGATCAGACCCACGTTGGCGGCTGCCTCCGAGAACCCCAGCGAAGAGGGGAGGTCGTGCACGGGATCTCCGTCGAGAACCAGGAACACGTCGACAGAGCCCGACCGCATGTCCTCGATCGCCCGGCGCACCTCGGCGAACGAAGAGACCGTCTCGGTAGCGAGGATCGTGTCGGCGGGCTTGGCCGACGACGCGCCGAGGGTGCTCTCGTGCGCCCCCACCAGTAGGTTGAGCGCCATGACGGTGCGCACGGCGTCGGCGCCGTTCCGGGCCGCCCCGAGGCCGCCGCCGGGGATCGCCAGAGGAGCCCGCGAGCTCCCGAAGATACGGGCGAGACGCACAAGCCTCTCGAAGGAGAGCCCGAGGCCGGCGGCGAGGCCACGAGCGTCCACACCCTGGAACACCGCATCCACACCCGCGGGCCGCGGGCCGGCCGCGAGCCCTTCGTCGAGGATCACCCGTCCCAGGCAGAGCGCCACATACGCCTCGCGCCCGGCCGCGACCGCCAACCATTCGTCAGCGCTGACACCTGTGGCCGAGAGTCGTGGCTCCACCTGCGCAAGGTACCCGCGGGTAACTCCGCGGCCACGCCGCATCTCGCCATACGCCCTGCCGTAGTACACCGGAGAGAGCCACGTGCCGAAGAGGTCGGCCGAGAACGAGATCGCGACCTCGGCGGAGGCGAGATCGAAGAACGGCAGACCCTCGGCCTGCGAGCCGTACATCTCGCGGGTGATGGAGTCGAGAAGTCCCACTCCGTCGAGCGCCCGGTGTAGATCCCACACCAGCGGCCGGGTGCCGCTCTCCGCAGGATCGGTATCCGGGGCGCCGCCCTCGAGCCCGGCAAGAAGACGCGCCGCCACACCGTACGTGTGGTCGGGAAGCCGGCCACCGTACGCCCGTACCGCCCCGGACCCCGGACGGGACGCCGCCGCCTTCAGCGCCTTGGTCAGGCGCCCGAGCCCGGCGTCCCAGGTGATCGACTGGAACCCGTCGGCTGAGCCCGCGCGCCCCTGTGGACCGACAAGGCGATCGGGATTGTAGAGGGCCTGCAGCCCGGCCTGCCCGCGCGCACAGAGCTTTCCTTGGTTCAGCGGGTGACGGGGGTTGCCTTCGAGCTTGTGGGCGCGGCCTCCCATGGTGGTCACCAGGATGCCGCACCCCGCGGGGCACTGCCGACACAGGCTGGCGTAGTGCGTGAAGACGCCGGCCAGCTCTTCCTCCGGAGACCGAAGGAACGGCACCAACCTCTCTTCGGCGCGGTCGCCCCCGCAGCCGCTCAGGGCCAGGGCAGCGGAGAGCACGCCCGCCTTCTTGAAAAAATCCCTTCTGCTCATCTCCGTGAACACGCCGTCTCCCTCGTCTCTTCGCCTACTTGTGGCAGATCTGGCAGTCGATCAGCCGCTGATTGTCGGCCTGCTGCTTGTGACACCCGAGACAGAAGCCCATGGTGTGGCGCACGGCCCGCTTAGCGAGCGTCATGGAACCCACGTCGCCATGGCACGTGGCACAGTCGACCTTGGCCACGACCACGTGAGGCTGATGGCTGAAGAACACGAAATCGGGCAGGTTGTAGACCCGCGCCCACGACACGACCCTGCCTTCGTCGAAGGCGTCGAGCACCGCCTGGGTGTCGGGCGTCTGTGTGGATATCCATCGATGGCACCCCACACACAACTCGAGGGCCGGCAGGTCGGCGGCCGGGCCACGCGCAGCCGAGCTGTGGCAGAATAGACAGGTGACGCCCTTTGCCACGTGCGCCTTGTGCGAGAAGGGGACGGTCTCGGGGGGCCCGCCTGTGGCGGTGGCCCCCGACGGCGAAGGCTCCTGCCAGATGCGCAGGAGGTCGACCAGCGCGGAGATCTCGTCGGCCGACAGGCGCCCGCCCCAATTGGGCATCGCCGTTCCCGCCACACCGTTCTCGATGACCCCACGTACCACGTCGTCACTGGAGCCGGCGACGAATGGGCTCGGCTTCAAACGTGGGCCAAGACCACCCGACCCGTCGACCCCGTGGCAGCCTAGGCAGTTGGCGGTGTAGACCTTCTGCCCCAGCGCCCTCGCCGCCACCCCGCCGCCCGAGGTGGTCGTGGTAGTGCCCGGGACCGTGGTAGTGGTGGTCGCGGGGAGTGTGGTGCCGGTCCTTCCGGTACCCGTGGTGACGGTGGTGTCCGGGACTGTGGTCGTGGTCTCCCGAAGCCGACTGGTGGGATCCTCGAGCGCCGACGGCCCCTGCGCTTGGAGTTGCTTCAACAACACAGCCAGGTCGTCGAGGTCTTGCTCGGAAAGGCGGCCTCCGAACGAGGGCATGCCGAGACCGGGGCGACCCGCCCGGAGTAGAGACTTGATCTCGTCGAGCGAGGCCTCGGCCATCAGACTCGACGGGTGGAGAGACGAGCCCAAGGCCCCCTGACCGGAGGGCCCGTGACACGACGCACACTGCACGCCGAACAGGTGGGCGCCGCGGAGGATGGCGGAGTCCCCGGCGGGCGCGGGCCCGCCGTCACCCTGAGCACCCAGGTAGTTGACCAGGTGCCAGCGCTCCTCCACCGACAACCTTGATGCGAGCGCGGGCATGCGCCCGAAGCCCTTGGTCACCGCGAGGAACACGTCGCCGTCGATCAGCGAGTCGATGCGATCGGCGAGGTTCGGCACAGGCGGGGCGAAGAGCATGCCCACCATGCCCGGCTGCCCGCCCGGGGCGACCTCGCCGTGGCACGGCAGACAGAAGGTGCCGTAGCTGCGGCCGCCGCGCTCGACCGACTCAGCGGTGCGCGTGACTGGGTTGGCGGGAGACCCGAGGCCGGGCATGACGTCGGGCCCCTGGAAGGGCACAGCTTCGTCGGGAGCCGACCCGCGCGGAGGTTCCACATAGCCGACATTCGGTTGCCGGCCCATCTCGTTCCCCACGTCGACCCAGCACCCGGTGAACAGCTGGGCCACCAGCACGACCAGCACCGCTAAGACGACGACAGCGAGCAGACCGATCAGGATGCGGCGCTGCCGCCGCGAGGCGGCGCCGGCTTCCTGGCCCGGCACACCCGCGCGCTCGGGCACGCCGGCGTCGGGCGGCGCGTGGGACACACCCGCCTCATGCACTCCGGCATCGGGTGCCGCAGATGTCTCGGTGCGCGTGGTCTCGTCGCTCATGTAGTCTCACTCTGGTCGGGCAGGGGTTCCGCGCCATGCGACTCGAGAACCGACCGCACGCGTGAGGGGACGAGGTCGGGCGGCATATCAACCACCACGAAGATCTCGCCCACGCTCACTCCCTCGAAGTAAGGCCGGCGCGGGCCCCGCCCGCGCGTCTCGAGGAAGAACCCGAGCGCGGTGGCCACGACGATGCCGAGCATGGTGAGCTCGTAGATGATGATGAAGTTCGGCGGCGCGACGCGCGAAGCCTCGCCGCCCACGAGCAGGGGGTACAGGAACAGGGTGCCAATCGAGAAGAACACACCCGTGAGCAGGCCGATGACGAGGCCTGTGGCGGTCCACCACGGCACCTTCGTGGCGCGCATCCGGCCGCCGAGCACGCTCTCGGGCAGGGGCAGGTCGGAGAGCACCTCGATGCGTTCGCGCGGTACTCCCGCTTCGCGCAGGGCCTTCAGCGCGGAGGCCACGCCGCGCTCCCCATCGACCCGCGCAGAGACGAACCCGTTCCCTCTCACGTTGCGCCTCCTCGGCTGCCGGCAGTCGCGGCCGCGGTCGTCGCAGTCGCAGTCGCGCCCGTCACCGCCGTCGCGCCCGTTGTGAGGGACGGTACGTCGCTCTCGGCTTCGACGAGGCCTTCACGACGCCACCGGTCGACCCGCCAGCCCTCCTTGACCTCCCAGAGGGAGATCAGCGGCAGCGCCTTCGAGAACAAGACGTAGAGCAGCGCGAAGGCGGCGAAGGTCGCCGTGGCTATGGCGATCTCGGGCCATTGGGGAGTGTAAGAACCCCAATTGTACGAGAGCGAGTTGATCCCGGGTGACGTGACGATGAGGAAGCGCTCGATCCACATGCCCACGTTCACCAGTAGGCTGATGACCAGCATGGCGGTCATCGATGTGCGCACCCTGCGGAACCACAGAAAGAGGAAGGGGACGAGCACGTTAACCACCATCATCGTCCAGAAGAGCACGGCGGAATGGCCCACCAGGTGTTCGTGCTGGATCAACTTCGCCACGGTGCTCCCGCCGTACCAGTCGGTGAGGAACCCCGCCCAGAACATGTAGAACCAGATCACCGACACCGCGAGCAGCACCTTCCCCAAGCGGTCGAAGTGCCGCAGCGTCACGTAGTCTTCGAGTTGGAGCGAACGGCGCACGAGCACCAGCACGGTCACAAGGGCGGCCATCCCCGAATAGATGGCGCCGATGACGAAGTAGGGGCCGAACACCGTGCTGCGCCACCCCTCCACAAGCGTCATGCCGAAATCCCACGAGACGATGGTGTGCACGCTCACTGCGATCGGTATGACCACGATGGTGAACACCCGCATCGCCACGTGCAGACGATGCCACTGTTGTTGCGTGCCACGCCAGCCGAACGACAGGAGGCCGTAGATGCGGCGTCGAAGGCCCCGCGTGCGATCGCGCGCTGTGGCCAGATCGGGTATCAGCGGGAGCAGGAGGAAGAGGGAACTCGCCGTGATGTAGGTGAGGATCGCGAGCAGGTCCCACATCAACGCCGACCGGAAGTTCGGCCAGAGGCCGCGCTCGTTCGGCACGGGGATCATCCAGTAGAAACGCCAGTTCCGACCCAGGTGGATGATCGGGAACAGCCCGCCGATCATGAGAGCGAAGAGCGTCATGGCCTCCGCCGCCCTGGTGAGCGGCATGCGCCATTCGACCTTCAGCACCCGCAGGATGGCCGACACGAGCGTGCCCGCGTGGCTGATGCCGATCCAGAACACGAAACTCGCGATGTAGAAGCCCCAGAAGACCGGGCGGTTGATGCCCGCGACCCCGATGCCCTTGTAGATCTGCCAACCGAAAGCGAACGCGCCGAAGGCCACCACCGACCCCAAGAACCCCACGAGCAGCAGGTAGCGGATGCTGATGCTCTGCATGGCGCCGAAGACGCGTGCGTCGAGATCTCGATCGAGAGCGCGCAGGTCGTCCTCGGTGAGGGCCGGCATGGTCTTGACCCCGGCCGCCTCGAAGGCCAGCGCGGCCTTTTCCGGGGTCGAGCCGGTTCCCGTCGACTCGGGTCCGTCGCCCTTTCCCTTCACCCCCGGTCCACCCCGTTCAGACATCCAAGCCGCCCTCTCGCTTCAGGTAGACCACCGACGGCTCGGTGTTGAACGCCTCGAGCAGGCGGATGCCTCGACGACTCGCCATCAGGCGCGACACTTGTGAATCGGGGTCTCCGGCATCCCCGAACACCAGTGCTCCAGGCGGACAGGTTTGCACGCACGCCGGCATGATCTCGCCGTCGGCGATGGGCCGGTCCTCGACCCTCGCCTGTTCGCGCACCCGCCTGATCCGTTGCACGCAGAACGTGCACTTCTCCATGATGCCCACGCTGCGCACCGTGACGTCGGGGTTCAGTTGCTGTTCGAGCGGAGAGGGGAACTGGGGAGCGAAGAAGTTGAAGACCCTCGCCTTGTAGGGGCAGTTGTGAGCGCAATAACGGGTGCCGATACAACGGTTGTACACCTGGCTGTTCAGGCCGTCCTCGGAGTGCACCGAAGCAAAGACCGGGCACACCGGTTCACAGGGGGCGTTGCCGCATTGCTGACACATCACCGGGACGAACTGAGCACGGGCCTCGGGATACTCGCCTTCGTCCCAGTAGCGCTCGATACGGATCCAATGCTGGGCGCGGCCCATGGCCGCCTCTTCCTCGCCCACGATCCCCACATTGTTCTCGGCAAGGCAGGCCACCATGCAGGCCTGACAGCCCGTGCAGACATCGAGGTCTACCACCAAAGCCCAGCGCGTCGTCTGATCCGATTCAGACCCTATTTCCGCCTCCTATCAGATCGAGTGATGACGACCGCATCGCCGGGCCGCCGACCGGGCTGTTCGTACCCGGGAGACGCCAAGACAAACCCGCTTGGGGGTGTTCACCTGGGCTCCCGGGGCACTCTCTCGGCGAACTCCGGTCCGGTCGCCGAGAGAAGGGCGAACGCCTCCCCGATATCCTCCAACGAGACCATGCCGACAAAGCGGCCCTGCTCGACGATGGGCATCACCCTGGAACCCGAACTCTGCATGCGCTGGAACACATCGTACACCGAGTCGGTGAGGCTGCCTGTAGGTACGTCGACGCGCATCGCCTCGGAGACCGGGAACTCGGGCCCATGCTGCCCGAGGAGGGAGATGAGTCTGTCGCGGGTGACCACACCGAGCACGGAGCCGTCGTGAGACACCACGGGGAAGTCGGCCTGGTAGGTGTGGAAGAGGCGGGCCGCCAGTTCGCCGATGCTCTGCTCGGGCCGTGCGGTCTCGACCTCTACGTTCACGGCTTGGGCGACCCGGAGATCCTCCAGAACACCCTTCATCTCGTCCCCCCTGCCCTCCGCCTGCGCGCCGAAGAAGATGAACACCGCCACGATCACCATCAGGATGCCGCCGCCGAACGCTCCAAGCAGCCCCAGCAGGACCGCAAGCACCTGACCCACACCCACCGCGACGCGGGTCGCCCTGGCCCGGCCCATGCGCATGGCGAGAACGGAGCGGAACACGCGCCCCCCGTCCATGGGGAACGCGGGAAGCAGGTTGAAGACGGCCAACATGAAGTTCACGAAGAGAAGGTAGAGGTAGGCGCCCTGGAGACCGGGCGCCAAGAGGGCGTCGGACAACCTGCCGAAGTCGCCGAACAGCGAAGTGTCGATCAGCAGGGGCGCGAGCGCCGCCATGATCACCCCCACGACCACGTTCGACATCGGCCCGGCCACGGCCACGAGGAGTTCCTCGCGCGGCTCCTTGGGCATCTCGTCCATCGCGGCCATTCCGCCGATGGGCAGCAGCGTTATATCGCGCACCCCCACCCCGAACGACCGGGCCACAAGAGAATGGGTGAGCTCGTGCATGACCACCAGGCCGAACAGCAGCAGCACCAGCACGACTCCGTAGAGGGCTCCGTAGAGCCCTCCCGGTTCGCGAGCGGCGCCCCACGCGTACGCGAAGTAGGCCACGATGAAGAAGAACGTGGCATGCACCCGCACGTCGATGTCGAAGACGCGGAATATCCGATAGGACCATCGCATGATCCACCTCACAGTCCCCCGAGCTCGACCGCCACAAACAGAAGGCCGCGCGGGGTGTCGCGCGGAACGACGCCCGAAGCGCCCCGCATGAGGTCCAGGGGAAGTCGCGAAACACGCCGTACGCGGTTTGCTCTCCGCGCCCTGAGGCAATACCGTAATAGACCGGTCGTGGACCGTCTGCACGCCAAGCGCATCGACATCCACACACCAAGCGCATCGAGGGAGAACCGTACGTGAACCCACGCGACAAGAACGAGCCGCCGAGCTTCCGTCGACTCCAGCACGAGGTGGATCGGATGTTCTTGGAACTCATGGGGGCGAACCGCATCGTCGGACGCGGGCAGAGCGCGTTCAGGCCGAACGTAGACGTGTACTACTGCAAGTCGGAGGGCGCCATGATCGCGCGCCTCGAACTCGGTGGCGTCGACCCCGCCTCGGTCGACCTCGAGGTGGAGGAGCGGGTGCTGCGAATACGGGGGCACCGCGTCGACTACGGACACCGGGACAAGGTGTACCAGCAGATGGAGATCGCGTACGGTCCGTTCGAGCGCCGCGTGTTGCTGCCGGTGGAGGTCGATCCCGCGCGGGCCACGGCCCACTACCATCACGGGTTCCTCGAGATCTCCCTTCCGGTGGCGGAGCGAGGGGGCGGCAAGCGTATCCCCATCGTCAACAAGGATGCCGACGCCGATGCCGACGCCGCACACGGGGGCGCACGCCCCCGTATCGACCGGTCTACCGAGCTAGAGGGGGCCGACGAATGAGCTCCGACGATCGGAGAAACGAGATGGATCCGACGGCCACCCCAAGCACAGTGAGCGAAACGGAGACGGTCGAGCAGACCGAGGAGGCCGCCGTCCGGCGGCCGCAGCCCGGCACACCCGAGGCCACGCAGACTCCCTTGGCCATCCCGATCCTGCCCCTCAAGGAGACCGTGGTGTTCCCCGACACCATGATGCCGCTCGCGGTGGGACAACCGCGCTCGGTGCGCCTCATCGACGACGTGCTGGTCAAGGACAAGCTGGTCGGCCTCGTCGCCGTGCGCGACGAGGACGTCGAGCACCCGATGCCCGACGACGTCTACTCGGTGGGCACGCTCGCTATCGTGCAGAAGATGATCAAGGCGCCGGACGGCACGTTGCGCATCATCGTCCAGGGAGTGCGCCGCATCAAGATCGAGGACTACACCGCCCTCGAGCCGTACCTGGTGGCGAACGTGGTAGATCTTCCGGATGTCTTGGAGGAGTCGAAAGAACTGGACGCGCTCCAGCGGAACCTCGTGTCGGTGTATACGAAGATCGTGCAGATGGTGCCCTACCTGCCGGAAGAACTCGAGATGGCGGCCGTCAATATCGAAGACCCAGCCGCCCTCGGCTACTTCATGGCCTCGACGATGCGGCTCAAGACCGAGGACAAACAGGAGCTCCTCGAGCAGGTGGAAGTAGCCAAACGGCTCCGCCGTCTGACCGAGATCATGAGCGCCGAGCTCGAGGTACTGGAGCTCGGCACCAAGATCCAGGACCAGGTCACCTCGGAGATGGAGAAGACGCAGCGCGAGTACTACCTGCGCCAGCAGCTGAAGGCGATCCAGGAGGAGCTCGGCGAATCTGACGAAACCATGGCCGAGGTGAACGAACTGCGTAAAAGCATCGACGAGGCCGAGTTGCCCGAGAACGCGGACAAGCAGGCACGGCGAGAACTCGACCGCCTCGCGAAGCTGCCTTCCGCCGCCGCGGAGTATGGAGTGATCCGCACCTACCTCGACTGGATCCTGTCGCTTCCGTGGAACGTCTTGACCGACGACAACCTTGACATCGCCCACGCCCGTGAAGTGCTCGACGAGGACCACTACGACCTCGAAGACGTCAAAGACCGCATCCTCGAGTTCCTTGCGGTGCAGAAGCTGAAGGAGCAGCCCAGCGCCCCGATCCTCTGCTTCGCCGGGCCTCCCGGCGTGGGCAAGACGAGCCTGGGGCAGAGCATCGCGCGGGCCTTGGGTCGCAAGTTCATCCGCATCAGCGTGGGAGGCGTGCGCGACGAATCCGAGATCCGCGGCCATCGCCGCACCTACGTAGGTGCGATGCCGGGCACCATCATCCGCGCCCTGCGCGACGCGGAGAGCAACAACCCGGTGTTCATGATCGACGAGATCGACAAGATGGGGGCCGACTGGCGCGGCGACCCCTCCAGCGCGATGCTGGAGGTACTGGACCCCGAGCAGCACGACACCTTCCGCGATCACTATCTTGACCTCCCCTACGACCTCTCGCGGGTGATGTTCATCACGACGGCGAACATGCTCGACACCATCCCGGGGCCTCTGCGCGACCGCATGGAGATCATCACCATGTCGGGCTACACGGAGGAAGAGAAGCTCCACATCGCGCGGCAGTACCTCATCCCTCGCCAGCTGGAGCGGCACGGGTTGAAGCCCGACCAGCTCGAGTACACCGACGAGGCCCTCAGCGCGATCATCCAGGGGTACACGCGGGAGGCCGGCGTACGGAACCTGGAGCGCGAGATCGGCAAGGTGGCGCGCAAGTTCGCGCGCATGGTGGCCGAGGAGACCCGCGACAACATGACCGTCGGGGTCGATGAGGTGCGGCAGCTCCTTGGCAATCAGAAGTTGTTCCGCGAGTCGAAGAGGCGCACGAGCGATCCCGGTGTCTCGACGGGGCTGGCCTGGACCCCCGCCGGCGGCGACATCCTCTTTATCGAGGCGAGGGCCATGCACGGCACGGGCAAGCTCACCCTCACGGGGCAACTTGGCGACGTGATGAAGGAATCGGCCCAGGCCGCCCTCACCCACATCCGCAGTATCGCTCCGACCATGGGGATAGACACCGACTTTTTCCAGAAGAACGACCTGCACGTGCACGTGCCCGCCGGTGCGACTCCCAAAGACGGCCCCTCGGCCGGAGTCGCCATGGCCACGGCTCTCGCCAGCCTGATCACCGGTCGCCCGGTCGACGCCGACGTCGCCATGACCGGTGAGGTGACCCTCACGGGGCAGGTGCTTCCTGTGGGCGGCATCAAGGAGAAGGTAATCGCGGCGCGCCAGGCCGGCATCAAGAAGGTCTTCCTGCCCGACCGCAACAAGGCCGACGTCGAGGAGATCAAGGACGACGTGGTCAAGGACATGGAGTTCGTCTACGTGAACCACGTGTCTGAGGTGCTCGCGGAGGCCCTGGAGAAGCCGGCCGGCGGCATCGGGCCGGGTAACGGAGCGAAGGGCGCCGCCTCGTCGAAGGGCGCCGCCTCGTCGAAGGGCGCCGCCTCGTCGAAGGGCGCCGCCTCGTCGAAGGGCGCCGCCTCGTCGAAGGGGTCGAACCCCGCTACCGCGGCCAAGGGGTCGAAGCCCGCCGTCACCCGGAGCCGCAGGAAGGTAGGTTGAGCACGAGCGAACCGCGCCGCTTCGATTCGGAATCGCGAACACAGGCCTACCGGGAACTCGACCACCCGGCCGACCTCTGGCTTGAGGTGCGAGGAGTTGACCTCCCGGCCTTGGTGGAGAACGCCCTCTTCGCCCTGTACGACAGCATGGTCTCCCTGGAACGGGTCGAGGAACGTCGAGAGGTAACGCTGCGCGCTTCGGGCGCGTCCGCAGCCGAGGCGCTGCGCACGTTGCTCGCCGAAGCGCTCTTCCTGTTCGCGACGGAGGGTTTTGTGGGAGTCGCGGCCCAGGTGCAACGACTCGACCCATCCACGGAGCCCGACTCCGGCGACGTGCGGTTCCAGGCACGGATGCGCGGCGAGAGGCTCGACACCACCCGCCACGAGACGCGGGCAGAGGTCAAGGCCGTGACGTACCACCTGTTAGACGTGACCCGTGAGGCCTCCGGCGCCTTCAAGGCGTCCGTCCTACTGGACGTGTGATCGACGTGGCGCGTCCACCCGACCGCGAACCCGCGCGTCTCACACGCATCTCGCAGAACGTCTGGGAGATCGCCGCCACGGGCGGCATGCGCGTGCCCGGCCGCGTCTACGCCGACGAGGCCTCGGTCGACCGGCTCGACTCCGACCCCAGCCTCGACCAGGTGCGCAACGTGGCCCATCTGCCGGGCATCGAAGGCTACTCGCTGGCGATGCCCGACATGCACTTCGGCTACGGCTTCCCCATAGGCGGCGTCGGCGCCTTCCGGGTGGAAGACGGGGTGGTCTCCCCCGGTGGCGTGGGCTACGACATCAACTGCGGTGTCCGCCTGCTGGCCACCGACCTGGATGCGGCCGACGTCACCGGAAAGACCGGCCGACTGGTGGACCGGCTCTTCAGCGACGTGCCCTCGGGCGTCGGCTCACACGGCGCCATCGAGCGGCTCACCGGCCCGGCACTCGCTCGACTGATGGTGCGGGGTGCGGCGTGGGCCGTTGAGCGGGGCTTCGGTGAACAGGTCGACCTCGAGCACACCGAGGCCGGCGGAGCCCTCCCCGGAGCCGACCCCGACGCGGTGAGCGAGCGCGCATACGCGCGCGGCCTGGATCAGGTGGGCACCCTCGGATCGGGCAACCACTTCCTCGAGATCCAGGTGGTCGAGGAGGTGTTCGACCAGGAGGCGGCGACCGCGTACGGCCTGCGCGAGGGTCAGGTGACCGTGATGATTCACTGCGGCTCCCGGGGGTTCGGCTACCAGGTGTGCGACGACTACCTCGCGGTCATGGGAGCTGCCTCGGCCCGCTACGGCATCGAGCTGCCCGACCGCCAGCTGGCGTGCGCGCCGGTGGACTCACCCGAGGGGCGGCGATACCTCGGCGCCATGGCCTGCGCGGCCAACTACGCGTGGGCGAACCGTCAGATGATCATGCACCTCACGGGAGAGTCCATACAGAGAGCCCTCGGCCTCTCGCCGCGCTCTCTCGGCCTGCGCCTGATCTACGACGTGGCCCACAACATCGCCAAGATCGAAACACATGCATCCGGCGGGCGACGCCTGGAGCTCTGCGTGCACCGCAAGGGCGCGACGCGGGCGTTCGGCCCCGGCCACCCCGAGGTCCCTTCGGCCTATCGGGCCGTGGGGCAACCCGTGCTGATACCAGGCGACATGGGCACCGCCTCCTACGTCTGCCGCGGAACAGAGGAAGCCATGCGGCAGACCTTCGGATCGACGTGTCACGGGGCCGGGAGGGCGTTGAGTCGTACGCAGGCTCTGAAACGGGCGAAAGGACGTGCCATCGACCGGGAGCTGGCCGCTGCCGGCGTCGTGGTCCGGGCTCAGGGACGAAAGACCCTCATGGAGGAGATGCCGGAGGCGTACAAGGACATCCACGACGTGGTGGGGATCATGGACCGGGCCGGCGTATCGCCGCGGGTGGCGCGATTACGGCCGCTGGGCGTGGTCAAAGGCTGACGATCGGCGCAGGACTATCGGCGCAGGACTATCGACGCAGGACTATCGACGCAGGAAGACCGACCCGGAAGACCCGGAAGCGCGGTGCCCCACGAAGGGAGACTCAGGCGGTATCGCCCCTGCCGCCGGGAAGGTGCTCGCTCAGCTTCGAGAACAACTCGGGGGGGACGCGTTCGCGCACCACTTCCATCACGGCTTTGACGGCCCTGGTCGCTTCGTCCCTCGCGGAGTAGTGGCCGGCCTGCATGACGGCGTCGGCCAAAGCCTCAACTTCCTGACGAACGGCGCGGCCCTTACTCACGAGCAGGTCGCGCGTGGAGGCACGCAACTGGGAGTTCGGACGGGCTCCACGACGGTGGCCGGCGGCGCGTTCCATGGCCTTGACCGCCACATCCCAACCGATGTGACGCAGATCGATGACCCGACCCGTGAAGCGCTTCCACGCGGGACCCTCGCCGCGCGAGAGGTAGCGCAGGTCGTCCAAGCGAAAGCGGGTGTTGTGCGATCCGTACCCCATGCCGGTTACCTCCCCTCCACCACATGATACACGACCCTTCCGGGGCGCGAGGGGCAGGTTCAATGGGTGCCGTACCTGGTCACCCGGAACCGGAAAAGACGATATCGATCGGCCTTCTGATCGATGCGACCTTTGCGACACGTGACGCGCAATTGCTGCTCCGCGGTGTCCACGCCCGGGAGGTCGGGCAGCAGGAGGGCCTGCCGCCCGTCGTCGGTCCTCACGATCAACCCATAGTGGGCGGGGTCGAGGTCCCCCAAACCGGCGACCTCTTCGGGCTCGCTGAGGACGTCCACCGCCACGCGGAGGCCCGGCAACTCCTCCGAGGCGAGCGGCGGGAACCGCGGATCGCGCGTCGCCGCGCTCACCGCATTGAGCGCCACCTCCTCAGCAAGCGACGGTTGTGTGGGCGCGACCGTGCCGACACAGCCGCGTAAGCTCCCATCCGGCCGGTGCAGGGAGACGAACACCCCTGCCCGCTCCCCGGAGTCCGCGGGCGGCAAGGAGGGCTCCACGTAGCCCTCGCCGCGCACGTGACCCTCCACCACTCGACGCGCCAGAGCCACCAGCGGATGTTCGGCGGCGCCACTCTCCGCCCCGCTCTCGGCGCTGTTCAAGCCGCCACTCTGCACGCCGCTCTCGGCGGCGGAGGCGCTTCCGGCGTGCGCTTCGCCGGAGGGGGCCACGTCGTCGCCGCGGAGCCGCATGTCGGCCACCAGGTATCCCACGCCGAAGGGGCCCTCGTACGACAGCACCTCGGGATCGAACCGTCGGCCCTCCAGCACGCCGAACATGGTGAACAGCGAGCGCAGACCGCACTCGCCGGCCTCCCGCACCACGTCCCGCGGCAGGGCGAGGAGGGCTCCGAGATCCGCCGAACCGACGGCATCGACCACAGAGCGGTCGAACTCCGCGCCGTGGGGGCTGAACCCGGCCGGGGCGCCGGGGATGAGACGGTGACTCAGGTCGCCGCTTGCCACGAAGAGCACTCGCGCATCGCTGTCGTCGATCGCCAAAGCGACCGCGCGCCCGAACGCCACGTGCGCTTCCGGCTCGAGGTAGCTGAAGCTGAGCACCACGAGCTTCGGGTTCTCGGACGCACCCGAGAAGAGCAGCACAAGTGGCACCAACACGCCGTGGTCCAGCTCTACACGCCGCCCGGTCGCGAACGCGCGAACCGGGACCCCGGCCGACTCGGCGGCCTGCCGGATCGACCCTGCAAGCTCGAGCCCGCCGCTTGCCTTGAAACCGACGTCCGGCGCCCCGAAGGATCGGAACGTGCCCGCGTGTTCGTCGACGGCGCTCAGGCCCATGAAGGACCGGTCGAGAGGCGCGTGCGGAGACATGATCACGACCACGTCCGGCTCGAGCGACGCCGTCCTTGCCGCCAACAGACGCATGGCATCGGCGGTCGCTCTAACTTCGGCGATCTTCCCGCTGGCCACCTCGGGGATGAGCAAGGGCGGATGGGGAGTCACGAAACAGCCGACGAGGCTCACGCGCGCCCCCTGTGCTCAGTCCTCGTGAAGACGCCGGCGATGCGGGCCCCGCAACCGCCGCACGAGTCGCCCACGAGCCGCACCCTACCGGTGCGGAACCCGGCGCGCTCAACGACCACCACGCCACACTCCGGGCACGATGTCGACTCGGACCGGCCTCCCGGGACATTGCCGGCATACACATAGTGCAGACCCTCTTGCCGCCCGATCGCGAGCGCCCTCTCGATGGTCGCCACGGGAGTAGCAGGTCGATCGAGCAGAAGGAACGAGGGATGGAAGCGGGAGACATGCCACGGTATGTGCGGATCGAGGTCGGCGAGGAATGCGGCAAGAGAGCGCAACTCGTCTTCGCCGTCGTTCAAACCCGGGATCACCAGTGTGGTCACCTCCACCCACACCCCCATGTCCACAAGCTGTCGGATCGAACGCAGCACGGGGGAGAGCCGCGCCCCCACGTACGTTCGGTAGAAGTCGTCGTCGAACGACTTCAGATCGACGTTGGCCGCATGCAGATACGGGCCGATGAGGTCGAGCGCCTCGGGCGTCATGTAGCCGTTCGTGACGAAGACGTTCTTGAGCCCGGCATCCACCGCCGGTGCCGCACACGCCAGAGCATACTCGAGATAGACCGTGGGCTCGGTGTACGTGTAGGAGATCGAGGAGCAGCCGGTCTCGAGGGCCTGCTCGACCACCTCGTCCGGAGGGAACCGGCTCCCACTGATACGCCCTCCGCCCCGCGGCATCTGGCTGATGTCGGAGTTCTGGCAGAACGAACACGTGAAGTTGCACCCGACGGTGGCGATGGAGAACGACGTACTCGCCGGCAGGAAGTGGAAGAGCGGCTTCTTCTCGATCGGGTCCACGGCCGCGGAGATCGCACACCCGAACGTGAGCGCGTGAAGCTCGCCGTCGCGGTTCTCGCGGACCTCACAGAGTCCTCGGGCGCCCGGCTCTATGCGACAGTGGTGGGCGCAGAGGGAGCAGTGTACGGACGTACTCCCCCGCCACGGCTCCCACAGCACCGCGCGGACGGAACTCCCGTCGCATTCGGTCATCGCGACCTCCCCTGCACCGACACTTCGGCAGCGACCTCCCCTGCACCGACACTTCGGCAGCGACCACCCTCGCCCGAAAGGTGGCAAGAGCACACTACCCGCGGCGGACTCGTTCCAACCGGTGCGGACGCGCTGCGGGCGGGTGCGGACGCGCTGCGGGCGCGGTTCAGCGGAGGTGGTCCGCGCGCGAGTCGGCGGGGTCGACCCGTCTTCGGAGAGCGACTCTCAGCTTGTCCACCGTCAACCGCGCCAGGAAGTAACGCGTGAGAAGCTCGGCGCGGATGGTGCGGTCATACACCGGTCGACCGTGGAGAAGTACCTCTACGATGTCGTCTCGACGGGGCATCCGGTCGACCTCGATGACCACCCGTCCCACTTCTCCCCGATAGTGCGCGTCGCTGCCGGCTCCCCAGGCGCGGCCCGTGCGCGCGGCCAGTTGGACGGCCTTCGCGTCGAAATCGGCCCGCAGGCTCCTGCCGTTGGCGACCTCGATCACGTCGGCGAGAAGCGCCGCCTGTTCGCGCGACTCAGGTCGGATGGTCGCCCGCCGCACCGAGTCGAACGGGTGGGGCAGATACACGATGCCCCCTTGCTCCCGTATGGCGCTCACGCTCTCCTCCAGACTCGATCCAGACGGGATGTCTCGGGAGAGGTAGAGGCCGATGATCTCACCCTCTTCGGTGAAGATCTCCTGCCCGCAGATCACGCGAGGCAGGGAGGAGTCCCGGGCGGCGAGCTCCGCACACTCCAACCCGCCCCGTACCGTGCCGTGGTCGGTGACTCCTATACACGCTATGCCGCGCCCCACGGCAGTTACCAGCAGATCAAGGGGCGAGAGAGCGCCGTCGTGGGAGTGATGCGTGTGATTGTGAAGGTCGAGCAGGAGCACAGGACGACTCGGAGACGCAGGGCGACTCACGACCGCTCCCGCCTGCGGCCACAGCCCGCCCGCGGCCACGGCCCTGTCGCGGGCTCAGACAGGCGGGAAGGTGCCCGGCGCGCGGCGGCGCCGACGATCGCGAAGAACCCGTTGGCCGCCGTGGTCTTGATCTGTGCGACGTTCACTCGTGCGCCGGTCGAGGATGACCTCGACGCCCTCGACGTTCTCGAATCTCTTCCTGAACTCTTCGAAGTAGCTCTCTGCGAGTTCAGGTGGAATGACGTAGTAGATCATGTCCTTCCCCTGGCCCGACGACTCCAAGGTCGCCGAGCACGATGCGGCCAACACGATGCGACAGAACAAGCCAATAATAGTGCCTATCCGCCCCGAGAGGAAGACCAACACGGCCCGACCGTGTGCTACCCTGGGCCGCTGAGAGCCCAACGTCATGACGCATCCCGGGGAGAGATCGTGCCCGGATCCGACGAACTAGACCTCCCTCGCCGCCCCCCGCTGAGCGGCTATCTCGTGTTCGCGGCCATCGCCGTGGTGTTGGTAATCGCGGGCGGCGTCTTCCTCGTGCTCACCGCAGGCTCCAGGGAGGTGACCACGCCATCTCTTCTTGGATCGACGCGGGCCGAGGCGGCCGCTCAGGCCGAGGCCGCGGGTCTCGGGCTGGTGGCAGCCGATGGCGCCGACGACCCTGAGATCGTCGTCGTGAGCCAGGAGCCCAGCCCAGGCACCGTGGTGCGACGGGGAACCGTCATCCGCGTCGCACTGGCGGGGCCTCTCCCGACCGTGCTCGTGCCCAGCGTCCTGGGGCTGACGCCCGAGGAGGCGCGGGCCGCTCTCCAGTCGGCGGGACTCCGCCTGGGCGCGGTGCGCTCCGACCCCGACTCCGCGGGCACGCCGGGGTCGGTGACCCGCCAGGAGCCCCCGGTAGACAGCGAACTGCCCTCCGGAGGCTCGGTGCACGTGTGGGTGGCGGCGGCGGCAACAAGCACGGTGCCCGACGTCTCCGGCATGACGAGGGCAGAGGCCGAGTCCGCCGCCGCCGCCGCCGACCTTGCGATCCGCTTCCTGGGTGAGGTCACCGACGAAGTGCTCCCGGGCCTGGTGTTCAAGCAATCTCCTCGGGCGGGAGCGCGAATGGCGCCTGGATCCTCGATCGTGGCGGTGATCAACGGACCGTCCTCGGGTGCGGCCGAACCCGGCACGAACGGCGAGGCGCCGGGCGCTTCCCCCCCGCCTGTTTTCCAGGTGCTCGCCTCCACCTACACGTTCCCTGTGCTCTACCCCACGGTGATCCCCGACGGCCTCGCCCCCGTCGTCGGCGGCGACAACCCTGCCCACCGAGCGAGCCCGGCCGGCGGCCAGGGCTTCGAGATGGTCTACGTGAATCCTACGCGCCCCGAGGTGAGCTTCTCGCTCATGCAGGGAGACTGGTTCGATCCCGGTCTCGACCAAGCCACCACCGTCGATGTGAACGGCAGACCCGGGAACCTGGGAGTCTCCGGCCACTCGGTTGTGTTGGTGTGGACCGCTTCGGGAACGACTTATGCGGTGTCTGCCATCGGGCTCGAGGAGGCCGAAGTGCTGGCTATCGCCGCAGGTCTACGGCCGATGTCGGGACGATGAAGTCCCCTCCCCACCGCCCTCTAGGGCAGGAACCGTCTGCGCTGCGGCGAACAAGAGACGCGAGCATCCACGGCCAAACCCTCATCCTCAGATAGAGGCCATGCCTGACCCCCGACCACCAGGACTAACGGACCGATCTCGCGGCGACTCGCCTTCCGCGAATCCTTCGGCAGGATCTTCCGCAGGGGTAGAGCTCTACGTGGGTCGCTACGTGCTGGGACCGGTGCTCGGTCGCGGTGGCACGTGCGCCGTATACAGGGCGTGGGACCCCCGCCTGCACCGGCACGTGGCGATCAAGCGTCTCGAGCCTCCCATGAGCGAAGACGAGCACACCCGTGCCCGCTTCGACAGAGAGGGCCGGGCGATCGCACGACTCTCCCACCCGAACCTCGTCACACTGATCGATCGAGGCACGTCGGAGACCGAGGACTATCTTGTCTTCGAGTACGTCGAGGGACGGTCTCTGCGCGATCTGATCAAGAATACCGGCCCCTTGGAGGGACGAGATGCCGGGCAGATCGCCGGCCAGATAGCCTCCGGCCTCGCGCACGCCCACCTGAACGGCATCGTCCACCGCGACGTGAAGCCGCAGAACATCCTCCTCGACGCCGAGGGAAGGGCCAAGCTCACCGACTTCGGCATCGCGACCGGAGAAGAGTGGACGAGGGTCACTCGGGAGGGGTCGATCGTCGGGAGTAGCCGCTACATGTCGCCGGAGCAGGTGCAGGGCCGGCCGGTCGACCGGCGGAGCGACATCTACTCGCTCGGCATCGTGTTCTACGAGATGGTGACAGGAGGGCCCCCCTTCCAAGGTCAATCGCTTGCGGAAGTCGGCCGCCAACACGTGCGGGCGCAACCACAGCCTCCGAGCGAACTGGCCCCGAACTTGTCGCCCGGCGTAGAGCGGGTGATCCTGCGCTGTCTCGAGAAGCTGCCCGAGAACCGGTTCCAATCGGCGGACGAGCTGGTGGGGGCGCTGGTGGGGCTCGACGTGTTCCGTCAGGCGAAAGCGGCGGGTGGCCTCATCGGTGGTCTGCGCAGGATACAGCGCAGCGCGAAGGAACCCGGAAGCGAGAGTGGTGCGTGGGTACCGCCCCCCGGGACCCAGGCGCCGCCACCGCCGGAGTCCGTGGCCTTCATCGATATCGCGCCCACCGTGTCGAGATCGGAGTCTTCAACGCGACGGCGCGCCGAGGTCATGCGCGAGCGTCGCAATCGCCGGCGGAACGGCTTGTCAAGACGTACCATGGCGATCGTTGGTCTTCTCGTGGTCGGCCTGGTAGGAGCGTGGCTCCTTCTCGCTCGGGGACCCGTCGCGCCCGATCTCGTGGGCGGCTCGCTCGACAAGGCCAACGCGACGGCGGAGAGCATCGGGCTGAAGGTGGAAGTGGTGGAACAGGTGCTCTCGCTCGACGACGAGCCGGGCACCATACTCGCACAGGAGCCCGCGGCCGGAGAGCGTGGAGGCGGAGGCGTGATCCAGCTCACCGTGACTCGGGAACCGATTCCAGTGAAGGTCGATACGGTCGATGACTACGACCCGGAGGGCGACGACACCGAGCGGCCCGAGCTACTGGAGCAGTTGATCGACGACAACGACACGACGGGGTGGTCCACCGAGCTCTACCGCAACCCGGACTTCGGCGGACTCCCCAAGACCGGAGTCGGGATCACCTTCGTCCTCGACGCTCCGGCGACGGTGATGGAAGTACTCTCTCACAGCACGGGATGGTTGGCCGAGGTGCAGGCGGTCGCGGGCGACGGCGCCGTCACGCCGATGGGTACGCTCGACGGCCTCCAGCGTCAGACGCTCGCTTTCGCCCAGCCCGTCTCCTCCGGGCGCATCTGGATCACGCGCCTCGCCGCCGGGGAGAGCGATCGCTTCCAGGTGCAGCTCTCTGAGATCCGGTTCTACCGCTGATCGCTCCGGTGCCCGGAGCTGACTACTCCCACGCCGGCGTGAACTCGCCCACGGTCGAGCGCCGATAGGGCATCCAAGCCAGAGCGACGAGCTTCACGTCGATGTCGCTCTTGCGGGGCTTGACCGCGAACGTCTCGAGTTCCTCGTGGATGCTGTCCATCCTGGCCTCGAGAGCGGCCACCTCCTCCTCGAAGGCGGCGTTCAGCGCAAGCTTCTCCTGGACTTTCGCCTCTACGGTCTCCTGGGCGCGGCTCACGTCGCCGGATTGATCGAGGCTGCGTCCGACTCCACGGGCAGCCGTGGTGGCTCGACCGAGTGTGCCGGCGCTCAGTGCCTTGCGTCCCGTGAACGCGCTGAGCAGGGTCGCGCCGAGCGAGACCACGGTCTGCAGTTTGGCGCCTTTAGCCTGCTCCTGCTCGCGACTGACCGTCTGTTCCGCTTTGCGGATGCTCTCGTCGATCCTGGTCAGTTTCGCGCCGTACCTCCCGCGCAGTTCCCCGGTGAGCTCGTCGCGCCGTTCCCTGGCCGCCTGCTGCAGGCGTACCCGGAAGTCGCCCTCGCTCTCCCCGGGCCGGGAGAGGAGTTTGAGGTCGCCGCTCTTCCGCAGCTCAAGCACCTCGTTCCGGTAGAGCCACGTGTGGAACTCCTTGCCCCACGACTTGTAGCTGTCGGCTTGGCCCGCCGAAGAGGGCAGTGGGGCGAAGAAAGCCGCGGGGTCGGGCTCGCGCTCCAGATCGTCCACCGGGATCGAGAGGACTTCCGCGGCAGCCCAGTCCATCGACCCGACCGCGTCGCGCACCGGAAGGAAGACCGACACGGGTTTGTCGTACGCGCCTTCGATCTTGTCGTCCACGAAGTGCACGGCGGCGGCCCCGAGAAGCGCCGGCCTGTACACAAGGTCGCCGCCGCCCCCCCGGGCCGGCACGAACAATTCGGTGATGTCGGGAGGCAGGAGCGGTCTCGCCGCCGAGCCTGTCGCCGCCGGGTCCGGCCCCGCCGAGCCTGCCGCCGCCGCGGAGGCTGGGGTCGCGGGCAGGGGGGTCGGCGCCGGCTGGGGCGCCGCGGCAATCGCGGCCCCCTCGGGTTGAGCGACGGGCGCCGGCGCGGGCTGGGAGACGGCGACCGGCTGCGCGGTCGCGGCGGGCTGCGCGGTCGCGGCGGAGGCCGCCGCATGGGCGTCTCTCATCGGATCGACGAGCGTCTTGATCTGGGTGCGCGTCAGCGGTCCCCTCAGGTACGACATCGCCCAGCGTGTGTGGAAGGTCACAGGCCCGTCTTCGTGCACGTTGTACATGAGGAACACCCGGTTGCCCAAGCCGGCAAGGGTCTGCTCCATGGCACCCTTGTCGAAGCCACCGGCGCCGGCGGCCGCCCCTTCGAGGCCCTCCAGCACCCGGGCCTTGTCGCGCTCGGTCTGGAGGCGACCGATGAACCACGTGCCGGTGTTGGCGAGACCTTTGTAGTCCAGATCCACCGGGTTCTGCGTGGCGAGCACCACGCCCACGCCGAACGCCCGCGCCTGCTTGAGCAACGTGAGGAGCGGCTTCTTCGAGGGGGGGTTCGCCACCGGCGGGAAGTAGCCGAAGATCTCGTCCATGTAGATGAGCGCCCGGAGACTGCTCGTGCCCGGTTGCGACCGGACCCATCCGAGGATCTCGTTCAGCAGAAGCGACACAAAGAACATACGCTCCGTATCGGAGAGGTGGGCTATGGAGATGATCGAGACGCGCGGCTTCCCTTCAGCGGTGTGCAGCAGCCTGCCCACGTCGAGCGCGTCTCCCTCGAGCCAGGCCTGGAAGCCCGGAGCCGCGAGCAGGTTGTTGAGCCGCATGGCCAACTCGTTCCGCTCTTTCGGCGGATAGAAGTTGTCGATGTCGAGCACCCCCACCTTGGTCAAGGGCGGCTTCTGGATCTGGTGGATCAACGAGCCCAGATCGAGGTCGCGACCTGCGGTCCACGCCTGGCTGAAGAGTGTGGAGAGCAGGATGTGTTCGCGGCTCTGGATGGGGTCGGCGTCAACGCCGAGGAGGGCGAGCAGGCTCGTGGACGCCGTGCTGACGCGGTCGCGCAGCAACTCTTCGTCTTCGAGGATCGCCGGACCCGGAGCTGAAAACGACTTCAGCACCGAGATAGGGAGGCCCGCATTGCTGCCCGGCGTGTACACGCTGAACTCCGCCGCTTCGCGCAGGCGGCGGATGCGGGCGCCGTCCTGACCCCAGTCGGCCAGTCCCTTCGTCCAGAGATCAGCCTGCTTCTGGGCGAACTCGTCGGGCGTGAGGTCCTTGCGGGCGGCGTCGTCCTCGTTCACCCAGGGTCGGAAGTCCGATGCCTGCAGGTCGGGGAACGTCAGTAGGAGATTGGGTAGATCGCCCTTCGGATCGATGATGATCGCGGGTATGCCGTCGATGGCGGCCTCTTCGAGCAGGCTGATGCAGAGGCCGGTCTTGCCGCTGCCCGTCATGCCCACGCAGACTCCGTGAGTCACAAGGTCCTTGGAGTCGTACAGCAAGAGGTCGTCCTGCACCTCGCCTTTCGCAAGATCGTACTCACGCCCCAGGTAGAACACACCGAGCTTCTCGAAGTCCTCCACGCCATCCCTCCCTATCACCGACTGGATCTCGCCCCCGTCGTGAAACCGCCGTGAAAACGTCGCGGACGCCCGTCGCGACCTGCACCCCGCAGTGTATCGCCGTTAAGAGCGGGGAACATCATGTCGATAAGAAGATGCACAGCCAACTCCCCGAGCAGCGGAGTAGTCCCGTATGAACAAGCCTCTTGAGCGCGTCCTCGAAGCCGTGGGCCGCGTCGTGCTCGGAAAGGAGCAGGTGATCCGCCTGGCGGTGACCACCGTGCTCGCCAAAGGGCACCTCCTTCTCGAAGACATCCCGGGCATCGGCAAGACCACGCTCGCGCTCACCTTGGCGCGCGTGCTGGGGTTACACTTCGGCCGGATCCAGTTCACCAGCGACCTCCTCCCGGCCGACATCACCGGCACGTCGGTCTTCGACACCCGGGAGCAGACCTTCACGTTCCGTCCCGGCCCCATCTTCCGGCAGGTGGTCTTGGCGGACGAGGTGAACCGAGCCACCCCCAGGACGCAGAGCGCCCTGCTGGAAGCCATGGGCGAGGGGCAGGTGTCGGTGGAGGGCACCACGTACCGCCTGAAGGAGCCCTTCCTCGTGGTGGCGACCCAGAACCCCATCGAGCAGTACGGCACGTTCCCTCTGCCGGAATCGCAGCTCGACCGGTTCTTCATGTCGCTCCGCATGGACTATCCGGCCAGGGGCGTCGAGAAGGAACTGCTCACCAGGTTGGACAGCCGCAGGCGCATACAGTCACTCATGCCCGCCATCTCGCTGCAAGAACTGCAGGACGCCCAGGAGCGGGTGCGGCTCATCAAGACCTCCGACGCCCTGCTCGAGTACGTGCTGGACATCGTGTGGGCCACCCGCCGCTCGGAGAAGCTGGTGATGGGAGTCTCCCCGCGCGGGGCCGAAGCCACGGTGCTGGCCGCGAAGGCCTGGGCGTTGCTCGCCGGCCGCGACTACTGCATCCCTGAGGACGTACAGGCAATCGCCCCGGCGGTCATGCGCCACCGCCTGGTGACTCGAGGCGAGTTCGCGAACGTGAGACGCGAGCAGGTGGTAGAGGAGCTCATCAAGACGGTGCCGATCCCCTGACCGGGGACCGGCCGCCGGCACCCCGATCATGCAACGACCGATCCGCTTCAAGCGCATACGGGTGAGGATCACCCGCTCGGGGTGGCTGTACATCGGCCTGACCCTGATAGTGGGCGTCGCCGCCGTGAACTCGGCGAACAACCTCCTCTACCTGATCACAGCGGGCCTCCTGGCGCTCATGTCGCTCTCGGGGATGATCGCCTACCTTGCCCTTCGCGGGCTCGAACTCGGGGTGACTCTCCCCCGTGAGTGGTTCGCCGGACAGCAACTCGCCCTCACGCTCACCGTGACGAACACCAGGAGACACCTGCCCTCGTTCCTCCTCAACATCGCCGCGGGCGGCGAAGAGCTCCTCATACCTGAGGTGCCCGCCCGCGACCAGGCCGAGGGGTTCCTCCCCTTCCGCTTCGAGCGCCGCGGCATCCACCCGCTGGGTGACGTCGTCATCACCTCGTCGTTCCCTTTCGCCTTCTTCCACCGGGGGGGCACCCTCCCTCTCGCGTGCGACGTGGTGGTGTACCCCGCGCCGCTGGTGCCCGATCGCACCGACTTCTACTCGCACATGGGCGCTGAGGCGGGGGTGGACTCTTGGCGGCTCGGCGTGGGGGGCGACTTCAGGGGTACCCGTCCCTACGCCGACGGCGACTCGCGCACCCGCATCAACTGGAAGGCCTGGGCCCGCCTAGGCGGCCTGGTGGTGAACGAGTTCGAGGAGGAGAGCGCTCCCCCGCTCCTCCTCTCGCTCGACAGCGTCCCTGGGCCGACGATCGAGCACCGCCTGAGCCAACTGACCGGACTCGTGCTCGAAGCCCACCGTTACGGCCGGCGGGTGGGTCTCAGTCTCCCCGGGCAGACCATCGAGCCCGGGTCCGGCATCAAGCACAGGCAGCGCCAGCTAAGCGCTCTGGCGCTCTTCGAGAACTGACGAGCCGCATGCGCGCCGACCGCCTCAGCATCTTCCTGACGTATGCGATGGCCGCCCTCGGCGTGGTGCCCGTACTTCTCTACGTGTCGCCCGTCTACGCCCTGGTGCTGGCGACACTGGTGGGAGTAGGACTCTGGTGGGATCTCACCGAGCGCCACCCGCTCTCCAGTTGGCTGATCAACCTGCTCGTGCTGGTCGGACTCCTCGTGGCCTTGGGGATGCCCAGCGCCGGGGGCGCGATCGGCAGACTCCTCTCCGGATCGGTGGTGCTGATGGGAGCCAAGCTCCTCGCTCCCAAGACCGCCCGTGACATGCTCCAGGTGATGCTGCTCAGCCTCGTGCTGCTCATCGGCTCGGCCATGATCTCGGTGAGCGCCACCTTCGGGCCGCTGTTCATGGGATACCTGGTGCTGTGCACGCTGACCCTACTCTGGCTGCCGTTCGGCACGACGCTCGGTCGTCGTCTCGTCCCGCGTGCCACGCTCAAGAGGGTGGGGAGCGTCGGGCTCGGGCTCATGGTGGGGAGCCTGCCCTTCGTGCTGCTCTTCTTCCTCGCGCTCCCCCGCACGCAGGCCCCACTGTGGCGTGGGGCAGTGAGCATGGCGGCCGAGGTGACCGGGTTCTCCGACAGCGTGAGCCTCGGTTCCGTGAGTCGGATCGCGCAGAGCCCCGCGATCGCGTTCCGGGCCGAGCTCCCCGCATATGATGGCCCACTGCTCCCCGCGCCGTATTGGCGCGGGTTGGTGCTGGAGAACGCCGACGGCTTTACCTGGACACGGCGCGAGCCGCTCCCGGAGGAGACCCTCCCGCGGGGGCTCTCCTCGACCGGGGCCGTCTCCCTCATCGAGCAGCTCATCTACCTCGAGCCCCACGGGCAGAAGACGCTGTTCGGCCTCGACCGGATCGCGCTCGCCGACGACGGCATCTCGGGGCCGGAACTCGTGCGCGACGGAGCGGTACAGGCGACACGCGCCGTCACCCGCCGCCTGCTCTACCGAGTGTCATCGGACCCGTCGCCGTACTTCGCCGTGGAACCCGGCTCGGTGACCCTGGCCGCCAACCTCACGATTCCCTCCGGACTCCCCCCCATCGTGGCCCAGACCGCCCGTGACGCGGTGGGCGACGAGCGCGACCCATATCGCATCACCCAATTACTGCTCGAGCACTTCGCCCAAGGCGACTACACCTATGCGCTGCGCAGCCCCGAGGGAGAGGGACACCCTCTGAAGCTGTTCCTGGAGCAGAAGGTGGGGTATTGCGAGTACTTTGCCTCGACGATGGCGCTGATGCTCCGCGTGGAAGGTGTCCCGGCGCGGCTGGTAGCGGGATACCTCGGGGGCGACTACAACTCCACGGGCGACTACTACCTGGTGCGGCAGCTCTCCGCCCACACCTGGGTGGAGGCATACATACCCGGGAAGGGCTGGCTCCGCGTTGATCCGACGCCGCCGGGCCAAGGCCCGGCGGCCCCGGGGGTCGTCGAGACCCCTTCGAACGCCTTCATGCTTCTGGACTGGGTGCGGTTGCGCTGGCAGGCCCTCGTCCTCGGCTACGACCTCGACATGCAGACCGCGCTCTTCGCTTCGGTGGCCGCGGCGCTTGCGACTCCACTCAAGATGCGTCTCGACGTGGACGGCCTCGGCGACGCGGCCGTCCTCCTGCTGCTCGTCGCCGCCCTTCTGACCGCCGCCCTCCTGTGGCCCCGGGGTTCGAGGGAAGGAGAGGAGGCGGCACTCTACAGTAGACTCCTGCGACGGCTGCGCCGGCGGGGCCTCGAACGGGAGCCCGCGGAGGGGCCGCTGGACTTCGCGGCACGGGCCGCCGAGGCCGTTCCCTCCGGCGCCCGCTCGATCGAGGAGATCACCGTCGTCTACCTCGACGCCCGCTATG
The DNA here is from genome assembly GCA_947085635.1 of uncultured Actinomycetes bacterium. Taxonomy (GTDB): domain Bacteria; phylum Actinomycetota; class Thermoleophilia; order RBG-16-64-13; family RBG-16-64-13; genus JAHJSA01. Next base: position 11,993 of record CAMTXC010000006.1, on the reverse strand, counting down.
GAGGGCGACCGGCGGACCGCGAAGTGGTACGCCGGCTCGAGCGTTCCTTGAAGACTGTGTAGCCGGGGCGCCGCCGCGCCGGAGCCGCGCCTACACCCCGATGCCGAACCGGGTCACCCCGGCCAGCCGCAGCACCAGGATCAGCCCGGCGGGCACGGCGACGCCCAGCACCAGGAACACCCAGTCGGCGGCCACCACCCGCGACCGTCTACGGTAGGTGCGCGGGCCGGCGCCGAACGCGCGCGCGTCCATGGCGATCGCCACCCGCCCCGCCCGACGCACCGCCCCGGCCAGCAGGGGGATGGCATAGCGCCACGTGCGCCGCGCCGCCGCCACCGGTCCGCCGCCTTCCCGAACACCACGCACTCGGTGCGCCGCCTTGATGAGCCCGTACTCGTAGGTGAGCAGAGGCAGCATGCGGTATCCCACCATCGTGCCGAACACCAACCGCTCGTCGAGCCGCACCTGGTGCACGAGGCTGAGCAGGAGGTCGCCGGCATCGGTGGTGCGCACGAACACCACCGAGAACACCGCGAAGGCCAGAAGGCGGAACGTGAGCGAAGCAGCCGTCGATAGAGCCACCTCGGTGACCCGCACGGGGCCCACCACCAGCAAGGCCGGGGACACCTCGTTCAAGCGATTGAACAGGATGTTCGCCACGAACACACCCACGCCCGCGATCAGAAGGGGCGCGACGGCGCGGGCCACCGACCAGGGAGTCAGACCGCCCAGCACCCTGCCCGCCACCAGACCCAGGGCGAGGAAGGCCGCCGGAGTGTAGGGGTCGAACACCGCCGTCAGCATGAGCGAGACGAGGAGCAGCACCACGAGCTTGAGGGCCGGGTTGCGCCGCGATAGGTAGCGCCCGAGTCCGGAGGCCGCTGCCGCGGGTCCGCCCACTCCACCGTCTCCGCCCTGGGCGGCGGGTGCGCCGTCTCCGCCCTGGGCGCCCACCCCGCCGTCTCCGCCCTGGGCGGCGGGTGCGCCGGGAGCCCCGACCGTCTGCGGTGCCCCGACCGCTTGCGATGTCACACTCGATTCCAGAGCGGGGCGTAGACCGTCGCCGCCCCTCCCGGCCGCGCCCGAGCCCGGCGCCGAGCGCCGATCCTCTGAGTCTTGTGTCTCAGACGCCGGATCGGTCGCGTCGTCCGACCCACCGCCGGGAAGCCCCACCGCCAGCAGAAGGTCTGCGGACGCGACGAAGTCATTCTCCGCTCCATAGAGGTCGCGCAGGAGCGAACCCAGCATACCCACCGCCGGCACGGTAAGGCCTGCGCGACGCAGGAGCGCCTCGTCGCGGAAGAGCAGGCTGGGTGGGCCTTGAAATGCCACGCCGCCCTCGACGAGCACCACCACGTTGTTGGCGTACTCGGCGACCAGGCGCATGTCGTGGGTGACCATGAGGATCGTACGCCGCTCGAGGGTGCTCTGCTCCACGAGCGTGCTGATCAGCCGGTCGGCCTGCCGTCTGTCTTGGCCGAACGTGGGTTCGTCGAGCACGAGCACCGACTGACCCCTGATGAGCATCGCGGCTACGCTCAATCGTCGCTTCTGCCCTTGACTCAACGTGAACGGGCCCGCCTCAGCGAGCCCAGATAGGCCGAAGCGATCCAGCCACGAATCCACGAGCGCGGCGTGCGCCGCCTCGAGACTCCCCAGGGTCGAGCGCTGCGTCAGGCTGAACACCAGCTCGCCCCGCACGGTGTTGGTGACGAACTGGTGCTCCGGGTTCTGGAACACGTGGCCCACCGTAGTCGAGCGGACTCGATCTTCGAGAGAGCAGGTATCCCGGCCGCCGATGAACACGCTCCCCGGAGCAGCCGCCAGCACCCCGGAGATCAAGCCGGCGAGGGTGCTCTTTCCAGCTCCGTTCGCCCCCACGATCGCGGTGACCCGAGCTTCGGGGATGGCGAGCGAGACGCCTTCGAGGACAGCGGGCCCGGCCGGATCGTAGCAATACGTGAGGTCGCGCACTTCGATCGCGGGCATTGCGGACGACACCGCGCCATCTGACTCCGCCGCCTGCTCCAGCGTAGCCGCGAGGGCGGGCTCCGCCGCCCCATCCGGCCCGGTAGCCACGCCCTGCCCCGCCGCCGGAACGGGTGCCGGCGCCGAATCGGGCGCGCCCGCCGACTCGCCCATGGCGCCGACGGTTCCGAGCGAGCGGAACAATCCGGGCGTATCCGCCAAGGCAGTCGCCGTCTCGGCGATCGTGAGAGGTCGGCCCGGCACGGGCCAGCCGCGCTCCTTCAGGGCCAGTACGAGCTCGGTCGTCTGTGGCCGCCAGACGCCGGCCGCCACGAGCTCGGCGCTGCGCTCGTAGAAGGCCTCGCGGGGGTCGCCTCTGAACAGCACCCGACCGCAGGCATCCAGCACCAGCACCGAGTCGATCCACTCGACCAGCTCGTCGAGTCGATGCTCGATCACGATGAGGGTATGGCCCCCATCCCGCGCCATCCTGCGCAGATGACGGAACAGCTCGACTGCGCCGGCGGGATCCAGATTGGCTGAGGGCTCGTCGAGCACGATCACCCGAGGCCCCATGGCAAGGACCGACGCGAGGGCCACCCGCTGCTTCTCGCCCCCCGAGAGGGTGGTGAGCCGCCGTCCGTCGAATCCCGCGAGGCCAACCGCGGCCAGAGCCTCCCCGGAGGCTTCGGCGATCACCTCCGGAGACACCGCCAAGCTCTCCAGGCCGAACGCCACCTCATCGGCTACCGTGAGCGTGGCGAACTGCGACTCGGGATCCTGGAAGACCAGGCCCACGTCGCGGGCAAGACGAGGCACGTCGCTCTCGTGGGCGATCAGCCGTCCCACCTCCACGATCCCCTCGTACTCTCCCTCCACGACGTGGGGGATCAATCCGTCGAGGCAGAGCGTCAGCGTGCTCTTGCCCGATCCGCTCGGGCCGAGCACCAGCACCGACTCGCCGGGAACGACATCAAAGCTGATCTCCCGCAGGGCGGGGTCACGCCGCTCGGCGTAACGGAAGGTGAGGTCGCGCACGCGCATTCGTGGCGGGCCGGTGAAGGTCCGCGACGAGTGACGCGCCCGGCCCGAGAGCGTCGCCGCTCCCTCGACCGCATCGCCGGCTCTTGTCTGAGGGGCGGCATTCACCTCAGACCACCCATGCTCAGCCCGTCCGTTTCCGTTCGCGCGAGATGGCCAGTCCGCTGAGCGCTCCAGTCCCGACCAAGGCATCGCCCGCAAGCTTCGACACGACACCGCCCAGCAGCGCACCACTGATCGCGACCAGGACCGCTCCGACGGCGATGCTGCCGAACGAGTAGGCCTCCCAATAGCCGTAGAAGAAGCTGTCGAGCACGATGCTCGCCACGCCGGCTAACGCCCCCGCCACCATCAGCGTCGCTGTGGAGTAGGCGCGATAGCGGCGGCCCGCGAACACGGCCTCGGCGGCCGCTCCCTGCACCAACCCGCTCAACAGGACGGCCGCGCCCCATTGGCTCACGAGCACCATGCTGACGAACGCCGCCACCAATTCCCCCACGACCGCGGCTCCCGGACGCCGGATCACGTAGGGCACGAGCAGCCCTCCGATCATCCACACCCCCACGAGTGCGTAGCTCGCCGGAAAGGGTATTGCGGCGAACGCGGTGGCCCAGAGAAGCCCCCACGTCCAGAAGATCACCCCCACCGCCACCGAGAGCACCGCGGCCACCACGATCTCACGCGTGGTCCACGCGGCAGACCAGGAGCCGGTGGTAGGGGGGCTTTTCGTGCCGGCAGGTTCTTGTGTTTTCATCCTCACTGTCCTTTCGTCTGGCGAGACCCGGACGCGTCCGGCGCCTCCTCGTGCGATGACATCGACGCCTGTGGCGGCGCATCGACGCGGGTGTATTGGATGTGTGCCACGAGCTCGTCGTCCGGGACTCCGGTGGTCAGCGTGGCAACCATGACCGTCCCCCCGCTCGCGCGCGCAGCGGCGAACGCGGAGCGCAACGCCGCGAAGACCTCGTCTTCGGTGCCCTCCATGAACGTGCTCAACCGTCCCACGCTCACCGGCAGGCCTGAGGACGCAGCGGCGGCGATGGCATCCTGGATGGGCGCGTGGATGTCGGCTTGAGCGAGCGGATAGACGGAGAACTGACAGCCCGTGACTTCCGGCCGATCGCCTATGTGGTCGCCGTCGTTCATGTGGTCGCTCCTTCCGGACTGTGTACGATGACGAGGAGGTGGCCTTCGCCGTGTCTCACCCGCGCCCGCGGGCCAAGCAGTTCGTTGCTCACTCCGCGCGCGGCACCCTGGTGCAGGGATTCACCCCGCAACGGGTAGAGCAGCCCCTCGGTCTCGATCTCGTGCACCGACGGAGTGAGGGGGAGCAGAGAGACGATGTCGCCGGCTTCTCCCTCGAGAGCCGCGTCGCCACGGGCAAGACGCACCTCGTGGCTGCCGTCGACCATGCGCACGTCGACGTGCTCGAGCCAGCCCGCGGTCAGCAGAAGGAGCCCCGCGACCAGGTGGTCGAGACGGGGGCCGCCGAGCACCCCGAGAAGGGTGATGCGATCCGCACCCCGATCGACGGCCAGGCGAAGCGCCACCTCGGTGTCGGTCTCGTCCTTCTCGACCGGGAGCACGTGCGTCTCGACGCCCGCGGCCTCAAGCGCGCGCCAGGTGGCCTCAGCCACCGAGTCCATGTCGCCCACGAGCAGGTGGGGCTGAAGTCCGGCGGAGGCTATGGCGTCGGCGCCGCTGTCGGCCGCGATCAGGAGATCGCCGGACGCGAGCAGCGAAGGGTCGAGCGGGCCTCCGAGGGCTGATCCGGCTACGATCACAGCGTGCACGATGACATGCTCCTCCACCCACGACACGCGGACCGCCGTCGCGGAGAGGACTCCCTCGAACGAGAAAAGGCGCGCACCAGTAGTGCCACGCCTCGGGCGTACGAGTAACCGGTGCTTCCCTTCGCTGGCATTACCCAGATCAGGTTCGCAGGGTCAGTGGCCGAGCCACACTCTCAGCGCCGAGCGCTCCCCTAGCATGGTCCGCGTCGCCGGCCCGGGCCCTCGCGGGCCAACCGGCGTTCGCTTACCGAACATCGAGTATACCCGTTATCGGCGCCGGGCGCGCGCCGGATGCCGGGGCGCCGCCCGAGACACCGCGAGACGACCGGAGTCCCGGCCTCCCGGCGCGCGGCCGGCCCGCACCCATGGCGCCCGGCCGGCTCAGCCCCGCGAGGGCCCTGTCGACCCTGCCCCGCTACCTGCGGAGGCCGAGAGTAGCCGCTATGCCCAGGTGGTCCGAGGCCGTTCCGGTGGTGACTCCTACGTCCACAAGCGGGCCTTGCTCCGGTGGGAGCAAATCGGGCGTCACCCAGACGTAATCGATGCGCTCGATCGGATCGTCCGACGGGAAGGTGTAGCCGGGCGACACTCCCGCTTCCGCCAGCACTTCCACGAGTCCCGCCTGACGCAACATCTCGATCTCGCGGTCGCCGGGACGCCCGTTCAAGTCGCCCATGACCACCGTACGCGGTGCGCCTCCCCAGACGCGCAGCAGCTCCTCAGACTCCAGCACGCGCACCGGGCCGCCGTCGTCCGGGTGATGGTAATGGGTGGCGATCACCCGTAGTGAGCCGGTATCGCGCGCGACCAGTGAGACATCGATGAGACCCCGTCGCAACAACAGGTCCTCGGTGGGCAGCGGGTGCGCCTCCTCCGACGCGATCGGAAGCCGGGTGAGCACGGCGTTCCCCCACAACGGCCCCGCGGTGGGGCCGTACACCGCGACCATGTCGAGCCGCTGCGAGAGCCAACCCAGCATGTCCACAGAACCGTTGATCACCCATCCCCGCGACACCTCTTGGAGTGCGAGCACGTCGGGATCTTCGTTCTCGATGATGCGCGCCAGAGCCTCGAGATCGAGCCTGCCGTCGGTCGCGAACCCGTTGTGCAGGTTGTAGTTCATCACCCGCAGCCCGGCACCGCCCGGCCCTTCCCGCGACGACGGGCGCTCGAGCAGAAGGGCCTGACCCAGGGACACCACCGCGAGCGCCAGGACCAGAGCGAGCGGGGCGAACGAGACGAGCGGAGAGACCGGAGGTCGCGACACCGCCGCACGTCTGGCGTCGGCGGCGTCGAGGGCGATACGCCCCGAACCCAGCACCGCCCAGAGAGCGCAGGCGCCGAGCACCACGGCCGCCACCAACGGGATCACGTCCGCCGAGAAGGGCAGCGCGATGTCGTACCCCGAGTAGGCCAGGAAGAGCAGTGCGACGAACACCAGCATGCCCGCGCCGTGCACCAGGGAAAGCCGGGCTCCACGCTCACCCGCCCCGCGCCCAGCCGCCCCGCGCGCAGCCGACCGTCGTCCATCCGCCCGTCGTCCGGCCGCACGGCGCCCGCCCGTTTGCTTCGGTGCCAATGAGGGCCCGCCCGAGACGGAGCCGATGACCACCGCGACCATGATCGCAAGCGCCGCCTGGCCGACGACTACCTGAAGGACGGCCGCCATCCCCGCGGGTTCCGCGACCGCCATGCTCAGAACGAGCACCGAGCCGACCACCGAGACGAGGGCGGCCGCCTGCGCCCGGCGTATCGCCGGCCGGGCGGCCTCATGGGTCGCCTGCCGAGCGGCCGAGACAGCGGCCACGAGAGGCGCCGAGCGGGACACCAGCACGAGGCCAAGCAGGTGCCCGGCAAGGGTGACCAGCGCCGCCACAGGCAGGAACACCTCGGTGAGGGCCGCCGTCCGCGCCACGTTCTGGAACACGAGCATCTGCAGGGCGAGTGCCGGCCCCACGGCCGGCCACGGACCCACGCGCCCGCACGACCCCACTCCCCCACCCTGCTCCCGCCCGCGCGCGGCGAAGAGCAGGTAGCCCACGAGGGCGGCCAGAACGGCCACCGCGATGGTCGCCCACACACCCTCGCGCCAGGCGAGGTCGTAGGTGAGAAGGGCTCCGTTCAGTCCCGCGTCGAGAGCCAACCCCAGGAGCAGGGCCGTGGCCGAGCGGAGCACGGGCAGGAACAGCACGAAGAGCAGCGCTCCGGCCATCGCCAGGCCCAAGTCGACGAAGGGGTCGCCGGTCCAGATCTGCAGCGCCAGGCGCACCAGTGTCAGACCCCCTACGGTGAACACCAGGAAACGCCGCGGGCCGAGAGCCCGCTGAAGCGGGCCCACGAGGAACGCCCCGGCGAAGAGCGCCAGAGCCACCACTCCCAGGTGAGTGGCCTGCAGACCCGCGCGGTCGCGGAGCACGTACACCAGCAGCGGCAAGAGCACGCGGAGCACCTGCATACCGAACATCACGGCGAGCGCGGGCAGCAGGAGGTCTGCTCCTAAGCTCTCCACATCAGCCCGTCTGCGCCGTGTCATCCGATGCACGTCGCCCCCCTCCACTCAGTGTCGTCAGACCGTGGCTCGACCGACCGGCTCAAGGATAGCGCGACGGCTCACCTTGGTGGAGACCGAAAAGGGACGGCTGGGCGGTGGCGGCCGGGGTGCGTGGGGAAGCGACGGCCGACATGCACCCGCCCGATCGCATCGCAGCACGCATACCTCGGGGGGAATCCTGGTATCTGAAGGTATCGGACATCATCAGGAGGCGCGGGGGCAACCCCCACCCTCAGCGGGAGGACACCATGAACGACACGGCGCCGTACGATCTCACCGACAAGGTGGTACTCATCAACGGCGCCACCGGCGGGATAGGCCGCGTGCTCACCCCCATGCTCGTCGCGGCCGGCGCCAAGGTGGTGCTCGTGTCGCGACAGCATGACCAGCTCGAGGATCTCGCTGCCCAGGTGGGCATCCCCGACACGCACTGCCTGCTGAAGGACACCGATCTGCGCGACCCCGCCCAGACCCGCGAGATGGTGGCCGACGTGATCAACTGTTTCGGTCGGATCGACGCGGTGGTGAACCTCGTGGGTAGTTGGGCCCCGGGCAGAGTGGCCGACACCAGCGACGAGGTCTGGGACGAACAACTCGGGTCGAACCTATACACCGTATTCCACGTTCTGCGCGAGGCGGTGCCTCACATGGCCGAGGGAGGCGTCATTGTGAACGCGGGCAACGCCGAGCCCGTCGAGGGCAAGGGCGGACAACTCGCCTACGCCGTCGCCAAGGGCGGGGTGCACACGCTCACGCGCAGCCTCGCTCTCGAACTCAAGCAACGCGGCATCCGAGTGAACGCGATCCTGCCGAGGAACGTGGACACCCCGGGGAACCGCGCCCTCCAGCCCAACGCCGACCCGAGCGGCTGGCCCAGCGCGGAGGAGGTGGCCCAGGTGATCATGCTCCTGGCCTCTTCGGGAGCCGGCGTGGTGTCCGGGGCGCTCGTGCCCGTGTATGGGAAGTCGTGACGCGGCCCAGCCGTGGCGTTCCCGCGTGCCGTGACGTTCCCGCGTGCCGCGCCGCCGTCTCGCTGTGGCGCCGCCCGCGGGGCGCCACCGGCCCGGGGGGCGGCCTGCCCGTGACGCTCCCGCGCCCCTCTGCTAGAATACGCGGACGCGTGGGCACCTCGTCCGCCGGGGCGCCACACGCAGGGCGACACACCCTTTCATAGGGACGTCGCCCAAGACGAGGAGAAGTGGCCGAGCCGGCTGAAGGCGCTCGCCTGCTAAGCGAGTGTAGGAGATTAAACTCCTACCGAGGGTTCGAATCCCTCCTTCTCCGCCACGTTGCGCCTGTAGCTCAGTCGGATAGAGCGTTGGTCTACGAAACCAAAGGTCACAGGTTCGAATCCTGTCAGGCGCGCTACATGAAGAAAGCCCCGCACATGTGGGGCTTTTCCATTCAACCGAATCACCAACATCACTTCATGGATGAGGATCGCCGCAGCCGAATCCTTGTGTCACATGAAATGGCGCGCCCAACGGTGACCCCCGTCAAAGAGATCGAGAAAGAAACACTCAGGCATTCGAGGCGCCGGTAAACCCGGAGCGGTTCACCCTCGCCTGGCGCGTTTGGCCGGTTTATGACCGGTTTGGCAACTGCCTGGTTTGTCATGTTCATCTGGCGGACGAGCCCGGGGCGGCCGATCGTGCCGGTCAACTGCCTCTTCGAGCACCCGCTTCACCCGGCGATCCACAAACATCCGAACACAGGCACACCTGGACGAGCCGGCTGCCGGTGCGAGCCCCCTCCTCATGTCCGTATCGGGCAGATCGGCAGGCTATCCGCCGCTTCGGCCAGAGCCATGTGCCCCTCCCGCCCGATGGCGATCATCACGTCCCCCTCCTCGATCCGGTAATCGGGTCCGGGCAGGAAGACGAAGGCCGGCTCCTTCAAGCGCCGGACCGCGATGATGAGCAGATCAAGGCAGCGGCGAAGATCGAGCTCGGCCAGGGTGTGTCCCTGGCACAAGGGAGGAAGGAACATGTCTCGAACGAGGTAGTCCCCCTCCAAGGGGACGAAGTCCAGGAGGTTCGGGTTCAACATGCGGGCCGCCACGCGTCGGGCGGTCTCCCGTTCGGGAAAGACCACCTCCTCGGCTCCCATGAGCTCTAGGATCTGCCCATGCGTGTCGGAGATAGCCTTTACTCGGAGCATGGGAACACCGAGCTGCTTCAGATGGAGTGTCGCCAGAATGCTCGACTCCATGTTGCCGCCCATGCTCACGACGACTTCGTCGAACTTGTCCGAGATCACGGACCGAAGGGCTCCGGCATCGCGGGCGTCCAAGCACACAGAAAGCTGGACGAAATCGGCTATCTCATCCACGCGGTCCTGATCCAGGTCAATAGCAAGGACCTCAGCTTCCTTGGCCAGCGAGCGTGCAAGCTCGCCCCCGAACTGACCGAGCCCGATAACAGCGATATGTCGTCGTCGACTCATCCGATGAGCACTCTCCCGGTGGCGTGGTGGACTCGGGCAGGCTGGGCGCGAAGCGCCCAGGAGGCGAGAAGAAGTGGCCCCAGCCGGCCCACGAACATGGTGACAATGATCCAAAGACGGGAGGCTGTCGAAAGCTCGGGCGTGACGCCGGTCGAGAGCCCCACCGTGGCAAAGGCTGATATCTGCTCGAAGAGAAGGTCAAGGAGGGCAAACTCGGTTTCCTTCTCGAAGACCAAGAGCAGCAGCACCCCCACGAAGTTCCACAGCACGGCCAAGTTGATAAGCAGAAGCGCCCGGCGCACCACGTCTGGTGGGATAGCGCGCTTGAGAATGACCACTTCTTCCCGCCTCCGAATAGCGGACCAGACATCGGCGAGCCAGATGGCAAGAGTAGTGGTCTTTATGCCCCCCGCTGTGGAAGCTGGAGAGCCGCCGACGAACATAAGGGCAATGAGAAGCACGAGCGAGGCTACGGGAAGAGCTCCAATGGCCACGGTGTTGAAGCCGGCCGTTCGGGCTGTTATCGATTGGAAGAGGGCCTCCCCCACCTTCTCAATGGCGCCGGCCTCGGTTGGGGTGCCGGCGGCAAGCAGAAAGCCGGTCCCGCTCAGGATCAGGACACCCGAGACGATGAGCACCAGGCGCGAGTGAAGGCCGAAGCGGTACACCGAGCGTCCCCGCGTGCGTACGAGGTCCTGGCCGCACTCAAGAAGCTCCACCAGCACGATTCCGCCCAAGCCACCGAGGACAATAAGTGCCATGATTGTGAGCAGCACCAGGGGTTGGTCCGCAAAGCCGATCAGACTGTCGGAGTAGGTGGAGAACCCGGCATTGTTGAAGGCGGAAACGCTCTGGAATAGCGCCGGAAAGATACTGCCGCCCTCGGCCCCGCTCAGCACAATTCCTAAGGCCAGGAGAATGGCCCCAGCAAACTCGGCCACGAGCGTCACGAGTAGGATCCTGCGAAAGAGCAGGCGAAACTCGGCGGCGGCGTTTCGCTGGAACAGGGAGTTATGCAGGGCGGCCTCGGAACGCAGCGAGAGTCTTCTGCCGAGCAGGCGATAGACGAAGGCGGCTCCGGTCATGACGCCAAGCCCGCCGACCTGGATGAGAGCAAGGACGATGATCTGCCCGAACGTCGAATAGTAAACGGGGAAGTCAACCACGATGAGACCGGTGACGCAGACAGCAGAGGTGCTGGTGAAGAGGGCCGTCACGAAATCCACTTCCTCACCGGTCCTCGCCCACGGCAACAGCAGAAGCAGCGACCCGACGAGGATCACGAGCGTAAAGCCACCCACGACGAGGCTCTCGGGGGAAGAAGAGAGAGAGCGGCCTGCCAGGCGCAGGTGTCGCCAACGGCTCATTTGCTTCATGTTGATGCGCGCACTCCGACGTTCTCCTTGCTTGTACGGCTCCATCCTCGGGGCCGCTCCCAGGATATCGCATCCGCCTCGGTGCCGCTTCCGGCCTGCCGGCAGCGTTGCCGGGGCCGCGCGACAGATGCGGGAGGGCGCGGTTGCCTTTCATATCTGCTTGGTATGCACCATCAGTCTGCGTCTGCCGGAGTCGCTCCACAAGAAGGTGCGCGAGCTCGCGAAAGCGGAGCACGTCTCCATCAATCAGCTCATCACCACCGCTCTCGCGGAGAAGATCTCGGTGCTCATGACCGTCGAATACCTCGAAGGGCGAGCGGCTCGTGGTGACCGCGGGAGGTTCGAACGCGCGATGGCCAAGGTGTGCGATAGTGAGCCCGACGAGGGCGACGTCTGAGCGCACAGCCGTGCTGGTTTGGCCGACCTCTTCCTCTACACCTACGTGCGGCGGGAAGCCGTGACCGAGGTGCCCAACTACGATGCGGCCATGGACCGCCGCCCCCGAAGCGGCCCACAACACCCTACCGTCGCACGGGCACTCCACTGGTGCCCGCGGTGCGGTACGATGAGAACTGGCAGAGCATCGGCTTCTCGTACCGGCGTGGGAAGAAGAGCCACGAAGTAGACATCGTGGCCGACATCGGTGGGCGACTCGTCCCGTTCGAGGTGAAGTACCGGGCCACAGCGACCGGAGCCGGCGCGCTGAGAGGCCTGACGGAGTTCTGCCTGGCCCGGTCCGTGGACCGCGCATACGTCGTGACGAAGGACATCCGCGACTTCGGGGTCATTCCCTTGACTTCGGTGGCAGGAGGGCCTTTG
>CAMTXC010000005.1:0-93614 GCA_947085635.1 uncultured Actinomycetes bacterium | reverse complement strand
GGAAAGCGTCAAGACGGGCTACGAGATCAGCTTCACCCGCTACTTCTACAAGCCCAAGCCGCTGCGGACGCTGGAGGAGATCCGGGCGGACATCCTGGCGCTGGAGCGGGAGACCGAGGGGCTGCTCGGGGAGATTGTCGGGGGAGGTGCCGGAGTATTGGGAGGCCAAGCGGGCCAGGACTCTCATGCGCCAATCGCCACACCTTCCGACAGAACAAAGGACCCCGGGGCGCACCTGTGACGCTCCACTCGCGGTAGTATGATAAACGCACGTGCGGGACGAACGCCGGACGCACGTACCCAAGGAGCCGTTCAGGCCGCGGAGGTGGTGACTCCATGCGCTCATCCGACCGGGTTGTTGCCTCGATCGAGCAGGACGAGTTGCTGGCGGAGATCGTTCGCCGGCTCGTCGACGCGTACACTCCACAGCGCGTATACCTATTTGGTTCACGCGCCCGCGGGGATTTTGGACCGGACAGCGATTACGACATCATGGTCGTCGTGCCGGACTCCGCCTCAGCTGCGCAGCGGCGGAGTCGTCTTGCGTACCAGGTCTTGTGGGGGCTCAGGTCTGCCGGCGACATCCTCGTGTGGACTGAGAGTCAGTTCGCCCGGTCCAGTCATTTGCGCAGCTCGTTGCCGGGAACGGTTCTCCGGGAAGGGCGTTTGCTCCATGCCGCTTGATCCTGCGAGGGCCGGCGAGGCATATGCCTGGCCGGCCAAGGCCGCGCAGGACTTGAGGGCGGCGGATGTCGACCTGGCGGCGGTACCCCCGTTGGCCGAGGATGCGGCCTTTCACGCTCAGCAGACCGCCGAGAAGTCCCTGAAAGCGATCCTCGCACTGCGTGACATGCCTATCCGCAAGACCCACGATCTCGTCGGTTTGGGCGCCGAGTGCGTCGCGGTTGATCCCACTCTCGAGCCATTGCTGCGACGGGCAGGCGAGCTGACGGAATTCGCCTGGCGTGCCCATATGGCGGGCGGTGGCGCTGTGATTCACAGTCTCAAGCCTTATCCCGCGATGAAGGACTCCGGCGTGCCGTGGCTGGAGGACGTGCCGGAGCATTGGGAGGCACGGCGGTTGGGCGATTCGGTCGATGGCTGCACCAACGGAGTCTGGGGTAGTGAATTGCGGGCCGGTCATTTTTTACGGGCGGTCGTTGGCTTCGGCCCTGGGAGCGAGTATCATGATGACTAACAAAACCCGCCAAGGCTATGCTCCTCGGAGTACCCTCAAACCGGCGGGTTACTTCTTTTCCGGGTGTGGTCGGTGAAACAACCCTTCCGCAAACCGCCCACTACCTACGACCAGCAAGTTGCGTTACTGCAACCTGTGCCCCGGAAGTCACCCCGGAAGTCCGGGTTGCCCGGGCGCTGGTGCGGGAGATGACCCGCCAGGATCCCCAGCGGGCACTCGGCCTCAAAGGACGACAAGCACTTCCGCAAGGTGCCTACCTGCAACCGGCGGTTGAACCGAGTCTGATCGAAATGACGAACCCCGCCAAGCCCACGAGCCGACTCCAGAAATATCGGCTCACCGAGAGGGGCCGCGCCCGGCTGGCCCAAGAGCCCGGCGAACGAACTCGATGATCGCCGACCTCAAGCCTTATCCCGCGATGAAGGACTCCGGCGTGCCGTGGCTGGGGGACGTGCCGGAGCATTGGGTGATCGAGCGACTCAAATCGTCGATGAGCAATGTCATTCAGCAAGCTGCCGAACGGGAGAGGGGTGATCTCTATGTCGCCCTCGAACACGTCGAGAGCTGGACGGGTCGCCTCAGGCGAGCAGGCTCGGATGTATCGTTCGACAGCCAGGTCAAACGCTTTCGGTCCGGGGATGTGCTGTTTGGGAAGTTGCGTCCATACCTCGCGAAAGTTACTCGGCCGGCGAATGACGGCGTCTGTGTCGGCGAGTTTCTTGTTCTTCGCCCCCGGGTTCCAGATGTGGCCGCTCCCTATGTGGAGCAGCTGCTTCGATCGAAGCCGGTCATTGACGCAATCAACAGCTCCACCTTCGGTGCGAAGATGCCTCGCGCCGATTGGCAGTTCGTGGGGGGAATGGCGGTTCTCCTCCCGCCCCTCCCCGAACAAGCCGCCATCGCCCGCTTCCTCGACTACGCCGACCGCCGCATCCGGCGCTACATCCGCGCCAAGCAGAAACTGATCAAGCTGCTGGAGGAGCAGAAGCAGGCTATCATTCACCGCGCCGTCACCCGCGGCCTCGATCCCAATGTGCGACTCAAGCCATCCGGCGTGGCGTGGCTGGGGGACGTGCCGGAGCATTGGGAGATCGCCGCGCTGCGGCACAGGTATTCACAGTGCCTCGGCAAGATGCTCGACTCCAAGCGAATTACTGGCGACCACTCGCTCCCCTATCTTCGCAATACCGACGTTCAGTGGGATCGGATCAACATCGAAGGTCTTCCCACAATGGATATCTCGCCAGCCGAATACGCTCGCTACACTGTCCAATCGGGCGACCTGCTCGTGTGCGAGGGCGGAGAGGTGGGTCGATCTGCGCTTTGGCAGGGCGAAATGGCTGTGTGCGGATTTCAGAAGGCGCTACACAGACTTCGTCCCCGGGCAGCTGGACGCGACGTGCCGCGCTTCACGTACTACGCCTTGCGCACCGCGGCGGAACGCAGCGCCTTCGACGACGGACACATGAGTACCATCGCGCACTTGACGGGCAACAAGTTACGAGCGCATCGCTTTGCATTTCCGCCCTTCTCGGAGCAAGAGTCGTTGGTACGCTTCCTCGATTCCTCGATGAAGAGCGTCGACGAAGCGACATCAACTGCCCACCGCGAGATCTCCCTCCTCCGCGAATACCGCACCCGCATGATCGCCGACGTGGTCACCGGGAAGCTCGACGTACGCGAGGCGGCGGCGCGACTGCCGGACGAGTTCGATGAGCCGGAACCGTTGGACGATGCGTATGGGCTGCCGGATGACGACGAGCTGGGCGACGATGCTGACCTAAACGCCGACCTCGAAAAGGTCGAGACATGACTCCGCCCCCTTCCGCGACAAGCAGGTCCGAGAAGGCAAGCAGGCGGAGGTCCTGTTACACGGTTTCTTCCCCTGGCATCTTGTGAGGCGCATCGGAGTCCAATCTGGGGAAACCCGAACGCGGGCGCTGCGGGCGCTGACCGTCTCCGCGCACAAGCCCGTAGTTGCTGTCCTCCCCGAATGGTACTTTTGACGAAGGAGGATGCCGTGATCACATTCACACGAGGTGACATACTGCGGGCCGAATGCGAGGCCCTCGTGAACTCCGTCAATTGCGTGGGCGTGATGGGGCGAGGCGTCGCGCTCCAGTTCAAGCAGGCCTATCCGGCCAACTTCAAGGCCTATGCCGCGGCCTGCCGGAGGGGGGAGGTGCAGCCGGGCCGGATGTTTGTGTTCGACACAGGGGAACTGACTTGGCCACGATACATCATCAACTTCCCGACCAAGCGCCACTGGCGGGGAAAGAGCCGCATCGAAGATACCCGCGACGGGCTCGAGGCCCTTGCGGCCGAAGTCCAAGCTCGTGGCATTCGTTCCATCGCGATACCCCCTCTAGGGAGTGGACTCGGCGGACTGGATTGGGGCGACGTACGTCCGCTCATGGAGCACGCGTTGGACGCGCTCGGCGACGTCGGCGTCTTGGTGTTCGAGCCGAGCACAGCATCGGCTGACACGCGGGCCAATCGCTCGACCAACGTGCCTCGGATGACAGCGGGGCGGGCGGCCCTGGTCGGCCTCATGGACAGATATCTGGGTGCGCTGATGGACACCTCCATCTCATTGTTGGAGGTGCACAAGCTGATGTACTTCCTGCAGGTTTCCGGTGAGCCGCTTCGCCTGCGCTTTGTCAAGGGTCCATACGGGCCTTACGCCGAGAACCTACGCCATGTGCTGCACGCGATCGAAGGGCATCTGGTTTCAGGCTACGCCAATGGGGGCGATGCGCCAGATAAACAGCTGACGCTGGTGCCCGGGGCGGTCAAAGACGCGGACACCTTCCTCGCGGCTCACCCCACGACCCAGTCCCATTTCAACCGGGTGGCGAGGCTGGTTGAGGGATTCGAGACGCCCTTCGGTCTGGAGTTGCTCGCCACCCTTCACTGGGTGGCGAGCATGGAGCACTCTCGCGATCAGAGAGGCATCGAACGCGCCGCATACGCCTGGGGCGAGCGCAAGAGGCGATTCACCCCTGCCCAGATCAGCCTTGCTGCCGACAGGCTTCGAGCTGAAAGCTGGCTCGAGCGCGAGGCTGTTCCTTGAGAACTTGACGGGTACTTGATCGCAGGAGTGTGCCGGCCGGTAGATCGGCGGCGCAGGCCCCGACCTCGCGGCCGCTCGCCATCTTCACGACGTCTTTCAGCAAGGGGAGCCGGAACGCGCGGCAGCTGTTGCAGAATATGCGAGCCCGATCTGCACGGAGCTGACCGGCTCGGCCTGTGGCCCCGGCGCGGTGGCGGAATGGTAGCGTACCCAGTGGCGAAACAGTAGCGTCATGATGGTCGAACTGGAACGGCGTCCTTTTTTTCGACGGCATCGCGCTCCGCAATCGGAGCACGATGAGCGAGTGCCTGTCCCGCCTAGTCGATAGCGAACTCGACGAACTGATGCGGAACTTCCGGCGATCGCGCTCGAGGGCCCGAAGGGCGTCGGCAAGACCGAAACGGCCCACCAGCGCCGGGCACGCACGGTCTATCGCCTGGACGACCCCGCGCAACGAACCATCGCCGATGCCGATCCGGCCCACGTGCTCAGCGGAGCACCGCCCCTGCTGGTGGACGAATGGCAGCGCGTGCCGGCGGTATGGGACGCCGTCCGGCGCGCCGTCGATCGCGGGGCCGCGCCGGGCCGGTTCCTGCTGACCTGACAGCCAACCCGAAGAGAAAGACGTGCTCGCGCGCATTGTGACGCATTTGCTCTGCGAACCCGGTTCGGGCATGACCACCGACACCACCGTATAGCACCACCACTGTTGTCCGAGGGAAGCGATAAGATCATGTCTCAGTTACGTGACGCACGGGTTCCTGACGAACGCCTCGCTTCGGGAGCGATTTGGGGTGGAAGAGAAGAACAAGGCCACGGTGTCGCGTTACATCCGAGGGGCGATAGAGTCCGGCAAGATCAGGCCGTCTGACGAGAGTGCCGCGCGAAAGATGATGAAGTATGTACCGTTCTGGGCGTAGGTTTTCATTGATGGGTGATTGATAAAAGTGCCCAAAGCTTCCGGCGCAAGCTGGAAACCCCAGTTGTTGCGCCAATCAGCGCGACCGGTTTCATTGATGGGTGATTGATGGAGGGCGCCCGGTGACCACCGACACCACCGAGAAAGGCCTCGAGGCCCTCATCGTCCGCGACATGATCGCCGCCGGCTGGCTCCGCGGCGACCCTGCGCACTACGACCGCGAATACTGTGTGGATCTGGCCCAGCTCGCCGACTTCTTCCAGAGCACGCAGCCCGAGGCCGCCGAAGCCCTCAATCTCGGCGACGACGGCCCCACGCGGCGCACGTTCCTTGCCCGCCTTCAAGGTGAGATCACCAAGCGTGGCACCATCGACGTGCTGCGGCACGGGATCAAGCATGGGCCGCACCATCTGGACCTCTTCTACGGCACTCCCTCGCCCGGGAACCCGGCGGCCGCCCTTCGCTACACCCAGAACCGCTTTAGCGTCACCCGCCAGCTCCGCTACAGCCGCGACGAGACTCAGCTCGCGCTCGACCTCGCCCTCTTCATCAACGGCCTGCCGGTGGCCACCTTCGAGCTGAAGAACAGCCTCACCAAGCAGACGGTCGCGGACGCAGTCCAGCAGTACAAGCGCGACCGCGACCCGCGCGAGCGGCTCTTCGAGTTCGGACGCTGCGTGGTGCACTTCGCCGTGGACGACCAAGAGGTGCGCTTCTGCACCCACCTCCAGGGCAAGGGCTCCTGGTTCCTACCCTTCAATCTCGGCTGGAACGGCGGCGCGGGCAACCCGCCCAACCCAGCCGGCCTCAAGACCGACTACCTCTGGAAGAGCATCCTCACCCGCGAGGGCCTGACCGACATCCTGGAGAACTACGCCCAGATCGTCGAGACGAAGGACGAGAAGACCGGCAAGAAGAAGGCCACGCAGATCTGGCCGCGCTTTCACCAGCTTGACGTTGTTCGCCGGCTGCTGGCCGACGCCGCGGCGCAGCAGGGCGTTGGTCGGCGCTATCTCATCCAGCACTCGGCGGGGAGCGGCAAGTCGAACTCCATCGCCTGGCTCGCCCATCAGCTTATCGGGTTGCGGAGCGCCGCGGCCGACACGCCGATCTTCGATTCCATCATCGTGGTGACCGATCGCAGGATCCTCGACAAGCAGATCAAGGACACCATCAAACAGTTCGCCCAGGTGGGCGCGACGGTGGGCCACGCGGACGCGTCCGGCGATCTGAGGAAGTTCATCGAGAGCGGCAAGAAGATCATCATCAGCACGGTTCAGAAGTTCCCTTTCATCCTCGACGAGATCGGCAACGAACAGCGCGGCCGGCGCTTCGCGATCATCATAGACGAAGCGCATTCGAGCCAGGGCGGCAAGACCTCGGCGGCGGTCTCCATGGCCCTCTCAGTGACCGGCACGGAGGAGGACGACGAGACCACCGAGGACACCATCAACCGCATCATGGAGTCGCGTAAGCTTCTGCCAAACGCGGGCTACTTCGCCTTCACGGCTACGCCCAAGAACAAGACGCTCGAGATCTTCGGCGGGCCCTTCGAGGTGGGCGGACAGACCAAGCACCGCCCGTTCCACAGCTACACGATGAAGCAGGCCATCCAGGAGGGGTTCATCCTGGATGTGCTCCGCAACTACACCCCGGTGGAGAGCTACTACCGGCTCATCAAGATGGTAGAGGGCGACCCGGAGTTCGACACCAAGCGGGCCCGGAAGAAGCTGCGGCACTACGTAGAGAGCCACGAGCACGCCATCCACCTCAAGGCCGAGATCATGGTGGACCACCTCCACGAACAGGTGCTCGCGCTGAGCAAGATCGGCGGGCAGGCGCGGGCCATGGTGGTCACGAGCGGCATCGAGCGGGCCATCCAGTACTACCATGCGATCAGCGGCTACCTCATCGAGCGCAAGAGTCCACATCGGGCCATCGTGGCCTTCTCCGGCGAGCACGAGTTCGGCGGCGCGAAGGTAACGGAGGCCTCGCTGAACGGCTTCCCCGGCAGCGCGATCCCCGACCGTTTCCAGGTGGACCCCTACCGCTTCTTGATCTGCGCGGACAAGTTCCAAACGGGCTACGACGAGCCCCTCCTGCACACCATGTACGTGGACAAGGTGCTGTCCGGCATCAAGGCCGTACAGACGCTGTCGCGGCTCAACCGGGCGCATCCCAAGAAGCACGACGTCTTCGTGCTCGACTTCCTGAACAGCGCCGACACCATAGAGACGGCCTTCGCCGACTACTACCGCACCACGATCCTCAGCGAGGAGACCGATCCCAACAAGCTCCACGACCTCAAAGCGGCACTCGACGGATACCAGGTCTACGGCCACGCCGAGATCGAGGAGCTTGTGAGGCTCTACCTGGGCGGGGCCGACCGCGATCGCCTCGACCCGATCCTCGACGGCTGCGTCGCCGTCTACAACGCCGAGCTCGGCGAAGACGGGCAGGTGGACTTCAAGAGCAAGGCCAAGGCCTTCACGCGCACCTACGGATTCCTAGCTTCGATCCTCCCCTACACCAACGCCGAGTGGGAGAAGCTCTCGATCTTCCTGGACTTCCTCGTGCCCAAGTTGCCGGCGCCCATGGAGGAGGACCTGTCGAAAGGCATCCTCGAGTCCATCGACATGGATAGCTACCGGGTCGAGAAGAAGGCCGTGATGAGGATCCAGCTCCACGATGAGGACACCGAGATCGGCCCCGTGCCGTCCGCGGGCGCGGGGAGGAAACCGGAGCCCGAGCTGGACCGCCTCTCCAACATCATCAAGGCCTTCAACGACCAGTTCGGCAACATCCCCTGGACCGACGCCGACCGGGTGCACAAACTCATTACCGAGGACATCCCGGCCCGCGTCGCCGCCGACTCCGCCTACCAGAACGCGCAGAAGAACTCGGACAAGCAGAACGCCCGCATCGAGCACGATAAGGCCCTGCAGCGCGTGATGACGGCCGTACTCAAGGACGACACCGAGCTCTTCAAGCAGTTCGTGGACAACGAGTCGTTCCGCCGCTGGCTGACAGACACGGTGTTCGGGCTGACGTATGAAAGCCCGACCGCCGCGTAGTATGCAGGATGAGTCGGCCGACCTCCTGGCCGAAGAAGGAACGTGATCGATGACACTGATCCACCGCCATCCCGGTAACCCCATCCTCACCAAGGCCGACGTCCCCTACCCGGTGGCGACGGTCCACAACGCAGGGGCGGTCAAGCACGAGGGTCGCTACGTGCTCCTCTTCCGCTCCCACCGCCGCAACGGCCGCTCGATCATCGGCCTGGGTGAGAGCGACGATGGCTTCCGCTTCACCGTGCGCCCCGAGCCCTTCCTCGTGCCCGCCACCGACGGGGTGTTCGCCGAGTACGAGGAGTGGGGCGTGGAGGACGTACGCGTGTGTCCCCTGGGGGGCGAGTACCTGCTCACCTACAGCGCCTACTCCCGGCACGGCGTGCGGGTCGCGCTGGCCCGGACAGCCGACTTTCGCGCCGTGGAGCGAGTGGCGCTCATCACCCCGGCGGACAGCCGCAACGTGGTGATCTTCCCGGAGAAGATTGGCGGCCGGTACGTGCGTCTGGACCGGCCCCACTCCGAGATCTCGCCGTGGGGCATCTGGATCACCTACTCGCCAGACCTGATCCACTGGGGCGACTCGCGGGTGGTGATGCAGCCGGTGCCCTACCACTGGGACGAACAGAAGATCGGCCCCGGCGCGACACCCATCAAGACGCCGCGGGGTTGGCTCCACATCTATCACGGCGTTTACCCCACCATGGCCGGTGCCGTCTACCGGCTGGGCGTGGCCCTCCACGACCTCGCCGACCCGGCCCGGCTGCTGGGGGTGGCCGACGAGTGGATCCTCGAGCCCGAGGACCCCTGGGAGCGCGTGGGCTACGTACCGAACGTGGTGTTCACCTGCGGCGCCATACCCGAGGACGACGGCACGGTGAAGATCTACTGGGGCGGAGCCGACACGGTGATGTGCGCCGGCACGGCGGTCATCGACGAGTTGGTGGACCTGTGTCTGGAGAGGCCCCGGCCGGTGCTGTGAGCATGAGCCCCCCCCGCCACCATCGCGTACGAGCAGGCGGTGGGCCCTGCTCCGGGCAGAGGCCATGTACAATGATCTCGAGAGCGCAATCTTGCCGCATCTGGTGCAGGAGTCGAGTTCATGGAAGCGCGGATCCTCCGAATCGCATCTGAGCTACGCGGGAGGCTGGAAGTCGTCTACGACGAGCGTCTGGTCGAAGTGGTGCTGTTCGGATCCCAGGCCCGTGGCGACGCCGAGGAGGGATCGGATATCGATGTGCTGGTGGTCCTCCGTGGGCTGGTCCGTCCGTGGGAAGAGATTTCCCGCACGGGGGAGATCGTGGCTGAGCTATCCCTGCGACATGAAGCGGTTGTTTCGTGCGTGTTCGTTTCGCTCGACCGGTATGGAGTCGAGCAGACCCCACTGCTGATGAACGTCCGCCGGGAGGGGGTGCTGGTTTGACTCCCGATCAGCAGGCGATGCTGCGCAAGGCTGAGTAAAGCTTGGCCGGGGCGCAAGTGTTGGTGCAAGAGGGCTTCTACGGTTTCGCCGCGTCGCGGGCCTACTACGCGATGTTCTACGCCGCCGAGGTGCTTCTCCAGTCCTTGGGTCTCGCGTTCTCCAAGCACTCAGCTGTGCACGCTGCATACGGCGTTCGATTCGCCGCTACCGGGGTGTTGCCCCCGCACTTTCATCGCTACCTACTCGAAGCTCAGGAGGCGCGACACTTCGGAGACTACGATTTCGGACCAGAGATGCCTCAGGAGAACGCCGAGGAGCAGATCCGTCGAGCCGGCGCGTTTCTCGCGGCGGCACGGAGGTATCTCGACTCGGTAGGAGCGTAGGATGCGTAGGGGCGCACTGAGGGTGGTCGGCCCCTGGGGCGACAGCAGGATCCCGAACGGCGTCGACACGCCTGCTGCGCGCGACAGGACAGCACGTGCTCGCGCGTCTCGACGTCGAGTCTGCCGGGCTCCCAAGGCGCCCAGACCACCCCGCTCGTGGCGGACCCCGTGATTTCTGGTCACCTCATCGTGATTCGCAGGATCTTGTCGTCGCCCTCATTCTCGTTCCCCCGGCCGTCGCGGTTGCTCGTGCCCAGGTAGAGGGCGCCGTCCGGGCCGACAGCGATGGAGCGCAGGCGGCCGAAGCGCTCGTCAAGAAGTATGTGTTCCTCGGCGACCGCCGAGAAGGACGAGTCGGTGGGGACCAGCCGGCGCAGGTCGGACTCCTTGAGAGTGACGAAGAGAAGTGATCCGCGCCAGCCCGGGATGGCATCGGCCTCGTAGAAGACGGCTCCCGCCGGGGCTATCGTGGGCGACCAAGCGTAGACGGCGCCGACGAACTCGGGCCCGCCTCCCGTCCCCCCGACCAGAGGCCAACCGTAGTTGCCGCCGGCCCGGATGTGGTTCACCTCGTCGTTTTCACTCGGACCGTGCTCGGTCACGAAAGGATCGGAGTCGCCCGCGAGCCAGGCGAGACCTTGGGGGTTCCGGTGCCCGTACGAGTACACTAGGGAATCGCCGAACGGGTTGCCTGCGGCGGGGCGACCCTCGCGATCCATGCGCAGCACTTTCCCCGCGAGCGAACCGAGCTCCTGCGCCAGCTCGGCCCTGGAGGCGTCGCCGGTGGTGACCCAGAGATCGCCTTCTGGGCCGAACGCCACCCGGCTGCCATCATGATTCCCTGCTCCGGGGATCCCATCGACAAGCACCTTCTCTTCACCGACCGCGTCGCCGTTCAGCGTGAGCCGGCTGACCCTGTTGGAGAGGCCCGTTTCCGTGCCTTCCGCTTCGTAGGTGTAGGCGACATAGAGGTATGGCCGGGCCGGGAAGTCGGGGTCGAGGGCCACGCCGAGAAGCCCTCCCTCCCCTTCTCGGGCCACCGACAGCCTGCCGAGCTCGCTGACCGCGCCGGTCGCCACGTCGATCCGGAGGATGCGCCCCGAGCGCTCGGTCACGAGGAGTGCACCGTCGGGGAAGAAGCGGATCTCCCAGGGCACGGTGAGATCCTCGGCAACCACTTCCACGGTCAGGTCGGCCTCTCCGGCTGCATCCCCCGGCCCGGTCGTCTCCGAGACCGACGGGGAGTTGGGCGACGAATCGGTCGGCTCCGAGCCCGAGCACCCCTGGACGACCGCGGCCAAGGCGATCGCACCAACCAGCAGGACGGCCGCGATGCCCGACTGAAGCAGCCCTCTCCATATACGCCCGCGCGTCATGCGTCCTATCGTCCTAGGCTCTATCTTCACGCATCGATCCTCATCGGCTCGATCCTTGGGCGCCACGCCCCTACGCCGGCTATGTGCCCGCGCGGAGCCCGACGCAAGCCTCCTCAACCCGCCGCTACGTGCTCCGCCTGCGCTCCGCTCGACTGGAAGAATCGATTCCGGGGCACCATGTCGGAACCATGAAGGCAGATGACAAACCCGCCGCCTCATCCGGCCGGCCCTTCGGCCCGCCGATCAAGCCCATGGAGGCCGTGACCCGAACCGAGCTCCCCGCGCCGCCCGGTTGGGCCTACGAACCGAAGTGGGACGGGTTTAGAGCCCTCGCGTGGAGCGGAGATCCTCCGAGAACCCTCGCGTGGAGCGGAGATCCTCCGAGGCTGGACAGCCGCAACGGAAAGCCTCTCCTGCGCTACTTCCCCGAGCTCGAGCCCGCCATCGGCGTGTTGCCCGGGGGGACAGTGGTCGATGGAGAAGTGGTGATGGTACAGGACGGGTTGCTCTCCTTCGACGTCCTCCAGAACCGCATCCATCCGACAGAGAGCCGTATCATCCGCCTCGCCAAGGAGACGCCGGCACAGCTGGTGGCGTTCGATCTCCTCGCACTCGAGGGCGAGGACCTGCGCGGGCTACCGTTCGCGGACCGACGCGCCCGACTTGAGACCCTCATGGCGAAGCTCGAAGCCCCCTGGCACCTGACGCCATCGACGACAGATGCCGAAACAGCTCGACGTTGGTTCGTGGAGTTCGAAGCCGCCGGATGCGACGGCATCGTGGCAAAGGCGCTCGACCGCCCCTACGTCGAGGGCAAGCGCGAGATGGTGAAGGTCAAGCACCGGCGGACGATCGATGTGGTGATCGGAGGCTACCGCGTGCAGGCCGAGGGAGACCGGGTGAGTTCTCTGCTGCTCGGCCTCTACGACGAGCAGGGCGCGCTGCATTTCATCGGGCACACTTCGAGCTTCAGCGATCGCGAAGCCCAAGAGCTGCTACCGCACCTGGAAGAACTGCGGTCGGAAGAATCGTTCGGCGCCGACGCCCGCCACCCGGGGGCGGAGAGCCGCTGGACCGGCGACCGGAACCTGGATTGGGAACCACTGGCCCCGGAGCTCGTCGCCGAGGTGAGCTACGACCAACTCACCGGCGGCCGCTTCCGTCACGCCACCCGCCTCGAACGCTGGCGCCCGGACAAGGACCCCCGCGACTGCACGATGGACCAGCTCGAGCGCCCGAGCGGCTTCGGTTTCTCCGCCGTGGTGTCGGCCGTCCCGTAGGCCGCCGTCGAGCCCGCCCATTAGCCCGTCGTCGAGCCCCGCTACGGGACCGCTACGACTCGGCCGCCTCGCGATCTGCGGTGTCGCCCCCGGTCACCTCAGCCCCCGCGTCGCCCCCGGTCGCCCCGGAGACTTCGTCGCCCTTGGCGCGACGGCGCGAGGGCTGCACGCGCGGGGGTTCGTCCGGCTGCTTGGGGAAGTGGGGCGGCCAGGGAGCGTCACCCAGGCCCTCCTCGGCGTCTCGCCTTGCGAGTTCGAGCAGACTCCCCAGATCGCCCACCGCATCGTCGATGCCTGCCGTGAGGTCGCCGACCCGCGCGTAGCGATCCCGGGCAAAGGTGTCGAGTGGGAAGTCGGCGATCTCCGCGTCGGGAACCTCGCCCCAACGCAGTGGAGCGGAGACGAACCCCGTAGGCCGCACGCTGTAGGCACTCGCCACCGTGCGGTCACGCGCGTTCTGGTTGTAGTCGATGAAAACGCCGCGACGTTCTTCCTTCCACCACGAGCTGGTGGCGAGCTTCGGTTCCCGTCGCCCCACCTCCCGCGCAAGCGCCAGCGCGGCGCGGCGCACCTCGGTGAACGGCCACTCGGGAGCGATGCGCACCGACACGTGGATGCCCCGCGAGCCCGAGGTCTTCGGCCAACCCACGAGACCATGCTCCTCGAGCACCTCACGGCAGCGGAGCGCCACCGTCTGCACCGCCGAGAACGGTATATCGGGCTCGGGGTCGAGGTCGAGCCGCAGCTCGTCAGGTCGATCGACGTCATTTGCGCGAACGGGCCAGGGGTTCAAGTCGAGGCAGTCGAGATGGGCCATCCAGATGATGTCGGCCGCATGGCGAGGCACGAGAAGATCGGCGAAACGTCCCGACGGGAACCGCACCGTGGCGTACTCGTGCAGGGGGCCGTCCTTCGGTTTGGGCGCCCGCTTCTGGAAAAAGGGCTTCGCGGAGACGCCTTTCGGCCACCGCTTCAGCACCGTCGGGCGGCCGATGACCCCCCGCAAGGCGCCCTCTGCGCAAGCGACGTAGTGCTCGGCCACGTCGAGCTTGGTCCACCCCTGCTCGGGGAAGAGCACCTTGTCGGGGTGACCGAGATGGACCTCCCGCCCCCCGACCATCAACGTGACCGCCTCAGTCAATCCGTGCTCCTTTCCGGCGTCGCGACCGGCCTTCGGTCACAATACGCTTCTGGAAGCGTACCTCCTAGCGCCACTCCTTCAACCAGATGCCGGCCACGCTCGGTCAACGTGTCTGCAGACGGACCGAGCGCGTCGTCTACGAAGCCTTCCGAGCGGGTATCTCTCAGCATGTGAACGCAACCGGAGGGCGGTCCGGCAACGGCGCGACATCCTGACATCGCCGCACCACGCTCATCCGACGATACTGGAGGACCGATGATCGACGAGACTCGCTTCAAGCGACTGAGGCTCTACAACCTAGTGATGGGCCTCTTCCACTTCGTGCAGGGTGCCGCGCTCGTGGCGCTCTCGAACGACTTCAGCCTGCCGGTGACGGCGAGCTTCATGCAGGGCCCGCCCGGAACACCCTCCGGCCCGACCGAAGCACTCTTCGAGGTTCCCCTGGGCCCGGCGGTGGCCGCGTTCGTGTTCATGTCGGCACTGGCACACTTCATCGTCGCTTCGCCGGTCGCGTTCGACTGGTATGTGAAGAACCTCAAGCGCGAACGCAACTACGCCCGCTGGATCGAATACGCCTTCTCCTCGACTCTGATGGTGGTGCTCATCGGACTCCTGCCGGGAGCGTCCGACGTGGCCGCGGTCATCGGTATCGCCGGAGCCAACGTCTCGATGATCCTCTTCGGGCTGCTGATGGAGCACTACGAGACACCCGGTCGACCGAACTGGATGTCGTACCTCTTCGGCTGCTTCGCCGGCGCGATCCCGTGGTTGGCGATGGGAGTCTATCTGTGGGGCCCGGGGTCGCCGGGCGAGCCTCCGTCATTCGTGTATGTGATCTTCTTCGCCATGTTCGTGTTCTTCAACAGCTTCGCCGTCAACATGGTGCTGCAGTACAAGAAGGTCGGACCGTGGCGCGACTACGTGTTCGGCGAGATCACCTACGTGTTCCTTAGCTTGGCCGCGAAATCACTGCTGGCGTGGCTGGTGTTCGCGAACGTGCTGATACCGACGACGTAGGCGCCGAAGCGGGGCGCCGCCTCAGGCACGGGAGCGCGCCTCCCGTGCCCCGGCTGAAGCTGAAGCGAAGGGCGTCGCGGGCGCACACGTCCACGCAGGTGCCGCACTGGGGGCAGTCGCGCGTGCACCTCGACCAACAGCCGTACACGGACTCAAGCCACGCGGTCAACGACCATGGCCGCGAGGATCACAGCGAGGTACGCCCCGCTCGCTCTGTGGAGGAGCCGAGCACGCGGAGCGACGGGCGTGCGCCACATTCGGACGGCCGCCACGCCGAGAGCGACCCCTGCGGCGACCGCAACACCCAGATAGAGGCCACCGAAGTCTCCGCCCACCGCCGGGAGCAAGGACACGGCGACCGTAGCAACCGTGTACAGGAGCACCAGGAGCCCCGCGTGCCCCCCTCCCCATGCAGAAACCGGGGTCGGAATGCCGGCCACCGCATACTCGTCTCCGTGGGCGACGGCGAGTGCCCAGAAGTGCGCGGGCGACCAGAGGAACACCAGCGCGCACACGTAGAGTGTAATCAGCGTGAAGGGGGGCCCCGCAGCAGCCCAGCCTACCAGGAGTGGGAACACACCGGCCGGCCCGCCGGACACAGCGCTCCACGGGGAGCGGGGCTTGAGCAGGATCGTGTACACCAGCAGGTAGTAGGCGGCGCCCGCAGCGGCAAGGACGGCGCACAGGGGGCGCACCGCCACCCCAAGAAGCACAACGCCGGAGATGCACGCGACCGCACCCGAACCCAACACAGACCACGCGGGTAGACGCCCCTGCGGGAGAGCACGGAGCCGGGTGCGGGCCATCAGCCGGTCGCGGTCGCGCTCGAGGTACTGGTTGAGCGCGCCGGCGCCACCCACCGCTAGGCCGAGGCCCACCAATGTCGCCGGAGTCTGCTCAGACCACAGGCGCCCCGAAGACAGCACCGACCCCGTCCACGCGGTGAGCAGGAAGAGCAGGACGACTCGAGGCTTACCGGCGGACACGAGATCGCATAGCCGGGAGACATACGTGCGGAGAACAGTCATGACGGATACGTGCGTCCGGAAGTCCACATGCGGCCGCAAGTGTAGCACCGCCCCCGACACGCACAGCACGCGCTTTGACACGCCACCCCGGTAGCTCTATTGTCCCTGTAACGCCGAAGGTCACGGGCGACAGCGTCCGGCCAGGCTCGCATCGCGTAGCCCTCGAAGCCCGCGGTTGTCCTCCGATCCGCTCGCGGGCCCCGAGCACCCCATGGAGGTAGTCACTTGAACAGCGTCCCCCGGTGCATGAGCACCCAGCACCCCGACAACGCCACGGTGCCCTTTTTCGCGTCCTCGCCCGTGCTCGCCGGGGAGGACGAGATCCGCGAGGCCTACTACGCCTACTCGCACCTTGGGTGCGACGAGCAGATGTGGGACTGCGAGGGCAAAGAGATCGACACCTTCGTCGTCAAGAAGTTGCTCAGCTACTACGAGCAGTACTTCCGCGACAACAGGCTGGGTGAAGACGTCCGCCTGACGCTCCGCGTGCCCAACCCCACCGTCGAGACGGCCGAGGCCAAGATCCTGCTCGAGACGCTGGAGTCGATTCCGCGCTCCTACGACGCGGCACGCCTCTTCTACGAAGACGACGTGAGCCCCATCTTCGAGGTCATCCTCCCCATGACGACCTCGGCCCGTTGCATCGACCGCATCTATCGGTACTACGCCGACTTCATCGTCGGGCGCCAGAACCTGCGCTTCCGCGACGACGACCTCACAATCGCCGAATGGATCGGCGAGTTCCACCCCGAGCGCATCCAGGTGATTCCCCTGTTCGAAGATCTGGAGAGTATGTTGGCCGCCGCCGACGTGGTCGAGGAGTATCTGGCCGACAAGGACGTCACCGACCAGCGGGTGTTCCTCGCCCGCTCGGACACCGCCATGAACTACGGCCTGGTGACCGCGGCACTGTCGAACAAGATCGCCTTGTGGAATCTGGACAGGCTCGCCGAGAGACGCGGCGTGCGGTTGCACCCCATACTGGGGATGGGCTCGGCTCCCTTCCGCGGCGGGCTCACTCCCCGCACGGTCGAGCGCGTGGGCGCCGAGTACCCGAGCTGCGTCACGTTCACCATCCAGTCGGCCTTCAAGTACGACTACCCGGCCCATGAGGTGCGCCCGGCCATCGACTATCTAGAGCGGAGGGAGATCGGTCCGGCCGTGCCCATCGACGTCGAACGCGCCACCCCGATCATGGAGCGCTACAGCGAGCTCTATCGACGTCAACTCCTCGATCTCACAGACACCGTGAATTTTCTCGCCCGGTTCGTGCCCTCGCGACGCGCCCGCAAACTTCACGTGGGGCTCTTCGGCTACGCCCGCCAGATCGAAGGGGTCACCCTCCCCCGTGCCATCTCGTTCACCTGCGCGATGTACTCGGCAGGACTACCCCCCGAGCTTCTGGCGCTCGAGGCGCTCGAGGCGGGCGACCTGGCTTTCGTGCGAGAAGTGCACTCCTCCTTCGACGCGAAGATCGCCGACGCCCTCACCTACACCGACCCGCAGAGCCCGCTGTTGACGCCCAAACTGCGCGCGGCCATCCTGAACGCCGGCTACTCCTGGGAACCGGATGCTGAGCACCTCGAGATCGTGCGCCGCATACGTGAGGCGCTGGATCGCGGAGAGCAGACCCAGCTCACCGATCTGATCCTGCGGGCGGCGCTCAGGCGGAGGTTCCTCGGCTAGACTTCGCCCTAGAACACGAAGACCGCGACAGCGAGGAAGTGGCACGCCGCACCGCCCAGCACGAACAGATGCCACACGGCGTGCATGTAAGGCACTCGCTTCAGCACGTAGAAGATCGTACCGAACGTGTACGCGAGGCCGCCCGCGGCCAGGAGCCAGACGCCGGCCGGAGCGAGCGCGTCCCGCAGCGGACCGATGGCAGCGACCGCGATCCATCCCATCCCGAGGTACGCCGCCGCGGACACCCACCTGGGCCGGTAGACCCAGAAGGCCTCGGTCGCGATGCCGATGACGGCCAGGCTCCACACGAGCACGAACATCCACCACCCCTGCCCGCGCAGCGCCACCAACATGAACGGCGTGTATGTGCCCGCGATCAGCAGATAGATGCCGGCGTGATCGAGCACCTTGAAGACGTGCTTCACCTTGGGTTGGGGGAAGCTGTGGTACAAGGTGGAGGCCATGAAACAGAGCACGAGAGTCGTGCCATAGACGATGGCGCTCGCGAGCTTCCAACCGCCGCCGCCGTCGACCGCGAACACGATCAAGAGCGCGAGCGCCGCGGCACTCAAGCCGAGCCCGACCCCGTGGGTCACGCTGTGGGCGATCTCCTCACCCAGGCTGTACGGGCGTCTGCTCGAGATCTTGTCCGCCGAAACGGTCACCGGTCCTCCCGAATTTGATCGCCGCGATTCCCTCAGCGCCGAGTGTGGAAGCGCGGCGCCCCCGAGTCGTCGACGCGCCCCGCGCCGGGCTGGGCAGATGCTAGCACGTCACGCTACGCCGCGGGCGCTTCCGAATGTGCTGCAGCGGGTATTATTCACTCGAAAAGCGAACCACCGTACCGGGGCCCAGGCTGATCTTCTGAGCCGGCCCCGATCTTCTGAGCCACCCCCGATCTTCTGAGCCGGCCCCGATCTTCTGAGCCACCCCCGATCTTCTGAGCCGGCCCCGATCTTCTGAGCCGGCCCCGGCGATTGGAGAATACGACATGTCCGCTACCCGACACATCGAAGAAGTGTTCCAGAGTAGGCCCACGCTGGAAGGCGCCGGAGTGCGGCTGCGGCGGGCGTTCGGGCGCACCGAGGCATAGAGACCATCACCTACATGATCGAGGGCTCGTGCGAGCACGGGGACTCCATGGGCAACCGGGGCGTCATCGGCGCGGGCGACGTCCAATGGATGACCGCCGGGAGCGGCGTGATACACCAAGAGATGCCCGCGGGAGAGCAGAGCGGCCGCATGGGCGGTTTCCAGCTCTGGGCGAACCTCCCCGCCGTCAGCAAGATGATGGATGCCCGCTATCGTGAGGTGCAGGCCTGCGACATGCCCGTGATCGAAGACGGTCCGGCCAAGGTGCGCATCGTGGCCGGCCGGGTGGGAGACGTCGAGGGTCCGGTGCGCGAGGTGGTGATCGAGCCCGAGTACCTCGACGTGACCCTCACAGGCGACGCCGTGTGGAGGCACCCCACGACCCCGGGCCACACGGTGTTCGCCTACGTCGTGGCGGGCGACGTGCTCTTCGCAGAGGAAGACGGCGGCACGCGGGTGCCCGCTCTCTCCACGGCGTTGTTCACCGATGGCGACACGGTCGTTGCCCGCAGCGCGACCGATGCCGGCGGACGGGCCGCGGCGGGCACTCAAGCCCGGTTCCTGTTGGTGTCGGGCAGGCCGCTGCGTGAACCGGTCGCGTGGCAAGGTCCGATCGTCATGAATACCGACGAAGAGTTGCGTAAGACCTTCCGCGACTATCGCGACGGCACCTTCGCCCGCCACGGAGACGGCTCAAGAGGTGAGTGAGCCCTTCTCCACACGCTCGGCCGCTTTGCCCGACGCCCGGTAGAGCAGCGGAGGGGCCACGAGGAACAGCGCTCCGGTGAGCCATGCGATGGGTATGGACGCCCGCTCTGACAGCCAGCCGAGCGCGGGCTGCCCCGCGGCCCCGCCTCCATCGGCGAAGAAGGCGTCGAGCGACAGGACGGTCGCGCGTTGTGCGGACGGGATGTGGGTGTTGATGTAGGCCATGCGCACCGGCCCCGATACGCCGAACACCAACCCGAAGGTCAACCAGAGAGCGATGGCGATACCCGCCGGCGCCGGCCCGGGCGCGACCCCCAACAACCCCACGGCGGCGATACCCACAGAAAGCGCCAGATACATCCATCCGCAGAACGCCAAGACGCTCCAGGAGTCGCGCCGCCCGGCGCCGCTCTCCATGATGCGCCCCACCAGCGAGTTGCCCGCTATCCCTGCGAGCGAAAAGGCGGCCATCACCACTCCCAGCAACCACCCGTAGTCACGGGCGAGTAACTCGAGGATATACGGCTGCCAGGCATACCAGGCGAACATGAAGAACATCCCGCCCGCCGTGGAACTCCAGAGTAGCGGACGCACCACCGGGCTGCGCCAGCCAAAGGTGACCCCGGCGTCGAAGATGCGACGCGCCTCAGCCCCGAACGTGGCGAGTCGCAGCGGACGCGCCTGGAAGCCGAGATCGCGCATGAGCACCGCCGCTGCGCCGAACGCCACGGTCAGCAGGGCCGCCCTGACGACATAGGGCAACGACAGGTGCGCCTGCGCCGGCGCGCCCCCCAACATCGAACCCGTCGGCATGCCACCCCCGGAGGCCATCTGCCCCCAGGCGAACACCCGTTCCTTCGGCGGGTCCCAGCCGGTGGCGTCGAGGCGGCTTCGGGCGCGCGGTGCAGATTACTACGTCTCGAGGGACGCGCGGCTCCGACGATGGACTCGGCGGCCCTGTGCTACACTCCTTCGGTACCCATTCAAGACTCGGTTGTCCTGTGCTGCCCTTATGCCGCCATCCCGGACCACTGCGTCTACAACGCAGTGCGACCCACCAGCGGCGCACAGTACAGGAGAGACATGTCATTCGAAACACTCGGCCTCGAGCCGCGCCTGCTCCAGGGCGTGGCCGCCATGGGATACACCGAGCCAACGGCCATCCAACGAGAGGCCATCCCCCACATCCTCCGCGGGTCCGACGTAGTGGGAGCCGCCCAGACCGGTACCGGCAAGACCGCCGCATTCGTGCTGCCCATGCTACAGCGCACCCCGATCAAGCAGGGCGTGCGCGCCTTGATCGTCACCCCCACCCGCGAACTGGCGCTCCAAATCGACGAGGTGATTCGCAACGCTGCGAAGCACACGCGGCACCGCACGGCCGTCATCATCGGCGGAGTGGGCATGTACCCTCAGATCGACCGCGTGCGACGCGGCGTGGACATCGTGGTGGCGTGCCCCGGCAGACTCCTCGATATCCATTCGCGACGCATCCTGGACCTCTCGCGTGTCGAGACCCTCGTGCTCGACGAAGCCGACCGCATGCTCGACATGGGCTTCTGGCCCGACGTCAGTCGCATCCTCGGCCTGCTGCCCCCGAAGCGCCAGAACCTGCTGTTCTCCGCCACCATGTCGGCTGAAGTGCTGAGAGTGGTGCAGTCCACCCTGCACGATCCGGTGCGCGTAGAGACATCGCCCGTCACCACGCCGGTGGAGCAGGTCGATCAGACCGTCTATCCGGTGGGGCGGCATCAGAAGACCGAGCTCCTCGTTCGACTGCTCCAGGGCGGCGGTCACCGGCGCACCCTGGTGTTCACCCGCACCAAGCACGGGGCCGACAAGTTGAGCCGACAGCTCGAGAAGCACGGCCTAGGCAGCGCGGCCATCCACGGCGGGCGCTCGCAGGCACAGCGCCAACGGGCGCTCGGCGCATTCCGCGCGGGTCAGTCGCACATCCTGGTGGCCACCGACGTGGTCTCCCGCGGCATCGACGTGGACAACATCAGCCATGTGGTGAACTACGACATGCCGAACACCCCAGAGGACTACGTGCACCGCATCGGCCGTACCGCGCGCGCGGGCGCCGAAGGCAGCGCCGTAAGCTTCTTGGCGATCGAAGAACTCGAGCGGCTCGCCGAGATCGAGCAGGCTCTGGGCATGACCATCCCCTGCCACGACCTGGAAGGCTTCGCCTACGGCGCGCGCGTGGTGCCCGACCCCGGGCGGCAGGTGCGCGGGCCCAAAGGCAGTGCTGCTGGTTACGGCGGTGGCAATGGTGCTGGTAGTGGCGGCGGCAGCGGTAGTGGCGGCCGTCATCGAAGTCGGCAGGGCGGAGCGGGGCGCTCCGGGCGCAGACGGTAGGAGCCGTTCAGGACGCAGGCACTGGGGCCGAACGCCGCGCGAAGAAGAACGCCGCGCGAGGCGGAGCGCCACGATGCGCCCCCGTGCGCCGTACGCGCCGCCCCGGACCCCGCATCGACCCACCGACCAACAGAGCATCGCCGCCGGTCAATACCTGGCACGGGCGACCGGGCCGTGGTAGAGTGCCCACCATGACTGCCGTCGATCGAACACTCGTCGCCCACACCAGCGATAACTCGCTGGGCTCGTGGTGGCGCCGGCCTGATACACGGGGCTGAGCGCCGGCACGTTTCTTGACATAGGAACTTAGACGCCGCGGACGGCCCTCAGGGACCGTCCGCGGCGTTTCTAGTTGTACGACCAGAGAAGAGCCGCGGAGTACTCCGCGGCTCTTCCGCATTCTGCCGCCGCGCCAATAGGAGGACGCACATGTTTCACCACACAGACAGACCGGGGTTCGCCCGGCTCGCCCGCCACTACCCTCTGGTGCCGGTGACCCGCACAGTGTCGGCCGACACGGAGACACCGGTGAGCGCCTACCTCAAGGTGGCCGGTGGTCCGTGGTCGTTCCTGCTCGAGAGCGTCGAAGGCGGCGCTCGTTGGGCCCGCTACTCCCTCGTGGGGTGCGATCCCTTCCTGACAGTGGAGGCGCGGGGTCGCGAACTGACTGTCACGGAGGGCGGTGCGGCCCGCCGATACGACGACCCCGTGGCGGCGTTGCGCCGCATCGCGGCCGAACACCAGATGCCCGCGTTGCCCGGTCTCCCCCGCTTGAACGGGGGCCTGGTCGGATACCTCGGGTTTGGTTGCGCCCGGCTGTTCGAACGACTGCCGGAGCCTCAGCCGGATGTCTCGGCCCTCCCCGACATCCGGATGTTCGCTCCGCGGACCATCCTCGCCTTCGACAACCTCGACTCTTCGCTCACCGTGATAGTGCCGGCGCACGCCGGCGACGGGCCCGGTGGCTACGACGACGCTCAGGAGCAGATCGAGCGCGTACTCGAACGCCTGGCCCGTCCTCTGCCTCCATCCGTCCGCGACCCACGGCCCGGCCGGCCCCCTGTGATCCGCCCCACCATCCCACGCGCACGCTTCGAAGCGATGGTCGAGACGGCCAAGGAAGCGGTGCACTCCGGTGAGGTCGTGCAGGTGGTGCTCTCGCAATCTTTCTCCGGGCACACCGACCTCGATCCCTTCGCCGTCTACCGCGCCTTGAGGGTGCTCAACCCCAGCCCCTACCTGTTCCATCTCGCCCTGGGCGACGCGACCTTGGTCGGAGCCAGCCCCGAGGTGATGGTGCGGGTGGAGGATGGGCGGGCGCTCGTCAGGCCGATCGCCGGGACGCGCCCGAGAGGCGCCACACCGGCACAGGACCTCGCCCTGGAGGAAGAACTCGTCTGCGACGAGAAGGAGCTGGCGGAGCACGTCATGCTGCTCGATCTGGGACGCAACGACCTGGGGAGGGTCGCGGAGCCCGGCGGCGTGAGCGTCGAGCGATCGTTCGAGGTCGAGCGCTACTCCCACGTCATGCACTTGACCTCCACGGTCTCCGCAAAGCTGCGCGCCCACACCGACGCCCTGGACGTCCTGGCGGCGACCTTTCCCGCCGGCACCGTCTCCGGAGCCCCGAAAGTACGCGCGCTCGAACTCATCGCCTCCCTCGAACCGCACGAACGCGGGCCCTACGCCGGCGCGGTGGGCTACCTGGGTTTCGACGGGTCGCTCGATACCTGCCTCGCCATACGCACCCTGGTGTTCGCCGAAGGCGTGGTCACCTACCAGGCGGGGGCCGGAATCGTGGCCGACTCCGTCGCCGCCCGCGAGTACGAGGAGACGCTCCACAAGGGAGAGGCGCTACGCCAAGCCCTCATCCTGGCCGCCGGAGGCTCCGGCCTCAGCTCGGAGCGCTCGGGGCGCGCGTATGACACCAGCCGGCCGCTTCACCCCCGACCGACAAGAAAGGTCGCACCATGAGCACCGCCCCGCCGCTCCTGCTCATCGACAACTACGACTCGTTCACACACAATCTGGCCCAGTGCTTCTGGATGCTGGGGCAGGACGTGAGCGTGGTCAGGAACGATCGGATCACCGTCGAAGAAGTGGAGACGATGCGTCCGCGAAGGGTGGTCATCTCGCCCGGTCCCGGCCATCCCTCCGGTGCAGGCATCTGCGCCGACCTCGTCCGCCGCCTCTCAAGACGGATCCCGGTGCTCGGCGTCTGCCTTGGGCACCAGTGTCTGGCCCACGCCTTCGGCGGCGACGTGGTCAGGGCGGGCCGCATCATGCACGGGAAGACCTCGTCGGTGCAGCACGACGGTGCGGGACTCCACTCCGGGATACCGCAAGGTTTCGCAGCCACCCGCTACCACTCGCTCGTGGTGCACGAGGAGACCCTTCCAGCGGGCTTCCGAGTCACGGCCCGCGCCCGCGACGACGGCGCGGTCATGGCCATCGCAGACGACCGCCGAGGTCTCTACGGGCTCCAGTACCACCCTGAATCTATCCTGACGCTCGCAGGCATGGACATACTGCGGAACTTCCTGGACATCACCACCCACTCGCCCCACCTGGACACGACCACCCACTCGCCCCACCTGGACCGAACGCACGAAGAGGAGGCGTCATGCTCAAGCCGTTGATCGCCAAGTTGGCCGACGGCATCGATCTCACCGAGGTCGACGTCATGGAAGCCATGGAGCACATCATGTGCGGGCGTGCGTCAGATGGGCAGGTGGGGGCCTTCCTCGCCGCCATGCGACTCAAGGGAGAGACCGCCGACGAGATCGTGGGCGCGGCGCGGATCCTGCGCCGCCACGCCACCGCGATCCGCCCCCGGGTGGCCGATCTGGTGGACACCTGCGGAACAGGTGGAGATGCCTCCCACACCTTCAACATCTCCACGGCAAGCGCCTTCGTGCTGGCCGGGGCGGGCAGGCACGTGGCGAAACACGGCAACCGAGCCGTGTCCAGCAGTTGTGGCAGCGCGGACGTGTTGGAGGCGCTCGGCGTGCGCATCGACGTGCACCCCGACACGGTGTGCGCCTGCGTCGAGGAGATCGGAGTGGGGTTCCTGTACGCGCCGCTCGTGCATTCGGCCATGCGCCACGTCGCGCCCATCCGCCGCGACCTGGGCATCCGCACCGTGTTCAACCTGCTCGGGCCGCTTACGAACCCGGCCGATGTGGTCCACCAAGTAGTGGGAGTCTCCCGCCCCGAACACACCCGATTGCTGGCCGAGGCACTACTTCGGTTGGGGACCCCCCGGGCGATGGTCGTGCACGGGTGCGAGAGCCTCGATGAGGTCAGCCTGGCTGGGCCGACTCTCGTCGCGGAGGTGAGGGACGGAGCGGTCACAGAGTACATGATCACACCCGAGGAGGCGGGCATCGCGCGCGCTCCGCTCGAGTCCATCCGCGGTGGCGACGCGCCTGCCAACGCCGCCATCGTAAGGCGCATCCTAACGGGGGAGCACGGCCCGCCGCGGGACGTGGTCCTGCTGAACGCGGCGGCCGCTCTCCGCTTGTCCGGCGCGGCCCGCGACCTGCGGGAGGGCGCCGGGATGGCGGCCGATTCTATCGACTCGGGTCGCGCCCTCTCTGCCTTGACAGGTCTCGTGGAGGCGACGGAGCGCGCACGACTCGTGGATGCCGCGCTATGAGCACGCTTCAGGAGATCGTGCGAGACCGCCGCAGGCGGGTGGATCTCGACAAGGCCCAAGACCCCCGCGCGGCGACGCAGCCCGCGCCTCGCGCCGAAGGGCGGGCCGCGCACTTCCTCGGTAGGCTCGACCCAGATGCTCCCGTCGACACGATCGACCCGTCGCGACCTCTCCGAGGCCGGGCGCTGATCGCCGAGATCAAGCGGCGCAGCCCTTCGCGGGGCGATCTGCGCCCCGATCTCGATCCGGTGTCGCTGGCACTCGCATACGAGCGGACCGGAGCCTGCGCCATCTCGGTGCTTACCGAACCCGACTACTTCGGCGGATCGTTCGAAGACCTGGCTGCCGTCAGCCGGGCGGTGCACCTACCGGTCCTCTGCAAGGACTTCGTGGTGGACCCGTATCAGATACTCCGAGCCCGCGCCGCCGGCGCCGATCTGGTGCTGCTCATGGTCGCGGTGCTCGGTCGGGAGACCGAACGCTTTGTCACGCTGGCGCGTCGCGCCGGCTTGGAACCCCTGGTCGAGGTGCACACAGGCGCCGAACTCGACATCGCGCTCGCCGCCGGGTCCAGGCTCGTAGGCGTCAACAACAGAGATCTGCACACGCTGCGCGTCGATCTCGATGTCTGCAGGAGTCTGCTGCCTCGCATCCCCGCCGAGGTCCTCTCGGTGGCGGAGAGCGGCCTCAAGAGCGCGGCGGATCTTGACGATCTCGCCCGGCACGGCGCCCGCGCCTTCCTCGTCGGCGAGGCGCTGGTGACCGCATCCGATCCGGAAGACGCCCTGCGCGGGCTCGTTCACGTTGATGCCCCGAACCGTGGACGGACCGCCCCACCATCACCGTATCGAGCAGTGTCCGGCAGGAGCGCCACGTGACCCGGGTCAAGATCTGCGGCCTGACCCGGCGAGACGACGCCCTGAGGGCGGTGGAGGCCGGAGCGGACGCGCTGGGTTTCGTGTTCGCCCCGCGCAGTCGAAGGAAGGCCGACCCCGCCGCCGTCGCGCGCATCGTCGCGGAACTCCCCTCCACGGTGACCACAGTGGGGGTCTTCCAGGACCAGCCTCTCGAGGTGGTCCGCGCCACCATGCTCCACTGCGGCCTCGACGTTGCACAACTCCACGGGGAGGAGGACGCCTCCTACATGGAGAGCCTGGCCCTCCCCGCTCTGAAGGCGATCGGGCTGATTTGTCCCGGCGACCTCCGTTCGCTTGTGGGATACCGCTCGCTCGGCGTCATCCTCCTCGATTCGGCCCGCGTCGAGCAGGCGGAGGACGGCCACCGGCGCGTCGTGACGGGCGGCACCGGCGCGTCGTTCGACTGGACCTGGGTCGCCTCTGCGCGCGGGGTCGCACGAATCGTCTTGAGCGGCGGACTGACTCCCGACAACGTCGCCGAAGCGGTGCGGGTGGCCCGCCCCTGGGCGGTCGACGTGGCATCGGGCACCGAAAGCCGGCCTGGTCGCAAGGACCCCGACAGGCTGCGGTCGTTCATCGGGCAGGCGAAGGGGGGCGAAGCCGAGTCGCAGAGGCAGGGAGTCCCGCTCGAGGCTGAGACTGCCGCGACTGCGGGCGCCGTCGCGGGATGGGGCCACATCTTCGGAGCCACGACCTCGGTGAAAGACCACGAGGCCGGCGACGCGCACGTCGACGGAGCCGGCGGCGGAGTGGTCGGCCCCCTCGAGGCGGCCCTGCGCGCCCGCCGCGCGGCGGGCGGGAAGAGCGTCGTCCCCTTCTTCGTGGGCGGACACCCCGACCGGGAGACATTCCTCGCCCTGCTTCTCGGCGCCGAACGAGCCGGCGTCGACGCGATCGAGATCGGGCTGCCCTCCCCCGACCCGGTCTTGGACGGCCCGGTCATCCGGCAGGCGATCCGCGAGACCCTCGCCCGAGGGACCACCCCCCACGAAGTGCTCGCGGACGTGGCCCGGGCCCGAGGCCGCGGGCTGACCGCCCCCGTCGTGCTCATGGCCTACCGAGACCACTTCCTGCAGGCCGGCGGAGCGAGACTGGCAGCCGAGGCCCACCGGAACGGGGTCGACGGCCTTCTGATCGTCGACCCCGCTCGGCCGGACGCGAACAGACTTCCGCCTGGATTGGACGGATGCCCACTTGAGAACGTTGCCTTGCTGGTCCCCACCACTTTCCCGAGCAGATATGGGGCGCTGATCGAAGCGGCGCGAGGCTTCGTCTACTGCGTGTCTGTCGAGGGCGGTACCGGCGGAGCCACCGCCTCGGCGGCGGTGGCGAGAACGATGGTCGAGAGCGTCCGGCGCCACAGCGACATCCCCGTCCTCGTGGGCTTCGGCATCACCGGGCCGAAAGCGGCACGGGAGATGGTAGCAGTGGCGGACGGGATCATCGTCGGCACGGCTCTCCTTAAGCACATGGGCGATGCTCGGGGAGCGACGGCGGTCACAACCGTGGGTCGCTTTCTCCGCGAGATCAGGCGGGCGACGTAGGCGGGAGCCATGGGCCGCGGCGAGTTCGGACGGCGTGGTTGTGCCACGCCCCCGGTGGGGCGCTCCGCGCATGGCCGTCCTCGCGCCCGGGTACATGGGGGCCAATTGCCAATCTACGGACGTCGCACCGGGTCCGCCCGGGAAGGCGGCCGAGCCGGAACGGCTGCACATCAGGGAGGTGCGAGCGATGCAATGCCCGAGTTGTAGTCGCGAAGTCTCAGACAGTGCTTCGTTCTGCCGGCATTGCGGATGGCGGTTCGCGCCCGCCGAAGCCGGGAGCGCAGGCACGTGGCCCACCGAGGCCCAGTCGCCTTCGGCCGCCGCGCAGTCGCCGCAGCCGCAACCGCAACCGGAGCAGCCGCCATACGCGCCTCCATATTCGCTTGCGCCCCCGGACACGCCTTCGCCTCCCCCTCCCTCCCCGCGGCGGTGGCCGAGGCCTGCTCATCGGTGTGATCGCCGGGCTGGTCGTACTATTCTTGCTCGCCTCAGCCGCGGTAGCTGTGCTGATGCTGGGACTGATGACGTTACGCGACAGTGGGGGCGACGGACCCACGGCTACCGAGATCACCGCCCCGGCGGAAGTCGTACTGGACCTCGCGAGCGGTCGCCTGCAGGAGATCCCCACCCAGCTGGAGAGCGCCGGCTTGGCCGATATCGACGGAGACCGGCTGGTTTGGTGGGAGGGCACGTATAGCACCACGGTCGAGGAGTGGGCGGAGCAGGGCATCTTCGCATACCGCCTCCCCTCGGGCCCACGCGTGGAACTCGTCGGCAAGGAACTTGGGCCCGGATTCCTGGCGACCCTCGGTGGCCGGCGCGCACGTCGCCTATTGGGCCGGCGACGGCCTGTATCTGCGCAACCTCGAGACCGACGAGGTGCGCCTCCTCGATGCCGAGGGCGACTGGCCCGCACTGGCCGAGTCGTACGTGACTTACCTGCGGCCCTCGACGCGCACGGACACTTCCGCCTGGGACATCGCGTCACCCTCGGGTTGGCCGACGGTTCCGAACAGGTGGTGGGTCAACAGACCACGCCACCGTGGTTCGGTAGCGTCATATCCGTCGCTCAGCGCCACGTGGCGTACGTCGACGACGAAGGACGGCCGCACATCTACGAGCGAAGAAGCCGCTAGGCGTGGTAGGCTGACCTACTGACAGACGTCAGACCTCGACCTTGGGGGACCATGGGCATTCCGTGCCGCTCGATCGGCCGAAATCCTGTTTCACGGTCGAGGCTTCGGATGGCATGACCGGTGGCGCCTACAGGCAAGGGGAGGACTCACGTGAACGTCTTGGTGATCGGAGGCAGTGGGCAGTTCGGGCGTAAGACCATCGCCCGGCTGGTGGGGGATCCGGAAGTCGATCGGGTAGTCTCCATGGACGTCAATCCGCCTGCCGAGTGGTTCATGAGGTCCTTCGAAGACCCCCAGGACAAGTTCCGCTACGCCAAGGGCGACATCTCGCAGCTCGAGGACATCCTCGACATCATCCGCCGTTACGACATCGACCGGCTGGTGAACTGGGCGATGGTCATGTCGCTCGACCCGCTGCCGCGACTCAACACCAAGGTCGGCATCCTGGGCATGTGCAACGTGTTCGAAGCGGCTCGACTCACCGGGATCAAGCGCGTCGTGTACGCAAGTTCCGAGACCGTGTACGGCAGCCAGGACGACTACGGTGACAGAGAGGTGGTCGAAGACGACCGCCTCTACATGGGCCCGGGCCACTTCTACGCCTACGCGAAGCGGCTCGCGGAGATCATGGCCGCCGAGTACTCGGAAGTCTACGGCCTTGAGTGCACCGGCCTGCGCCCCTGCATAGTGTTCGGCCACGGAGCCTGCGCGCCGTTCGTGGTCAAGTGGTTCTCAGATATGGTCTCGGTGCCGGCCGTCGGCGAGCCGCTGCACTACGATATCGACGGCAAGAGCCTCTGGTCGCTGTTGTGTCCGGACGACATCGGCGAGTTCACCCGTATCCTGCTGCACGCCGAGTCGTCGCCTCACCCCGTCTACAACCTCGGCGGCCCGCCCATGACCCTCCGCGACCTGGCGGACGTCGTGCGTGGCTATCTACCCGACGCTCAGATCACGTTCGGCGACGAGCGCGGCCGGGAGGAACTGCCGTGGAAGGTGAGTTGCGCCCGGGCGAAGGAGGACTTCGGCTATTCGGTCTTGCCGATCGAGGAGGCCGTGCTGATCCACATCGACGACGCGCGCCGGGAGGCGGGGCTGCCGCTTCTCCAGCCCAAGGACCCGCGCCCCGGCTGAGGTCTCTGCCTGCGGCGCCGCTCCGGGCGCCGCGCTGAGGCCACCCGCCGGGGTGCCCGCCGGGGTGCCCGCGGCTCCGCCGTAGGTGCCCCGGCGGCTGCCTTCAGTCGAATACCAAGACCGGCTTGATGGTCGCGCCCGCAGCGGCGTCGGCGGCGGCCAGCTCGATGTCTTCGAACGGGTAACAGCGGATCATGCGCTCGAGCGGCAGTTTGGTGTAGCTGCCGTCAGAGCGCGTGCCACCGACGAGATTCGACGGTATGAACGTGTGGCAGTAGGCAGGCTCGCCACCCGTGCAGTTGGCGCAATGCCCGCATGAGGTGAAGGTGGCCAGCACGCGATCGCCGGGGGCGACGCGCTTCACCGCGGAACCGACCGCCTCGACAATTCCTGCACCCTCGTGCCCCATCACGCCCGGAAGCGGGAACGGGA
Organism: uncultured Actinomycetes bacterium; assembly: GCA_947085635.1. Lineage (GTDB taxonomy): Bacteria > Actinomycetota > Thermoleophilia > RBG-16-64-13 > RBG-16-64-13 > JAHJSA01. The sequence continues at coordinate 63,037 of CAMTXC010000005.1, read as the reverse complement.
TATAGCCGGCTCGAACCGAGAGATCGGTGTGGCAGAGGCCGGTAGCCACCATGCGAACGAGCACCTCGTCCGCGCGGGGCTCATCCAGGGACACCTCTTCGAGCAAGAACGGCCCACCCTGCTCGTGTACGACGGCGGCGACGGTCTTCATGACAGCTCCTCTCTCAGCCTCCCCCGGCGGGCGGTATGACCAAGACGTCGTCACCCTCCTTGACAACGGCGTCGAGCCCACCGAGGATCCCAATATCCCGCCCGTTCAGCATTATTCTCAGATGACGCTGCGGTCTCCCACTCTGCGGCTCGAGAAGCGCCGGAACGGACTGCTCCCCCATCCGATCGGCCAACCGGACTAGGACATCCATGACGGAAGCGCCCGCGGGCACCTCCAACTCCACCTCACGACTTCGGAGGAGCGTCGCGAGGTGGAGGGCGGTGCGAGCCGTGACCCGGATCACGGCACCGCTCCGAACGCCTACAGGCCCAGGTCGTCGGCGACCGAAGCCAGACCGAGCTCTTCGAGCTTCTGCCGGGTGGGCGTACCTGTTGCCACGTCCCAACCCCTGGCAGTGTAGTACTCGTCGAGCATGAGATCGAGATCTTCCTGGGGGATGTGGTGCCCCTTGGACCCGCCGGCGGCGAGCGGCTCGTTCATGACGCGATCGGGGAGTGTGTCATCTTTGCGCGAGAAGCCCTCACGGACGCTAAAAGCCCGCGCAAGGTTGTTGACGCGCTCGCCCACCTGGAACACCTCTTCGGCGGTAAAAGCGACGCCGGTGAGCGAGGTCAGCAGAGCCGCAGCGTTCTCGGCGGCGATTGCCGGGACGGCCATGTCGAGCAGGAAGGCGCACATCGTGGGACAGTCGCACGTGGCGGTCCGGATGTCCTGGTTCCACTTGCAGAGCTCGCCCTTGCCCTCCACGGCGAAGCGATCCACCTCTTTGGGGATGGGGATACCGAATATCTCCTGGAATGCGTATCCGCGATTGTGATCGGCTCCGGTATATGAAGTGGCGTAGTTCAACCCGTGCGCTTTCGCTCCCCGCACGTCGTACGCGGGCAGCTCGAGGCCCTTCACGTGCATCGCGTAGCGGGACGCGTCGCCGCCGATACGGTCGGCCGCCTCTTTGACTCCATCAGCCAGCAGGTCGCCGATGCCTTCCCGGTACGCCATCTTCTCGAGGAGCGCGATCATCGCGCGGTCGTTACCGAAGGAGAGATCGAGGTCGCCGCTGTCCACGGCGGAGAGAGCGCCCCGCTCGTAGAGCTCCATCGCGAAGCCGACCGTGACACCCGCCGACATCGTATCCAAGCCGAGTTCGTCGCACAGGCGATCCGCGGCGATGACGGCGTCCATGTTGTCCACTCCGCATTGCGTGCCCAGGGAGTAGATGCTTTCGAACTCGGGGCCCTCCGCCATGATGCCGGCGTACGGGGCGCTGCGCGCCAGCTTCAGCTGACTACACGCCACCGGACACCCCTGGCACGGGTTCCGGCCGACGGTGACGGCCTTCCCGGCCTCCATGCCCAGCTCGTCCACCGGGAGGAACTCGCCGGTGGCCCGCCAGTTCTTGGCGGCGAGCATCCCCATGGCGCCCACCACATCTACCACCATGGGCGTGCCAAGCTTCGCGAACTGAGAGTAGAGAACAGGGCTCTCCCGCATGTGCTCGCGAAACGAGGAGCGTGCGGCCTTGTAGGCTTCCGGATCGGCGACCGCCACCTCGCCATGCCCCCGCACCGCGATGGCCTTCAAGTTCTTGGAGCCCATCACGGCTCCCAGGCCCTTGCGTCCCGCAGCTCGGCGCTCGTTGATGATGCACGCGAGGCGGCTCAGGTTCTCGCCGGCCGGGCCGATACAGGCGATCCTGTACCCCTGGTCCTTCAGGGCATCCTTGATCATCTGCTGGCAGTCGGAAGTATTCGTGCCCCACAATCCCTGCGCGTCACGGAACTGGACGGTGTCACCATCGATGGTGACGTACGTGGGCGCTTCCGCCGTGCCCTCCACGATCAGCGCGTCATACCCGGCGAACTTCAGCTCCGCGGGGAAGAAGCCTCCGGTGAGAGCCATGCCCACCGCCCCCGTCAAGGGGCTCTTCGAGGTCACAGCCATCCGGCTGGCGCAGGGGGTGTCGCTCCCCGACAGCGGCCCGCAGGCGAAGATGAGCTTGTTGTCCGGTCCCAGTGCATCCGTTCCGGCCGGCACTTCGTCATAAAGCGTCTTGATCCCGAACCCCGCGCCGCCGATGTAGTTCTTGGCGAGCTCGACAGAGACCTCTTCGGTGCGTGCCTCCCTTTGGGAGAGATCGACCCGCAGGATCTTCCCCGTGTAACCCCCCTGCAACATGCCACTCCTTCCGCCGGTACCCTTGCCGAGCGCCGCCACGCAGCCCCGACCAACACAAAAAGCGCCCCCCACACGGACCCATCACCGCGCCGGGAAGCGCCATCACTTCCACACTGACCCCAGTTGCACGACTCGCTGCCGTCAGCCAGGACCACAGTCAGAAGATACAACTCGCTCTGGGGAGTGTCAAGAAGTCCGAGTGGCTCCGGCCCCCTGCGCCGCCCGGTCCTTGGCAAAAAGCGTGATGATCGCCTCAGCGATGTCCGCCATCTTCCTGTTCTTGTCCATGCTGAGTTTCTGGATCCGCCTGAATGCTTCGTGCTCGTTGATCCCCTCCTGCTCCGCGAGGAGGGCTTTCGCGCGATTCACCAGCCTGCTCGCGCGTATCGCCTCCTTGAGCGACTCGTTCTCGTCGCGCAGAGCGCGCAGCTCCGAGGAGTGAGCCATCGCCAGATGTATGGCGGGCAGCAGGTTGGCCGACTCGAAGGGCTTCACCAGATACGCCCTCGCCCCGAGCTCGACAGCCTGTTCGATCACCGACCGCTCACTGAACGCCGTCAGCACGACCACGGGCCGCGCGTCTTCACGGTTCATCAGGCGGAGCGCCTCGAGACCGTCCATCCGCGGCATCTTGATGTCAAGGAACATGAGATCGGGATCGAGGCTCCGGGCCAGACTCACGGCCTTATCTCCGTCATCGGCTTCACCCACGACGTCGTGTCCCATCTCGGTGAGCATCTCCCGCAGATCCATGCGGATGATGGACTCGTCGTCGACTATCAGTATTCGCAGCCCCTCCACCCGGCCTCTCCCGCTATCCATGCACCGGATCACGCGGGAAGGTGACGCTGGCCTCCATCCCCGACCCTCCCCCGCCCACCGTGAAGTCCCCGCGAAGCTCGCCCGCCACGATCGTCCCGATGAGTTGCAGCCCAAGACCCTGGTCGCGCGAGAGATCGAATCCCTCGGGAGGGCCGTCGCCATCGTCCCTCACGACGAGCGTGAACGACCCGTTCTCCTGACCGAGATCGACCGAGATCCGACCCTCCGCACGTTCCCGAAATCCGTGCTTGAGGGCGTTCCCAAGAAGCTCGTTCACAACCACCGCCACGCTCGTCGCCTGCTGCGAGTTCAACGTCAGACCCGGTTGACCCTTCACCGACACCGAGATCGCCTGGTTCGGGCCCGACATCGCACGCAGCACGGAATCGGATACGTTCTGTACGATGGACACCGGATCGACGAGCCCGGTGTACCGTTCCGACAGAACCTCGTGTACGACGGCGATGCTCATGATGCGCCGGATGCTGCTCTCGAGAGCTTCCTTGGCCGATGGATCCTGCAGGCGGCGCAATTGCAGATTCAGCAGGCTGGCGATGATCTGCAGGTTGTTCTTCACCCGATGGTGCATCTCCCGGGCCACGTTCGACTCGCGGTACCTCACGTACATCTCGGCCATGACCGCCAGCGGCATGGAGAGGTAGTTGAGGAAGGCCAGACCCAGCGGGACGCTGTCGGCCGCGAACCTCAGCACGAGCGCGCCGTTGGCCCGGTCTTTGAGGAGAAGGGGAGAGACGATCCGAACGATGCCCCCGCTCATGCTCCGCTCGATGGTTCGCGACTCGAGCACACGAGATACAAGGGCACACTCGACCTCGAGATCCTCCGACGGACCATCCCACCCTAGGAGCTCGGGTGCATCGCCATTCAACCACAAGGAGAACCCGCGCGCCCCCTGATGCTCTTCGATCACTCTGGCGATGTTGATGAGCGCCGAGCGGTTGTTGTCCGCGTTCACGATCTCGCGGGCGATCACGTTCACCGTCTCTATCTCCCGCGCCTGCTCTTCGATGGTGCGCTCCATCACAAGCCGGTGAACGGCGCGGGCCACGAGGTCGCAGATGCTGCCGGCCACCTCCAAGCTGAGCAGCCCCTTCTCACCGTCGAGCTCCAGGAACCCCAGAGACCGACCCATGCTGGTGAGCGGCAAGATCGCTTGGTTCACATGCAGCGGGCGGGGCGGGACAGTCAGCTCCGCTCCGGCCGCTCCAACGACATCCACTTGGAAGCGTGCGTGCCGCGCGCCCGTCAGATCGCTGATGATGCGTTCGTATCGACCGAGCGAATTCGGCCAGTTCTCACTGTCGAGCACGATCGAGTTCGCCGCTCTCACGGCCGCCAGCTCCCTAGTCCGGCCTTCCAACTCGGTTTCGATCTCCTTGAGCGCGTTCGCGTTGCGACGCGTGGCCGCCGCCAGGCGATCGAGTTTGTCGCCGATGACGAGAGCGACGACCGATTGGTTGCAGTAGATGGGCAGGCCTTCGTCGCTCAGACCGTACTCTCCGAACGTGTGGAAGCCGGCGACCGTGGCGTCTCCCGCGACCCGCTCCAGGGACCGCTCGTTCATCAGCGGCCCGTGAGCGTCCCCACTGAACAGTATGGAGCAAACGAACAGGAACACGGCCGCCGGATCCTGCACATGACCGATGTCGATCGCCTTGGCGACGGCCTCCCGGGCCGCCGTCGCCTGTTTCTCCGGATCCGTCTCCATCACGGTGATGGCCTGCATCCCCTCCATGTTCGGCGCGAACTGCACCGAACCGTCGCCGAGGGCGCGCTCGAGTACGAGGAGGTGGTGCTCGCCGTACACGTCGGCGGCGCCGAAGGGGGTCCGCGAGAACTGGGCGGTCTGGTCATAGACGCCGATAGCATCCACACCCATGAGATCCGCGCAGGCGTCGGCCGCGGGACGGTCGTCGATCTCGTGCACCACGTGGCCTTCCACCCGGGTGACCACCGCGCGCCGCTTCGTAGGCCTGAACCCATGCGCCACTCCCACGCCGAACAGGAGGTCTGACTCCACCACGGCCAGCACGACGGAGTCTAACGTCTGACAACAGGGATGATAAGCGGCGACTACCTCGTGTGTCAACCTGGGAACACGATCGCGGGTTGCGCCCTGGCACCCGGTGACGGCGTCGGCCGTGGGACCCTCGAGTGTCAACCCTACCGCCTCCGAATACCACACGACCTCCGCGTCCAGGCAGTCGCCGCCCCCAGAACCACGCGCGGTGCCACGTTGACTGAATCTGACGTCTGACGATAGGATAATGTGCGGACTGGGCGGTCACTGTCAACGACTCTCGGAGGGAGAGCAGCAGCGACCCCGTGCGACGTGTGAGGGGTCCAACGCAACGCTCGCGACCGCGCGAAAGGCGCAGGTGACAGCCGATGGCCAAGATGTTCAAGCCGCTCAAGAACGAGCGCTTCTTCGAGAAGGTGGCCCGCAGCATCCAGCGTGAGATCCTCCTGGGCAACCTGGAGCCGGGACAGAAGCTGCCCAGTGAGACCGACCTCGCAAGGCAATTCAACGTGGGGCGCTCCGCCATCCGGGAGGCGTTGAAGGTACTCGAGCTCACCGGCTTCCTGTACGTGAAGCGGGGCTACAACGGCGGCACCTTCGTAAAGCCGCCCGACCCTGCCGATTCGTTCGCCGCCACCACGCCTTTCGGGACGGCCACTACCGGGTGGGCGCAGCTGATGGAGGCGCGGAAGCTCATCGAGGTAAGAACCGCCGAACTGGCCTCCGTCCGCGCCGAGGAAGGGGAGATAGCGACGCTGAAGGAGGACCTGGAACGGATGCGGAGCGTGGTCGACAAACCCGCCCGCTTCATCGAGGAGGACGTGGTCTTCCACCTGCACATAGCGGAAGCCTCCAAGAACGAGGTGTACTTCAGCATCATCACCTCCGTGCGCATCGCTCTAAAAAAGGAGACCAACGAGCTCATCGCTCAGGAGGGCGCCCTGAAGGAGATTCTCGAGGATCACGAGGAGATATGCGACCGCATCGCCGGGCGCGACCCAGCGGGAGCGGCCCAAGGGATGGCCCGACATCTGCAGAATATGGAGAACCGGATGGCCCAGGTTCGTCTCGAGTCGAAGGAGTAGCGTCACTCGGACCCGAGGGGCGGCTGCTACAAGCCGGAGGGGGCCCGCCCGAAGCGAACGGAGGAACGGAGCACCCCGGAAGCGCGACCGACGCGGCCGGGCCCCTCGGCCCGGCCGAACCTGACCACGTAGGAGCGGAAGGTACCCCGGCGCACGCACCCGGCGAGGACGCCAACCTGATACGCCGCGTGCTCCGCCAGTGAGAACCACAGGAAGACAGGGAAGGCCAGCCGCGGCCGCTTCACCACGTAGTCCACGGCCGCCACGTAGACGAGTGCGGCGAGCGCCAGAAGCCAGAGGCCCGGTGCCGCGAGCCCCGCCGCCACGAGCACCACAAGGTAGTAGCGGACCAGGTGGAACGACACCGAATACAGGAACGACAGGTGGCCCCGGATCGCGGCGAACCACACCCGGCTCGAGCGGACCTGGACGCCCTCGCGCGCCAGGCGGACACTGCTGCGCACGCCGTCGCCCGCCAGGGGCACCAGACAGAGCGGAAGCAACCGCGGTTCGAGCCCCACCGCCGCCGCGGCGACGATCACCGCGGTCAGCGCCGGCAGGAAGCGCACGGGCATCGTCTTGCGCTTGTCGGGGTGGAGGGCGTGGAGTGTCGCTTCCGAGGTGCCGTACGCAGCGCGGCGCTTGAGCATCTCACGCAGGCGGTTGCGGTGGCGATGCCTGACTGTGCCGGTAGGCGAGTAGACCAGGCGCCACCCCGCCGCCCGCAGTCGCCAGCACAGATCGACATCTTCGCCCACACGCAGGTCCTCCCTGAGCCCGCCAAGAGCGAGGTAGGCCTCCCTGCGCACGAGCAGGTTGCATGTGGGCACGTAGGACATCGAGCGGTCGTCTGCCATCAGGATCAGACGGTCCCCCATATTGAGGGAAGAGGCCGCCTGCTCGTAGCGATCGAGCCGGGACTCGTCGTGGTATCCGGCCACGAAACCGCCGACGGCGGCGAGCGCAGGCCACGAGAAGAACGGGACGAGCTCACGCAACCACTCGGGGGAGGCGACGCAATCGCTATCGATGAAGGCCAGGATCTCCCCCGACGCCGCCCGGGCCCCCACATTGCGCGAGTACGACTGCCCGCGGTTCCGATCATTGGCGAGGTACCGGCACGGATGTCTGCGCGCGACGTCCGCAGTGTCGTCGCGCGAACCGTCGTCCACCACGATCGCCTCGAACCTCTCGCGCGGGTAGTCCATCGCGAACAGCGCGACCAGGCAGTCCTCGAGCTCGTCCGCACGGTCCTTGGTGGGCACGATCACAGAGATCGACGGCCCGGCTGCGCTGCCCGCGTCCGCGGCAGGCGAAAGGTCGACATCGAGCATGCCCCGGCGCCGGAAGTACTCGCACAGATGGAGGATGCGTTCCTGGTCGGTGGAGAGGGCGGCCGCCAGGTCGGCCACTCGGCTCCCTCCCCGCGTGAGTTCGAGCAACCTGGCGGCCGCCGCGTTCACCCGGACCACGGCCAGGGGCAGCTCGGACACCGCCGTCCACCCGGTGCCGGCCGTCTCAATCCGAACGCCTTCGCGGAGCCGGTAAGAGAGCGGGATCACTCCATCTCCCCCTGACGCAGGTGGTCCAGCCACCCTCCGTCGCGCAGCGCCTGGAACAGCTCGTCCGCCAACTCCTCCACCGGTCGGCTGGACACCCGCCCATCCCTCCGTCGCACAGTCCCGCGCACGAGTTCCCCGATGCGCTCGAACGCCGGGGCTGCGGAATCGGGAGCGGGCACACCTCGCACGGTCGGCCGCGGAGTGCGCAGGCGCCCATAGCGCAGCGATCCATCGGCGCGGCGGACGTCCTCGCGCGGGACGCCGAGCTCGGCCAGGTCCCATACCGGGATCTGACGAGAGTGCGCATCGAGAATCGCGATGAGCGGGGCGACCGAGACGTCAGGCTCCGCGGGCACGAATGTGATCACCGCCGGCGGCGACACCTCCACGATCTCTCGGAAGCCGCCGGCCAGTCCGCGGGTGGCGCGCACCGGGCCGGGCGCGACTGCCGGGCCCACGCCGGTGGCGCGCACCGGCGATCCCTCGAGCCCCCCGGCCGGCACCTCGAGATCCACGGCCTGTGTGACACAAGGCACGCCCAGGTGGGCGGCCACCAGGACGCCCACCTGGGCCGACGCCGTAGTCTCGCTCGCCGCCCCTGTCAGCACCAGGCCACAGCGGGCGGCCCGGGCGGCCGCCGCCAGTATCACGGCCTTGCCGGGGGCGTGCAGGCGGAGACACTCCTCGTCCCATATGCGGATGGCCTCATCGCAGCCCCGAGCGAGGGTCTCTCGGAGGAAGGTGTCGTCGTTCTCGGAGCCGAGAAGCATTGAGACGACCTCCGTACCGGGCCGAGCCGCCCTCAGCGCGAGCGCGATGTCGAGAGCGCGGGCGCCGGCCGGATCCGGCCGGCGCACCTGCCGCTCGGTGCGCATCCCGCCCGAACGCCGATCTCGCTGAGGCGGGATGCGCACGTCGTCCGACGGCTCCAGGAGCACCAAGAGTCTCACTAGGCGGCCCCGCCCGTCATCGTTCTCCGCCGTCGGCCCCATCCACGAGTGACGCACGTGGCTCATGATCCACTCACGTCGCCCGGAACCGCACACCGTAGCCTCCCACCGGGTAGCTCCACTCAAGGGCTCCCCGATCGCACACCAGAAGACAGGTGCCGCACTCCAGGCACGACTCATACGCAAAATCCACCCGTCCGCGTCCCTCGTTCCATTCATAGCAGCGTGCCGGGCACGCGAACGTGCACGCGCGATGGAGACAGGATAAGCAGGTGGTATGGTCCACGACGATGTGGGCATCGGGGTGGATCCGATAGCTCACGAGATCGAAGATGTCGTCGAGATTCACAGGTACGACCTCCCTATGCTGATCAGATCGGCCGCCACGTCGCGCAGCGGAACACGGCCACGGAGGGCCTCGCGCGCGATCGCGCTGATCTTCCGTTTGGGTCTCCCGTCGGACGCGTAGAGCCGCTCCATCACCGCGCTCACGACTTCGGGATAGTCGGAGAACAGGCGGTCACGCCGCAGGAGCTTGATCGCCCGGTCGTAGGTCTTCATGTCCCGGAACACGAAGCTTTCCCGCAGGCGGTCGTCGTAGGCCCGAAGGCGATGCGCCGACACGTCCCCGGCCGCGAGCGCCTCGGCGCCGACGAGGCCGGCCGTGTGACCCGAGGTGATCGCCAGGTTCATGCCTTCCATGGTCAGGCCGTTCGTGTAGCAGAGACCACCGGCGTCTCCGGTCACCATGAACCCTCCCGCGGAGAGACGCGGCACTATGGAGAGACCCGCTTCGGGCACAAGATGGGCGGAGTACTCCACCAACCGGGCTCCTCGCAGAAGCGGAGCCACGTGCGCCGAGCTCACGAACCTCTCCAGGAGGTCGTAGGGGGCGAGCCCGCGGGCCTTGAGCGAGTCGAGATGGAGCACCAGCCCCACCGAGAGGCTGTCCGTCTGCGTGTAGATGAAGCCCCCACCGCGCACGCCTTCCGTCCCGCCCAGGAACTCGTTCGTCGCCCCTTGCCCACGCACGAGGCCGAAGCGCTTGTCGATGTCCTCTTCGTCCAGCGAGTAGAGGGCCCGTACACCCACCGCCATCTGCTCGGCGCGCACGCCCCCGTGCAGACCCGCCTCTCTGGCAAGGAAGGAGAGCGCCCCATCGCCCGCCACCACCAGAGGCGCCTCCAGAACGCCTTCCGGTCGGGCCACCCGGACTCCGCGCACCACGCCACCCCGGACGACCAAGCCGTCGACCATACAGCCGCACACCAGGGTGGCTCCAGCGGACTCGGCCTGCTCGGCCAGCCAGCGATCAAAGATGGGACGGAAGAGAGTGACGCGGCCCCGGAACGGCCTGCCGACGTCGTCGGACCGGAACACCACGGATGTGGCCGAACTCTCGGCCACCACCGTCAACACCCGCTTGACCACCTCCCGCTCCCAGGGAGCCTGCTCCCAGAATTCTGGGATAAGCTCCTCCGGCGCGGGACACCAAGCGAGGGTGCCACCGAACATGTTCTTGGAGCCAGGCTGCTCTCCCCGCTCCAGGAGCAATGTCCTGACGCCCTGCTGCGCCAGCGTCAGGGCGGCCGTCGAACCGGCCGGGCCGGCGCCGACGACGATGGCGTCGAACTCAGCCCCTGCCATCTCGCCACTCCTTGATCCTCCGGATGAGCGCGGGCAGGATCTCGCTGAGATCGGCAACGTAGCCGGCGTCCGCGAACTGGAAGATAGGGGCCGCCGGGTCCCGGTCGACGGCGATGATGGTCCCGGCTCCCTGGATCCCAGCCAGGTGGTGCGGAGACCCAGAGATCCCCAGTGCCAGATACAGCTCCGGCGCCACCGTCTTGCCTGTCTGCCCGACAAGCCGCTCCTTGGGCAGACGCCCCTCGTCCACCACGGGGCGGGTGGCGGCGACCGAACCCTCCAGGAGCTCGGCGAGCTCCTGCACGTAGTCCATCAGCTCGTCGTCGGCGACCGGCTCCACGACAGCCCCGGCGACGGGCGCGGGGCCGGCAGGCGCGGGTGCGACGGCGGAGACGCCCATGCCGGCCGCCACTATCCGCCTGGCGTGCACTATGTCGACGGTCCGGTAGTCGGGGGGCACGAGCTCAAGGCGGCGAACGGCAGGCTCGTCCGTCACCCCGGCGGGCGCCGCGTCCGTCACCCCGGCGGGCGCCGTGGCCTGGAGCACGGCCGGCGCCGCGTCCGGCACCCCGGCGGGCGCCGTGGCCTGGAGCACGGCCGGCGCCGGGGAGAGGGCGCCCCCGACCAGGGTGGCGACCTCCAGCGAGCCATCTGCGTAGGAGAGCTCCTGCTCGAGCCATCCGCCGTAAACCGGCTTGGAGTAAACGGTAGTGCCACCCCCGGCGGCGACGCCGGTGCAGCCCACTATGGCGGAGCTGCCGGATGCCAGAGCCAGACGCGGAGCGAGCTCACGGCTCAGGTCGCCGTCGAGCATGAGGACCACGCGCGGGTGAAGCGCACGCACATGGGCAGCGAGGACCTCCACCGACGCCTCGACATCGGGGCCGGCGGCACGCGCTATCTCCACGGCCGTCAGCCTGCCGCCGAGCGCCCGGGCGATGCGCCCGGCCTCGGCTTGGAGCGCCGCGACGGCACCGTCTCGGCCCTCGACTTCGGACACGAGCACCACCAGGACATCCGCGCCTCGGCTCATACCCGCTTGCCGGCCGCGTACCCCTCGAGGATGGCCATGTCTACCTTACGGGGCGCGACGCAGTCCCCCACCCGGTAGAGCTCCGCGACCGACCCTTTCAGGGCGAAATACAGGGCGTCGTCGGCGTCGTTGCCCATGGCCGTCACCACAGTGTCGAAGGGGCCGATAACGTCCCATTCGTTCGAGTACACGTTGAACCCGTGGATCTCGGTGCCTTTGATCTCCATCACGGCGAAGTCGGGGGTGAACGTCACTCCCTTCTGCAGGAGACGCTGGCGTGAGAGGTACAGATCCTGCGACGGCCCCAGCTCCGCGCCCACGAACAGACTCGAGGTCACTACGTGCACCTTCTTGCCACGGTCGGCGAGCGTCTCCGCGGTCGCCGTCGCCTGGTGGTGGCCGTCGTAGTCGATCAGGACGATCCGCTCTCCCAGCTCCGCCTCGTCGTTCAGCACCTGCCAGACGTTCACCACGTCGGGTCCGTCGCCGCCGGCGACGGGGCACGCTTTGGGCCGGGACCCCGTAGCCACGATGACGGCATCGGGCTTCAGCTCCACCACCAGCTTCGGGGTCACCTGGGTGCCGAGGACCACGGGCACGCCCAGTCGCTCCAGCTGCTTGCGCTCATTGCGCACGATCACCCCGAACTCGTCGCGACCGCCGCCCTTGGCCGCGATCAGCACCTGACCGCCCAGCTGGTCGCCCTCGTCGTACAGGGTGACGTCGTGGCCTCGCAGCGCGGCGGTCTTCGCCGCCCACATGCCCGCGGGCCCGCCCCCCACCACCAGCACGCGCTTCCGGTTCCTGGTGGGCTTGAGCCACAGCTCACCTTCGGTCGCCTCGGCGCCGACCGCCGGGTTCTGCACGCAGCCGATGGAACGATTGAGCCCCACCCGCCCGTAGCAGTTCTGGTTACAGGCGATGCAGTAGCGGATGTCGTCCGTGCGGCCGTCCCGAGCCTTGCGGGCGAAGTCGGGATCGGCGATCTGCCCCCGCACCACCCCGATCATGTCGGCCTGCCCATCGGCCAGTACCCGCTCGGCCGATACCGGGTCGTTGATGCGACCCGTGGCGAACACGGGAAGAGAGACCGCCTCTTTGACACCGGCAGCCAGGGGTACCGTGTACCCGAGAGGCAGGTGCATGGTCCCACCCACCAGGTATAGGTTGTAGAAGGTCGAGAGCGTGAGGTTGATGAAGTCCAGGTGCCCGGTGGCTTCCATCCGCCGGGCGATGTCCTTGGCGTCGTCCAAGGTCAGCCCCCCCGGGATCAGCTCGTCCGCGCACAGACGCACCCCGAGGGTATAGTCGGCGCCCAGAGCCTCACGAACGGCCGCAACCAGCTCCAGCGGGAAGCGGAGCCGCTTCTCGGCGTCGCCGCCGTACTCGTCGCCACGGTAATTCGTGAGGGGCGACATGAACTGCCTCGCCAAGGAGCTGTGCCCGAACTGCAGCTCCACGCCGTCGAACCCCCCCTCCCGGACGTGTACCGCCGAGCGACGGAAGTACTCGATCACCTCGGCGATGTCCTCGAGCTCCATGGCCTTGGGAACTTCCCGGTAGAGGACATCGGGGATGGGTGAGGGCGCCCACACGGGCAGTCGGGAGAGATGGCCAGCGCACTGCTGCCCGTTGTGGTTCAGCTGGGCGAAGATGCGTGTGTCGAACTCGTGGACGGCGCGCGTCAGCCGCCGGTACCCGGTCACCACCTCGGGGCGGAAGGCCTCTATGAGGTGCTCGTAGGCCCGGTCGGTGGGGTGCACCGACTGCTCCTCGGTGATGATGAGGCCCGCGCCGCCGCGCGCCCGGGCGGCGAGGTAGTGGGTGAGCCGCTCGGTGGGTAGTCCGTGCTCCGCCAGGTTGGTGAGGTGCGCCGAGAACGAGATGCGGTTGGGCACCTCAGCCCGGCCGATCCGCAGCGGCGAGAACAGAAGGGGGAACTGCATCACGCCACCTCGGTGCGTGGGATCGCCACGCGCAGACACTCGGGGTCGGGGAGCCCCAGCGACTCGGTGACGAAGTACGCCACCGCGGGACATCCGCCGTTGCAGAGGGAGAACCTGTCACACGTCTGGCACGGCTCGACCTCGAGCTCTCGTAGCACCTCCATGATCGGAGCGTGCTCGAAGATAGAGGCCAATGAGTCATCCGCCACGTTGCCGGCCAAGAACGCGGGCTCGCACAGGAACGCACAGGGGAACACGCTGCCGTCGGGCCCTACGGCACAGGTCATCCGGGCGGCACCGCAGCTCCGCAGACCCTGATTCCTGCGATCCGCGTTCGTGAGCGAGAAGAAGGAGTCGCCGGTGAGGATCTCCGCGTGCTCGCCAAGGAACTCAGAGAGCCACGCCAGTTGCTCGCGGCTCAGGCGGTACTGCTCCCACATGCGCGAACCGTCGCCGGAAGGCCGGAAGCGGGAGAGCCGGGTGCGCGCTCCGTACCGGCCGGCGAGGAGGTGAAAATCCCCGATCTCATGGAAGTTCGTGCTGGTCACTACCATGTTGAGGCTCAGGTCGGGGAAAGATCGCCGCGCGAGCAGGGAGACGCCCTCTATGATGCGCTCGAAGGTACCCGCGCCGCGGATGGCGTCGTTCGTCTCCGGGCGGGCTCCGTCCAGGCTCACCTGCAGGAAGAGCAGTTCCAGGCCCACAAGCTCGTCCGCCAGGGCCGGGGTGAGCAGGGTACCGTTGGTGCTCACGCAGGTGACGATGCCCTTCGCCTGGGCGTAGCGGAGGATATCCAAGAAGTCCGGCCTGAGGAAGGGCTCACCGCCACCGAAGTTGATCTGGAACACCTGCATCGCCGCCAGCTCGTCGATCAGAGCTTCGCACCGCGCCCGATCGAGCTCGCCCCGGCTCCCCCGGCGCAGGTCGGCCGACAGGCAGTGCCGGCACCCGAGGTTGCAACGATCCGTGATCTCCCAGGTGACGTTTACGGGCGCCCGCAGGCGCGCGCTAGTGAGACTCTGTGGCAACGACGAGTCCTTTGGCCTCGAGATGCTCGAGCACGCGGGTCACGCGCAGCTCCTCGGCCCGCGAGCCCGACACGATCCGCAGCGGGCGGGCTCGATCTTCGAACGGGGGGGCGACGAGGCACGCGCCCGAACGCACGAACGTCATGGTGGTGCTGCGGGTATCGTAGAAGAGGAGCCCGAACTGTTCCTGCCGCGCACGGGCCCAGGGAGACAGGTGATAGGTCTTCATCCCCGACCTCGGGCGCTCACGCGCCGCTAGTAGACGCCGCAGATGCCGTCGACCGCCAGGTCCTCCACTTCTATCTCGTCGATGACCTCGGGGTCGACGTCGGCCGCAAGGTCGTCTGAATGGAGTTCGCCTTCATTCGGTGTCATCGCAGGTCCTCCCAATTGGTCGCGTAAGGAGAGTGTACCCTAGCCGATCACGGACCGGCCTCGACGGACTGTGTTTTACTCCGGGCGGCGGTGTGCCGCGGCCGTCGTGAGGTCCCCCGCCGGGACTGCCACCCCCAGGGGGGCGCGGACGGCTCCAGCACCATAACAACCGGCCCCCACGGCGTCAACCGCGGCCCCGGACCTAACTTCAGACGTCTGCCTGCAAAAAGGGACTCTGCAGACTTCCGTTACAGGCACAAGTGCGAGAAGATTCGCCAACGGGGATCTATATCGAGGAGAGGGACATGGCGACCGAAGACACGTGCTGTTCGATCCAACCTTATTTCAAGGCCCGCGAGGGCAAGCTCGACGAGTTCAAGGCCGTATGCGAACGGATGGTGGCCGAAACCAGCTCCGAGTCCGGATGTCTGTACTACGGCTTCAGCTTCGACGGCGACGAGGCCTACTGCCGCGAGGGATACGCCGACGCCGACGGGCTCCTGTTCCACGCCGGCCACCTCAAGCCCCTGCTGGACGAGCTCATGCAGTACTGCGACATCGTCCGTTTCGAGATCTGCGGGCCCGAAGCGGAGCTGGCCAAGTTGAAAGAGCCGCTGGCCGGTCTCTCGCCCAGGTATTTCCTGTTGGAGAACGGGTTCCGGCGTTAACACCGGCAAACGGAACAGGGGGGTAACGCATGGGACGCCTCAAAGATAAAGTGGCCGTCATAACGGGTGCGGCATCCGGCCTTGGCCTGGCGACCACCACGCGATTCGCGGAGCAGGGGGCGTGCGTGCTCGCCGTCGACCTCCATCGAGCGGCGCTCGATGAGGTCGCCGCCGCGGCCGGCCCCCGGGTGAGCGGGTTCGCGGCCGACGTCACCGACCCCGAACAGGTGCAGGCCGCCTTGGCGGCGGCCGTGGAGCTGTACGGCGGTATCGACGTGCTGTTCCCGAACGCCGGTATCTGGGGAACCGTGTCGGACATCGCGGGCTATACCCCATCGACGTCTTCAAGCGCGTGATCGACGTCAACCTCACCGCGGTGTTCTACACCCTGAAGTACGGGTTGCCGTTGATGGTGGAACGCGGTGGGGGGAGCGTCATCCTGATCTCATCGGCAGGGGGCACGGGCGGCAAGCCGGGGAACGTGGCGTACTCGGCGACGAAACACGCGGTGGTGGGCATGATGCGCACGGCCGCCGTGGAGTACGCTCCCGCCGGTATCCGCGTGAACGCCGTGCTCCCGGGTGTGATCGAGACCCCCATGATCCACCAGCTGGAGCGGACCTTCTCGCCGGACGACCCCGCCAAGGGCGCCGCCGACCTGGCGGCCTCGTCGCTGATGAAGCGCTACGGTACGCCGGAGGAGGTCGCCGACCTCGTGCTCTTCCTCGCGTGCGACGAGAGCAGCTTCTGCACCGGTGCTTCCTTCTACGTGGACGGCGGTTTCCAGCTGGCTTGACCCGGCGACCCCGCCGGTGCCTCCGGTCCGCTGGAGAGAGTTCCGCGCACAGTCGGGGCCGTGAGGGCGGATGTTCCGACCTCACGGCCCCACTCGTCAGGTTACTCTACCTGCTCGAGCCGGCTAGTAGACGCCGTAGTCCTGAGCCGCCTGAACCATCGCCTGCATGTTCTCGACCTTGGCCTCGTCGATCACGGAGCCGCCATCGAGGATGAAGCCGCCTCCCGGGGCAACCGCCTCGATCAGATCACGACAGTAGGCCGTCACCTGCTCGGGGGTGCCCAAGTTGAGCAGTGAAGGAGGCACATTGCCTTCGATGCAGGCTATGCCGCCCATGGCCTCCTTGGCCCGACGCATGTCGGTGCGGTCGAAGTGCCAGGCAGTCCGGCCTGGCGGCAGGTCGCGGATAGCCTCGAGCCGGTCGTTGTAGCCGCCCTCGGCGAATGGACAGGGCACAAAGCCGTCCTCGATGAGCCCCAGCATCACCTTGCGCAGACTCGGCCAGTAGAACGTCTTGAACTGCTCGTCGCTCATGAACCCGTCGGCTCCCTTGTGGAGAGGGATGAAGACCAGCGGAGGACTCTGGGGAGTCGCCCTTCTGGTCACCCACTTGACGGCGAAGGGAACGAGTCGGTCGCAGGCTTCGAGCACGGTATCCGGCTGATTGAACATGTCCATTATGAGGCCGCGAGTGCCGCGCAGGGTGTCGCTCAGGATGTCGAACGGGGCTTTGGACATGGCCCCGGTCGGGCCCGGGAACCCTTCGGCTACCAAACGGCCGAGCATCGGGAACATAGCGGCTCCCCACGCTTGGGCCTCGCGCCCGGCCGCCGCGAGCTTCTCGAGAGTCTCCAGCACCTCGGGACTGGCCCAGCGCATCCAATAGGCAGGCCCAGTGACTATCTCGATCATGTCCTGCGGAGAGACCAGACCGGCCAGCCCTTCCAACCCAGTGGCGACACGGGGCATGTAGACGTGAAGGAAGAAGTCCGTCGGGTCGTCCATGAGCAGATCGTATTCGTCTGCGCGCATCCACTCGGCCTCGTTGTACTGGAAGCCCCCTTCCATGGGGGCCCCGTGCCCCGGCCAACTCATGATCTTGACATCGAGGATTTCGTAGGCCCGGGCCGGGATGGCTGAGAAGAGTGGCCCCATCATGGCGTCGGGCTGGAGGTCGAGGTTCGATTGGAGCCAGGCATCCGCCGCCCGCTGGTAGTCGTGCATGGCGTCGTATGGCGTCAGGCCCTGGCTCCGTCCGGGATAGTAGTGTGTCAGCGGCGTCACAGGGACTCGGTCCGGCGTGCCTTGGAGAAGAATGGCCTTCTTCAGACGCGTAGCCCTCGAACGGTAGGCCGCTTCGGCCTCCGGGCTGACGAAATCGATGGGAGCCTCGACGAACGCCTTCCAGCGTAGTTCGAGTTTCTCATCCGGCGACAGTTGGGACCACGACTGTTCGTCAGCGTTCATGCGCATCCTCCAGTTCCTGTCGAGACAAGCGTTCCGCTCTGCCCTTCACGTTGTCTGCCATGTCAACTCACCCCCACAGTCTGCTTGGCGAAGACCACCGCGGCCATGGCATCGTCACCGTAGGCGTCCGCGCTGGTGAAGACGCGCACAGTCTCGTCCATCTGCCCGCCTCCGATGATTACTTTCGGATCGAAACCGGCTGTGCGCACCTGGTCGACCGTGGACTTCATCGAGTCGAACGCAAGAGAGAGGAAGCCGGACAGCGCGAGAACCTGCGGCTGATGCTCTCTTACGGCCTCGACGAACGTCTCCTCAGACACGTTGATGCCCAGGTCGACGACCTTGAAGCCGTTCATGTCGAGCACGAAGCCGACGATGTCCTTGCCGATGTCATGGATATCGCCGCGCACCGTGCCAAGGACGACCGTGCCGATCTTGGCCGTCTCGGTTGCCTGCTAGGCCAACCTCGGCTTGATGATCTCGGCGATGTTCTTCAACATCTCCCCCGACATCATCAGCTCGGGAAGGAAGAAACTCCCCTCCTCGAACCGATCGCCCACGATCCGCATGGCTTCCTGTCCCAGGTCGAGGACGGTCTGGGGATCCTCCCCACGCTCAAGCATCTCCTCGACTATCCGAAGAGTATCCTTCTGCCTCATACCCACCAACGCATCGACCAACTCATGTGCCATGGGTACATCCTCCCTCGTCACTCGACAAGACATCCCCGTCTCACCTCGAAGATCGAAGTGGAGCCGGGAGCGCTGCACTGGGTCGCCCGCCTAGGAGTCACCCCGCGCCCGCCGGGTTGACCGGTGCGGGTGAGCCGTTGCTCCATAGCCCTACCTGGATCCGCGACCTCCTCTCCCACAGCCCGGCACCTTCTGGCCCAACCCCATCAGGCCGGACGGCAGGAACAGCATCACCAATATGATGACGACCCCCGAGATTATCGGGTGGTAGCCGGCGAAGAACGAGTCCCCGTACCAGGATATGAGATAGATCACGAACGCACCCAGCCACGGGCCAAGGATCGTTCCCGTGCCCCCAAGCACGACCATGAGGATCGGCAAGAACAGCCAGTTCGAGGTTAGGACGTTCGACGGCGTCACCTGAAGGAGGTAGTAGCCGTATATGCTGCCGGCCACCCCCGCCATGAACGCTCCCA
This sequence comes from uncultured Actinomycetes bacterium, assembly GCA_947085635.1. GTDB lineage: Bacteria > Actinomycetota > Thermoleophilia > RBG-16-64-13 > RBG-16-64-13 > JAHJSA01. The sequence goes on along the minus strand of CAMTXC010000005.1, from coordinate 44,102 downwards.
CGGCGAAGGCCATGACCTTGTACTTGAGTACATTGATTCCGTGCGACGCCGCGGAGACCTCGTCTTCCCGGATGGCCTTAAGAGCAAGCCCGACCCTGGAAGAAGTCAGGAAGTAGACCACCAGAGTCGCCAGAACGGCTATCAGGAAGGCTACCCAATAGTGAGTGCGCAAGTTGAAGACGACGCCTTCGGGCATCTTCGGGACCAGCATCCTGCCCTCCGCGCCACCAGTGAACATCCCCCCATTGATGAACAGAACAGTGACGATCATCCCCATCCCCAGGGTGCCGAAGGCGAAGTAGTCGCCCCGCAGGCGGGACAGGAGCGGTATTCCGACCAGGACGGCGAGGATGAACGGCGTCACTCCGCTGAGGATCATCAAGACCGGGTCGAAGTAGTACCCGGTCTTGGTGACGTCGTTGAACCACAACAGCGCCATGGTGTAGGCACCGACACCGAAGAAGGCGTTCTGGCCAAGACTGATCTGCCCCGTGTACCCGCTTATCAGATTCCACCCCTGGGCGACGATGACGTACACGAAGACGTTGAAGAAGAAGACCCCGAACTGCCCGTTGTGGACGTCGTAGTAGAACGGCAGGGTCGCGAAGAACACGACCGCCAAGGCCCCGAGGCTCGTCCAGGTCAGCTTCCTCTTGTCCAGCCCGCTGGTGTCCGGCAGCAGCTTCATATCCACGCCATCGATTCTAGGGTCGCTCCCCACGTCATACTTTCTTTACCAGCGCCCGTCTGCCGAACAGGCCCTGGGGCAAGAAGATCAGCACCAACATAAAGGTTCCATAAGAGGCTACCTCGATCCAGGCAATGCCTATGTAGTAGGCGGCGAGGTTCTCGATGATACCCAGGAGAAGCCCCCCTGCGAGCGCGCCGAAGACGTTGCCCATGCCCCCGAGGGCAAGCGCGACCAGGGCTTTGATGGCGAAGGTGAATCCAAACTGGTAGTCAAAGGAGTAGACCGTGGCCATCCCAACACCGGCCACCCCCGCCAGGGCGATCCCGATGGCGAAGCTGACCGCGCACACCCAGACGGAGTTGATCCCCTGGATCGTGGTCGCCTCCATGTCCTCAGAGGCTGCTCTCACCGCTGTCCCCACCCGCGTCTTCTTGAGGAAAAGGTACACGACAAGAGCAGACCCAAGCGCGAGCCCCAGAAGCGCAAGGCGTAGCCACGGCACCCTGATGTCCCCGACCACCAGCACGGCCCCTGAATACGAGAGGTTCAAACCACGCGGAGTGGCCGACCAGATCTTCAAGATCAGGTTGTCGATCAGGTACATCAGACCCACGGCGAGCAGCAACGAGACGTTCTTGTCCTCGAGCGCGGCAGCCTTCCGGAACAAGAGGTAGAACAGCCCCAATCCCATAACGAACGCGAGGGGTACCACTGTGAACAAGGATAGGTACGGATCGATTCCGGCCTTTTCGAACGACCAGTAGGTCAAGTAGGCGAAGAGGACGATCATCGTCCCTTGAGCAAGGAAGATGATCCTCATCGTCCCGAAGATGAGGCTGAGACCGATGGCGGCGATCCCATACATGGACCCCAAGAGGATGCCGTTGACCAGGATTTGAGCCAGCGAGCCCACTACAGCCTGCTCCCCCGCTCGCCCACATAGGCTTTGCGCACGTCGTCGTTGGCCAGCAACTCGTCCCCGGTCCCGCTCAACACCATGTGTCCGGTCTTCATCACGTACGCCTTGTCACAGACCTTCAAGGCCATGTGGATGTTCTGCTCCACGAGGAGAACGGTGGTGCCCTGCTCGTTGAGCGCGACGATCAGCTCGAAGATCGTCCTCGTCAAGATGGGACTGAGGCCCAGAGACGCTTCGTCGATCATGACAAGTCTTGGCCGGGCCATGACGGCCCGCCCGATCGCCAGCATCTGTTGCTCGCCGCCGCTCATCAGACCGGCCTTACCGTTCATCCGGTCTTTCAGCACCGGGAACAGCGTGAAGACTCTTTCGAGGGAGTCATCGTAGTCGGCCCGAGCCTTTGGCAGATACGCTCCCAGCCTCAGATTCTCGAGGACGGTGAGAGCCTGGAAGAGCCGCCGTCCTTCCGGCACCATGACAATGCCTTTCTCGACGCGGCGCTTCGTATTCAAATGAACCAGGTCCTCGCCCTCGAAGAGGATGTGTCCGCCGAGAGGACGGAGAAGGCCCGAGATCGCCTTCAGTAAGGTGGTCTTCCCTGCGCCGTTGGCCCCGACCAGGGCCACGATCGACCCTTCCTCGACCTCTAGGGAAACGTCCCATAAGGCCCGTACGTCCCCGTAGGCGACGCTCAGTTCTTTGACCTCAAGCAACTGGTTCACCGAGGTACGCCTCTATGACTTTCGGGTCGCACGCCACGTCGTCGGGGCAGCCGTCGGCGATCTTGACCCCGTAGTCGAGCACGCCTACGCGGTCACAGAAGTCAAGAACCGCGTCGACCTTGTGCTCGATCCATAGAATGGAGAAGCTCCGCTCATCTCTTGTCGCCCCTATCACCCCAAGAAGGTGCTGGATCTCGACTTCGGTAAGGCCGGCCATCGGCTCATCAAGCAGGATCAGCCCCGGCATCGATGACAAGCCCATCGCGATTTCGAGCAGTCGTCGGTCTGACAGGGTCAAGTGCGCCGCGTTGATGTCGCGCTTGCCGGACAACTCGACCAGCTCGAGGGCCTCCGTGGCGCGTTGCTTGGGACGTTGGGCATGGTGCTTGGCACCATAGACGGCCGCCGTCATGACATTCTCCATGACCGTCATCTTCAGAAAGGCTCTCACCAGTTGATAGGTGCGGGATATTCCCAGGTGGCAGATCTTGTGAGGGGCAAGGCCGGTGATCTCGTTGCTCTTGAAGGTGATGCTTCCGCGATCCGGCTGATATATGGAAGTGATGAGGTTGAACACCGTGGTCTTCCCTGCACCGTTCGGGCCGATGAGCCCCACTGTCTCTCTCTCGTGCACGACGAAATCCAGGTCGTTGATGACCTGCAGACCTCCGAAGTGCTTGGAGACTCCGCTCAGCGTAAGGAGGGGCGCACCGGCAGCCACTATGACGAACTACCGTCCAACAAGTGATTTCCCCCCGGGACCGAGCGACGCAAGAAGAAGCGCTCGTGTGCGTGCTCCGTTGTCTGCAGTTGTCTGGACAAGATGACTCCCATATGTGCGCTGCCCGTGAAACCGACTTCCATCTTGATATCTGCGGCAATGGGAAACCCTCACCCTCCTCGATCACCGAGGAGGGTGGGTCTACCGTAAGCCTGTTACTGCGTCGACTCGGTCAGCCGCACCACGAGCTTCGAGGTCGGCGACGTCCGGACGCTGCCTACCTCTCTTCCCAGGGGACGAACGTCACCATCTCGCCGGTGGCGAATTCCGTCGGGTAGAGGACCACGCGCTCCCCGCCTGCCGCCCACTGGAACGCGAGGAACGGGATGTCGGCGATGCCTTGGTCGTTGTACGTGATATCGCCCATGGTTGTGCCAGGGAAGGAGCCGTTGAAGACCTCGTCCCTCACGGCGCCGGGGTCCATCGATCCGGCTCTCTCGATGGCCGCGAAGAGGATCTGCGCCGAGGCGTAGTAGAGGCCTATGCTGACGGACGTGTTGCCGTCGTGGTCATCCTGGAAGGCCTGCCCCAGTTCTTTGGCGTACGGGAACGGCAGGGTTTCCGACCAGAAGCCGTCGTAGCCGATGTAGTTCGCGTCGTCCCCGAGGCCCGCGTAGAAGTCGACGGGCCAGAAGCCCTTATACCCGAACAGGTACTTCGGCGACCAGTTCTGCTCCTTCATCTGCTTGACAAACGTGATGCCGTCGGTGGGAGCGATCAGGGTAACCACGCCGTCGACGTTCGCCTGCTTGAACTTCAGGATGATCGAGGAGAAGTCCTTGTTGCCCTCGACGAACTTCTCGTACGACACGACGTTCCAGCCCTGCGCCTCGAGCCCCGCCTTGGTGGCGTCGCCGAAACCTACGCCGTCCGGCGTGTTCTCCGTCATTACGGCGAAGTTCTTGGGCCGATCAGCCGGATCCATCGCATTTACCGCTCCAATGGCCACGAGGCCGGAATCGGCGGCCGACTCGAACATGTCGGTGGCCCACTTCAAATCCATGCCACCGATGAATCCCGGGAACGATCCGTCCGGGCTGGCCTCGTCCGTCCAGCTTGAGGTGATGTGGTAGTAAGCTTCGTTTATCTCAGCCACCTGCGCCGCCGCCTGGTTGATTGGAGTGATGTTCGAGCTCATGACGATCTTGAGACCGTCCACCTTGATCAGCTTCTCCATGGCCGCGGCGCCTTCGGTGGGCTGGCTCTTGTCGTCGACGTACTTAAGCACGACCTTGTGCATCTTGCCGTCGGCGAGCTTGATGCCCCCCTTGGCGTTGATGTCGGCGACGGCCTTCTCCTGTGCCCATTTCTGCTCTTGGCCGGTCAGGACGTTCGAGCCGGTCAGCGAGTTGATCACGCCGATGACGATGTCTTCGCCCATCTCGGCGCCTGCGGCGGTGGTGTCGGTCGTTGCGGGTGCCGCGGTCGTGTCTGTTGGTGCCGCGGTCGTGGTCGTGGTAGAAGCGCATGCCGCCAATGACACGGTGACGAGAGCGAGCACCACGAGTGCCGCCCCGATGAGAAGAAGTCTTCTGTGTTTCACGAAACCCCCCTTGGAGAATGTGACGAAAGACGTGGAAACGCGCATGAAGAGCCGTACTTCATTCATCTCATAGCCACCCCCTGATAGCACCCGACATCTTCATAAGACAGATAGTTCTCCTCGTGGTTGCATCGGCCCCGCTGTCTAGTCGCGGCACCGCAGTCTCTCCTTCTTGGCGATGCACTCCTTCACCGACACCACCAGGTCCTCGGCCCGCAGACCGAAGTGTATCTTGAGATCGTCCCGCTCGGGAGTGATGAGCCCCGACTGGCTGAACTCGTCCTCTATGCCCACCCGCACCATGGGCGCGGGCAGGTTCTCGGCGAGCACCGCCGCCACGCCCTCTCCCAGGCCGCCGATGATGCTGGCGTTCTCGGCGGTGACGATCGCCCCCGACCGCTCCGCGGCCTGCACGATGGCGCCGACGTCGAGGGGCTTGAGAGTACACATGTTCAGGATGCCCACGTCGAGTCCCTCGGCTTCGAGAAGGTCGATCGCTGCGATGGCCTCGGTCAACATGTAGCCGGTGGCGATGATGGTGGCGTCTGCACCTTCCTTGACCCAGTAGGCCTTGCCGATGTTGAAGGGGTAGTCGTCGGTGAACACCCGCACCGGCGTCGGGCTTGACTCCTGCCGCAGCAGCACCGGCCCGTGGTACTGGAGCATAGCTTCGGTGGCCTTCTCGGCCTCTACTACATCCGACGGGTTCATGATCACGAGATTAGGGAGCACCCGGCTGAAACCGACTCCTTCGACTGTGTTGTGCGAGATGCCCACCTCGCCCCAGGCGCCCTCCCGGCCGATGAACTTCACGTTGAAGCGGTCGACGAGGATGCTCTGGCGCACCTGGTTCAGAGCGCGCCCAACGTTCGCGAACAGGAAGCTGTAGATGACGGGGACGAAGCCTTCCGCCGCCAGGGCTCCCGCCACCACCGCCCCATTCTGCTCGGCGATGCCCACCTCCACCATGCGCTCGGGCATGTTCTCGGTCCACCAATCGATGCCGGGGAAGCCCATGTCCTCGAGTACCGCGATGATGCGGGGGTCCTTGAGCGCCCCGGCCTTGAGCGCCTTCTCGATGCCCTTGGCGGGGAGGGTGGGCTCGCCGATCTGGATGTGCCTACCGTACGTCGCCATACTTCTCCCGTCCTTCCCGCACGCCCTTCATCATCTCTTCGCCGCGACCCAGGTGCATGCGCCGGCTCTCCCAGTGCGACACCCCGTAACCCTTGACCGTGTGGGCGATGATGCACTTCGGCCGGTTATCGCCGTACATGCGGTTGCTGAGATCAAGCGCATCGAGGATCTGCCCCATGTCGTGCCCGTCGATCTCGGTGACCCACCAACCGAAGGCCTTCCACTTCTCCAGCAGCGGCTCCACGGGCATGACTTCGTTGGTGGGGCCGTCGAGGCTCCACTTGTTGTAGTCGACGATGGCGATGAGGTTGTCCAGCTTGTACTTGTGGGCGAACATCGCCGCCTCCCACACCTGGCCCTCGTGGAGTTCGCCGTCGCCGAGGATGCAGTAGGAGCGGTAGGCCGGATCGAATCGCTTGATGTAACGCGGGAGGAAGGTCTCCTCCGCGCTGGGCGGCCTCAAGATCATCTTGAGTTTCTCGGCGTAGGCCATACCGGCCGCGAAGGAGAGCCCTTGCCCGAGGGAGCCGCCCGAGTAGTCGATGCCCGCGGTTGACCAGCGGTCGGCGTGACCCTGGAACGGCGAGCCGTAGCAGTAGTACGTGCCCAGCGTCTCCTCGGGATAGACCCCCAACTCCACGAGCGCGGCGTAGATGGCCTCGCAGCAGTGGGCCTTCGACATGACCACGCGGTCACGCTCGGGCCAATCGGGGTCCTTCGGGTCGAACTTGATGTGGTGCAGATACAAGGCGGTGACCACGTCCACGATGGACATGGTGCCGCCGGCGTGCCCCTGCTCGAAAGTGCAGAACTGGGTGAAGCAGTGATTCCGCAGCTTGTTCGACTTGGCCTCAAGCTCGGCTACGAGAGCGTCGTTATGAGCCATGCGTGGCCCTCCCCTCGATGCCCACCTCGACCGTCTCCATGGACAGGTCGCCCCCGCATCGGGGACAGGCGTCGCCGTAGAACCCGAGCACCGTCTCCTCCGACGGGATCGCCCGCAAGTACAGGCGCCGCTTCAACTCCTCGCCGAAATAGAGGAGCATCTGGCAGTGCCCACAGTTGATGGTCTCAGTCACCTCTACCTCCTTCCTCGAGATCGCCGGCCGATCGCCATCTCAGGCGCTCCCCGGCTGGATGAGTGTCTTGATGGCATCCCCACTCCGGTGGTTCTCGAACGCGTCCACGATGCGCTCGAGCGGGTAGGTTGCCGAGATCAGAGGCTCGACGTCGAGCCGGGACAGCAGATTCACGGAGCGGGGGAACAGGTACGGGGACACCATAGCCGAGCGGATCGTCAGTTCGCCCGCGTAGAGATCGAACGGACGCACAGGGATGGACTCCTCGTGGGGATACACGCCCGCCCACACGAGGGTGCCGCACTTGTCCACCAGCTTGAGGGCGGTCTGTGCGGCCCCGAGGTTCCCACTGATCTCTATGACGGAGTCGAAGCCTCTCCCCTCAGTCGCACTCCGGCCGACGGCGACGACGTCCTCGTTCAGGGGATCCACCGTCACCGTTGCTCCCAGGCTCTCAGCGAGCCGACGTTTCGAGGCCACCGGCTCCGAGACCAGCACGGTCGAGGCCCCGGACCGCACCGCGAGCATCACCGAGAGCAGGCCGATGGTGCCCGCCCCTGAGACCGCCACGGTCGCCCCCGGCCTGATCGCAGCCTGATCGGTGACGTGCATGGCCACGGTGAGCGGCTCGAGGAGCGCACCCTTCCGTGTACTCACGTCGTCGGGCAGGGGATGGACGGCGCTCTCCTCGTAGAGGGCGTACTCGGCGAAGGAGCCGCCCGACATGGTCACGTGGTCGCAGAAGTGCTCCCGCCCGTCGCGGCAGTAGTAGCAGGCCCCGCATGAGGAGCGGAAGTTCATGGCCACCCTCTGCCCTACTTCGTAGCCCTGGCGTGTCCCCGAGCCTACCTCGACGATGGCGCCCGCGGCTTCGTGCCCTTCGATCTTGGGGCCCTTGGGCCACCCCTCCGTATACATGAGACCGAAGCGGCCTTCGTAGATCTCGAGATCGGTGCCGCAGACCCCGCAGTAGTCGATCTTCACCTTGATCTGACCGGGACCGCACCGCGGTTCGGCGACATCTTCAACTCTCACGTCATGCGGACCATACTGGACGGCGGCCTTCATCAGTCGGCCCCCGCGGTTCGCAGCTCGATGGCCACGCCACCAATGGCGCTCGGCTCGAAGTAGACGAAGCTCGGCGCGTCGGTGCGTAGTGACTGGGTCCAGATCGCAGCCCCTCGCGCGGTCTGCTCGGCGATGTCTCGACGGATATCTTCGGTGATGAAGCCGATGTGATGGAGGCCTTCGCCGTCTGCGTCCAGGCTCTCCTGTAGGGCCGACGGGCCGCCGCTCGGCTGCAGCAGCTCGAGCTCCACGTCGCCCATCTTGGCGTTGCTGATGGTGACGCTCCACTCGGCGGGCTCGCCGTGCAACTCCCCGGTGAAGTCGATGGTGAAGGTACGGGCCTCGTCACTGAACTTGAACGGACCGAATCCCATGGTCTCGAACTGGGCGATTGCCGCCTCGATATCGCGCACCACTACTCCAACGTGGTGAGGCTGGGCCCCGTATACCGAAGTATCCACTCCGTCCATCACCGCTCCCTTCTTCCGCCGGGCGCGCGCTTCACCGCGCGCGCAGCACTTTCACAGGGGGTTACGGGAATGCGAGGTCGGGCGGCGGCACCCGGACAGGGTGCCGGTCGAGCCCTTTCCGCAGCCCCAAGGCGCGATCCCCCTCCAAGAAAACAAAAAATGGCCCTTCCCACAATGCGAAACTCGCATCGGGAAGCGCCATTACCCCCCACCCACGGCCCATTCTCCGGCCACCAAAGTCAGACGTCTGCGTGCACAGAACGTCTGGGCGCAACCTAGCAGGAGGCACCATGGAAGTCAAGAGTCCGCCCCCTCACGAACGGTCGGCGTGCGCCCCGGAATACCCTGGGATGGTCGACTCCAGCGTGCGGACGAGAAGGTACAAGGCCTCCGTGAACGGGACGCTGAGGCCGAGGGCCGCCGCCTCGCGCACCACGGCTCCGTTCAGCGAACCGACTTCGGTGCGGCGTCCGGCGAGCACGTCCTGGAGCATGGAGGGCTGGTGCTCCCTATGCTCCGCCAGTGCTCCCGCAATCGTGGCCAGTACGACCTCCTTGCGCGCACCGATGCCCTTGCGGTTGGCCACGTCGACCACTTCCTCCGCGACGCGGCGGGCCAAGTCTGTTGCCTCCGGGGAATCAGCGATGGGGCCGATTCGGAGTCCCGTGACCGCCGTCAGCGCGTTGAGCGCGCAGTTGAAGGCAGCCTTCTCCCAGATGGCGGTGGTGACCTCCGGCGAGATCTCACACTCGAGACCGGCGTCGTCCAAGACGTCGCGGATGAGCTCCAGTCGCAGGGTGACCAGGCCGTCAAGACCCATGATCTGGGAGTGACCCGAGCCCAAGGAACGCACGTGCCCGGGCGCCACGAGGTCGGCCGGGAACGTGGTGACTCCTTGCACGATGCGGTCGCGCGGCACGAAACGGGCCATGACCTCCTCGTTGCCGAGCCCGTTCTGGAGCGACAGGAGGACGGTGTCGTCATCGATCAGGCTTCGGATCGACTCTAGAGCGGCCTCCGAGTGGATAGTCTTGGTGAAGAGGACGACGAGCTCGGGAGCGACGCCGACATGGGCCGCGTAGGCGGCCCTTACGGGGATGATGAGCACCTCGCCGTCCCGTTCCAAGTGGAGGCCCGCTTCATTGATGGCCGCGATCTGCCGGGCGGACACGTCGATCAGCGTGACATCGCGCCCGGCCCGGTGCAGCAGGCCGCCGAAGAGGCACCCCATCGCCCCGGCTCCGAGAACCACGATGCGCATGCGCCTACTCCCTTCCCTTGCGGACAGCGTCCCGCACATCGCCGCGGTCGGCGCGGTCGCCCTGGTCGGCGCGGTCGCCCGAGCCCATGACCCCGTCCAGAAGGCTCCCGACCTTGCCTGCGGCGGCCCGGAACGCGCTCGATTGGGCCGGAGTCAAGGGAAGCTCGACCACCTCTTCCACGCCCCGAGACCCCAAACGAACGGGTACGCCCAGGCTCACGCCGGTGACTCCGTATTCGCCGTGCAGGACCGCCGAGCCGGGGAGTATCTCCGAACCTCCTCCGACGATCGCTCCGACGACCGTGGCGATGCCCACGGCCGAGGTCCAGCCGGACGTTCTGCCGCTGTTCAGCCCCTGGTAGGTGGCGAACCAGCTCCGGATGGACGAGTCCGCCTCTCGCTCCTGCTCCGCCGTCAGAAGGACGGGCCTTCCCCGCACCGCGATGCGGTCGTACAGCGGCACCTGCATCTCTCCATGCTCTCCGATCACGAGGGCCTCCACGTCACGCGCGGGCTCACCCAGGACCCGTGCGACCGCCCAACGAAGCCGGAGTGTGTCGTTCCAGGAGTACCCCAGGAAGCGCCGGTCGTCCATGCCCGTCAGTCTGGCGAGCGCGGCGGTGAAGACATCGACCGGATTGGTGGCCACGATCACGACCGCTTCCGGACAGAGGGCGGCCAGATGCGCGGCCGCCTCACGAACGATAGAAAGGTTCCCCGCGAGGTACTCATCACGAGACGCGACGTTGCGCTCCGGAAGTCCCGCACAGAGGATCACAATCCCTGCACCGGCCAGGTCGTCCCACGTGCCCGCCCGCACCACGGAGCCCGCCATGACGCTCGCTGCCTGATCGAGGTCCAAGGCATGGCTCTGGGCCATGTGCGGTCGCGCGTCGAGCAGCACGACCTCTTCCGCCAGGCCGAGCGCCGCCAACCGGAAGGCGGCGGCCGACCCTACCGTGCCGCCGCCTCCGATGATGCAGACCCGTAGGCTCATGTGCTGTCGGAACGGCGACGCGGCACGCCCGCCCTCCGTCGCCGTCTCCGCCTCTCTCTCGTCAGCTCAGTCCCACTCGCAGACCCAACGGCCGCCCAGCTGACGCTTCTCCATCTTCTCGGCGATGTCGTTGAGCTGCTCCAGCTTGAACTTGCCCTCGATTATCCTGTCGAGCTTCATCTCCCCCATCATCGCGAGGTCGCAGAGCTTGGGGATGTCGTCATGGGTGGAGATCGACCCGTACAACCCGCCGATGATCGATTTCTGCTGAAGCGGCATGAAGGTCAGCGGCATGTCGGCCACCTGATCCTGGGGCATGACGCCGATGACCATGAGGCGTCCGGCCATGGCGAGGGACCACCATGCCTGCACGATCGCTCCGGCGTCTCCGATGGCTTCGAAGGCGATATCGACGCCGCCGCCCGTGAGGTCCTGGATGATCGGGACCGGGTCGTCTTTGGCGCTGCAGATGAAATGAGTCGCCCCAAGTTCCATCGCCAACTCACGCCTCGACTCCTCGAGGTCGACCGCGATGATAGGGTTCGCCTGGCGCATCTTGGCCGCCCGCAGGACGTTGAGGCCCACGCCGCCCATGCCCCATATGGCCACTTTGTGGCCCGGCTGCACGTTGGCAAGGTTCGTCACCGAGCCCCAGCCGGTGGGGATACAGCAACTCATGAGGGCGGCCCAGTCCAGAGGCATGTCTTTTCGGATAGCGACCACGCCCGTCTCCGGCACCACCGTGTAGTCGGAGAACCCGGAAACGAAATTGCCGTGGAGCACGGGGTTGCCCTTGGCGTCGCTGAGACGGGTGGTGCCGTCGAGCAGCGTGCCCGCCAGGAAGTGAGGGAAGTTGCCGGTGCAGACGTTCCCCAGACCGCCACGGCATTCGGGGCAGTCGCCGCAGGGGATCATCCATGTGCTGGCCACGTGGTCGCCCACCTTCACACGGGTGACGCCGGGGCCCACCGCCTCGACGACGCCCGCGGCCTCGTGGCCCGCCACGAGGGGCAGGGCGATACCGATGCGGCCTGTGGCCACACTCAGATCGCTGTGGCAGAAGCCGGTGTACGCGTACTTGACGAGCACCTCCCCCGCCTGCGGGGGCGCCAGTTCCAGCTCTTCGAAACTGTAGCCTTTGTTCACTTCCCTCAGTACTGCCGCCTTGATCTTCATACGTGCCCCCTCCTGTGTGCCGGGTTTTCGCCGCCCTCCGCCTCCCTTGGCATATGGGCAAGAAGGACGCCCCTCGCCAACGCGCGTAGCGGGAAGCGTCCTCACTTCCGAGCTCGACCCGCGACCCCTCCGGGAAGGGAGCGACGGCCGGCCGAGCAGCCTAAGGAACATAACAGCGCGCGACCAAGTCGGTCAAGCGCGCAGAGCCCCATGGCCGCGCGAACTTCCGGAGGTGGGCGCGGCGGTCGACAGGCCCGCGAGGCCGCCGTGGTGATTACCCGCGCTGACGATGCTCGGCGGAAGTCCGAGCGCCGGGCGAGACCGTACGCATCGACGCGTAGGCGAGTCTCGGCGCAGCGGGCCTCGTTGGCCGGGGTGAGGGAAATTCAGAAGCGTCGAAGAGGATCGAGAGCCTGCATGAGGCAACGATGAGGGGATGAGTCACCCCACCAGCCCGCGCAGGTCCTCCCCGAGCAGGCGACCACTCAGGGCCTCAGCCGCGAAGACCAAGACCGCCGGCAAGCTCCGGAGCGCCTGCTCGCTCGAACTCGGACGCCTGCCGACCCCCTCCTCCCGGCTCATATCGAGTTTCGTCTCCATCTCCCTGCGTGGCGCCTCCCTCAAATGAAGACACTGTTCCAGAGGGAAGGCCTCCAGATAGACGGCCGTCGCGAAGGCGAAGCAGGAGCCCTTTCCGCATTCGCCGCAGTTCGTGCGCGGTAGATCCTTGTAGATGTCGACGACCTCGTACGCCGTCTTCTCCCCGCACTCGGTGCTCGAGTGGTGCGCAAACCCGGCCTCTGGCGCCGCCACTGGGCCGCCGGGCGCGGCTCCCGGCCGTCAGACGCCGCCATCCGGCCAAGATGGTATGAATGATACCCGGGAACGGGAGTCTCGCTCAGGATCGACGTCTCAACTCTCTATCGCAAAGTACTTGACAGATGAGGACGGTACCGGCTATGGTGCGGCAATGAGCACCCCACCGACACCGCGCTCCCAGTCCGCCGGAATCCAGGACTCACTACCCGCTCCCACGGCCCTCCACGATCACGCCGTGGACAACCTGCGTTTCATCAGGCACACCATGTCGCAGGCGGGCTCGTTCACGGCGGTGCCGGGCTGGGGCGGCGTGGGGATGGGCGCCGCCGGCTTGGTCGCGGCAGCGGTGGGCTCCCTACAGAGCAGCGCGGGCGCGTGGCTGGTGGTGTGGGTGGGCGCCGCCTTCGCGGCGACCGCGATCGGAGGCGGAGCGATGCTGCGCAAGGCGCGCAGAGCGGGATCGCCCCTGCACTCTGCTCCTGGGCGTAAGTTCGTGCTCGCGCTCTCTCCTCCGCTCGTTGCCGGCCTGCTCATATCCTTGGTACTGGTGCAGGGCGACCTCTTCGAGTTGTTACCGCCGGTCTGGCTTCTGCTCTACGGAGCGGGTGTGCTTTCAGCAGGCGCCTTCTCGGTACCGCCGGTGCCGGTGATGGGAGCGGGCTTCATGGCTCTCGGCACCGTGGCGGTGGTCGCTCCCGTCGGGTGGCACAACGTCATCCTCGCGGTGGGATTCGGTGGGCTACACATAGCCTTCGGGCTCGTCATAGCGAGGCGGTACGGTGGCTAGACAGCGGGTCGGAGCGAAATCGAGCACGTCTGCCGACACCCAGGCGGACACCCCCACACCTCGACGAACTCTGGAGCGCGTCCTCGGCGGCCTGGCTGCGGGAGGACCCCGGGAACTCGACCGTCTCATCCACGAGCGAGTGCGCTTGGGAATAGTCAGCGCACTCGCGGTGAGCGACTCGCTCACCTTCATGGAACTCCGTCGTCTCCTCGACACCACCGACGGCAACCTGAGCGTACACGCACGGAAGCTCGAGGAAGGCGGCTACCTAACCTGCCACAAATCGTTCGAGGGGCGTGTGCCGAAGACTGAATACCGTCTCACCGTCCCGGGCCGCGACGCCCTCGAGAAATACCTTGCCCACATGGAAGCGATCATCGGCGCGGTGCGCAGGGACTGAGGCACCGGGCCGGACGCGGCGACCCGGCCCGAGACCTCCGGCGCCGCTTGAACCCGGCGGCGCGGAACAACGGACACCCAAACTCGGAGAGGGGTAGGGCTACCACATAGACTTTGTAGTGAAAAGTCCTTCATAATGATGGGGAGGGTAAACACTACGACATCGAAGCGGCATGACTCCAAGGCTACACGAACGAACGACCCTGCGGCACCACCCGGGAAGGAGGCGATGATGACGGAGCGACACGATGTGGTGGTGATTGGCGCGGGTTTGTCGGGTCTGCGGATGGCCAGGCTCCTGGCCGAGTCGGGGCTGGCGGTGCTGCTAACGGACCGCAAGACCGATCTCGGACAGGGGGTGCACACCACCGGCGTATTCGTGAGGCGCACGCTCGGTAGCTTCCGGCTGCCGCCGGAGTGCCTGGGGCCGCCGGTCCGCCACGTCAGCCTGTACTCGCCCGCCCGCAGACCACTGAGACTCGAGAGCCCGCGTGACGAGTTCAGGATCGGTCGCATGGCTGCTCTGTACGAGCACGAGCTGCTCCGCGCGCTACAGGCGGGTGCTGAGTGGGCGCCGGGGAGCCGCTTCGAAGGACTCGAGTTCCTCCGCACCTCGACGCTCGTGAAGTTGACGGACCCCGAGGGCGCCCACCGTCTCGTTCGCACCCGGTTCGTCGTGGGGGCCGACGGTACGTTCTCGACGACGGCCCGTCACCTCGAGCTCGACCGGAACCGTGACTGGATCGTGGGCGTGGAGGAGGTGTTCCAGGAGGTCGAAGTGCAGGGCCCGCCCCGGTTGCACGTCATGCTCGACCCGCAGCTGGCGCCCGGCTACATCGCCTGGGCGGCTCACGACGGCCACGAGCTGCACGTGGGCACGGGCGGACACCCGTCCCGAATCGACCCGGACCGCGCCCTCCGCGGGGTGCGCGAGTTGGCGGGAGAGCTGCTCGCCCGCGAGGGACTGATCGCATCGCGGCACGCTCTGACTCGTACCTCCTCGCCGGAGCGTCGGGCCGGGGCGATCCCGGTCGGCGGCATACTCGCGCGACTGGCATCCACCCGGGGGCTCCTCGTGGGCGACGCGGCCGGGGCTCCCTCCCCCCTTACCGCCGGCGGACTCGACCCTTGCCTGCGGCTCACAGCCACAGCCGCCGAGGTCATCGTGGATCACCTCGCCCCCGGACGCACGTCGGCACTCGACGGGTACCGAGGCGGCAACTTCCGGCCGCGTTTCGCATCACGGTTGGCCATGCGGAAGCTCTACGACTCGCTCGACGACCCCCGACTCATCGAGGCGATGTGCCTCGCGCTGCGGGTGCTACCCTTCCGTGTGGCGGCCCGTCACCTCTTCTTCGGAGACGGTTCGTTCCCCGACCCACCGGCTGAATCGCCCCTGGGGATTGGCGTGATCGCTTCGCGCTCCAAAAGAGCTATCATGCGTGCATGAGGGCCGGCGCGGGCGCACAGCGGAAGGGTCGGGACGGGGGTGGCGTCGCTCGCCTCCGCTACTCCGACGGGCGGTCTCCAACCGCCATCGCCCGCTTCTTCCTCGGCCCCGCCTTCCGCCGAGTACGGCGCGGGTTCCTGGACGGAATGGTGCTCGACCACGGGCGCATCGCGGCCGGGGTGGGTGGTGGCCTCTGCCGGCTCACCAACCTCCTGTACTGGATGACTTTGCACACCCCTCTCGCCGTGACCGAGCGGTGGCGGCACAGCTACGACGTGTCCCCCGACGCCGATCGCACGCAGCCCTTCGGCAGCGGCGCCACCTGCGCCTGGCCCGCCTTGGACCTACAGATCGAGAACCGCACCCTGTTCCCGTGGCGCCTCGGGTTGTGCGTCACCCCCACCCATCTGCAAGGCCGTTGGACATGCGCGGAGCCCTTCCCCGGACGCTACGAAGTGTACGAAGGGGAACACCGCTTCACCCAGCGAGGTCCCAGGGCCTACCTGCGACATAACGTACTGTGCCGCCGCGAGTTCGACACGTGGGGGAACCTGGTGACAGACGCCATGGTCGCCGAGAACCACGCCCTCCTGATGTACCAGCCCTTCTTACCGGCGGCGTCCGACCAGGCCGCCTCCGGCGCCCCCGGCCCACCCGCCGGCGGCTCCACCGACGAGGAGCTGCCCGAGGGCGCCGGACAACCCGCGCTCTCGGAACGAGCCGATCGCACCCAAGTGCAGTAGTATGTGCGCCTGCCCTCACCGGCGAGGGCGCGACTCTTCCTGACCACATCCGACCGGGAGAACCACCACTATGCTCGAGCTGCTCGCGGGATTGCCGCCCTACGTGAAGTACGTGGTGGTCGCGATGGTTCCGTGGATAGAGTTGCGGGGGGCCATCCCTTGGGCCATCCAGCAGGCGGACCGCGCCTACCTGCCCCTCATCCTGATCGCGAACGTCCTGGTCTTCTTCCCCACATACTTCATCCTCTCGTGGGTGTATCGCCACATTCCCGAGAACAGCTGGCTCCATCGCAAGCTCGAGAAGGCACGCGCAAAGGCGCACCCGCTCGTGGCGAAGTACGGGCTGCTGGGATTGGCGTTGTTCGTAGCGATACCGCTACCCGGCACCGGAGCCTATTCGGGCACGGCGGCGGCGTGGCTGTTGGGCATGGAGTGGCACAGGGCCTTCGCGGCCGTGGCAATCGGGGTGACCATCGCTTTCGGGGTCGTGTGGGGTCTCTCCGAGGCCGTGGCTCGAGGGCTCAACCTGTTCTGACGCACACACCCCTCGGAGAACGCCGCGTCAGAGGTCGAGGATGTCGGGCAGCGGTCTTTCGTCTCGAATCCACTGCGAGCCGTCGAAGTCGTCTCCGGCGATGCGTTCTATGGGCATCTTGAGGTAGCGGCCCGACGCTTCCACCGCCACGGTGCCGTCGTCGAGCACGATCTCGCCCGTCCCCCTGAACAGCTTTCGCGACCCCTCTGTGATGCGGCCGACGGCCCTCACCTCACCGTCGAGCGGCACCGGTGCACGGTAGCGCACGGTCAGCTCCACCGTGACTCCCCAGGTGCCGGGTTCGACGATGTTGATGGCCCGGCCGATGGTCTCGTCGAGGATGGTCGAGGCTATGCCGCCGTGGAGTCGCCCGGGGTAGCCCTGATGCTCCGGTCGAGGCCGGAAGACTCCGGCGAGTTCCCCGCCCTCGAGTTCGAAGAACCGCGCCCCCAGCCCCGAGGGGTTCTCCACCCCGCACACCAGGCACATGCGGCTCACGTTCTGCGCGGCGCGTACCTTCCGCTTCATGACCCACCACTCTCCTCCACCGGTTCGCGCGGCTCATGATACCCCGGGAGGGACACGGCGAAGGCGGCGGTTTGCTCCGCCCCACCTTCCGGCGCGCGACCTCGTGACCTCACCCGGGACGTCGGGCGTGCGGTCCGTACTCCTATCCTGTACACTCAGTACCAGTAGGGGGTATACCTATGCGGAGCCTATTCGCGGTGTGCAAGAAGGAGGAACGGGACTTCGTGAAAAACGCGGCCGGGAGCAGAGATGGCGCCGGCGTCGTCCCGCTGGCGCGCCGGAATCTACTACGAGACCGCACGAGGCTCCTCATCAGCGTGAGCGGGGTCGCCCTATCGGTCTTCCTCGTGCTTCTGCTGGGTGGTTTCGAGAAGGGCATGTTCCGCCAGATCACCGCGTATCTCGACAACACCCCCGCCGACTACTACGTCGCGCAAGTAGGCGTCGAGAATCTTCAGGGATCCACTTCCATCATCCCTCGCGAAGACACTCTGCAGCGGGCGCGCGAAGTCGAGGGAGTGATATCCGCAGCCCCCGTTCTCGCTCAGCACTCCGTCATCGAGCTTGACGGCGAGAAGGTGCCCACCTTCATGATCGGCTACGAGCCGACCGAGGGCGGAGGACCGTGGAAGCTCAGCCGCGGACGCGGGGTGGAAGCGGCGGACGACGTGGTCCTCGACCGGGTGCTCGCGCGCAGGCACGGCCTCGACCTCGGAGACGAACTCGAGATCATGGGGAGAAGCTTTCGGGTTGTCGGCCTTTCCGACGAGACCACCTCCTGGATGCTCAGCCTCGTCTTCATGCGACACGACACAGCGGCGGCGCTTCGACAGGCGCCTGAAGCCACGAGTTTCGTGTTGATCGGCGTCGACCCAGGATCAGAAGGGGTCCTCGACAGGCTGCACGGCGCACTCCCCAACGCCGACGTCCTGACCCGACAGGAGTTGGCCGCTAACGACATAGCGTACCTGGGCGGAATATTCGCCGCTCCTTTGCAGGTCATGGTGTTTATATCGTTGGCGGTTGGGGCCCTCCTGGTGGGCCTCACGATCTATTCGGCCACGGTCGAGCGCGTACGCGAATACGGCGTCCTGAAGGCGATGGGGATGCGCAACCGAGCCCTCTACGCGATCGTGATACGGCAGGCCTTGGGAGCGACGACGCTCGGCTTCTTGGGAGGTATCGTCCTCGTGGTCACGGCCGGTCGGGTCATCGAGACACAGTGGCCCCAGTTCCTGGTCGTGGTCGGATGGAGCTCGATCCTGTCCGCGGCGGGCGGCGCGCTGGCGATGGCGCTCATCGCCGCAGTGCTCCCCGCCCGATACGTCGGATCCCTCGATCCGGCTCAAGTGTTTCGTCGTTAGGAAGGAGCGTCGGTGGTCTCAGTCGCGCGACGCAATCTGTTCCAAGACAAGGTGCGCCTTCTTGTCAGCACCGGAGGGGTGGCGTTCGCGCTCCTCCTGATCCTGGCCCTCGATGGCGTGGTGGAAGGCTCGCTGACGCAGATCACAGCGTACATCACCAACACAGGGGCCGATGTGTACGTGGCCCAGTCGGGCGTGCGCACCATGCACATGTCGGCCTCGGCGCTCCCCTTGACGGCGGCCGACGAGGTGTCCGCCGTGGATGGGGTCGAGTCAGTGACTCCCATCCTGTACACCACCAACCCGGTGGAGAGTGAAGAGGGGCGGTCGCTCGCATACATCATCGGATTCCACTCTGAGCTGGGTATCGGGGGCCCCTGGGACGTTGTGGAGGGCTCGGCCGACCTGAGCCCGGGGGAAGTGGTGTTCGACGCCACGGCAGCTCGGAGACTCGGGGTGGGCGTGGGCGATCAGGTGTCGCTGCTCGGGAGGTCCTTCGTGATCCGAGGGCTCTCATCCGGCACCTTCACCATCACGAACTCGGTGGCCTTCATCCGGTTCGACGACTTCGCGCGCCTCCGCGATCTGCCCCGCACCGCAAGCTACCTGCTGGTGTCACTCGAACCCGGGATCGATCCGGCCGTCGGTGCACGGGCCATCCAGGCGCGCGTACCGGAAATCGAAGCCATGACCCGGGGGGAGTTCGAGGCGGAGGAGGGCCGCGTGGTCCGCGACATGACGGCACAGATCATGGTGGTCATGAACGGCGCCGGGTTCGTCATCGGACTGATCGCGGTCGCGCTGACCATCTACACGGCCACGCTGGCGAAGATCGGGGAGTACGGGGTCCTGAAGGCCCTTGGGGCACGGTCGGACTGGCTCTATCGCCTGGTGTTCGAGCAGGCACTTGTGTCCGTGACGCTGGGGGCAGGGACGGCGGTCGCACTGGCATACGCTCTTTCGGCGATCTTCGGCCTGGTCTTGCCCGAAGTGCCCCTGCGCATCACGCCGACCTCGATCGCCAAGGTGGCCATCGGCGGCGGAGTGATCGCCGTGCTCTCGGCGGCTCTGCCGGTACGGAAAGTGGGCCGATTGGACCCGGCCACGGTGTTCAGACGATGATCCGAGCGTTCGCGATGATCGGAGCGTTCAGACAATGATCGGAGCGCGTCAAATGAGTGCACATGCCCTGGTGGCCGAGAACGTGAGTCGCAGGTTCGGAGTCGGGCGGACCGAGGTGACGGCCGTGCGGGACGTCTCGCTGAAGGTAGACAAGGGCGAGATCGTACTGATCATGGGGCCCTCGGGGAGCGGCAAGACGACGCTCCTGTTGATGCTGGGAGCCCTGCTTCGACCGTCGAGCGGCAGCATCTGGGTGGACGGCGCGGAGACGTCATCGCTCAAAGAACAGGATCTCCCGGAGATCCGGCTCAAGCACTTCGGCTTCATCTTCCAGGACTTCAACCTCCTCTCCGCGCTGTCGGTGCGGGAGAACGTGGAGGTGGTGCTCAATCTGGCGGGAGTGAAAGGACGGTCTGCCCGCGATCGTGCCGAGGCCTTGCTGACCGACTTGGATCTGGGCGGACGCCTCGATTTCCAGCCCTCGCAACTTTCGGGCGGAGAGAAGCAGAGGGTGGCCATCGCCCGCGCTCTGGCCAACGACCCGGCAGTGGTCTTGGCCGACGAGCCCACCGCCAACCTCGACAGCCACATCGGCCAAGAAGTCATGCGGCTCCTCCGAAAGATCGCCCGCGAGCAGGGTCGCAGCGTGATCATCGTGAGCCACGACGAACGGATCAAGGACATAGCAGACCGAGTGCTCTGGCTCGAGGACGGCATGTTCAAGAGCATGTCGGAACGGGCTTTCGACCCGGTCTGCGGGATGTCGGTGAACCAGGCCGACGCGGTCTCGGCCGAGTACGAGGGTGCCACCAACTACTTCTGCGCGCGCGGCTGCCGCGACGAGTTCCTGGCGGAACCGGAACGCTTCACGCGCTCGTCGGCAACTCCCGGCCCTGATTGAAGTGGAGCCTGCGGACCTCGGCGGCATCCGGGTCGGCCGGCACGTAGCCGGCCAAGCACCGAGGGCAGCAGAAGTACACCGTCCGAGCGCCGTCGCGCATCAGGTACGGCGCGGTGTCCGGGTCGACGAACATGTCGCACACGGGGTCGACGGCGAGACCCGTGGGCCGATAGTCCACCAGCCCTTCCCAGAAGGCCCAGGCATCGGAGCGTCGATACGGTAGGCGAACTGGAACGGCAAGGCGGTAGCCCATCAGCGTTTCGGGCCACGAACCCCGCTGAGCGACCAGCGCGTCGGAAAAAGCGACCCGGAGGTGCTCCGCCGACAGGTGGAGCATGTATCCTGTGTATCCGCCGAGCACCCGGCCGTTCGTCCGGACGAAGAGTCTGCGTGCCCAGTCGTCTCCGTGCGAAGCAACCAAGACGAGCTGCCTGAAGTAGCTGTCACAGATCACGCCGGGCGACTCGCGGTCCAAGCATAGGGTGTTGTGGTCTTCTCTCACCATGCCATCTCCTTGAGAACGATTCTCCAAGGTCAAGCGTGAAACACGCGTGGCCCATACTACTACACGACGTAGTAATTCTGGAAGCACGGAACGGCCGGCTTTACAGAGCCTTAACGCTCGATCGCCCTCCCGGGGGGTTTGATCGAGGCACGCGCGAGTGCGCGAATACGCCGGGGGCGAGCGACCCGGCGAGAGCTAGTGGCGCAAGGCCATCGGCACGGAGAACAGCCACAGATTCAGGCCCAGCAGCACCAGCAGGAGACCGTAGAGCGGCAGCGTCGAGCCGAGATCGCCCAGGCGGCCGCGCATGCGTCGTGCCACAGCGAAGCTCCCCCAGGCGGCCAGGAGCAGCAAAGAGATCTGCAACACCTTGATCGTCGGGGCATCGAGCAGCGCCGCCCCCATGCTTCCTCCAGGGTGCCCGCCGGGGATGTCCAAGGGAGAGCTCAGCCCGAGAAGGCGTGCCGTCACCCACCACACCGACTTGCCTTCACCAAGCATGTGGAGAAGGTTGTGAGCGGCGTGGGCCCCGAGATCGAGCGGGATGAGCGCGTAGCCGAACAAGGCCGCACGAGTCATGTCGCCCCGCGCAGCAAGCAGGAGCAGGGCGAGCGGGAGGAGGAGGGCCGTCAGGTAGATCACTGAAGCCTGGGCCTGCCGGCCGAGACCGGTGGTGTCGCTCAGCCATCTCTCGAGGGTGCCGGCCGCCTGCAGCATGCCGAGATTCTGCACAGCCACGACCCCCACCAAGACCGCCGCGAGACCGGCCACGGCCATCTTGGGATTTCGGACGGCGGCCAATTCCCGCAGCGGATGACGCACCCGGAGGGCGAGTGAGCGCCGCTCGCACGTGCGCAGGCACTTGAGACAGAGGTTGCACTCCCTGTTCTCGGCGAGGGCTCGAGGTCGCTCCAACATGGGACAGGCGTCGGGGAGGGAGGCGGCCTCGTCACGGAGGCAGGCTTCGCGCGCGCACCCACGACAGGTCGGACCGTCGGGACGGAGCTCTACGACCGAGGCCATGCTGTAGTTGCCTGCCAACGCGCCGAAGAAGCACAGGTGACGGCAGAACGTGCGGCGGCGATACACGACGGACACGGTGAGCGCCAGCCCGGTCAGGAGGAGGAGGGCGGTGAAGGTGAGGCGGACCGAGTCCACCAGACCCACCGAACGGTCGAACCAGGTGATGGCCAGGAACGTGCCTTCGATCACCCAGATGCCGCCGACCGCCAACCAGCGAGGCGTCCGGCGCCTCCCGAAACCGGGTACCCGTTGCGCGAGGTCGCCCAGGGTCGCGATGGGGCACACCGCGCACCACGAGCGCGCGCTGAAGAACAGCAGGAAGGGCACGAGGGGCCACCACAGGATCCAAAGGTAGACCGAGCCGAGGTTGCGGTGCGACAGGGACGGACCGAGCGCGAGCGCCCCCATCATCAGAAGGAAGACGGCCAGCACCCCGATCTGGACGCCTTCAGGGTAGATGCGCCGCCGTACGAGGCCGTCGATCCAGGGCCAGCGCACGAGTAGATCGCCCTCGCCGGGGCCGCGGGCGAGGGAACGCAGCCAGACCCCCAGCATGGCGACGCCGGCAAACACCACGAGGATCACGCCGAAGCGCGGGGCCGCCTCCCCCCCTCGCTCGAGGCGCTCGGGGTAGGTGACCAGCACTGCGGTCCGGCGCACCGGCAGATACCAGGCGTCCCACGCCTCGAACTCCGCGCGGTCGGCGCTCATCAAGGCGCCCGCCCGGGTCCAACTCACGTCCCGATCGCCGTGGGTGACGTAGACCATCCACTTCTTCATGAGGATCTGAAGATCGGCATCCCAGTCGAAGACGCTGCGCGAGCCGCCGTAGAGCTCCTCGAGGTATCCGGGAGCGCCGTCCACGGTGTAGGCGGCGAAGGCGGCGCGGTCCTGCGGAGTCACCCGGAATCCTGCATCCCAGGCCGCCCGCGCAGCCAAGACCCGCTCGGCCGCCGTATCGTACAGATGGATGATCTCGCCCCACTCGTAGAAGCCCCTCGCGTCACCGGCCGCCAGCGCCTGCCTGCGCGTGAAGTCTAGGTGGCCCTGGATCGCTAGGAGTGGGTAGGCGACACCGTCTACGACGAGCCCGATCTCTTCCGGCGCCAGCGGAAGTTCCGGGAACGTGGCGATGTTCGCGGACGGCGGCGGGCCCGCGGCGTCAGCGTCTGCGGCGGCCGACCCGACCCGAGGCCCAAGAAGAGCAAGCACCGCAATGGCGATGAGCGCGAGGAGAAGCCCGCGGCGCCGCAGGCGTCCGCCGTCTGTCATGTCGACCTAACCGGGTCTCGGAACGTCACGCCTGCTCCCTTGTGCCATGAGGATGCAGTCAGTATACGTGAACGCGGATATACCCCCACCCCCTACCGCGTCCCAATCCGATTGATTCAGATAGGGGGCAGGGGTATAGTGAACCATGGTACCTCACGCTGGCCACCCCGCGGCCGCGCTCAAGCCATGTGGCCGCGACAGTTGTCGACGCCGTCCAGAGGAGGATCTGTTGGGGGAATCCCGAGAACTGGAACTGCCGATCATCGGCATCCACTGCGACGAGTGCGCAACCCGGATCGAACGGGCCCTTGGTGAGCTACCAGGTGTGGCGAAGGCGCGCGTCAACGCGGTTTCCGAACGGGCGTTCGTGACGCACGATCCGGAGACGGCTCCCGTGGCGACCTTGGTGGAATCGATTCGGGCGGCCGGGTTCGACGTGGGTTTGGCGCGGGTGCATCTGAGCGTCGAGGGGCTACATTGCGCCAGCTGCGTCACCAAGATCGAGGGCGCCGTACGCGCTCTGCCGGGGGTCCAATCGACGGAGGTGAGCCTGGCGAACGAAGAGGTGGTCGTGGACTACCGTCCGGCGCAGGTCGCTCCGGGGGAGCTCAGGATCGCCGTGGAGTCGGCCGGATACAGGGTGCGCGAGAGCGGTGCCGGGGCGGCGGCGGCTATGCCGCACGAGCACCACGCGGCTACCGCAAAGCCCGTAGAGGGCGAAGAAACCGAAGACGCGGCGGCGCGGGAGCGCGACCGGGAGTACCGGCGTCTTCGCTCCAAGTTCCTGGTGGCGTCCGTGATCGCCGTGCCGGTCACGGTGCTCAGCTACCCCGGGTACGTTCCCGGCCTGAAGTCGCTCTCTGACGAGACCATCAGGATTATCTGGGCACTTACTGCAGTGGCCGTGCTGCCGGTGCTCCTCTACTCGGGCAGCCATTTCTTCACCGGGGCATGGTTCGCGTTCCGGCACCGGTCGGCCGACATGAACACCTTGATCGCACTGGGTGTAGGCGCTGCCTGGATCTACTCCGTGGTGGCCGTCGCGGTGCCTCAGCTCTTCCCCGAAGGCACCGCGGAGCCCTTCTTCGACGTCGTGGGCGTGGTCGTGGCCTTGGTGGTACTCGGCCAGGTACTCGAGCTGCGGGCAAAGGGGCGCTCGTCGGAGGCCATCAAGAAGCTCATGGGCCTCCAGGCAAAGACGGCGCGGGTGATCCGCGACGGAACCGAAGTCGACGTCCCCGTGGAAGAGGTGCTGGTAGACGACCTCGTCGTGGTACGGCCGGGCGAGAAGATCCCCGTGGACGGCGTAGTCGCGGGCGGCCATTCATCTGTTGACGAATCGATGATCACCGGGGAGCCCATCCCAGTGGAGAAGGTCGAGGGCGATCAGGTCATCGGGGCCACCATCAACAAGACGGGCTCTTTCCGCTTTCGCGCCACCAAGGTGGGCAAGGATACCGCGCTCGCCCAGATCGTGCGCATGGTACAGGAGGCCCAGGGGTCGAAGGCGCCTATCCAGCGCTTGGTGGATGTGGTGGCGGGCTACTTCGTACCCGCGGTCATGCTTATCGCGATAGCCGCCTTCGTGGTCTGGTTCGTCGCCGGACCCGACCCCTCGATCACGTATGCCCTGGTCGTGGCGGTCACCGTGCTGATCATCGCCTGCCCCTGCGCGTTGGGCCTGGCCACCCCCATGTCGCTCATGGTGGGGGTGGGCAAGGCGGCCGAGAAAGGCATTCTCATCCGCAACGGAGAAGCCCTGCAGCAGGCCCAGGGTCTGGACGCGGTGGTTCTCGACAAGACCGGCACTATCACGCTGGGAAAACCGTCGCTCACGGACGTGGTGACCTGGGGCGACTTCCCCGAGGCGGATCTCGTGCGACTCGCTGCCTCGGTGGAGAGGAGCTCGGAACACCCCCTGGCTCAGGCGATCGTGGAAGGCGCGCGCGACCGCGGCCACGAGTTGGTCGACCCGGATGAGTTCGAAGCGGTGCCCGGGCACGGAGTGACCGCCCGGGTGGAGGGTCGCTCGGTGCAGCTGGGCAACCTGGCCTACATGCGGCAACTCGGCGTCGCTCTCGGGAACCTCGAGGAGAGGGCGAGCACACTGGCAGACCAGGGCAAGACGCCGATGTTCGCCGTCGTCGACGGTCGCGCGGCGGGCGTCATCGCCGTGGCCGACACGGTGAAGGAGGACTCCCGCGTGGCCATCAAGAGGCTCCAGGAGATGGGCCTCGAGGTGATCATGATCACCGGGGATAACCGGCGAACGGCTGAAGCCATCGCCCGCGAGGTGGGCATCTCCCGGGTCCTGGCCGAAGTGCTGCCCAAGGACAAGGCGCACCAGATCCACCTGCTTCAGGCGGAGGGCAAGAAAGTGGCGATGGTGGGTGACGGCATCAACGACGCCCCCGCGCTTGCCCAGGCCGATGTGGGCATGGCCATCGGGACCGGCACGGACGTCGCCATCGAAGCGTCGGACATCACCCTCATCACCGGGAGCCTTCGGGGCGTTGTGACCGCCGTGGAAGTGTCCCGGGCGACCATGCGCAACATCAAGCAGAACCTGTTCGGAGCGTTCATCTACAACACGGCCGGCATACCGGTGGCGGCGGGCATCCTCTACCCGGTCTTCGGAGCGCTGCTCTCACCGCTGATCGCCGGGGCTGCGATGGCCTTCAGCTCGGTGACGGTGGTCACGAATGCGAACCGGCTGCGGCTGTTCGAACCCCGAATGGTCGCCACGCCCGCCGTGACCGACGTCCGGGTGGAAGGGGCGGCGGTATGAGTCTCACGGATGTGGTTGTGATCGCCGGTGGGCTGGGCTTAGGGGTCCTCGTGGTGTGGTACTTCTGGCTGAGCTCCTCAGGAGGGGTGAAGGCGGCGAGCGTGGACGGGATGCAGGAACTCACCGTGGTGGTGAAGGGCGGCTACACACCGGATACGATCGTGGTGAAGCGGGGGCGACCGGTCCGCTTGAACTTCAATCGCCAGGAGTCCGCCTCGTGCAGCGAGATGGTGCTCTTCCCCGACTTCGACCGCTCGGCGAAGCTTCCGGAAGGCACGGTGGTGCCGATCGAGTTCACGCCCGAGAAGGTGGGCGAGTTCGGCTTCCAGTGCCAGATGGGGATGTTCCGCGGACGTCTGATCGTCGAGTAGGCGGGACGCTGTGGACTTCGGCTCGCCGGGGACGGCGCGAGCGGTGAGCGAACGAGGCGGGCGCGGCGTCGACAGTGTGTTAGTCGGCGCCGGCCCGTCGGGTCTCGCCGCGGCGCGCCAGGCCGTTCTCGGGACGTGGCCATGTGCTCGGTCGCACGCATCCGGTGGACGCAGCCGGGCGCTTGTACGTGGGTGAAGCGGCCGGGCTGCAGGACCCCGTGCGAGGTTTCAGGCTCCGCTACGTTCTGAAATCGGGCGCCCTTGCCGACCGCTGCCTCCTGGACGGGACGGAATACGGCCCGGAAGTGCGTAGGCGGCTGGAAAGGTCATATCGCGCCGGCCGCTCTCGCACTGTGAAGCTTGCGTAAGGATGAGCCCTCGAGGCCGTCGGCGAGGTTGCCGAGAATACCCCCCTGGACTATTCTGAAAGAGGGATTCTTTCCCGAAATCCATGTGAAGGGTGCATGTCATGAGACCCGGCCAACTGGGGTCCTCCCCAATGACGCGTCGCCATTTTCTGGTGTACGGCCTCGGCCTCACCGGCGTGTTCGCCGCAGCCGGCCTCCTTGCGCCGATCATACGCTACGCGTTCCCAAGAGCCCGAACCGAGGCCGCAGCACGCGTGCGTGTCGCGTCAGCCCGCCAGCTGACTCCTTTGAGCAGCGCGGTCGACTTCGAGTACCAGGACACTCCCTGCACCCTGCTGCAACTCCAGGACGGGACGTACGCCGGCGTCTCTCGGGTCTGCACGCATCTCGGCTGCATCATCACGTGGGAGTCCGACAACACCCGATTCTTCTGCCCGTGCCACGCAGGCATCTTCTCGCCCACCGGCCAAGTGCTCGGAGGCCCGCCGCCACGCCCTCTTCCCACACTGAAGATTGCAGTTCAGGGCGAGGACATTTGGGTCGAAGGCTGGAATCCCGGCTAGTACTCCGTAGGGATTATCGGGCTGACCCTCGACCGGAACAGTGAGGATCCTCAGTCCCAGTCCGCTTTCGCGGCCCCGGCGGGCGCCGGCGATCGGAGCCTCGCTTTCCCGGATACGCCTGGATTTTCACACGTGGTTCGGGCTTCACGGGGTCGCTTTGGTGGTGGCTCAGCGCGTGGTTCTGGTTCCTTGTGCCGGGCACGGGAGCGCGGCTCATCGGATGGCCGAGGTCGTTTCACAGATCCGGGTGAAGAGGACGAGGGGCGCCGGGCGGCGCCCCTCGTCCACGTCAGGAGATAGGAGGCGGGCAGTTTCAGGTCATGCCCAGGACCGGGTTGAGTGCCCCTCGCTGCAGTGGGCCACGCGCGGAATGGTGAACCGCTTCATGATCACCTCCTTTGTAGGTGGATCGGGGAGTCTCTCAGTGGTGCCGGGATTTATCTTGGGTCGCGCCGGGCTCCGGTCGTTCGTCGCGCGTGACACGGACGGGGATCAGGCGGCTCCGAACACGGGGAATGACGATCGGCATGGTAACGATAAGCGAGAGGAGCAGGATCCATACAGCCCCTCCCACACGGGCCACCGGGGGATAGTCTCCTGTGAGGCTGGTGACCAGAAAGAAGAGTGCTGCGGCGCCGAGCGAGATGCTCCCGTAGATCAGGGCGGCCACTCGGTTCGTGTTGGATTCCATGGCAAATACCTCCTTGCTAGTGGGCGCTCGTGACCGCGGCGGTCTGGGTCGAGGGCCGGGGCATCGGGTCGCGCGGGGCGCGACGTGCTGCAGTGGGCCGGAAGCGGCGCAGGAGCAGGGTGTTCAGCGTGACGGACAGCGAGCTGGTGGCCATGAAGAACGCCGCCAACTCCGGGCTCACCATCTGACCCGTGAGGGGGTAGAGCACGCCGGCGGCGAGGGGGATACCCGCCGTGTTGTAGATGAACGCCCAGAAGAGGTTCTGCTTCACCTTGCGCATTGTTGCGCGGGCGGTTTCAAGCGCGGTCACTACGTCCATGAGGTCGCTCTTGATGAGGATCACATCGCCCGTCTCCTTGGCGACGTCGGTGCCCGAGCCGATGGCGAGGCCCACGTCGGCCTGCGCCAGAGCGGGCGCGTCGTTCACGCCGTCGCCGACCATGGCAACCGATCGCCCGCCCTCCTGCAGGCGACGGACCTCCTCCGCCTTATCCTCGGGAAGCACGTCCGCGAGTACTCGGTCGATTCCCACCTCCCGCGCGATCGCTTCCGCCGTCCGCCTGTTGTCGCCGGTGATCATCACCGTCTCTAAGCCCATGCGGTGTAGGCGCTCTATTGCGGAGATCGAGGTGTCCTTCAGGCGGTCGGCGACGGCGACGAGGCCGGCCGGGGCCCCGTCCACGGCCACGTACATCGGGGTCTTGCCGTTCTCAGCTAGGTCGCCCGCTTCCTGTTCAAGGGGCCCCGGATCCATATGGTTCTCGCGCAAGAACTTGAGATTCCCGAGGAGAATGTCGCGTCCCGCCACTCGGGCCCGCACCCCGTGCCCGGGTACGGAGTCGAAATCGTCGGCCGGCGGAACCTCCAGGCGCCTCTCCTCGGCACCCCGCACGATGGCCTCTCCCAGAGGATGCTCGGAGCTTCGCTCGACGGCTGCGGCCCAGGCGAGCAGCTCGTCACTCGTTGGCCCCCCATCCACCACGACAACGTCTGTCAACTCCGGACTCCCCTTGGTGAGGGTGCCGGTCTTGTCGAACACGATCGTCTTCACACGGCTCGCCGATTCGATGGCGTCGGCGCCTTTGAAGAGCACTCCGTACTCGGCGGCCTTGCCGGTGCCGGCCATCATGGCGCTGGGCGTAGCCAGGCCGACGGCGCAAGGGCAGGAGATGATCAGCACGGTGATGGACATGAGCAATGAGAACCCGAAGACACCCATGGACGCCAAAGTATAGGGTGAGAGAAGGAACTTGGTTTCGGGTGTGAAGAACCGCTCATAGCCTACGAAGAACCAGCCCACGAACACCAGTACCGCCAGGACGTGAACGCCCAGGATGAAGTGGCCGGCCACGTAGTCGGCCAGTTTCTGGATGGGCGCCTTGCTCGCCTGAGCATCCTCCACCAGCTTGATAATCTGCGAGAGCGCCGTCTCCTTGCCGACCTTGGTGGCGCGGAAGCGGAACGCTCCGGTCTTGTTGATCGTGCCCCCGATCACCTCAGCGCCGATCGTCTTCTCCACCGGGATCGACTCGCCGGTGATCATGGACTCATCTACCGCGGAGTAACCCTCCACCACCACGCCGTCCACCGGAACCGACTCTCCCGGTCGGACCAGCACTATGTCGTCCAGGAGCACCTCGTCCGCCGGCATCTCTAACTCCACTCCGTCGCGCACCACGCGTGCCACCTTCGGCTGCAGTTTCATGAGCTTGCGGATGGCGTCGCTTGTGCGACCCCGCGTGAGGGCTTCCAGGTACCGCCCGAGAATGATGAAGGCGGTGAGCAGGGCGGCGGACTCGAAGAAAGTGGCCTCTTTCCCCCCGAAGCCCGCATCCGGCCAGACGGTGTTGAGGGACGCGATGAGGAAGGAAGCGCCGATCCCCGTGGCGTAGAGGAGGTTCATGTCGGTGACGCCTCGTCTCAGGCCGTTCCACGACTTTACGAAGAACTGGCGCCCGGGCCCGAGAACGATCGGGAGGGTGAGCAGCATCAGGACGAGATTGCTGCCGAGAAAGGCGGGGACGAACCTCGGGAAGATCCAGTACTCCTGAAACGTTCCCATCATGACGGTGAGGGCCAGCGGCCACGCAAGCCACATGTTGCGCGTCTGAGTTCGCAGCTCTTTCGTTCGGAGTTCCTGCTCCCGATCGAGCTGGGCCCGACCATCCAGCTTCTCGGATGCCTCGTAGCCGAGCTCCCGCACCGCAGCCAGGATGGCGCCCTTGTCCAGGATACCGGCAAGGCCTTGGACCCTGGCGGTACCGGTTCCCAGACTCACCGCTACATTGTTGACCCCGGGAGTTCTCATTATCGCTTTCTCCACCTTGGCCACGCACGCGGCGCAACTCATGCCGTCAACGCTCAACGCTAACTCGGTGCCGGCCACCTCATAGCCCAGGTCCGCGATCTCATGGGCCACGACAGCGGGGGTAAGGGAAGTCCGATGCTCCACCACCACTCGGCCGCTCACAAGGTTCGCGTGAACCCGCTGGACTCCCTCGAGGCCGCCGATCGCCTTTTCCACCTTGCCCACGCAGGAGGCGCATGACATGCCGTGCACTTCGAAGCTGGAGGTGACGCTACTCATGACTTCGTCTCCTTGGACGCGTTGTTGACTGTTGTCCGCCATTCTCGCTGTGCCCGCTCAAAGGGCACGCACACGGCCCAGCACACGACGAGCAGGGCGGTAAGAACAATGAGACCCACAGGGGCCATCAGGCCCCAGCCCGCTAACGGGACTAGGACCGCGCCGGCAATCAGCATGACGCACGCCCAAAGTGCCAAGGCCACCACGAGCGGTGTGGCAAGGAGAGACCTAGGGGCGCGTGCCAGGCGTCGAGTGAAGGCGCGACTGATGTGGAACATGACCAACCTCCGTTCCGCCTGCGGGTGGACCGGCTGCCGGAGTGGGCCGGCAGCAGACGGTCCTCGCGTCTGCTTCGTGGTCGTCTGCCTCAGGGGCTGCACCTGCCTCATATGCCCATACCCCCTATTGGTATACAACCACGACATCACGCCCGATGCAAGCCGCGCCTGTAAAGGGAACGTAAGGAGTTGCGGTGGGGATGAACTGCGTGGAATCGGAGCATTGGATGTCGGACCACCCGCAGTTTGGCGTGATGGGCCCCTACCCCTGGGGGGTATCGTTACAGGGCCTTTACGGGAGCTTGCGCCGACCTTTACATTGAGCCAATAGCCTGGTGTTCGGTAGTGACTGCGGGGACACAAGGTCGCCCGCGGCGAAACGACACAGAAGGCAGGTGGTCGACGGTGGGAGAGCACGCTATACACATCAAAGGTATCGACGAGTCTACCCGGGAGCACGTCCGTATACATCTTCGAGTCGTGACCTCCGAAGAATCCAACACAGCGGCTATCCGCTTCGGGGCGCCCTGCGGCTTCCTGCCAGAGGTGTCGGGTAGGGAAGTAGCGGGACGGCGTGCGGCGGATATCAGCAGCTGTCAGGCGCAGGTCTTCGGCTCGGCCCGGGGCGCCGAATCGCCTGGCTTGCCGCGTGTGTTTGCCGCGCCGCTTGGATTCCTGCCGGAGTCCTGAAGCGCGCGGTAACCGACGCAAGGATCGGACCCGTTCCGCCGGGCCGCCGCGCCCCAGGGCGCGGCGGCCCATCTAGTTGGCGAACGTGGAGGAGACATGCGGCAGCACGGAGAGGCACCGTCGGCCACCGATTGCAGCGAGTACGTGATGCCCAAGTGGATTTGATGCCAAAGTGGATCTCGCGAGTCGGCGGCGAGCGTCAGCGGCTTGGGCGAAACCAAACAGGACGGGAATGAGCGGGCCCTCGCAGCACCCACACAAGGAGGACGGCCAACGCCGGAACAGCAACAAGAGCCACGCCCTGGGTCAGGGTGATTTGCCCGAAGAAGCGGGGATCGGTCCCCGAGAGAGCCTCAGCACTACCCGCGCGCAGTAGGTCGAGAAGGGAGCGTCCGACCAGATACCCGAGGCCCACGACCAGCGCGGTAACGCCGGGCGCGATCCGCCGCCTCAACAGGATGAGTCCGGCTACAAGTAGCACCAGACCGAGTGTAGATTCATAGAGCGGGATCGGGTGGCGTACCGCTCCCAGGTAATCGATGCCCCAGGGCAGCGAGGTCGGCCGCCCGGGGTGAAGCCCCGTCAGGAAGCACCCGACACGTCCCACCGCGATACCGAGCGCGAGGCCGGGGGCTACCACATCGGCCGTGAGGCGCACCGGGAGTCCGGCTCGACGCACGTAGACCACGCCGGCCGCGACCGCGGCGAGCAACCCTCCAATGAACGTGAGCCCACCCTCCCAGACTGCGACGAGGCGCAGTGGGTTCGCGAGAGTCTCGCCGATGAGATCGGGCTGAAGAGCCCAGAGCACGCGACTACCGAGCACCCCTGCCAGTGCGACCACGATCGTGAGGGTCCAGAGTCTGTCCGCCGGGATCCCGCGGCCGCGCGCAAGCCGAACCGTCAAGATGGCGCCCGTCGCGATGCCGAGTCCCACGAGCATGCCCCATATTCGCAGGTGGACCGGACCCAACATGATCATTTCGAAGGTGCGATACGGCATCCTTGGTGCCTCCTATTCTCGAAGTCCCCGGATCACATGCCCAGCGGAACGCGGAAGGGCAAGAGCCGGGAGCTGATCTCCACCAGCCTGGTGAACTGGCCGGCCACCATCAGAAGCCCGAAGCCGGCCAGCAGCACGCCGGTGCCCGCAGCGACGAACCTCGTGGTCTGCTTGTGCCGCGAGAGTACGCGTAGTGCCGGAGTGATGGCCACCGCCGTGGCCAGGTAGGGCACGGTAAGCCCGATGGAGAAGGCCAGCATGGTCGCCATACCTGCGGACGGCGAACCGGTCGAACCGGCTACCGCCATCATCGACAAGAGCGTGGGGGCGATACAGTGCGAACACGTGACCGCGAAGAGCAATCCCACGGCAAACGATCCGAGAGGGCCCTTCGGTTTGGTGAGAGGCCGCTTCAGAGGAAGACGCATCTTGTCGAGAAAACCGAGACGGAACAGGCCGGCCATCGAAAGCCCCATGACGATGATGAACAGGCCGCCGCCGATCTCGAGCCCTCGGGTCGCCTGCTGCAGGGCCGCGCCCAGCGCGCCGGCGGCTCCTCCGGCGAGAGTGAACACAATGGTGAACCCGAGGGCGAACAGAAGCGTGTTCACGACGATGGTGCGCCTGACCACGAGCCCCGGCTTGGCAGTGAGCTCCTCCATGGTCATCCCCGTGATCAACGTCAGGTAGACCGAGATCATGGGCACGATGCATGGCGAGAGGAACGAGACGACCCCCGCCGCTAGAGCCGGCAGTAGTGGTGCTTCCACGGCGTGCGCCTACTGGAGCGGGAGTAGCCAGGTCAGCGTTCTCGCGGGCACCCCCGCCACGCCTGTCACGGTGATGGTGAGGTCGCCCTCGGCGGCTAGGTCCAGATCATCGCGCGAGAAGACCAAGACGCCGGAACGATGATGGCTCGATTCGTCTTCCCCCGCCCACCGGATTGTCCGGTGATCTCCGGCGGGCGAGTTGAGGCTCGAGAGGGCTGCGAGGTCCAGCTTGGAGAGGTCTCCGGCGTGCGTCTCGAACACGACCAAGAACCCGATCTCCGCCGCAGGATCGAGTTGGGCCGCCAGGTCGGCAAGCGACGGATCCTTCTCGACCGCTCCCGGGGTCAGGACGGTCGCCACGACCTTCACGCCACCGGCTCCGTCGTCTTGGGCCTCGTAGTCGAGCGTTGACTTCTCGGCAGATGGGACTCCGGCTGACGGCGCGTTCACCGAGCCGCCATCCTGATCTGCTCCAGCATTTGATGGTACCGAGCTGGAGGCAGCCTGCTGGAAATCTTGAAGGTAGAGCCACGCGCCAACCCCAAGCGCGACCATTCCCACCGCCAGCATCATTCCCGACGCGCTTCTTTTCGACATGGTCCCCTCGACTCGCTGGAACAGCAACAACATAGACTCGAGGGGAGTATGCGCGACGCAGGTCAAGCCACCGTAAAGATGCGGCAGCGCTTCGACTTCAAGATCGGGTAGCCGGTGATGGGGTCGCCGATGTAGTCGCCCGTGAGGTCGTTCACGCTGGCGTCATTCCAGCCGTGAGGCAGGCTGACCACGTCGGGCAGGATCGACTCGATGAGCCGCGCCTTCATGGTCACGCGGCCGAGCGGCGTCTCGATCTCCATCGAGTCGCCGTCGCTGATACCTGCCGCCGCCGCGGTCGCCGGATGGACTTCGGCGAGAGGATGCCGGCCCCGCTTGGCCAGCTTCTCGATGTCGCGATGCTGCGAGTGCAGGTACTGCAGGGTCCGAGCCCCCGTGGTGAGAATGAGCGGGTACTCGGTCTCGCCGTCCGCGCCTTGCACGATCACCTGATCGGGTGACTCCTTATGCCGCGGCACAGGGTCGTGTCCAAGTTCCGCGAGCGTCGCCGAGAAGAGCTCGATCTTGCGCGAAGGAGTCGCGAAGCCACCCTTCTTCTCGTAGTAGCCCAGCCGCACCTTCCCGAACGGCATGCCGCCGTCGGGCAGCGCATCAAGCCGGCCCATCGAGAGACCCGAGGGCTCGAGGGCGTAGTCCAGCGCCTCGGTGACGCTGTCCCAGGGGAACCACTCGCCGTAGCCCATGCGCCGGCCGAGCTCGATCCAGAAGTCGAGGTCGGAGACCGCATCCCCAACCTGGAACAGCTTCCTACGCATCCCCACGTAAGGAACGGCGTGCAGGGTGCCGTAGTAATCGCAGAGCTCCACCCGCTCCAGGTACGTCGCCGCCGGTAGGAAGAGATGGGCCTTCTCGGCGGTGGGCGTCATGAAGAGGTCCATGACGGCGAGGAAGTCGAGGCTCCCCAGCGCCCGCTCGAGCTTCCTGCCCCCCGGCCAGGTGATCACCGGGTTCGAGGCCGAGACGATCATGCCCCGGATGGGGTACGGATCGTTCGTGAGGATGGTGTCGGCGAGCAGCATGGACTGCCCTTCGCCGAAGTTCCGACCCCACACCTCGTTGAAGAGCGGGAAACGGTCGGCGCCGAGCGGCTCCCCCTCCATCTTCTCGGGCATCCGGATGGGGCTCAAGGCCACTTTCGACGTGCTCACGAAACCGCCGGTGGTGTCGATGTTGCCGGTGATAGCCTGCAGGATCGCCACGCACCGGGAGTTCTGCAACCCGATCGTGTGCTGGTCGAGGGAGTTCGTGCCCTGTGCGATGCAGGCCGAGGGCGCGCCGGCGAAGAGGCGGGCCGCCTCGGCGATCTTCCCAGCGGGCACGCCGGTGATGGTCGCGGCCGTCTCGAGCGTGTACTCGGCGGCCACCTTGGCCAACTCGTCGAAGCCCAGCGTCCAACGCTCCACGAACTCACGATCGTACAGACCCTCCGTGATCATCACGTTCATCATCCCGAGGGCGAGGGCGGTGTCGGTGCCCGGCCGCACCTGGAGGTGCAGGTGCGCCTTCTCGGCCATGGGAGTCACCCGAGGATCTATGACCAGCAGGGTGGCGCCTTTGCGGAGGGCCTCCCGCACCCGCCCGGCGGTGGGCGGAGCCGAGGCGTCGGGGTTGTTGCCCCACACGAGCACGCACGCGCTGTTGTCGATGTCGGGCACCTGGTACGTGCCGAGGGTGAGGATGCGACCGATGATCTGGCAGCGGAAGCAGATACTCTCTACAGAGAAACAGTTCGGCGTGCCGTAGATGTCGCAGAACCGGCGGAGGAAGCTGACGGTGGAGTTGCCTCCGAGGAGCACCGGCATGCCGATGGCCACGGCCAGGGCTTTCGCTCCGTGCCGATCCTTGATGCTGGTGAGGTTCTCGACGAGGATGTCGTAGGCGTCGTCCCATCCGATCGACTGCCACCCCTCCGAAGTACGACGCATCGGGGTGGTGATGCGGTCGGGGTGCAGCATGACCTCGGGCGAAGCGAGCCCCTTGTGGCACACGATGCCCTTGCTGAACGGGTGTGACTTGTTGCCGGTGATGCGCGCGACCTCCCCGCCCTCGATGGTGACCTCGATGCCGCAGCCCCACGGGCACTGCATGCACGTGGTCTTGGCAACACCGTCGGGAACCAGGCACTTCGCATCCGATCGTATCGACTCCATCAGCGGTTCCTTTCGATGCGCCTCGGCCGCCGAAGCACGCTTCGCGGCGCCGAAGGCGCTGTAGGATCCAAGACCGTTTCATGCAGGAGTCTAACGACGCGACCTCCCGGTCACAAGACCCCGGGCCTCGCGGCGCGTCCCCTCGCGGCGCGTCCCCTCGCGGCGCGCTACACTGGAAGCAGGATGACTACTCTATACATAGACGCGGATGCCTGCCCGGTGACGAAGGAAGCCCTCGCCGCGGGCCGCACCCACAAGATCCCGGTGGTCTTGGTGGGCAACACCACGCAGAACCTGGCGCGTCACGCAGGGCGTGCGGGTGTGGAGGTGGTGGAGGTGGGCGCCGGGCAGGACGTCGCCGACTTCGCCATCGTGAGTCGGCTCCAACCCGAGGACATCGTGGTGACCGGCGACCTGGGCCTCGCGGCCATGGTGCTCGGCCGCGGAGCCCGCGCGCTGGCCTTCCGGGGGCGCGAGTACCTACCCGAGACCATCGACATGGAGCTCGCGGTGCGGCACGCCGAGCAGGTGCACAGACGCCGCGGAGGGAGGACCCGCGGACCCTCCCCGCTCGAAGAGGAGGACCGGGAACACTTCGCGAACACGCTGAAGCGCGTGCTCGAAGGTTTGCGCTAACGGGCGGCGCGAAACACAGAAAGCACAGGGCCGCCCCGGTCGGTCGGGGCCGCCACAAGAAGAGGGCCGGCACGGTCGCGTCACCAAGGCCCGAAGACCGAGCTCCGAGGGCATCGGCCCCGCGATTCTGACGAGGTGCGCCATGGAAGACGTCCACAAGACATTCACGATCTTCAAGGAGGAGTTCCCCGCGGTCAACACCGCCTACGAGGAACTCGGACGTGAGATCCACCTGCGGGGCGGGCCGCTTGATGCGAAAACCCGGGCCTTGTTGAAGCTGGCCATCTCCGCGGCGAGCGGGCACCTGCGTGCTCTTGAGACCCACCTTCGCGCGGCCGAAGAAGCGGGAGTCGAGCCGGCGGAGGTCAAGCACGCGCTCCTGCTGCTCGTGCCCACCTGCGGCTTCCCCGCCTTCATGGAGGCCTACCAGACCTACCTGGAGTCGCGAAGCTGATGTCCGGCTCCCCAGGCGCTGACGGGAGCATCGTAGGCGAGGTGCAGCTTCGGCACATCCCGGAATTCACGGCGGTGATGCTCACGAACCGCGGCACGTACGACACCCTCGCGGGGTCGTTCTCTCGGCTCAGACGCTGGTCGGCCGACGTCGATGTGCTTCCCACCGGAAGCATCGTCTGTCTGTTCTTCGACCGGCCCACCTCAGACCCGTCCGCCCTACGCAGATACGGGGTCTGCCTCCCCACGTCGATGCCCGAAGGCGCGCGGGCCCGGGCGGCGCTCCTCGAGTCGAACGATGGAGCCGCGAAGGGAGGGGCCGACGGGGCGACTGACGGTACAACGTTGCCCTCGCACCTGGCGCCTGGTGACGTCCTCGAGGTACGCGACGTACCGCGGATCCTGGCTGCGGTCGTCTACTACCGCGGAGCGGCCGAGGGGTCCGCGGAGGCCTACGAGCGGCTGGTGCGCTGGGTGCGCGAGCGCGCGTACCTTCCGGCGGGCGCTCCGCGCGAGATGCACCTGGCCGAGCCCGGGCAACTGGGCGCCAACATGATCGAAGTCGAGATACAGCAGCCGGTGATACCGAAGCCGCGCTGAACCGCGCGCGGGCCCTCCCCTTCCCTGGGCTCGGTCCAGTGTGAAATCATCCGATCAGATGGAACGCATCGCCGCCCTGATCGTGAAGCACCACAAGCGCGTACTCGCCCTGACCGGGTTGATCACGGTCGCTGCGGTGGTCGCGCTGTTCTGGATCTCATTCAATGCCGACGTCACGCAGTTCATGACCGAAGGCAACGAGGTCGGGCGCGACTTCGTCGAGCTCCAGGAGAAATACGACACCGGCGACCCGGTGAACGTGCTCGTGTCCCTGCCGAAGGGTCGCACCTTCCGCGACGCGGACGCCCTCGTCGGGTTGATCGAACTGCGTGACGCCATCTCCAACCTCGAGGGCGTCGGGGGCGTGGCGACGATCGTCCCTGAGACCGACCCACTCACCGGCACGACGTTGACCCCGGACGCAGTGGCCTCGTTACCCCCCGCCGCGCTCGAGAAGGCGGTCTTCGCCGGCCCCATCGCCGGGCTGCTCCTCTCGGAAGACGGGCGTAGCACTCTGACCCTCGTCGTTCCCGAGGGAGACGCGATCAGACTCGCCCGCGATCTTGCCCGTTTCGTGGAGTCCTATCCGCCGGCCGGTTTCGAACTCACGTTGACCGGCAACCCAGTGATCTTCGCCCGCGTGCTCGACATGATCACCTGGTTCCTCCTGGTGATCCCTCCCGTGGTGATCGGGCTTCTGCTCCTCACCTTCTACGCCACCATCGGTGACCGCAGGCTCACCGTGATGGCGATCATACCGGCCGCCCTTGGATCTCTGTGGACCTTCGGCCTCCTCTCCGGGCTCGGAATACAGATCGACATCGTGAGCGTGATCGTCCCCATCTTCGTGATCGTCATGGGCTCAGCCGATGGCCTGCACTTCGTGACCCACTACCAAGTAGAGGCTACGCGTACGGACGACAAGGTGGAGCGCGTCACCACCACGCTGCGCGACATCGGTGTGCCCATGATCCTCACCACCGTCTCCACCGCGGCCGGCTTCCTTTCACTGGTCGCCACTGGAGTGGGCCCCATGCAGCAGATGGGCGTCTTCGCGGCCGTGGGCATCGTCTTTGCCGGTGTGATCTCGTTCTTCTTCCTGCCGGCGCTCCTCTCGCATGCCGAGATCACCAGCAGGCCCAGCAGGGCGCTGCTCGGGCCGCGGCTCACGCTCGCGGTGAAAGCTCTCGCCCGCCGGCGCTGGGTGGCTGCGGCGCTGACGGTGGGACTCCTCGCCTTCGCGGCGTTCTCCATCCCTGGGCTGGCCGTGGACACCGACCAGCTCTTCTTCTTCAAAGACGGTGATCCCATCCGCGCCGACTTCGCGAAGATGGAGGAGGTGTTCGGGGGGGCGACCCCGCTCATGGGCGAGTTCGTGCTCGACCCGGCGACGGGTCTCGCGCAGCTGCCCGGCATCCTCGAGGTGTCGCGAGAGTTGGAGGGCCTTCCCGGCGTGAGGAAGGTGTTCTCCGCCGCCGACCTCCTGGCGGGCAGACCCCCCGCGGAGATACCCGGCCTCGTAGCCGGACTCGCGAGCGGAACGACCGTGTCGCCTCTCGGCAAGATGGTCTCCGCGGACGGGCTGCGCTTCGTGCTCTTCCCTTCGGACTTCACGACCGCCGACCTTCGCGGGTGGCTGGATTTCGCGGCCGAACAGCCCGAGATCAGGACCCTCACCGGCATGACCGTGCTCTGGGACGAGATGGCCCGCCTCGTGCTGCGCGCGCAGAGCCGCTCGCTCATCGCCGCCTTTGCCCTCGTGATCGTGATGCTCCTCATCGCGTACCGTCGCGTGGGTCTGACCTTGGTGGCACTCGTGCCGCTCGTGCTCACCATCCTCACGCTGCTCGGGTTCCTGGCCGACTCGGGCATCCAGCTCAACCTGCTCACCGCGATCGCCTCGAGCATCGTCCTCGGCGTGGGCATCGACTACTCCATACACTTCGTGGCCGCGATCGAGCGGGCGAGGAAGGACGGCCCCGGGTACGTGCTTCGCGCGATCGACAAGGCCGGCCGGCCGATCATCGCGAACGCGCTGGGCATCGCGATCGGACTCACCGGTCTCTGGCTCAGTCCCCTCAAGTACCATGGCCAAGTCTCGATGATCATGTGGGTGTCGATGACGACAGCCGCGCTCACCGCGCTGCTGGTCATTCCGGCCCTCAGCAGCCGCGACGGGATGCGCCAACCGGACTGACGCGCCTCGAATGGCTCGAGACGCTCCCCCTCAATGTCTCCGGTTCGAGACGCTGTCGACGAGATGTCCCCTTGACAATACTGTGTATCACCATGTATTCTGTAATTCATGATAACTCCCGATTCACAGCTTGATCCATCGAACAACCTCACGTCGGAGCTACGGCGGGGCGCTCTGGTACTCGTGGTGCTGAACGAATGCCGCACGCTCCAGTACGGCTACTCCCTGAAGCAGTCACTCGCAGACGCGGGTGTCGAGATCAGCGAGGGTACCCTCTACCCCCTGCTCCGGCGCCTCGAGGGGCAGGGGCTTCTCGAGAGCGAATGGCAGGTGGTCGATGACCAACGCCCACGCCGCTACTACGGACTGAGCCGGGCAGGCGCCGACGCCTTGGGCGAGCTTGCCTCGGCGTGGCGTGACCTCGTGGGCACGCTGGACAACTTGGGGATAGGGAAGGAACAGACGAGATGAGACCCGCGGAGTGGATCGACCGATACGTGGCCACGGTCGGGGCGGCGTTTCCGGCGAAGAAGGCCAAGGACGCCGAGATGGAGGTGCGTTCCCTCATCCATGACGGCCTTGAGGCGGCCGGCTTCCCCGACCCGGAGCAGGCCGACGAGGAGACCGTGCTGCGCGTACTCGAAGGCTTCGGCGACCCGAAGCGCTTGGCAACCGAATCTCAGCCGGTGCGCTACCTCATCGGGCCCGCGCTCTTCCCACACTTCCGCGCAGTCGCGTCGATCGTGCTCGTGGCGGTGGCGGGGTTGTGGCTGTTCGGCATCGCTGTGGCCGCGGGTACCGATCGCACGGGCTTCGAGCCGCTCGCGGCGCTCGACTGACTCTTCTCGGGGATCGTGCAGACGTTCGCGACCCTGGTCGTCGTGTTCGCGCTGATAGAGCGGTTCGCCGGGCGTGAGATCGCCGGCCGACCCGACAAGGGCAAGACATGGGACGTACGCAGCCTGCCCCCGGCGACCGCGCCCGACCGATTCAGCATGGCCGATATCGTCGTGGGCATCGGCATGGCCATCGCGGCGATCATCCTCTTCAACCGGTACCCCCACTTCTTCCAGGGCATCAGCATCGACGACGGCGAGGTCACGGTGATCCCGCTGCTCTCCGACGTGTTCTTCCGATTCGTGCCCTGGCTCACGGCCCTCTGGCTCATGGAGATCGCGCTGTCGGCGGGCGTACTCGCGGCCGGTCACTGGCGCCCCCTCACCCGTGCGTTCGAGATCGGGCTCTCGGTGTTCACCATGGCCATCCTTGCCGGCATGCTGGCGACCGGACCGCTCGCGGAGACGGCCTCGCTCGAACCGTTGCTCAAGATGGTGATCGCCGTGGCCTTCGCCATCGTGGGAGTGATCGCTCTGACCAGGGTCTACCGACTGGTGTCCCGTCGCAGTCGGTCATCCACTGTCTGAGAACGATGCGGTCGGCCTCTGATCGGCGCAGGTGCGACGGATAATCGACCCCACGACAGCTAGGGCATAGCGCGCCGGCGCGACCTCACGACGAGACCCGAGTCGCCCAGGCCGACCGTGCAGCGCCGGGTGGCGCCCCCCACGGCGCCCCACCCGGCGGATGTGACGCTTAGTAGATGAACTCCACGCCCATCGCGTTGACCGCTTCCTTCACCTTCTTGTACAGGTCGAGGTACTCGGGCTTCGGTACAGCCTTCGCCACGTCGTACAACTCCTGGAAGGTCTGACCGATCGGCGCATCGGCGATGTTCTCCTCGTACTTGGCAAGGAGCGCGTTGACGATCTCGTCGGCCTGCTCGCGCTTCATGCCTTGGCGAGCCACCGCATGACCCACCTCGGCGGCGAAGCGCGCCTCGAGTGGGGTGCCGTGGTTGTGGTGCTTGTTGCGCGCCGGGGCGGTCTCCCACAGGTTGGTCCCCGACACGGTGCTCGTCATGGCGTGCGCCGCAGCTTCGTAGAACAGCATGTCGGTGCCGGGACCCGCGTTCGCGAAGCCGTTCGAGTCCTGCACCAGGTGGGTGTTACGGGCCACCGCTTGAGAGTACATGCTCACTACCCAGAGCATCTCGCGGCCCGTGTTGGAGCCGTACTTCAGGTGGAAGGGGAAGTTCTGCTGGAACTGGCAGCCGTAGGTGAGCAGCCCCATCAGGTGGTACGCCGCCTGCATGATCGCCGTGCCTTCAGCGCCGCCGGCGTACGCTCCGTAGATGGTGCCGGTCAGGTTGCCGCTGAAGGAGCCGTACATCTGGTAATGGGCGCCTTTGTTCAGCATGGCGTTGTTGGTCATCATCTCGGTGATCGAGCTCACCAAGCGGCCGTCGCTGGGACGGATACCCCAGTCGGGCTGGCTCACCGCCACCTGGGCGACGTCGGTCTCGGCCGTGCCCACGGCGATCATGCACACCCCGGGCACGCCCATGAGCCGGGCGGCGCTCCGAAGGTGCATGGCGTGCTGCATGGAGCCGCCGATCTCGAACGGAGTCTTCGACTGGATGGCCCGACCCTGGAAATCCTCGAGGAGCGGAGAGCAGATGGCGTCCAGCAGAGGTTCCTTCAGGTACGCGACGCAGGCCTGGAAGAAGTCGGCCTCATCGTAGGTGATGTCGGGGCTGAAGATCACGAAAGGCGGCCGCGGGTCTTCCACCGTGCGGTGGCCGAATACTCGCGAATCCTTGCCCACGCCTACGGTGTAGCTCGAGGGCGCGCAGTAGAGCGCCTCGCGCATCTCCTCCTCCGAGAACTCCATGATGCGGTGCGTGTCCTGGTTGTACACGCCCACGTCGCGGAAGAACTCCCAGGCCGCCTGCCACACGGCGTCGGCCATGGCGTCGTCCGCAGGCACCGGATGGGCCGGGTCGTACTTCACACCGTACTTCCTGATCACCTCACGCATCTTTGCGGTGATCCGCTTGTTGAGGAACTCCTTCTCTTCCATGAAGGGCCCGGTCGCGGCCCGCTCCATGATCTCCCATTGACGATACGCCATGACTACGCCCTCCCCGAGATCAGCTCTTTGATGACGTCGATGGCGCCGCCGGACTCCTCGGCCCAGCCGTCCGCGCCGATCTTGTCCGCCCACTCCTGGGAGGTGGGAGCCCCGCCCACGACCACTTTGAAACGGTCGCGCACGCCCTTGTCGGCAAGCAACTTGAGCACCTCGGTGGCGCCGGGCATGGTGGTGGTCATGAGCGATGAGATACCTATGACGTCGGCGTTCGAACGCTCCGCTTCGTGGATGAAGTCGAGGGGGTCCACATCGGTTCCCAAGTCGAC
This sequence comes from uncultured Actinomycetes bacterium, assembly GCA_947085635.1. GTDB lineage: Bacteria > Actinomycetota > Thermoleophilia > RBG-16-64-13 > RBG-16-64-13 > JAHJSA01. The sequence goes on along the minus strand of CAMTXC010000005.1, from coordinate 793 downwards.
CACCTCGAAGCCGGCAATGCCCAAGAACAGGGCCACGAGGTCCTTGCCGATCTGGTGCATGTCGCCGCGGGCGGTGCCCACCACGACCACACCCTTCTTCTCGACCGTGGCGTCCTTGGCCAGCTCCGGAGAGAACACCTTCATCACCGCGGTCATGCCGTCGGCGGCGAGCAACACCTCGGGCAAGAAGATGTCCAGCGTCTCGAAGCGACGGCCCACCTCCTCCATCTCGGTCGCGAGGACGGCTATGGCCGCCTTCAGATCGGCTCCCCCGGCTACCAACTCGGCGGCAAGCGCGGCGCAGCCGGCTTCGTCGCCTTCTACCATGGCTTCTTTGAGCCTATCGATCGTTTCCATCGTCTGTGATCCTCCTACGGAAGAGATGTCTCCAAGTGGGGGCTCCCCACCTGTTCGTCGATTGGACAACTGCTACGCCACCGCGCCCGTGAAGGCTCCCACTCTTTCGCTCATCTTCGCGCTCACGCCGGCGGGAAGCGGTTCCACGGTGTGGGTGGCCAGAAGTTCGAGCGCTTTGCGGCGGGCCTTGGCGGCAAGATCGAGTGACCCTTCAGCTTCCCACTTCTCCCGGCCCTTCCGGTTGAGGATCGTGGGCCTCCACTGCACGTCGCGCATGTAGCGGTAGGTGTGGTCACTGGTCATGTAGTGGCCGCCGGGGCCGGTCTCGGCGATGGCGTCCACCGCGAGGGTGTCGCGGTTCACCTCGATGCCCTTCAGCAAGCGGCGGTTCATGGCGATGAACTCGTCCACGATCACGATCTGCTCGAGCGAGCCG
>CAMTXC010000004.1:0-67832 GCA_947085635.1 uncultured Actinomycetes bacterium | reverse complement strand
GGCGGCTGGGATGGATTCAGTGATATTCGGACCCGGGCGGGCATCCGGAAACATCCATCGGCCCAACGAGAACGTGCCTGTGGAACACCTCTTGCGGGCCATCGACGTATATGAGGAGGTCGTGCGCCGCCTATGTGTGGCATCCTGAGGCCCGACCGCCGGCGAAGCCGGGTCAAGGCTGGGCGCAGGTCTCGTCCGCACCTCCGCTACGCGGCCCTCGCCGGCGCCGCGCGACGCACGCGGCCGAGTAGCAGGCCCACCGCTACGGCGATGGGCAGCGCGGAAAGCGCGAATACCCCGCTCAGCGACATGGCGACGGCAATCAGCCCTCCGGCGATGGACCCCACGGCCATCCCCAGGTCGTACGCAGCGTAGAAGGCGGCCGTCGCAGCCCCGCGCCGTGCCGGCGCTACCCGGTAGACCACCATCGCCTGTAGGCTCGGCTGGCAGGTACCGAAGCCGATGCCGTAGAGCGCCGCGGCCAACAGGAGTATCCACAGAGAACCGGCCACCGACAGCACGAGCAGACCGGCCGCCACGAACACAAGCCCCACCGTCACGGTGGGCTCGTACCCCACTCGATCGGCCACCCTGCCGCTCAATGGGCGCACCACCACGAGCACCAGCGCATACACGGTGAAGAAGATCCCTGTCCCACCGATGTCGCGTTGCTCTCCGTAGAGCGCGATGAAAGCCATGATCGGACCGTAGGTGATGGTGAGTAGGAAGAGGATGAGCGAGGGAAAGAGGGAAGAGCGCTCGAAAAGGGCGTCGAGCCGCAAGCGCCGCCCCGACCCCCGGAGCGCGCGCCCGCGCCCGGACGCGGGCAGCATCATGGCCAGAACCAGCGAACCGGAGGTGAGCAGCCCCGACAACACGAACAGAGCCGTGAAATCGCCGCCGCCGATCATCCAGATACCGAGCGCGGGTATGACCGCCAGCGGCAGGCTCATCGCCAGCGTGAAGAACCCCATTCCTTCCCCCAGGCGCGAACGCGGCACCAAGTCCGCCGCGACAGTCCCCGCCGCGGTGGTGGACAGTCCGAAACCGACCCCGTGCACCAAGCGCAGGGCCAGCAACAGACCCACACCGGCCACCCACTCATGAGCGAAGATTGTGGCGAACGACACAACGATCCCCAAGAGGAGCACAGCGCGACGTCCATACGTATCGAGCGCCCAGCCGCTGACAGGCCTCACCAGCATCGCCGAGAAGGTGAAGAACCCCATCACCAGACCCGCCGCCATCTCCCCCCCACCGAGCCGCACCGCGTACATGGGCATGGTGGGTAGCAGCAGTTGGAAGCCCGAGAAGAAGAGCGCGGCGGCGACTAGGAGGAGCAGGAAGTCGCGCGTCCACAGAGGTGGGCGGACCACCGAGGCGGAGCCGCCGAGTTGCGCAGCCGGAGAGGGGTCGACAGCCGGAGAGGGGTCGACAGGCAGAGGGCCGATCTGCGGAATGGCGGACAGGGGCGGGATATCGAAGGGGTCGGACACCCGAAGTATTCTATCGCGCCCGGAAACTGGAGACACCGGCAACGGGCGACTCAGCGCACGGCCTGCGAGAATCAGCCCACCGAACCCAGCAGGTAGTCGCCCGGTTGCCCACCGACCGTCAACCGGTAGAAGCGGGAACGCCGCCGAGGGACAACCAACTCCAGCTCACCTCGCGCGATGACCCAATCTCCCGCCTTCGCCTGGTCGGCGAACCGACCGCGGAACGAGACGATCTGGAGCAGATCCTCCGTTGGCTCCCCTTCCAGATAGGTCACCCCGCCGACGAGGTAGCGGCAGGGAGTGAACATCGCCTCCCGATGATCGTGCACTCGAGCCCGGATCAATGCCGACCCCAGCGACTCGTAGCGAGGATCCCCGTACACTTCCCCCACTTCATCAGGACGCTTGACGAAGCGCACGAAGTACGGCCGTTCTGCGAAATACCCCTCGTTCACCTTGCGTGCCTGCAGTCGCACGAAATCGGCTGCGGAGAGAGGGGTGTCTGCGCGATGCGTGTCATGGATCGCGGCAAGCTCCGCCCCCTCAGGGCGGCGCATGGGAGCCGTCGGGTCGTCAAGAAGGGTGGACAGGGCGCCATGGATGGCTCGGCTCTCGTGCTCGCCGTACGCGACGATATCGATGTCTGACGAGGGCCGATGAAGCCCCACGAGAAGAGATCCAGTCAAACCAAGGGCCCCCAGTGGAACACCGGCCGCCGTCCGTAACAACTGGGCCAGGGCAAGAGTCGTCTCCTCCGGTGGGTCCACCGGCCCCCTCTCCGCCAGCTGCTTCAACCGCAGGCGGGGATCGTAGATCAAGCTAATGTCCTCCCCCGGAACAGCCTGCACCGGTATGCCCAACATCGGATCGTCCACGAGATACGCCGGGCTGTGCGCCCGCAGGATGGCTTCCTGCTCCTCGAAGCGATACACCCGCCGGTAGCGTCTGCCGCCACGTTTTCTATCGCCGGTCGGGTCGGGGACATAGCGAAGGTAGGCGATAACCCGGTCGGCGGGATGAAGTAGGCCTTTGACCGTGAAGATGAGGCCATCGTGTGTCTCCACGGCGAATCCCTCGATCGCCGGCCCCGCCTCCAAAGGTGGGCGTGGTGCCATCTTCAGACCTCGGCTTGTGGAACGCTCATGACCCCGTGTAGTGTAGTGAGCGAGCTTCGGAAGACGCCGCGAAGGGTGGCCAACATGCAGTTGCTGGTGAGCGTGGTGCACGAGGACGAGGTGGCTCCCGCCATTGCTGGGGGCGCCGACATCATCGACGTCAAGAACCCTGGAGAGGGGTCCCTCGGAGCCAACTTCCCCCACGTGATCCGCCGCGTGCGGGAGCTCACGCCGCCCGATGTGCCGGTGAGCGCCGCGATCGGAGACGCGCCCAACCTGCCTGGGATGGTCGCCCTCGCCGCGGCGGGCGCAGCGACCTGCGGCGTGCAATACGTCAAGGTCGGTCTATTGGGTCCTCGGGAACCGCGCGACGCACTGCTGATGCTCACCGAGGTCTGCCGAGCCGCACGCGAACAGGATCCGACAGTCCGGATCATGGCGACGGCGTACGCCGACGCGCGCAGAATCGGCTCGTTCCCCCCGCTGGATCTGCCCATGGTGGCGGCGCAGGCGGGGGCGGACGGATGCATGCTGGACACGGCCTCCAAGAGCGGTGCGACCCTGCTGTCCGAGCTCGGCGCGGCGGAGTTGGAGGTCTTCGTGGCCCGGTGCCGCGACAATGGGCTCATCTGCGCCCTGGCGGGTTCCCTTCGGGAACAAGACGTGCCACTGATCCACGAGCTCGGTCCGGACATCATGGGTGTCCGGACGGCGGCGTGCCGAGGAGATCGTCTGACCGGCCGGGTGGACCGTGACGCGGTGCGCAGTCTGAAGCATCGGATCGCAGCATGCGGATCCCTTCCGTCCAACCCGTTTCGAGCAGCTCGGTCAGACGGTCCGGCCGTTCCCCGTTGACGATCCAGAGGTCGAAACCGACGCCCTGGAGAAGATCGGCCAAGTAGCCGTCTACCCCCTCCCAGCCGGCCAGTTGGTCGAGGGTCACCGTGCGCGGAGACGAACCGCCCTCACTCTCTGCGGGGCTGCTGAAACCCTTCCGGTCTTTCAGAAGCACCAGCGTGCGTACCTCGACCAGCCCGGCCACCCACGCCGCGATCGAGTCCGCCGTCACGGTCCAGCTGTGGGGAAGGGCGTCCGCCTGCCTCACGAGGTCAAAGGGCAGGAGCACTGGGACCCTGCCTTCCTCCACGAGGCCCTGGGCTTCCTCGAGGGAGCGCACGGCCGTGCTTCCCGGGATCAGGTCGGTCAACAGATAGCCGTACTGGTCCATTGCCAGGATCGCCATCCAGTGCGCCGCTGTGTCGCTCAGCCCGACGCGCGCGTCACACCGCCGCACGGTATCGGCGAAGACGCCCCCTCCCGGCACGATCAGTAGGCGCTGTCGTCGCCCGAGCGCGGCCACCCCTTCGCACAAGGCGCGCAGGTACTTCCCGCGTCCCAGTCGCCCCCCGATCTTGACCACGGCGTCCATCTTGACCACGGCGTCCATCACGGCCTTCGTTCCCCCAACCTCCGAGCCAATAGGCAGGCTGCGGCTGCGGCGGGAAGCGCCGTCGACCCCACCCCAGGCAACATCTCCCCCGGTTCCAGGACCCCGAGTTCCAGCCGCCGCCCGACTTCAACGGCCAGGAACGAGCCGACGCCCGCCACCACAAGGGGAAGATCGCGGGCGTCCTCAAGCCGCGAAAAAACCTGGAGCAATCCCTCCGCGATCTGATGGAGCTGCTTCTCGTAGAGGTAGGCGGCGACTGTGTAGATCTCCTCATCCCTCAGCATCTCTCCATCCGCGCAGACGAGGCGGGCGAGGCGCTCCGCCGCCGCCTCACGCGACGTGGCCCTGCCGTCCGGCGTCGGGCACGTGTACTCTTCGGGGGACAAACGGCCCAGCAGAAGGTACGCGTCGGCCATCACCGTGAAGTACTCGGCCGCCACTCGACACATCCGGCCCCGAACCGGCACCATCTCGGCCAACGTGTTCGGGTTGGTGCGCAGCACTCCGGTGTAGATCAGCTCGCCGGTGGTGAGCCGGGCCGGGTCAGTCCGTCCCTCGGCGACGATCGCCCCGCCCCTGATAGGGATGATGTCCGTGGTGGTACTCCCCACATCGATCAGGATGCACTCAGGATGGCGCTCGGCCACGAACAGGGCGGAGGCCACCCAGTTCGTCGCGGCGAAATCCAACGGCCGCCGACGGGCCGACTCCGCGGGCACGAAATCCTCGGTGATGCTCAGGAGGTACAGAGGCGTGTGAGGGAAGGCCTGCTCCATACCGTCGAGGACGAAGAGCACCCCTTCTCGCTTGGTGCGGAAGGCATCCGAGAGCTCGGCGGTCATGGTGACGGCCGCCGCATGCACACCCTGGACTCCGAGCTCGTCTCCGACCTCAGCCAAGACCGAAGGGAGCTCGTCGGGCCCACGCCAGATCTCGAACGGGCGGACGGCGATTCGCACTTCCTCGCTCCCTCCCACCCTCCACACCACCCGCGCCGCTTTGACGTGGGCTCCACCGACATCCCAGCCCGCGAACTCACGCGCCTCAGTGGCCATCGAGCACCTCCTTCCCGAACGAAGCCGCTCCCGCCGCCACGACCACCTTCGGAAGAACTCCCTCTCGACAGGCGCGCCAGGTCGCTTCGGCCAGATTGATGTCGACGACCCGGCGCACTCCGATGTAGGAGGTAGTAAACCGCGGATTGATCTCCAGCAGCGAGCACCCCTCCTCGGTCAGCATCAAATCCACACCCACGTACCCCCGCAGGCCGGGCACGAGAGCGACGGCCCGCCGAGCCAGGTCGATCGCTTCCGCGCGCCGGACGTGAGAGATGGAGGCCACTCCACCCTCATACACGAACGGGATGCCGGCCCGCACCCGCTGCTCGTTGAGGCTGAGGGGAACCGAATCTCCCCCGGTCACGAGCAGAGAGACACTCGCATGGGTGCCGTCAATGAATCGTTGAAGAAGAAGGGACTCCACCTGCCGGAGGGCGGGCTGATCAAGGGCCCGCTCGAGTATGCCCGCCCGCCCGACCAAACCGACTCCCTCACACCCTGCGCCGTGAATCGGCTTGACCACCAACGGAAAGCCCAGCTCCTCGGCCGCGCCGGCGGCGTCGGCCGGGGTGGTCCGCACCGTCTCAGGGGTTGGGAGGCCGGCCGACTCGAAGCGCCGATGGCACTCCCATTTATCCGCCGCCACGGCCACCGCCTCGGGCCGGCTCCCCAACAGGCACACACCCGCATCGAGCATGAGAGCGCTCAGACGCTCCAGAGTGCCCCCGGTCTCCGGGGCGATTATCAGCACAGCAGCGCACGAGTCGGCCAACTCGACCAGAGAGGCGGGATATACTTCAGCGTCGAGGACAACGACCCGATCCGCGGGAAGGGATATGCCGCGAAAACGACGGTCGAGCGTGGTCAGGACTGGGAATCGCCCCCACGCCCGGAAGTCGGCAAGCAGGGCTTTCAGCATGGCCAGCCCTTCTCCCGCCAACGAATTCGGCAGTTCTGGATCGGCCCAGCCGCCGCCGGTCACGAACTCATGGACGAGGATCGGCGGGGGACACGGCGGGGGACACGGCGGGGGAAAGGACGGAAAGGACCGCATGGACGTCATCCCAGTACTAGATCTGATGAAGGATCAAGTGGTCCACGGCGTACAAGGCGACCGCGACCACTACCGCCCCATCCAGAGTGTATTGACCCCCGGCTCCGCACCGTTGACCGTGGCTCGAGCTCTCCAGCTGGAGACGAGCTGCCGCGCGTTCTACATCGCCGATCTGGACGCTATTCAGGGCACAGGGCATCACGACGAGGTGGTGCGCACTCTGACGGATCGGCTCGGAGTCGATCTCTGGGTGGACGCCGCGATCACCGACACGGCTTCCGCCCTACGGATCGTCGACGCCGGGGCGGCGCGCGCGATCGTGGGTTCGGAAACGCTTCCGAGCCTGGAGGCCCTGCGGGAGATACGGGACGCGCTCCTTCCGGGACAGCTGCTCCTCAGCCTGGACGTGGGTGTCGACGGCGTCCTCAGCCGGTGCTCCGCCCTCCGGGGCTTGACCCCGCCGGCCGCCCTCGATCTCCTCTCGGGCGAAGGGCTGTCGCAGGTGATACTCCTGACCCTCGACCAGGTGGGCACGGGTAGAGGCCCGGACTGGTCGGCTCTGGAGGCCGCGCGGGCCGAATTCCCGCACCTCTCTCTCATCGCGGGAGGCGGGGTGCGAACCCCAGACGACCTACGGAGGCTGGCGGAGCTGGGCGTAGCGGGAGCGCTGGTCGCCACCTCCCTCCACCGAGGGTGGATCACAGGAGCGGACCTCCGCGGGCTGCGGCGCGGCCCGTAGCTCCTCACTGTCGCGTGACGAGGTCGGAAACACCCTTGAGCATCCCGCCCTCCGTAAGGAAGACGAAGATGGACGCGGCTACCAGATCGGCGGTAGTCCCGGGATTCAGCCGATGCGAGTCGTCCCGCAGATCGCGATCGAACCGCACCAGTTGCTCGCGTCCCCGGGAGGAGAGGGATCCCCCGGCTGCCAGCACATCCCCTGCACGCCGCGAAACCGCCTCCGCGGCCGCCTGCCCCCCCTTGCGGGCAATAAGCGTGTCGGGCACCTGCGCGAGCACCGTCAAGAAGGCATGGACGATGGCATCCGAGAAGTCGCGGCCCTCCTCCCAGGCTCGGCGAAGGGTCTCATACCCCAACCCGAACGTGATCTCGAAGTCCGAGACGTACTCCCGAGCCACGGAGTCGCGGTCCTGAGCCAACTCCATCGCGTGACGCAGGGTCGTGTCAACGGTGTCATCGTTCACATCGTACTGCTCCACTTCCCCCAGTCCGGATGGTGCGGCGAGGCGGATGGCATTGTAGACCTTGCCGGAGTCGTCCGCCGTCAACTCGCCCAGCACCCGAGCCACCCTCGGCCGCAGCCCCTCTGCTCCTCCATCGCCTGCCGCCTTCGCCAAGGGAGCGAGGAGAAGGACGATCCCCAGGTTGGTGTTCGTGCGGACGAATCGCCTGGTGTCGCGCACGGCCCGCAGAACGGTCTCGCCAACCGTAGCGCGGGCCGCGTCCTGGAAGGCCGGACCAATGGCTACGGCGCTCACCACGAAATCCTCGAACCGAGTGTCGCGGAAGTCCGCGTGCCGCGATACGTTGCCCGGCTTGTCGGCGTTCACCTCGAACAGGCACGCCATCTGTGCGGCCCAACCGATCTCGATCCCGTCCAGCGGCCTCATCTCGACCCCGTCCAGCGGCCTCATCTCGATCCCGTCCAGCGGGCTCATCTCGACCCCTCGAGAACATGGTCCACAAGACACTCAGCCGCATCCACCCCGGTCGCCGACAGCAGTGAACGCCAGCCCGGGATGGTGTTGACCTCGAGAACGGAGTACCCGCCGCCCTCGCAGGGCAGGATGTCCACGCCCGCGTGCTCGGCCCCCAGCACCTCCGCGGAGCGCAGGCTCAACTCGACCACATGGTCGTCCATGTCGTACGGCTCCCCCTTCGCCCCCTGAGCCGTGTTGGTCTTCCAGCCGTTTCCCCGACGCAGCATGGCTGCGACCACCCGCCCGCCCACGACGAAGGTGCGGATATCCGCGCATCCGTGAGGCACGAACTCCTGTACGCAGAACACGTACCGCCCCAGCTCGAGCGCGCGCAGCACACGATAGAGGGTATCCGCGTCTGATACGCGGGTCATACCCCTGCCCTCGGACCCAAACAGAGGTTTCACCACCACATCGCCACCCAGCTCCTGGAAGGCGGCAAGCGCCTCCTCCCGCCGCTCCGTGACGATGGTGCGCGGAGTCGGTAGACCGGCGTCTTCCAGGAGCGCCGCGGTGTAGTACTTGTCCACCCCGCGTTCGATGGCCGCAGCCGAATTGACCACCCGTACACCGGCGGCCTCGAGGCGGTGCAGCGCGTCCACACGGAAGATGATCTGCTCCAGGGATCCCGCCGGGATGGCCCGGACGAAGACCACGTCGAACTCGTCAAGAGGGGTCGCGGCGGCCGTCAGCCGAGGCCGCGCCGTCACTCGGGCCGTCAGCTGAGTGACGGGGAAGCACTCGGCCGAGATCCCCCGGCGGGCCAGCGCCGCCGAGAGGGCCTCGGTGTGCCATCCCCCCTTCTGTCCGAGTATCCCGACCCTCAACCGAGCAATACCTTTTCCACCATGGCGACGTCGACCCTGCCCGCTCGGAACGTGCGGCCGCTGGTGACGTTCACGAGGGCAAGCTCAGCCGGACTGAAGAGGAGGGGGTCGATCTGGTAGAAGTCTCCCCCGTACCGTTGAAAGAGCTCGGCGAAGGGGACGCCGTAGTCTCGCGACGCCATCGACGGCAGATCCTCGATGACCCGTTCGATCTCCGCATCGTCGGTGCGCACCGTGTACCAGGCGCGCCCGCCGTAGAGCACGGCGTCGTTCGTGCGGCCGATGGCCTGCAGGTCGTCACCCGCTACGGGGGCGAGCGGGCACGCACCGAAACCCGACAGCACCGTGGAGATATCGAAGCCGACCTCATGCATCTTGTGCAATCCGGTCTCGACGATCCTAGCGGCTATCTGCACGGACCCGACCAGACTGGCCGTCGGCGCCACCAAGAGATAGAGACGGTCGGGAGATATTCCGCACTTCTCGGCGATCCAGCCGGCGACCTCTGGGGAGGGAAGCAGGCGGGATTCCAGGATAAGCACCGCCGCCTCTCCCGAGTCGCGGTAGTCGATGATCTCGAAGATCGGGTCTCCCCGATAGAGGGCCCGCGCCGGGCCGGAGCCCATGGCGAAGTACGACGGCGACGTCTCGCTCTCCGGCACGTTGACCGCCCAACCCGCGTACTGAGCCGCCATGCACGCCAAAAGCGGCCGGTGCACGTTGACCTCGACGCCGGGGAGGGTGAGCCCTTCCAGCTGTACCATGCTGAAGCGAACCTCCCCCAACCCGCCCATGCAGGCCTCGGAAAACAGGCGGCCCGCTTCGAGGGACCCGGGCACCCCTACCCCGGCGTCCACAATCTGGGCGCCGTTGGAGAGGCGGGAGACCGCCACCCCCAAGGATTCCGCCTCGGTGACCATCCGACGCACGATCCCAACCGCTATGTCATTGAGGCTGATCACGGACGAGAATCTCCCCTTTCCCCAACTCGTTCATATCGCCCAGGTAGCGCCGGAAATGGCCGTCCGCCGGCTCCGAGTCTATCGAAAGGCCCGATTCCCCGAGGCGGCGCAGGTAGAAGCGCAGGAAGGCGGGCTGAAACCGGCACGCGTAGCGGAAGGTGGGTAGGAGATCGGGAGCGTCGCCGAAGGCCACGATAGTGCCGCGCTTCATCCCCGCTCCGGGCCGCCCGCCCAAGCGACCGAAGACCAGGATGGAGCCGGCGATCATATGGGCGCCGGCGAACTCCCCTGCGTTTCCCAAGATCACGATCAGCCCACGGCGCATCCGGGCTCCGACCTCCCCCCCTACGTTTCCGCCGACGATGATGGCGCCGCCGGTGACGCCCCGCGTCTCACCGGAGTAGGCGGCCCCCACGAAATGCCCGGCATCGCCCTGCACCACGATGCGGCCACCCTTCATGTGAGCCCCGACCCAATCCCCGGCGGTCCCCTCCGCCGATATCTCGCCGCCCGACATGTAGGCGCCAAGATGAGGCCCCACGTCGCCCGTCACCGTGATCCGGCCCATCGACATCCCAAGACCGATCTTCTTGACGTGGCGAAGATCTCCAGAGACGGTGATGTTGTCGGCGCCCGTCCCCTCCACCTCGAACAGATCGCCGAGGGTAACACGGCGGCGACCGTAGAAAGCGGGAAGTGCCGCGATCTCAGCCGGTCCACGGCCCAGGAAGCGATCCGGGCAGATGCTGTCGGCCTCCACGGGGATAGAACTCGATTCCTTCCGGTACAGCGTCACGCCGCCCCGGTCCAGCATGAGCGCCGCACATGCTAGGCACCCCATGAATGAAGCCTCCTTCCTCGAGGTCTGGGGAAACGAGTCATGTCCGCTTCAGGCGTCAACGAGATCCCGCAGATGGAATTGGTATCGCCCCAGCGAGCCTCCGTAGTTCCCGGCCGTGATGCGCACCACGCCCGGGAGACAGGACGCCCCGACGCCGACCCGCATCGCCTCGCCCACCGCTTCCTCCTCCAGCCCGTCGATGACGATCTCCAGGACGGCCTCCACCCCGTCGGGCAGGGCGCTTTCGACGAGGGGTCGGATGGTCGGGCAGTAGGGAGTGTTGCTGGAGACGTGTTGGCCCTTGTACCTGGACGAGACCTTGCTCCCGCTGCGTACGATTCCCCCGGGGAACGGCATGATCACACCCGGCACCGCGCGCATGGCGGTCACGGCGGCCTCGGCCGCTGCCAGAGCGGCCTCGAGATCCTCGGCCATGATAAAGAAGTTACCACCTCCCACGGCCTTGCTCACGCCGAAGCTCTCTTCCACGACGAATTCGCCGTCCATCACGGGCACCCGCCACAGCCGTCGCCCGTCCAGCAACTTGCTGCTCTGGAAGCCGTCACCGAAGAAGCGGAGCTTGCCGCCCACCTTGATCGTGTCGCCGGCGTCGAGGCCGTTGTAGCAGGCCGAAGAGGGAGACGTCATCACGCCCTGCCCCACCCGCTGCAGCAGCTGCGCCTCCATGTTCTGGCGGGAGGTGGTGAAGAAGAGCGCGGCCACACCGGGGCGACCATCGGGCGTCCGCTCGTCAGCCGGCAGGTCGTTCGTGCCCGCCTCGCAACCGCATCCGATGATCGACGTGGCGAAGCCGGTGGCGGCCTGAGCCGCCGTCAAAGCCCAGCGCTGGTTGTGCGCGGTGATGATCAGGCGTGCGCCCCACATCTCGAACGCCTCGGCGAACGTGTCTTCGATCTCCACTCCGTTGATGCGCATGAGAAGTCAGCTCCCTTTACAGAAGGGCGCCGGCCTAGACTCGGGCATCGCGTACCTCCGTCTCAGTTCTTCGGCCTCACCCACGTATAGATGGTCCAGCACGGAGCCATGTGCTCCACGCAGCTCCATGGTCTCCACGAGACCCTCCAGGAGGGGGTCCCCAGCCATTCCCTGGCCCAGCAACGCCGCCCCTTGCGCCGCTTCCGTCGAGAGCGACGCGTAGCCTTCCACCTTCCGCACGGGGGCGAAGGGAGCAAGGCGCCGCGTGATCTCTTGGAAGAGCTCCGGCACGCGGCTGAGACGTCCGGACAGCAAGATCTCCCTGGAGTGGGCCAGCACCGTCATCTGCCCGGCCACCTGTTTCACCACATCTTCCAAGAAGGCCTCCCATGCCAGAGCGGCCCGGCGATCGGCGCCCACCACGGATACGATCTCCTCGGGGGAACGGTTGGGAGTGCCGGCGATCCAGGCCATGCCGCCTGTGGCGAGGTTCCCCTTGGAGAAGCCTCCAAGCAGATATGCCACCTCACCATCCATGGCCCCGAGGGCCTGGTATCCCATGGCCCCCGACGTACCTCCCGACCCGTCCACGATCCGGCCGTCCTCCACGGCTGTTACGGCCGTAAAAGCGCCTCCCATCTCCACGTAGACGAATGAGACCTCGTCGTAGGGTACTCCAAGACGGCGCGCCTGGTCCCAGATACCCAGCGCGACCGCGCACAACTTGTCCGCCGTGCCCATGTCGATGCGGTTGACCTTGCGGTGAGCGGGCACCGTGGGGAGGTGGATCACCCCCGGAGCGAAGCACAGCGGCAACCCGCTCTCTTTCAGAGCCTGGAAGACCCCGCCCATCCCCGCCACGATCGTCCCAAGTGACCCCTCTCGCTCGTCGCCCAGCAGCATGAGGTCGATCTCGCGGGGGCCCAAGTCTTCCACACCCACCCACGGCAACCCATAACCCGACGGGCCGACGATACTGTCCACCGGGCCGGCAGATCGAAGAATGTCCACCAACCTTCCCGGATCGGCCCCAACCTCCACGGTGGATAAGGTCCTGTCTAGGAAGAGGCGGTCCCCGTCGCGGCCGCACACGTCGAAACTCACCGTCCCGGGATCTATGCCGATCGCCCGCGTCATCGCCCCGCCGGCTCCGGGCTCGGCTTTGAGTTCGGCTCCGAGTTCAGATACCCCCACCGAAGCTCCGACTCCTGCGTGTACTTCTTGCGCAGTAGCACCGCGAGAGCGGCCCGCTCCAGCTCCCGCCCCAGGTAGAAGGCGTGGCCGGGATCGGTCACGTCGAGACTACTGAAGAGATCGTCCGGATCGACGCCCCGGAGAAACGTGTCCCGGTTGAACACGTACACCCACTCGCGGTCTGCGAAGATCCGGTAGTGCGTATCGCGCACCAGGCGCTGGATCTCGAGCAACTCCTCCTCGGAGTAGGTTTCGAAGGGGGGGTCCTTCAACGCGATCAGGCTATCGTCGATGGACTTGGGGAGCACCCGGTTCTTGTTGGCGTAGTACATCAGCCTGCGGGCCAGGTCCAACTCGCGCACCGATCCTCGAGCCCAGCTGATCACCTCGGTGGTGAGCACGTAGTCGATCTCGAGTTCGGCCATCACTCCGGCCATCACGGCATTGATGCCGGTGCTGTCCGCGTCGGTGAGCTCCGTGAGGTTGCCCAGGCCCATGAGGATCTCCGCCTCGGGATGACGCCGCCGTGTCTCGTAGTAGCGCTGGAGGGATTCCGTGAAGCCGAAACTGAGCGGGTCGAGAATCGGGTCGACCACGTAGGAAGCCCCCAACGATTCCACCCGGGCGATGTTCCTCTCCAACGAGTCCAGTCCCTCGCCGAAGTCGGGGATCACCACTGCCTTGCACCGTAGAGCTGAGACCATGTCCATGTTCTGGGAGTTCACGCTCAACAGCAGATCGACGCCGGCAGCGTCGGCCTCCCGGATGGTCTCGGGGTCGAAGGTGTCCACGCTGACCACGAAACCCCGCTCTTTCAGGCCGGTCACCACGTCTCCCACCCCCGAAAAACCCTCCATCGGGGGGCAGCCCAAATCGATGATGTCGGCGCCGCTTCGCCGGTAGTACTCGGCCACGTCTAGGATCGCCTCCCAGGGCATCTGGTAGGCTTCCACGATCTCCGCCAAGATCTTCGTCCTATACTCGCCGTATCCCTCCAGGACCCGCTCCCTGCCGAAGAAAGGCGGCAGATCCTTCTGGTCCTTGGGACCGCGAACGGCAGGGATGCCAAGCTTCCTCTCGATAGCGGCCAGGTCCCCGCGGCACAGGCCCGGAACCATGACCTGCCGACAGCCGCGGGCGTCCGACAGCCGACGGGCGACCCATTCGGCGCGCATCAAAGCGGCCACCGAGATGTCGAGCACGGCCACCTCGTAGTCGAAGTCCAGCTCCAACCTGTCCAGGGTGCTCCGCAGCGCGGCAGCCGCCAACCGGCCGGTAACGAACAGATACTCGGGCATCTACAAACCCTCCGCGCTCCTAGGTCGTGAGCCAGCCTTCCAGAGTCGTGTGCCGGGCCGCGTGAGCCTCCCCTGCGATCTCCGGGCGAATCTCGCCCAGCGTTCCGCAGCGTTCGGCGAAGGCGTTGTGCTCATGTATACCTTCGAAGTTCTCCTGTCGTGCCAGGAGGAACGCGTCGCCGGGCAGATCAGGATACGCCTCCACGACGTTGCGCAGCATCTCGCGCACCACATCCTCCACGAACCGTGGGTTACGGTGCGCTTTGTCCACAACGTAGAACTCGTCGGGGCGCTTGAGCAGCTCGTAGGTCTCGGAGCTCATCGATCGCTCCACGAGGTCGACGAGATCCTCGGCGCGCAGTCGCCTCTCCGATCCGATGAGCAGCATCCCTCTGCCCCGCTGATTGTGCGAAGCCATGGGCAGAACGTCCAGTATCCGCTCGACCTGATCCTCGGTGAAGCCGCTCTCCTGAAGAAGGTCTTCCGAGTGGCTCCTCATGATGTCCTGCGCACAAGGGCATACGGTCAGGCCCTCCACCTCCACACCCACCACGAGACGGGTGCGTTCCGGTGTGCAGGCGGCTATTCCCAGCAGTGTGTAGAGCTCCTCCGTGGGCAGGCCCGTAATCGGAGTCCGCTTGATGATTGGGAAATGCGCCCGGATACGGACCTCGGAGCGCATCGCACCCTGAGTCTCGACCACCTGCTGCGCAATACGACCCGCCAGGGACTCTATGTCCGGGGACGGCTCCCAGGCGAGCTCTCCCGCGAGCCTCTCCACGACCTCGTTGAACCGAGACATGTGCACGCCGGCCTGCTCGGGATTGAGGTCGGCGAAAAGATCCATCGTGGCGTAGAAGAGCTGAGCTTCGCCTCCATCCGAGATGCGGATGATCCGGCGCAGATTGGTCACTCCCGCCCGGCTCAGGGCGGCGGGGACCGCGGGCCTGTCCTTCTGGACATCGCGCTCGATCCTGGGTGCTAGATCCCGGTCCGCAAACGGCGCTCCCCCTTTTTCGGCCGGGGCATTCGTTCCGGCGGGGGCATTCATCCGCACGCGATCACCTCTTCATGGGTCACGTGTTGCGACAACATCGAGTAGTTCTCGAACGACACAGTGTAGGTCGCCTCGAAGTGTCTTCGAATATCCTTCTCTACCCCCGGATCGTATGAAGGGGCCACGTAGAACGTGCGCCCCGGAGGATCCGCGACGACCGTTCCATCCCGCGCCACGAGCGTCCCTCCTTTGAAGACGTACCGGGGACGGGCGAACATCTCCGCCTTGTCGTCCATCTCCTGGTAGATCGCGATGTCGGCATCCGCGCCGACACCCAGGTGGCCTTTGTTCTTCAGCCCTAGCGCCCGAGCAGGGCCTGCGCGGGTGATGACGGCGATCTCGTACAGAGAGTACTCACGCTCTAGATCGTGGAGCACACTGCCCTTGCGGGCCCGGGCGTGGATGCCTTCGAACACCTCCGCCCGATAGTCACGGTCCATCAACAGCTTGATCACGTGGGGGTAGGACGTGAAGCATCCCGCATTCGGATGATCGGTGGTCAGGAAGACCTTCCACGGATCCTTGATGAGTAAGAACAACTCCATCCCGGTGCGCCACATCACGGCGTTGATGGGGTTGGTGCGCTTGTAGAAGACGGGGACGATCCCGCCTCCTGTTTCGCCCTCCACATCGACGTTCATCCACTTGCTCCCGGTGGTGCGATGCAGACTGTGCTGAAGCGGTCCGTCGGAAGTCATCGTCGTGGCCGAGCCGAAGACCAGCTGCCCCACGTCGACGGTCACGTCGGGGTGGGCGTTGACCGCCTCCGCGATCGCGACGGCCTCCGATGTGTGCACGCCGCCCCTCCCCTTGCCGTAGCTCAGGAACTGAATGTGACAGAAGTGGGCGCGCAGCCCATCCAACGCCGCCATGGTCTCGATGGAGGTACGTGCGCTACTGCTTCTTCCCAGGTTGATCCCGTGGATGTGGGGGGGGTGGGGCAGACCCAACTCGTCGCTGATCTGGGCCAGGGTCTCTAGGATCTGCCGAGGGGTGACCCCGAAGCCAATCACCTCGTCGTCGAGTTCGCCTACGTTGCTTCCCCACTTCCAATTCTCCACGCCGCCCGGATTCACGATCTTTATGGCGTATCCCTTGCTCGCCCCCAAGAGCCAGGCCACGTAATCGCGCGCCATCTCATGACGGCCGTCGCGGATGCATTTCATGAGGAAGTGGTTGTTGCCCATGGTGATGAAGGTGGCCTTGTCGATGATGGGCACATCCGCCATCTCCTCGTGGGCGTGCCGGGCGACCAGAGGGGCGGTGGCGGCCTCCATTACCGTTGTGTAGCCCATCTCCGCGTAGAGGTATCCGGTCAGATGAGTGCTGGGAACCGTAAGTCCCGAACCGGAGCGAAAGGCTCCGGTGCGTGCGCGCTCTGCGCCGCGGTGATCTTCCGGGCGGAACTTCCGGGCGGCATTCACCTTGGCCCCGACGATATGGCTGTGGATGTCCACCCCACCAGGCATGACCACCAAACCGGTGGCGTCGACGATCTCCGCGCCTTGCCGATCCACCTCCTCGGGCGACACGACGCGGCCGTCCTTCACCCAGATGTCCCGGGTCTCGCCGTCGCTGCCGTTCCGCGGGTCGTAGACCCGTCCGCCGAGCACACCCAGCATCACTTCACCGCCTCGATGATCCGGTCCAGGACCTCCTCGTCTGTGGGGCGCCCCGATGTGAGCAGTCGCCGGAGGAAAATGGGCACGTTGTCCATGCGATAGGCGGTACCCGCCGCGTCGAGTCCGTAGGACGCGGTGGGGAAGACCACCTGAGCGATGCGCGCCGTGAGACTCTCGGAGGGGTCCAACACAATCGTGGGGATGCGCTCCAGGTACTCCGCGGCCCTGCGCGGGAAGTGGGCCGCGGGGTCCGAGGCGATGATGAGAGCCGCGTCCGCCTCCCCGCGGGCCAGCACGTCGACCGCGGTGAACTCGCCGGGCCCGTACTGTGGATATCCGCGGGCGAAGCTCACGGCGAAGGGGTAGCCGCTCGACCAGGTGAGCACTTGGTCGGCCCCCGCCACGTTCCCGTGCCCCCTCATCGGGATGACGGAGAACCGGCCGTATTCGTTGAGCTCAGTCACCAGGGAGAACAGCTCGCCCACGTTGAGGTGCCGCCCCCGGCTCATCGTAAGCCCCATGCCCATGAACACGACACCGTACCGGCAGGTCTTCATGCGATCCACCAGGTCTCTCAGTTGAGACACGGGGATCCCCCCGATAGGCCCAGGCGCCAGATCGTTCCCCTTCACCAGTGACCGAAGCGCCGTGAGTACTTCGTAGTCCGCTCCGACGTCCACCTGGAGGAAGTGATCCGCCTGTTTCGAGCTGCCGGTGGGACGCACGTCGACAACGAAGACGGTCCGATCCTTTCGGCCGTTGGGCGTGTGGGTGCCCTTCGGCGTGAGCGAGAACCGACCGAAATGACGGGGATGAGAGGCGGCGGGGTTACAGCCCCAGAAGACGATCAGATCCGCGCGATCGCGCACCTCACCCAACGTGCAGGTAGCCTCACCCACCGCCTGCATCGCCAGCCCCGTCGGGCCGTGACACACCGACGATGTGGTGTCGATGATGGCGCCGAGTCGATCCGCCAGCTCGACTGCCTTCCTCTGAGCCTCCACGGCCGAGGAGCTGAGGCCGTAGATGAGGGGACTGTCCGCCCGAACGAGGATCGAGGCGGCCGCCTCGATAGCCTCCTCCCACTCGACCTCCCGTCCTCGGAGCAGGGGTCGCCGCACCTCGGGGTCGTATTCGTCGAGAACCCCTCGTCCAACCGCGCACGCGCGGCGGACACCCGCGATTCGAGATCCCTCGATTTCGACAACGATGTCGTCGCACACGCATCCGCAGAAGGTGCAGGCAACATGTTCAATCGTCGTGCTCATGCCAACTCCGCCGTGACAGGCACACCCTTGAAGGAAGGCATCCCCGTCCCTTGGGTCTCAGTGCCGACAAGCAGGTTGGCAGAAGCTCCAAGGGGGACGAAGACGAGTCCGCGAGGGAGAGGGCCCGCTTGGGCGGGCAGCTCAACCTCTCCAACCGCCGTGCTCAATCTAACGATGCCCCCCGCTTGAATCCGCAAGTGAGCCATATCGTCCGCGTTCATCTCGGCACGTGCTGTTGCCTGCCGATACTCGGGCGAGGTCTTTCCCTTGTGCATGCCGATGGCCTGCTCGCGCGTGCGTCCCGTGATCAAGGTGAGAGGTTCACCCATAGCACTTCTCCCGTTCATGCTCGATTACCCGATACCGCGCGGCCGCCTGCAGCAGTAGCCCGTCAAGACATCCCTGCTTGTCGTGCCCTTCGGCGAACACGGTGCACACAGGGTGACCGGCTTCTATTCGCTGACCCGACAACGGAACGTCGCGTGTCCCCTGCTCCATCCATCCGTCGGTGCACCCGACGGTCACGGAACGCTTCGCGTACACGATGGCCTTGCCGACGAACCCCTCGTGCAGACGCCCGCCCAGAGAGAACTCCGGCAACCGGCCGGCGAGTCCCTCGAGGTGGAGGGAGAACACGCGTATGCCGTATGCCCGCTCCGCCAGCTCCATGGAGGCGCTGTAACGTGGATTGACTTCCACAAGGTAGGGGCAGAGGGCGCCGGACGGCTCCGTGCCCACGATGAGATCCGCCCCGTTGACCCCCCGCAGCCCGAAACGGCGGGTGAGCCGAGCGACCATCTCCTCTATCCGGCGAAAAAGGAGACCGCCATCCCGAAGAGCTAGGTCAAGCGGCAGGATGTTGCCACTCCAGGTGAACCCCGAGGCCCCGAACTCGCCGCGTCCCACAAGCTGCTCCGTCAGGCCGAAGACCCGGCTATCCCGGCCGTTCGCCACGAACGCCACCGACGCGGAGCGACCCTTCACCTCGGCCTGCAGGATGTGTGACTGGTCGAGCGGCTTCCCGTCCCAAGGCCGGATACCGTGACCGCCACCACTCCTCACCGGCTTGGAGAGCCAACGGCCACCCGGGAGGGCCCGCCCCTCTTCCCCCGGGAGGAACGTTACCGGATGCGGGATCCCCGCTTCCCGACAGAACTCCCGTAGTGTGCCCCAGTCGCGCACCTCTCTCAGGACATCGTGTCCGTTGCCGAGCAGCACCCTCTCCCTTTCCAGCTCTTCCACGACCTCTGGATGGTTCTCGAGGTTCGCGGAATAGGCAACCGCGTCGGCCCTCATCAGCTTAGCGGCTTGGCCCAGCCCTTCGGCGGTCAACGGGAGGTGGAGGTCCCTCCGGAGTGCATGGGTCTCCACGACACGCTCTTGGTCCCGATCTCCGAAGTAGTCCACGGCGACGATATCCTGCCCATCGCCGGCGGCGGATTCGGCTAACGCCCGGGTGCTCACGCCAAGGAGTAGGATGCGCACTATCGTGCCAGTTCCTTGGCCAGCGCGAAGATCTCCTCCGCGTCGAGCACCAGGTCGTTCTGCTCGAAGAGTCGGGCGATACACCGACGATGCACCTTCATCTTGAAATCGCCGATCCCGATGGCGCCGAAGAGCTTCTTGCCCTCGATCTCCTTTCCGTCCCACGTGACCTCGACGCCCCCGGCGCCCAGAGGCGGCACGGCGTTCACGTCGGCCACAGCCCGCAAGGTCGGGTGGGGCCTCCAATCCGTCTCCTCGACCAGGGTCACCCCGGCCGCGCCGGCGCACAAGACCGCGTGAGCGCCCTCCAAGACGCGCCGCGTGGCATCGGCATCCGGTACCGCCGCGGGACCCACCCGCACCTCGAAGCGTTCCGCGAGCGCCGCGCACACCCTCTCCGCCCGCTCCAACGTGCGAGATGTCAGGATCACTTCGGCCCCTTCGTTGGCCAGCAACGCCGCGGCCCTCTGGCCCACCGGACCGGTGCCCGCGAGCACCACCACCTTCATTGCTGTCGGGTCTCCTACCGAGAGGATCTTCACGACGGCCGCCGTAGCCGTGGTGTTGCACCCGTTGGCGTCGAGCATGACCGATACGCGCATGGGCCCGAAGAAGGCGTTCCGAGCCTCCCGCAACATGGCCTCCCCTTTGGCCACATCGGTCCCCCCGATAAAGACGGCCGAGTTCTTCAGATCGCCAACGCCTCTCGTGAACATCGCCCCGTAGACGAGGTCGCGAACCTCTTCAGGTTGAACTCCCCCATGCTGGAGCAGCACCTCCGCGCCGGCGTCGCAAGCTGTGATGGCGTCGAACACGCTGGGCGCCCGATCACTGTCCAACTGAAGCAAGATCTTCCTCATCGAATGCCACCTCCTCGGACTCCTCGAGCCCTCCCGATCCGGCGACCGACACAACGGCCTCGCAAGTAGCCGCGTTGTATACTCCCTCTCCCAGCTACCATCCCGTGGGGAGAGACTGAATGAACCAACTGCAAGCACTTCCCATGCAGAAGGGGTGGATCTACGAAGCTATTGTCTCCACCTTCTCCAACGGAGAGCCGCACGCCGCACCGATCGGAGTTTGGACGGAAGATTTCGATACGCTGCACATGGAGATATTCGATTCCTCACAGACCCTAAAAGGCATACTCGACACCGGGCGATTCGCCGCCAACTTCCCCCCGGATGTCGGCACGTTCCACACCACCCTGTTCCACCCCGAACGCCTGTGCTTCGAGCAGACCCAACACGCCTCGGCGCCCATCCTCCTCGGCTCCGCAGCTACGGTGGAACTCGTGCTCCGCCAGACAACTCCCGTGGCCAACCGTGTTCGCATCACAGGAGCGGTGGTGCGCGCGAACGCGCGTACGGAGATCAAGCTGATCAATCGGGCGGAGGGTCTGCTGGTGGAAAGCCTCATCCTGGCCACCCGCCTGCGATACCTGGACGCCGCCGCCGTTCGGAAGTCTCTCGCTGAGAACCACCGGGTGATACGCAAGGTCGCCCCGGGGTCCACCTGCGAAACGACCATGGCGGAGCTTCTGCGGGACATCGGCCTGCAGTCATAGCTCCTGCGCCTCTACCTCGATATGCGCTCCTCTGTTGCGACCCCGGGCCACGAAAACGTGGCCTCCGGCACCTCTCTCCTGCACGAACCCACGCACTTCATCTTCCACGCGCCCAAGCCGCGCCTCATCAACCACCCCATACACCACCGGTCCCCACGAGCTCTGCCCGGCCCCGAAGGCCCCCGCGCGCAACATCACATCGATCGTCCTGGCCGCCTCACCTTCGCCGTAGATCCCGCCTTGCGCGCTCTCGAAGTAACGCCCCGTCTTCCGATCGATGGCAGTTAATGCGCCGCCGAACTCCTCGATATCTTCTTCCACGAGGGCCGGCATGAGCTTGAGCTGAGTCAGTCTGCATATCTCTTCCGATATCCTGACGGGCGGCGAGAGCGCATTGAACACCCTCTCTTCTCGCGGGCCATTGAGGCCTCGTTTCGCGCCTGCAACAGCCACCACAAAGCGCCAAGTGGAGGGGAAATCCCGCTGGAATACCACCGTTGGCGCCACGCAGGCACCATTCTGGTCTTTCTTGTGCCCGGCATCGATGATGAATCCGCCGGTCTGAAAGGCCGCTATCCCGATTCCCGAGCGCCTGCCTCTGCCAACAGCACCCGCGACCTCATGGATGTCCGCCCCCAGGCCGAGTATCCTCGCCAGTCCCGTCCCTACAGCCAAAGCGAGTTGTGTGCCCGAGCCAAGACCCACGTGCTCCGAGATCCTTTCGCGGACCTCGATGGAGACTCGAGGCTCCACCGCGAAGTGACGACAGAAGCAGCGCAGGTACTCCTCTATCTGATCCTGCCCCCCTCCGATTATGCGTAGAGAGTCGTGCGTCCGCAGCACTACCGTGGTCTTGGGGGAATCCAGTGCCACCCCTATGCTTCCGTAGCACCGGCCGACATCCTCACTCAGGTTCGTGAAACCGATGTGCAGCCTGCAGCCGGTAGTTACGGCAACTTTCATAGCTACTCTGGGTGTCGTCGTGAGCATCCCGCCACCGCCCCCTCGATTTCCTGCGGTCCAGATAGAACCACTATGCCATCCATCGCAGCCAGCTTCCGGGCATTCTCGATATCCACCGGACGTATCGCGAGCTCGAGCTTCTCCCCGCCGGGGAGGGTCGTGACGGTCGTTCCTGGGCGCTGATCAACCGGCATCAAGAAGATGGGAACGTCTATCTTGTTCGTCTGCGCCACTGCGTTGGTGATGATCGTGTCCGCCACCCCACATGCGATCTTGGCTGCCGAATTCGCCGTGAGAGGAGCTACCAGCAGACAATCGAAACGTCCGGTCTGTAGCCTACCCACAATGAACGGTGTGTTGGCGTCCTCTTCGATCAACACGTCTTTCGCTATAGTCTCCAGCTGCTCCCAGAGCTTGTACCAACGCACGACCTTCACCGCCGCCATGGAAAGCACCGCGGTGACCTGAACGTCTCCCTTCTCCTTGACGGCCGACATCGCGGCGAATGTCTCCGGCATCAGATCGCCGGAGCCCGTGATCCCCCACACCACCTTCAAAGTCATGCGGCCGACCTCCTCACGGACGTTCACCCATGGAACACGCGCGCGACTTCGATCAGACGATCCACGCACCGGTGCACCGATGCCAACCCGTCCTGGTCGGCCCCTGCGCCCTCCGCTCCCTTGTCCCTCGACCACAGAGCGCCTCCGAGATTCGCGCCGAACGAACCGCCGCCGACCGGGATCATCTCGTTTATCAGGTAGAAGTCGATCATGGAGTGCAACGCCGGTTCCTGACCACCGGTCCGGTCTCCACCCACCGCGATGCCCATTCCGATCTTGTTCTTGAAGACCTTCGGATTCTGCGCCACCAGGGCTCGGCAGCGATCGAGCAGCGACTTGAGTTGGCCGCTGATCTGCCCTTGATAGCAGGGGCTTCCAAGAATCCATGCATGCGCCCACTGCATCTTCGGATAGACCTCCGCCATGTCGTCCTTGTGGACACACCCTTGTTTCTTTCGGATGCAGTAGTCGCAGTGGATGCAGAAGTCGATGGTCTTTCGGCGGACGCTGAAGTACTCCACCTCAGCACCGTGGCTCTCGTGAGCGTATGTCAACGCCTCATTGACAACGTAGTGCGTCGACTCGAAGCGCGGACTCCCGGATATGCCCAGTAGTCGTATTCCCGATTCGCTCACGTGCTCACCATTCTGTTTCCGGGCGGGACCCGAAACGAACCAGACTCCGAGTACGCGGGTACCGGGAGATCAGCGCGCCCGCCACGTGTGCCGCCTCTCGCACGCACCGGCCGGCTTTGCCGGCCGGTGCGTGGACGCCGGGTCGAGAGCCACCGGAGACTACGACTCGTCTTTGTCTCCTGCGCTCTTGATCCCCGACACGTAGTCGTACGCGAAGGCCGCGATCAGACCTCCCACGATCGGGCCGATGATGTAGATGGGGAACTTCTCCCAGCCACTCGTCGTGCCCCAGAATGTCTCAGTCAACAGTGGACCGAACGTACGCGCCGGGTTCATCGAAGCGCCGGCGATAGGTCCGGTGACGATGATGTCGGCCGCCACAACGAGGCCTATGGCCAGCCCGGCGAATCCACCGGCCGCCCTCTTGTCGACCGCCGCGCCCCAAATCACCAGAACGAGGAAGAAGGTCGTCACGGCCTCGACCGCGATGGCCTGCCAGTAGGTCACGCCGTCACCCGGCATCGTATGACCCAGACCGGCGTCGACGGCCCGGGTGCCGACGATGGCGACGATCGTAAGCGACGCCAGAACCGCTCCGATCAGTTGCGCGACGACATAGGCCGCGAGATCCTTGGACGGAAAGCGGCCGGTGGCCCACAACGCGATGCTCACCGCGGGGTTGATGTGGGTTCCCGAGATATGCCCGAAGGCGTAGATCATGATCATGACGGCGAAACCGAAGGAAAGGCCGATAAGCAAGAGGCCCGCGGATTCGACGCCTCCGAAGAACACAACCGAAGTTACTACGGAACCCGTACCCAGGAACACGAGCACGAAGGTACCGATCAGCTCTGCGATGGCGCGTTTCAGTAGAGTTGGCTGTGGCACAGTGTCACCTCCAGGGTTCTAGTCAGTGGCGATGGTCGAGCGGGGAACGGGGCGGCGTCGCCCCGATCCCCACTCGTGTTCACCCGAACCTTAGGTCGGTCTAGGTAGACGTTCCCGGCTCAGACGGCGAGATGCCACTGGCAATACCCTTTGGCGCCCGTGCCCAGGCCGGTCGCCATCGGCACGTTCCGCTTGATCAGGGAGCACGTGGCGCAGTCCTTGCAGCCGCGCACCGGTGCACCCGGGGTGCCCGGATCCGCCGCCACGATGTTGGTCATCAGGGTGGCTGTGGTGCACTCGGGCGTCAGGAAGCACGGGAAGTCGGACAACGTCATCAGGGCCGCGAAGCGCTGCGTGATGGCGCAGGCCGGATACGTGTAACGCTGCGGGTTGCTGATGACCTCGTTGTTGTCGACGGTACTGAGGTCGACCTCCACGCCTTTGATCTTGCCGCCGGACCCCAGCGGGGTGATATCGAGGATGCTCTCACCGCGCTTGAGGATATCCATGAAATCGACGTTGTGCAGCTCGTCGGCCTCGCCCCGGTCGGGATGCATGGCGCAGTAGTTGTGGAACCGCTTGTTCAGCAGGTCGATCACCATGGGTACGGTGAAGCTGTCTTTCCACAGAATGTAGGCAGATGCGCAGGCCGTCGACCCCGTGGCCACCGAAAGGACGTCATACACGCTCTTGAACGCATCCTGCTTGAGGGCACGGTTCAGGGTGTTCTCCAAGACGCCCGTCACCGCCTCGTAGATGGCGAAGACCATGTCGTCGGCGAACATGTTGTACGCGGACTGGGCGATGTGGTGGGCGACGTCGCCCACGCAGTACGCCGGCACGGCGGTGATGTTGGCCGGGTGCACGCCCGCCTTCATGGCAGCGACGATAGTCGGCCGCATCCTGTCCTTGTACTGCTGCATGTACTTGCGGGTGTCGAAGGACGTGTGGCCTCCGTGTCCGCCCAGATTGTGGGTGTCCATCAACTGAGCCTGGGCAGCGGAGGGTTCGCGGTAGATGAACTGCAGCATGTCGATCTCGGCCTGCTCGGCCTCGGCAAGCGTCTTCCCAGACTCGATGGCCCCGCGAAGAGCCCCGGCGAGGCCGTAGGACGTGTTCATGCCCCACGACTTACACGCCAGAATCGTCTTCTTGTGGTCTGCCGGGATGTCCAAGCCGATGAGGATCTGGTTGACCAGGTTCGGCACGGAACCTACGGACATGGCGAAGTCCACCACGCAGGTCGGGCCGTACATGCCCCCGTAGCGTCGCACCGCTTCCCGCCCAACCAAAGCCTTGTTGGCTCCGATGGCGTCGATGAACTTCCACATCGAATCCTTGAAGGCCGAATCTTCCTCGTACAGAATCTCGAGGATGGGCGGAGTCTGGTAGTGCTCCACAAAGGGATCGTCTTCGGGACGCACCGTCTCGCACAGACTCGTCATGATGTCGAAGTGGGCATTCACCGAGTCCACGTGGAGGGCGATGACCTCCTTGGACTGCCCGTCGGCCGCCTTCATCTTGTTCACAGCGTCGACGTAGGGCTTGGCGTCTGCAACTTTGAACGTTCCGCCCCGATTCGCCTTGTTCACGCCAAAAACAGCTCTCGTTGCCCCGACTGCTTCGTTGATCATCTTCTCATACAGCGACATTGTTCCCTCCCAATCCTGTTCGACCCACTTCTGTCTCTGGGAGAAGCGCAACCACAAATCCGTCTGCTCGCTCTCCCCCTCGAGTGGCCGGGTCGTGCTCTCGAACCCCGACGCCCATTACCATTGCTCGGGCTCAGGGATGAGAACAAAAAACCGACCCACAAAGAGTCTCCTCTTGGCAGCTCGGCCGTGTTCATGCGGAACACCTACAGCCTGGCAGTCCCTTCCGCAGGGTAGCCTGTACTTCTCCTACAACGCCACTCGTCTAGTGAAACTTGCTGAAACCGTTCGAAACCTGCGATGGCCATTCCGGCACATCAACGTGCGCATATCTTTGGGTCGGCACCACCTCCTCCATCACCCGCCAAGAGCGCTTCCGGCGGCCGCATCACTGCTTCGTTCGCCTACGTCAACACCTCAGCGCATTCGTCGCATAGGATCCTCGGCAGCTTCTTCTTGGCCTTCTTGCTGGGGAATGGGTAGCCGCCTTCCCACAAATCGACGTCTTCCCTGATTGCATGGTCTTTGCAGAGACCCATGCCACAGACGATACAAATGCCAACAGCTTCGGTCTGTTTGTCCGACTGAGCACACACATAACACTGCATACCTACCCCCTTCCTCCCTGCGTTCCACGTGCACTACACTCGATTCCTACACCGCCGCCACTCCGGCTGCGCCTCTCGATGCGGGCTCCGGGCGCTCTTCAAGTCGCAGGCACGGCCGCGATATCTCCTCACCTCCTCCCTTCGTCACGACCTCGACCCAGGAAAGCAAACAGCCGAGCTGCCAGAAACTCCTGGCAGCTCGGCTGTGCGTAGGCGGAATCCCAAACAGCCTTGCCGTCCCTTCCGCAGGGTAGCCCGTGACGGTCGTTCTAAGACCATATGCGAACTGAGGGGCGATTGTCAAGCGGTCGAGAGTTCCCGGCTGAGTGCACCTTCTGAGTGCACATTCCTACAAGGTCACAGCCTCATGCGGCAGACGGGCACGGGTGCTCTCGCGGAGAGCGGTTTCGGATATGACATCCACTTTTCGCCCCAGCAGTATCTCGAGCCCATCGACCAGGGCCGTGTGGTCCTGTGCCGTGGCGGCGGGAAGAAAACGGACGACCAGATCGACGTCACTGTCCGGACCGGCTTCACCTCGGGCGACGGAACCGATCAGCCGTACGTCCGTGGCATGATGCCCGGCGGCGATCCGGAGGATGTCCGCGCGCTTCCCCAAGACCTCTTCGGTGATACCCACGTACCCTCCGACCCTGGTTACCTGGTTACTACCCCCCCGCTATGGGCGATACGAACGACACCTCGTCTCCGTCGAGCAGCACATGGTCGTCGTCGATGGCATCCCCGCGCCGGTACGCTATCCGCGGCGTGTCGTCCGGGATGCCGAGCCGGACCCGCACCGCGCGAAGCGGTTCGGGTCCCGGCATTTCCAGAACGATCGCGGGGCCCTTCTCACCACGAGGAACGTACTGCGCGAGGGTTCCCAGGAGGACAACCCTGACGCGCACGCCGCCGCCGAGCCGCCCCCCTTCACGTTCGGCCTCGGCGCTCACAGCAGTGTCCGGTCCCGGCTAGGCAATCGCCTCCTCCAGAGTCGAGCAGGCCATCGCGAACGATTCCGCCACCGGGCCGCAGGTGAGCCTGCCCCGCCACACGTTCACACCCAAGGCCAGACCGGGATCATCGCGCAGTGCGGCTTCGACGCCCTTGTCGGCGAGCCGAAGGGCGTATGGAAGGGTCACGCTGGTGAGAGCGGCGGTGGAGGTCTGAGGCACGGCTCCGGGCATGTTGGCCACACAGTAGTGCAGGATGCCCTCTTCATAGTACGTGGGCGACTCGTGGGTGGTCGGCCGGGTGGTCTCCACACAACCGCCCTGATCCACGGACACGTCGACAATCACGGCCCGCGGCTTCATGTCACGCAGCATGTCACGGGTGATGAGATGGGGTGCTCGGGCACCGCGCAGTAGCACTCCCCCGATCACCAGGTCGGCCATCGGGAGGTAATGCTCGAGGTTACCCCGGTCGGAGTACACGGCCGAGCAGTTCGCCGGCAGCACATCGTCGAGATACGCAAGGCGCTTGGGCGAGATCTCGAGCATGGTGACGCGGGCGCCGGTTCCCGCCGCCACCTTGGCGGCGTTCAGCCCGACGATACCCCCTCCCAGGATAAGCACGTCGGCGGGAGCCACCCCCGGCACCCCGCTCACGAGACGACCCAATCCACCGTTCGGATAGAGGAGGGCGCACGCCCCCACCAGAGGAGCCATGCGACCCGCCACCTCGCTCATGGGCGTGAGAAGCGGGAGAGCGCCGTCCACCTCCACCGTCTCGTAGGCGATCCCGATGGTGCCGCTCTCTAGGAGCGCCTCTGTAAGCGTGCGGTCCGCGGCGAGATGGAGGTACGTGAACAGCACTTTGCCTTCCTGCAGCAACGGGTACTCGCTGGGTAAAGGCTCCTTGACCTTGATCACCATGTCTGCCCGCCGCCAGACCTCGGAGGCCTGATCTATCAACTCCGCACCCCGCGCGGCATACGCCTCATCAGTGAAACCACTACCCAGGCCCGCGCCCCGCTCCACCAGCACTTGATGACCGTGCTCGCGGAACGCCCAGACGCCCGATGGGGTCACCCCGACCCGGTACTCGTTGTTCTTGATCTCCTTGGGAACGCCTATGAGCACCTTTCGCCCTCCTTCGAGCGGGTCACTCCCCGTACTTGCTCAGCAGCTCCGAATAGCGGGCGCCGATCGCCCGCTTCTTGGCCAGCACCGCCGCAGTGTACCGCACGTAGTCCACGGCCTTGGGCTCACAGAAGCGCACGCACTTCGGCTCGCCCCCGCAAAGATCGCACTTCTTCACCTTGTGATCCGTGTCGTCCCACACGATCGCCCCGAACGGACAGCCGGCCATGCACATCCT
Organism: uncultured Actinomycetes bacterium; assembly: GCA_947085635.1. Lineage (GTDB taxonomy): Bacteria > Actinomycetota > Thermoleophilia > RBG-16-64-13 > RBG-16-64-13 > JAHJSA01. The sequence continues at coordinate 39,250 of CAMTXC010000004.1, read as the reverse complement.
GCAACCCAGGCAGATCTCGTAGTCCACCAGCATGGCGCCGGTCGCCTCGTCGCGATAGGGGGCACCCACCGGACACACCTCGCGACACATGGGCTTCTCGCACTGCTGACAGACCGTGGGGAGATCGATCCCTTCCTTCTCCCACTTGAGCACTGTTATGCGCGAGGCCGAGTTGCGGCACATGTCTTCGTGGTAGAGAGAGCAGGCGGTCTCGCACGACCGGCACCCCACGCATTTCTCGTGATCCACGAACAGTATCTTCTTCATCGGCAGCTCACTCTCGCCGGTCGCCGGTTCGGGTCAGATCGTCGGGAGACGCCTCCCTCGTGGGCGGATACTCGGGATGAGCGAAGACGTAGACCATGCTCATGTCCGCACACGAGTCGTTCACCACACCGTGAGGCACCCCCGCCGGGATGAGCACGCCCTGCCCCGCCCGATAGGACACGTACTCGTCGCCGATGGACAACTTCCCTTCGCCTTCGACGATGAACGCGAGCTCCTCCACGTCGTGCACCATCTGCTTGGTGGACGCTCCCGGTTTCCAGGTGGAGAACCCCAAGGTTACGTCGCTGGAACCCGCCCGCGGGCCCGAGATCAGCTCGCAGACGAAGCTGCCGCCGGGGAGGTCCGTCCGTTTACCCTCCACCATGTCTATGACCTTCACTCGTTCCTTCATACGACCTCCAAGATCCGCCGTCCAACACGCCAGGCCGGGCGGCGGCGGCTCGTGGTGGGCTCCCCCTCAGACAACCAGGACCCCGTCCTTGATGATGGCCCGCCCGTCGACCTCCACGGTCACGTCGCGCACCGACCCGTCCAGGTGGAGCCTGCTGCAGCTCATGCCACCCGGGTAGCAGTGCGAGTTGTCGCCGAGGGCAAAGTGGACGGTACCGAGCATGCCCTTCTCGGAGGGCGAGCCGAGCACCTCCTTGTGGCTCGTGCCGATGGCAAACTCGGCTACCACATTCGCGTTCTCGTCGGAACTTTCAACCACGGACCGAAGCCGGCCGGCTTCGTCTTCACCCGTGATGCTCACCGCTCTACCCTTCTCGATCTCCCAGCGTATGGTGTTCTTCAGTGACCCGTACACCCCGACGCCGAGCATGATCCCGTCCACCACGATCACGCCTTCGGTGCGATCCTCGGTGGCGGCGTACGCCACCTCACCCCAGAGGGGCACGGGCCCCATCATCTCGCCCGCGCCCTTGATGGGCACCACCTTCAAGGGTAGACGGTCCTTCAGGTACACGCGCACGTCGGTGCCGGCCGGGTTGGTGACGCGCGCCCATTCGCACCCCTCCATGGCTTCCATGATGCGCTCGGCGCGACCCACGATCAGGTCGATGTCCTCGGCACTCAGGTCCCAGTCGGCCATACCTTCCTCCACGGACCCGATCTTGGCTCCGAGCGCCACGCTCTCGGCCACCGGGTTCACGTGGGCGAACCGGTTGGCCCACTCCAGGTTCGTGGTGATGATGATCACGTCGCTCGCCTTCATCGCCGCGGCCAGCGTCTTCGAAGGCTCCATGGAAACCGCCATGGAGGCCAGCGCGGAGCCCACGTGGTGGGACACGTCCGCCATCACCGGATAGGCCCCCAAGCTGTAGGCCACCCCGGCCAGGGCCTGCGCCTCGCGCTGGTGATCATCGTCGCAGATGATGAGCACGCTGTCCCCGGCATTCACCGAGAAGCAGCGCTCCACCACAAGGCGGGCGCCCTTGATAAGAGTGCTGTACGACTTCATCCCATCGACCTCCTCGATGTCAGCGTGTCCAGAACCACAGCGGGGTGCAGCACATCCCGGCCGGTCCCCTGCTCAAGCTGGAGCCTGCAGGCTCCGCAGTTGGTCATGACCGCGGTCCCCTCGAACTCCCCAACGCGTGCGCAGGCATCGGCAGCGATCTCGCGAGACAGCGCGTAGGAACGGGTCTTCATGCCGAACGAGCCCGACATCCCGCAGCACCCACGGTCGACCTCCGAGACGGACGCCCCCAGGGTGTCGAAGAACCCGAGGAGGGAGAGCTCGGGATCGACCGCGGGATAGTGGCAGGGCACATGGTAGAGCAGTTCGTCGACCGACTTCGAGCCGATCGACGCAGCCGCCGACCCGGATCGCACCGCCTGGGGGTCGAACCCAGCCTCGCGCAGGAACGAGAAGAGCTCCTTCACCGCCTTCGTCAGCCACACCGCCTCGGCGCCCAGCAGTTCGGGATAGAAGTCCGTGAGTGCTCGCGCGCAGCTCGGGCACCCGGTGACCACAGCCTCCGCGCCGCGGACGGCGGCTCTCAACGTCTGGACGTTCTCCAGCGCTCGGCGCCTGGCGTGGCGCCAGGAGCCGCCCTGCAGCTTCGGGATGTCGCAACAATGGTGGCGCGGTACGTCCACAGCGAATCCCGCCTTCTCGAGGAGGCTCACGGTGGCGATGCCCTGCTCCACGTCGTGGTAGTTGACGAAGCACCCGGAGAACAACACCACACGAGGGCCGACGCCCGCGCCCGCCGCGACCCGCCCCCCGGTACGGGCTACGTCCTCGGGTGCGCCGACGGTGCGGACGGGAGTCGAGCCACGTTCCCCCATCACCCGGTAGAAGTCCCTGCGGGCGAAAGGGGGCATCCGGAAGTCGCGGTGGACGCCCACCGCCTTCTCCGCCAGAACCCCAGCCCTGCGGCCGCCCCTGCTCCCACCCAGCACGAGCGAACCGTAACGCCCCAGAAGCTCGGGATTCATCAGAGCGAAGTCGCGCACGTAGTGGGCCAGGCCGCGTTCGTCGCGCGCCCGGGCGATGAGCAAGGGGATATCTATGTCGACAGGGCACGACTGCCCGCACTTCCCACAGCCCACGCAGAGACCGAGGTCGTCGTGGAGGCCCAGGAGGAAGAAGCGCATGTACTCCACCGGGCTCATCTTCAGGCTTCCGCCGAACCAGGCCTGCGTGGGGCAGTCTTTCCGACAGGCGCGGCACGAGATACAGCGCAGGAGCGGAGAAAAGGGGGACCCGGCGAGCGCGGAACGGCCATTGTCGAGCAGCACCACCAGTACGTGGGGAGTGCCGGAGGAAGCGGCAGCGGCGTCTGTCCACAGCCCTTCGGCCACGGAGCCCGCTTCCGCATCCACCCGGTCGAGGATGCGGGCCGCCCATCCGAACGAGGCCGCGAGCCCGGCCTGGAACCGGGCTGCCTCCTCGTCGAGCAGCACCTTGTCGACGGGTATCACGAGCACCACACGGCCCGCCTCTGACAGAGCCACCGAGATGTTCTCGAAGTGTTGCACCCATGCGAAAGAGCCGTCCGCTCCCGCGGCGCTCACGCCCAGGATCGCGGTCGCGTCGCGCCGACCGTGGGCGCGGCGCGCCGGCGTACCCTCCCCGCCGGCCCCATCCGGGGCTCCGGGGCCCGGACCGAAGCCTGCGCCGGCCCCCGAGCCGGCTTCAAGGCGCGGACCCGGTACGCGCTCGACGAAGGTCTGCCCCCCCACTGAAGCGGGCATAGACGGGAGTTGCCAGCCACGGGTGATCGCACGTTCCGAATCGGGCACCGCGCGCCCCGGATAGCCGGGGATCAGGCGTACTCCCGCCGCCTGCAACTCCGCGCCCAACTCCTTCAACACAGACGAGTTGTTCCCGAACACCGGGGCCGTCGGGGAGACCTCGCGCACGAAACCGGCGATCGCAGCCGCCGCAACCGCCGCGTCCGCGGCTTCCAGAACCGCCACGCCCTGCCCCCGCAGGACGTCCGCCAGCCTGCGGGCGGCGGTAAGGGGATCGCCCTCCACCGCGACCCGCAGGCTCAGCAGGCGAACGCGGTCGGCCTCGAGGCCGGCGCCCTGGACCTCGACGCCGCCGCCAGGCCCAGGCGCGGGTCGCAACAGGGGGTAGGTTGCGACTCCGCGCTTGCGGGTTCCCGAGGGCTCGAGCAGCACGAGCCGCACGTCAGCCCTCGCCCGGCACGTGGGCTTTCTCCCTCACCGCGGCCTCACGGTCACGGGATGATCCCGCGGCTCTTCAGATCGTCGGCAACGTCGGCGAGGCCAAGCGAGCGGAGCTTCTCCTCGGTCGGCGTACCGGTGTCCTTGTCGTATCCCCTAAGGACGTAGTACGCGGTGAGCATCTCCTCGTACTTCTCTCGGTCGATGACGGCCCCATTCGGAAGAGCCTCCTCGTAGAAACGATCCGGCAACATGTCCTCAGCCCGGCCCAGCCCGTAGCGCCGCTGCAGCGCATACTCGAGGGTGTAGAGCCGGTCGCCGGCCTCCTGGACGTCCTGCCACGTGTAGTCGACCCCTGTGGCCGCACTCATCAGACGGGCCATGCGGGGTGCTCCGATACCGAACCGCCAGGAGGTGATGAACTTGCAGATCTCGAGGGCGTCGGCCATGGCGCAGTGGTCCTGGTAGTACTTGACCATCTCCTCCTTGCCCTCGTATTTGTCCTTCCTGAGGAGGTCCAGCTCGAACCAACGGGCCACCACTTCCGCGGGCACGTCCAGGTCGTTGACGACGTCCTCCTGCTTGTCGCGATACCAGTGCCCGAAGACCTCCAGCGTCGGCAGGCCACGAAGGTGGTCGGCGCCGCGCGTGGAGGTGCCCACCTCCAGCGCCCCACCCTTGAGCGGCCGGGGATCGTAGGAGGAGAGGGTCATCTTCTTCGACTGGATCGCGTACCTGGTCACCTGCTCCTCAGGCAGGCCCTTGAGCTCGGCTATCTTCTGACAGCCCTGGTAGACACCTTCCGACCACAGGCCTCCGAAACCCTCCCGTCGAGCCAGTTGCTCTACCACCGGAGGCATGTCCTCCCAGTTCTCCCAGGAGAGGTCGAGACCACCCGTGTCGGTGGCATCGATGATGCCGTCCTGCCACAGGTGCTTGGCGGTGGCGTAGACGTTCGACATCTGCACCACGCAGACGCCGAGCTCGTTGCAGCGTTTGTTGAGGTAGAGGGTGGAGGCCAGGTTCGCGTTGCCGCTGCGCGCCCCGAAGCCGTCGGTGGCCTCGTACTCCACGCCCTCCTGTTTCGTGCCGGCATAGGGACCATCGGTGATCTCCCAAAAATGGCTACAGTGCATCGGACAGGTGAAGCACCCCTTGGCCTTCTTGGAGTACTTCTCCACGAAAGCGGGCCCGTCGAGCCCTTCCCAGCCATCGAACGTGCCCGTCTGCCAGTTCTTGACGGGCAGCGCTCCCCCCGCGTTGTACACGCCGAGGAGCACGGGAGTGCCGTACTCGGCCCACGACGAATAGAGCGGGTGGTTCGTGAGATGGTCGAACGACTCCTCGCAGGCCGCCTTGAACTCATCCGGCCGCGCGATCCCGACGCCACGGGTGCCGCGCACCACGATCCCCTTCAACTTCTTCGAGCCCAGCACCGCGCCGGTGCCGCCCCCGCCCGGCGCCCGCGTGAGGTTACAGAGGGGGATGGCGATGCTGGCCAGGTTCTCTCCCCCGGGACCGATGGTGTACACCTGGGCCTGAGCGTCGCCGATGCGGCCGCGAAGCCACTCGTCCGACTCGGTGACTTCCTTGCCCCAGATGGGTGTGGCGTCGAGGAGTTCGACCTCGTCGTCGTAGATGGAGAGATACACGGGGGTCGCGGAGGCCCCCTTCACCACTATGGTGTCGTATCCCGCCTGCTTGAGCTCGGCCCCGAAATGACCCCCGGCGTTGCCGTCGCCGAAGACCCCGGTGATGGGGTTGATGGCCACCGAGCAGGTGGTGCGCCCGGCGGCGGGAGCGAGGGTGCCGCCCAGGAGTCCGGTGCTCACGCAGAAGATGTTGTCCGGGCTGAACGGGTCTCGGTTCGCCGGGTCGTACTCGTCGTAGATGATCTTCGCGTTGAACCCCCGCCCTCCGATGAACTCCCGGGCGAACTTCGGGTCGAGATCCTCCACCGCGATCGTTCCGGCAGTGAGGTCCACGCGGATGATGCGCCCCGCCCAGCCGTTCATGCCGTGACCTCCTCCATCGCGATGGCGTCGCGCGGACACAGGAAGTAGCAGACCGCGCACGAGTAGCATTCCTCGGGCTTCACCAGCACGGGTATGTCGTCGGTCATCTCGATGCACTCGCAGTGGCCGGGAGCGGCGCACAGGCCGCAGCCGTTGCACTTCTCCAGGTCGAAGGCAGGCAACTTGGTGACATAATCCACCTGATCGGGAGTGACGAGGTAGGGAAGGGCGAGGCCGCGAAAGTCGGCGAGCGAGTCGTAGCCGGACTCCTCCATGAACTTCCGGAGACCTCCTTCGATCTTGCTGAACGACTTGTAGCCCTTGAGATACAGCAGCGAGCAGAAAGTGACCGCGGTGGCCCCGTACATGATCATCTCGACCACGTGGCGCCAATTCATGAGGCCGCCGCCGCCGGCGATGGGGAAGTCGGGCAGCGCTTGGCGGATCTGGGCCACGTGCCGGTAGGCGAGCGGCCTGATCCAGGGGCCGCACAGCCCCGCGAACGACTGGTTGCGCACCGTGGGATAGAGCGGGCGCCCACCGTTGTAGATATCCAGGCCCGGAAGCGACTGCGGGCAGTTGATGGCCGCTACGGCCGCCGCGCCGCCGGCCGCGCAGGCGGCGGCCACGAGTCGCGTGTTGGCTTCCGGAGTCATCTTGGCCATGACAGGGATCGAGACCGCGGTAGACACCGCCCGGGCAACCTCACCCGCCAGCTGCGGGTTCTGGCCCAAGAACGCGCCCAGTTCCGGCGGAGCTTCCACCCCGAGCTGCTTGGCCATCAAGCCCACGTTCGGGCACGACATGTTCAGTTCGAGCATGTCGGCGCCCCCTTCCTCGAGCATGCGGCCCAAGGTGGCCCAGCCCTCGAGATCCTCGCCGGGGCCCATCATGTTGGCGATCACCGCCAGCTCGGTCTGCTCCTTCGACTCCTGGATGAGCCGCTGCGCCCGCTCCACGTCCAGACGCTCACCGGAAGGGGAGTAGAAGCCGCCGTGCCGCTCGACGATGTGGTAGGGGCGGGCCGGGAAGGGCACGTGCAGGAAGGCGAGCTTGGTGCTCACCGCCGAAGCGCCGTGCTCCTCGGCGGTCTTGACCTTGTCCAGGGTGTTGGTGAGCTCCGACGAAGCGATGATGAAGGGGTTCTTGAGCCGGAGCCCCGCGAAGTCTACGGCGATGTCGACCATCTATCTACCCTTCCCCGCCGCGTTCGCGCGGCAGATCTTCCCTCGACGACAACAGCCGGTCGCCGGTCTCCAGGTAGCGCCCCTCGGTGGCGGCTTCGGCCTCCCTGCGCGCCTCGTCCGTCCAGTAGCCCAGCTCGTAGCCGTGCCACGGATTTCGAAGCGAAAGCTCGGGCAACCCCTCCGCCTTCCAGCGCTCTATCGCCTTCTCCATGAAAGAGCGGCGCGGCAGGGAAGTGGGTGGGTAGTCCCATTTGATGGTGGCGTCGATGAGCATCGCCGAGGTCCCCACCGGCGGCGGGAAACGCTGCTCGTCCACCGGAGCGTCGGGCGGCGCCGACGACGGGTCCAGGATCGACATCTTTCCGGTGGTGATGCGCACGTCCAGGTGCGGTCTCATCCGGTACGCCATGGCCCAGTTCACCGCGTCGGCGTCGGTAGGGTCGATGTCTTCATCCACGGCCACTATCGTCTTGCCGATGGTCGGGTCGAGCGCCACGGCCGCGTTCAAGGCCTGCCAGGGCTGAGCGTGGTGCGACTTGCGCAGCTGGATCACCATGAGGCCGTAGCTCCCCGTGGACTCGTGCAGCTGCACGTCGAGCACGCCCGGGATATTGCAGTCGTTCTTGAGGAAGTTCAGATACACGCCGTCGTACGCGAGCTTGCGAATGAGGCTGCTCTCCGACGGCGGGAACTGGCTCAGGAAGGCCTGATACATGGGCTCTTTCCGGTGGGTGATCGCGGTGACAGTGAACACGGGGTTCATCGCGCGCGTGCCCATGTAGCCCGTGTACTCCCCGAAGGGCGCCTCGGCCTCACGGTATGAGGTGTCGATGTAGCCTTCGATCACAATCTCGGCCGCGGCCGGCACCTCCAAGTCCACCGTCTCGCATTTCACCAGATCGAGCGGACCGCCGGCTATACCACCGGCCACGGTGTACTCGTCGATGCCAAACGGGATCTTGGCAACGCTGCAGAGGCCCACCGCGGGAACGCATCCCACCACCACGGCCGCTTCCAAGTTCTGCCCCCGTGCTCTGGCCTTCTGGAAGTGCAGACCGATGTGCTGCGACTGATGGACCATGACCCCGGTGCGCCCCGGCCCCTTGATCATGCCCCGGTAGGTACCGACATTGCGCACGCCGGTCTCGGGGTCCTTGGTGATCCAGTACGGCGACGTGAGGAAAGGAGCGGGGTCGAAGCCGGGTGTGGATATCGGGTGCGGGAATTCCAGCAGACCGTCGTGCTCGAGCAACCCCTCGCCCACGTGGATCTCTTCCTTCACCGGCCCACCGGTCACCATCTTGGGCTCCACGTAACCACGATGCACCGCGGCCCACCTTTCGCGGATCTCCTCCGGCCGGCATCCCAAGGCCGCGGCATACACGCCCCGGCTTGCTCCGAGCACGCCCACCGCGAGGCTCCCGCGATACCGCCGGCCTGCTACGTCGGTCACGTCGTCGAAGACGAAGGCGGTCCGCTGCTCGGCCGGCAACCCTCGAAACTGAAGGCGCACCAGCGGCATCAGTTCCGTGTCCTTGCAGATCCTGGAGGACACACGGCGGACGAGGCCGCGTGCCTCCAACTCCGAGATGTACTCCCTGAGATCGGCGTAGTAGCCCAATGTTCCTCCTATCCCGTCAGCGCCGCTACGGCGGGATCGTCAAGCACCCACGCCAGGCTCAATCGCTCCAATGTCTCGCTCGTGGGCAGCCCGGTGCGAGGATCCAGACCGCTCTCTCGGTAGAATTCCGAACGCATGAGCGCGAGGTCCACCCTCTGTCCGGCCGCCGGGCCATCGGGCAGGGTCTCGGCCGTGAGCCGCGCAGGCAGGGAATCGTCCTCCGGACGCACACCCTCCCGCACATTGATCACCCGCTCGAGGGCGTTGATGCGCGCTCCCGCCAGGTATAGATCGGCAGGGGAGTAATCGAATCCGGAGGCCGCCGACACCAAGTCGGCCACTGTGCCGTCTTGGAGCCCCACGATCAGGAACGCGCAGGTGCCGGCCGCGTCGGCGAAGCCGGCGCGCCGATCGCGCGTGCCCAAGGTCAACCGGGCCTTGCCCGTGTCGGCGAACCTGTCGATGTCGGGGTTGCTCAGCTCCACGGCCACAGTGTAGCCACCGGCATGGTGACACCCGCCCCGGGGGCCGCACGCGTACACCAGGGCCATACCCTTCGCTCCCCGCGGGTCGTAGCCTCCGAGCTCCATGCCCTTCGCGTGCATGGCGAAGCCTTCGGCGCCACCGCCGATCGCGGCGGCCAGAGCCCGGGTGCCGGCGGCGAGCCGCGCGCCGAGACCCTCCCGGAAAGCGGTGTCGCGCACGAGACGCACCACCGCTTCCCCGTCGCCGAAGCGCAACGGCCCGCCGGTGTCCTCCTCGGAAAGGAGTCCCCGCTCGGCGCACTCCATTGCGAACGCGATCGTGACTCCCACCGAGATCGAGTCGATCCCGTAGAGATCGCAGAGGCTATCGGCGTGGATGATGGTCGCCAGATCGAAGACGCCACAGGCGGTGCCGAGCGAGTACACGGTCTCGTACTCCGGCCCCTCGGTCATGGACCCGGCATAGGGTCCTTCACGCACCACCGTGATCTTCGAACATCGCGACGGACAGGGATCGCCGCACGGCACGTCTTTCACCAGGTACCGATCACGTAGCTCGTCGCCCATCAGCCGCTCCGCTTCCTCCGGCGACGCGGTGCGCCGCCAGTTGTCCGCGGGGAGGATCCCCGCGTGCGCGGCCACGGCCACCGTGCTCACAGAGCCGAAGGCCTTCAGTGGACCCGAGGTGAAGGGGTGGGCTCTGAGCTCGCGGACCGCGGCGCGGGCCGCGGCGCGAAAACCGGCAGGATCGGCTAGAGACGGCGCCTCGTCGCCCCAGCGGATCACGAGCGCCTTGACGTTCTTCGAACCCATCACGGCGCCGGCTCCACCTCTGCCGAGAGCGCGCCGCTCGTTGATGAGGTTCGCACTCGGCACGAGACGCTCCCCGGCCGGCCCGATGCAGGTGATGGCCGCCTTGTCGTCGCGAAGCTCGAGCCGCAGCACCTCCTGAGTGGCCTGTGTATCGAGGCCCCACAGGTGCTCGGCGTCACGCACTCGGACGCGACCCCCGTCCATCTCCACGTACACCGGCCGCTCGGCGCGGCCGGTGAGCACGACGAGGTCGTACCCGGACCGTTTGAGGGCCGGACCCAGCCGGCCACTGGTGATACTGAACAGATAGATGCCGGTCTGAGGCGACTTCGTCACCAGCGACGCTCGGGCACCCCCGGGAGCGGTGGTTCCCGCCAAGGGGCCCGCACCGAAGATCAGCGGGTTCCGGGGGTCCAGCGCATCGATGCCGGGCTCCAGGTTCCTGAAGAGATAGTAGGCCCCGAGCCCGCGGGCTCCCACGAAATCGCGGGTCACCCGCGGGGAAAGCGTCTCCTCACTCGTCTCGCCGGTGCCGACATCCACCACCAGCACACGGGAACCCGCCTTCGCAGCCTCGTCACGGCTCATGACTCCTCCTCCAAGGCCGCCAAGTACAGCTCGGTGAGATCGGCCGGGGAAGCCTGACGCAGGTTGAGCCGGTAGTTGACCACTTTGGTGCACTGCTCCACCAGAATCGGCAGGTCGGCAAGGGGCACCAGCGAGGGATCGAGGGACGTGGGGAAGCCCACCTCTTCCATCAACTCCCACAAGCGATCGAGCAACCACCGGGCGAGTTCCTTCTCGGAGCCGTCGGCCCCCAGCAGCCGGGCAATGGGAGCGACGGTGTGAGCGGCCACCGGCAGATTGAACTCGAAGGTATGAGGCAGCATGATCCCCGTGGCCAGGCCGTGCGACAGGTGGTATCGGCCGAGGGGCTGAGACAACACGTGCGCCAGCCCGGGGAGCGCGGTACCCGTGGCGATGTTGGCCGCCGAGCTCGCTTCCAACATGGCCTGCTTCGCCGCCAGGTCGCCCGTGAGGGCGGCCCGAGGCAGCATCTCGAAGATCGTGGCGGCCGAGGTCACGGCCAGAGCGTCGGAGAAGGAAGTGGCTCCCACCGACCAGAGAGCGTCCAGGGCGTGGGCGAGGGCGTCCATACCGGCCACCAGCGCCGGCCGGGCGGGCAGCGTGGCCATGAGCTCCCCATCGAGTACGGCCACCCGCGGGAAGGTGCGCTCATCAAGGATCGACATCTTGAAGCCCCGGGCCTCGTCGGTGAGGATGGTGACTTTGGACACCTCCGTGCCCGAACCGGCGGTCGTGGGGATGGCGATAACCGGATACGGGCCGACGGAAGCCTTGTTGAAGCCTTCGTAGTCGGTGAGCGCGCCGCCGTTGGCGGCCACCAGGGCGATGCCCTTGCCCGCGCACAGCGGGCTCCCGCCGCCCAGAGCGACGACGAGGTCGCAGCCCTCCGCCTTGAACAACTCGACGCCGGAATGCACCGTACGCGTACCGGGGTCTTCCTCCACCGAATCGAACACGACGAAGGGGATGCCCGCCGCCTCCAGCAATCCGGAGACACGGCCGGTCACGCCGGCGCGGGTGAGGCCTTCATCAGCACAGAGGAACACCCGAGTGCCGCCGGAGCTCCCCACCAGCCCCGGCACACCTGCCACCGATCCCAGCCCGTGTACCACACGCGTGGGGATGAAGAACGTCAACGGCTGCCTGTTCATCCGAGCACCTCCGTTCCGGTCTCTTTCAAGGGGCGCTTCCCCGGCCTGCCAAGCGGCACGCCCCGGCACTCCGCAGTTCCGCTAGGCGCAACTTGTACTAATCTTAATATGTTTATACCACACATGTTCAGTGCCTCTACCGCCTAGCTCCCCCTTGGGCGATCTCGATGGGTACCCAGCCTATGAACTCGTCCGTGCGCCGCCGCTTGAGATGGCCGCGGTAGTTGTAGCGGTCGGAGCGATAGAACACGTGGGCCAGGTTCACCACCCGCCCGTTGGGCGAGTACGCGGTGAGGATCATCTTCAGGATAGGAGCCACGATGTCGACCTCGAGGAGCCCAGCGAGCTCGGAGTCGGCCGACACGGCCTGGAACACCTCAGAGGCCCAGTCGATGGACTCGCCCGTGCGGGTCTCGATCAACTGCATGAGGGGTTCGCTCTCCAGAGCTTCGAGCGGTATCTGCTTCCCGATGTCGTATGGAACGAAATTGTGGATCACCGAGAACGGCCGCCCGTCGACAAGCCGTAGTCGTTTCACGAAGAACACGTCGGAACCCTCGTCGACATCAAGAATCGGCACCAGGTCGGCGGTGGCCTTCCGGAGGCCGAACTCCAGGACTTTCACCTCCATGGCGAGACCGATGTTTATGAGATCTTCGAGGTAACCGGAGAGGCGAGGGATCCTGTCTTTGTCCACGTCGTCGGTAACGAACGTGCCCTTCCCCCTCACCCGGTAGATGAGACCTTCATCCTCGAGTAATTGAAGCGCCTGTCGCACCACGACCCTGCTCACCCGGAACGACGCGGTGAGCGCCGACTCCGAAGGGATCTGCTCCCCGGCGGGCAACCTCCCGGACAGGATCTGGTCACTGAGGGACCGCTTCACCTGGAAGTAGAGCGGTATGCCCTTCTTGCGGCCCTTCTTCACAGGATCAAGACTCCCCGTCATCTCACGGCGGGCGCCATGTCCGCGAGCCCCAGCCGGGCGAGCATCGTTCCAGTAGGAACCCCTTGCGCGTCCCAGCTACGCTCCACGTAGTACTCGTCCATCAACGAGGCGACGTCCACCGTGTGCGCTCCCGGGTCCGACGGCGCGGCCTCGGCCGCGAACCGGCCGGGAAGACGGTCGTCATCCCGGGTGAAGCCTTCCCTCACGTTGAACAAACGCTCCACAGTATTGATGCGTTCGCCGATCGTATAAACATCGTCGGTGGTGAGGTCCATGCCCGTGGGGAGACTCCCGCAGCGCGCGTACAGCTCGACGCTGATGCCCAGATCCACGGTGAACATGCACATGATCAACGAATCGATGACCGCGGTGCTGTCCTGCATGGTCTTCACGAGGCGGGGCTTGCCGGTCGTGTCGTATCGATCGTAGTCGCCGAGGACTCCGAGGAACTCCGCCGCCACGGTGAAGGCCTTGTTGTGGTCGGCGCCGCGGGCGGCGGTGGCGTAGTTGAGGGCCATGCCTGTGAAGCCGCGCGGCGCGTAGGCGGCGATGTCGAGCCCCTTCACCTGCATGGCCAGCTCCGCGCCCTTACCCACCGCTTCGGCGGCGCCGCGCGAGCCGCGGGCGAGAACGTCGCCGAAACCGTCGCGGGCCGCGATGCGGTGGAGCGTATCGTAGAGCACGTCGGCGTTGCCGAAGTTGAGATCGAGACCGTCCACGTCGGCCGCCGAGAGAAGCCCCTTCTCTCGTGCCTCCATCGCCCAGGAGAGGGCGGCTCCCGCACTCATCGTGTCCATCCCCAGGAGGTCGCACACGTGGCCCGCCTCCATGATGGCCAGAAGGTCGGTGATGCCGCACAGGGGTCCGAGCGCCCACACCGACTCGTGCTCGATACGCTCGGTGCGATAGCTCCGCCCCTGCCGTTCGAACTCAACGACCGAGCCGCAGATCACGTTGCATCCGCCGCACGCCTCATACCGCTTGACGTACTTGGCGATCTCTTCGTTGTGGATGTCCGAGACGTCGGGAGCCCGATCGTCCTGGTGGTTTCGGTAGGGCAGCCCTACCACTTCGTTCATGTAGGGAAGCATGCCGGTGGTCCCGAACCAGCGGAAGCCGTCGCGTACCGGGTTCTCCATGATGATCTGGTGGAGCTCACGGCACTGCGTGATGTACTCGGCGGTGGAGGTGCCCACCGTGATCCCGCCCGTGCCGCGCACCGCCACGGCCTTGAGCTTCTTCGAGCCGAAGACAGCGCCTATGCCGCCGCGTCCCGCCGCGTGCTGCACGTGCATGAAGTTGGCGTAGCTCACGAGGTTCTCGCCGGCGGGGCCGATAGCGCCCAATTGGAAGTCGCGCCCGAGAGAGGCGGCGAGCTCCCGCTGGGACTGGTAGGTGTCTTTGCCCCACAGCGCCGTGGCGTCGTCCAGACGCACGCGACCGTCGTCGATCACTAAAGTCACCGGCGAGGCCGAGACGTCGCTCACGAGGATGCCGTCCCAACCGGCGTACTTGAGCTGGGCCCCGAAGTGCCCGCCCATGTAACTCACGGACTGAGCGCCGGTGAGTGGGCTCTTGCAGCCGATGCCGATGCGGCTCGCGGTGGGCACCAAAGTGCCCGTCGCGGGTCCGGTGACGAACAGGATCTTGTTCTCCGGGCCGAGAGGGTCGATTCCCGGCGCGAGTTCGTCGTAGAGGATCTTGGCCGCGAACCCCCGGCCGCCCAAGTAGCCCTCGGCCAACTCTTCCGTGACCGGCATCTCGCCGAAGGAGCCCGACGCAAGGTCCACGGTGAGGATCTTGCCCGCATATCCGCCGTATTTCATGCGTCCGCCTCCCAAGTAAGAGCCGCTTCCGGGCACCACTGCACGCACATGGGGTCGCCGTCGCAGAGGTCGCAGATCACGATGCGCCTGGAGATCGCGTCCTGCGCCACGTTAGGGCAGGAGTCGAGGCAGGCGCCGCAATCGGTGCACGGCTCCGCGTCGAACCGCACCACGCCGGAGGGCTCGTCGAAGGTGAGCGCGTCGACGGGGCAGCTGTCCACACAGGCACGGTCGTGCGCCATGTCGCATACCGCGCAACGCATCTCCCCGAAGTACAAGGAGTGATCGCGCGTGATGCGGATGGCGGCGGCGGCGGGCTGGATCCGACCCAGCTTGCTCAGCGAGCAGACCTCCGAACAGAGATCGCACGCTATGCACTTCTCTTTGTGGAACGTCACGTATGTCAAGTGCTCATCCCTCCCTTCGTCGGACCGGGGTCCGTCTGATGACCTACATCCATCCGGTGCCTTTCGACCGGCCGAGTCACCGGATCCCCCGCTTGTAGGGCAACCCGAGCGCGGCGGGTAGGTAGGCCTGCCGCGCAAAGATCACCAGCACCACCAGCACGGCCACGAACGGCAGCATGTTGACCACGTCGATCGGCACCGTGATGCCCACCAGCTGGAGCGCCGTGGTGAGCGACACCGACATGCCGAACAAGAACGATCCGATGACCACCCACAGCGCGCGACCGCGACCCAGCATGGCGATCACGATGCCGATGAACCCGGCCCCGTGAGTCATGAACGGCACGAAGATGCCCGCGCCCACGATCGACATGTAGGCCCCGCCCAGGCCGGCGAAGGCGCCGGCGGACAGGGCGGCGATCGACCGGACCGCGGTCACGCTGACTCCGGCGGCGTCCAGCGCTTCCGGCTTCTCGCCCGCCGCCCGAAGGTTCAGTCCCATGTTCGTGGACCGTAGCACCCAGTGCAGCACCGCCACGAGCGCGAAGCCCACGTAGACGATGGCGGGCTGAGCGAACAGGCTCGACCCGATCACCGGGATCTTCGCGAACAACGGGATCTCAACGGCAGACATGGCGTCCAACCGCGGATAGGTGGTGCCGAACTGGGCGCGCTGTAGCACGCTTGTGAAGCCCCCGGCCGCAATGAGGATGGCAATGCCCACGACGATCTGGTCGAGACCGAGTCGCACACAGAACACGACCATCAGCAGCGCGGTTATGAGCCCCGCGCCGGCGCCGGCCAGCAATCCCAGCCAATGAGACTGCGAGTACAGCGTGACGACGAACCCGGTGTAGCCCCCCATGAGCATCATGCCCTCGAGGCCGATGTTGAGGACTCCGCCACGTTCGGAGATGGTCTCGCCCAGACTGGCGAACAGGAGCGGCATCCCGGCCAAGATCCCACCGGAAATGAGCGCCGACAGGAAGGCGGCAGTGAGCATGTCACTCATCCCCGCCCCCCTTCCCGAGCGCTTTCTTCAGGCCGGCGGAAAGATACCCGCCACGTTCGCTCCGCCCCGCGAGGTATTCGGTGAGCGTCATGAAGAGCAATATCAACCCCACGATCATGAGCATGAAATCGTCGGGGAGGGCCGCCTGGCGGGCGGCGAAATGGCCTCCCATGGAGATGACGGCGTAGAACCCCACCAGCGGTATCACCGCGAGCGCGTTGAGCCGCGCCAAGAACACCAGAGCGAACAGCGGCAGCCCGAAATTGGGGTTCCAGTCGGCGCGGACATAGCCCCACACACCCAACACCTCCACAGCGGCGGCGAGACCCATGAACGCCCCACTCAGCATGAAGCCGACTATGGTGAGGCGAGGTATGCTCAGCCCGGCGTGGGCGGCGGCCCGCGGATTCGCCCCAAGGACGCGCAACTTCAACCCAAAGGCGGTCCTCGTCATCACGTAGTGCACCGCGAACACGGCGATCAGGGCCAACACGAGCCCCACGTGGATGCGGGTGCCCGGGATCCGCGGAAGCAGTTCCTTGAACGGGATCACGTCGGTTTGCGGCACCTGTGTCGTGGTGCTGCGAAACGGACCCTTGATCAGCAGGTTCGCGAAGTTCACGCCAACGAAGGTCATCATCAGCGAAGTGATGATCTCGTTAAGCCCGTAGCGGGCCTTCAAGTAGGCCGGGACGACGGTCCATCCGCCCCCCACCACCACGGCCGTTACGCACAGGATCACGAAGGCGAGGGCGTTCGGCAGCGCTCCGATGAGGGGAGGGCCCGCACCGGCCACCAACGCCGCCGCCAACAGGAACTGGCCGTCACCGCCGATGTTCCAGATGTTCGCTCGGAATGCCACGATCAGTCCGGAAGCCATGAGCAACAGGGGCGCCATGCGGATCGCGGTGTCTTGGATGCCGCCCTTGTTGAACAGGCCTTGGCTCACGATGTCGCGATAGAAGGTGAGGGGGTTCTTTCCGAGCACCAGCAGGAGCGCTGCGCTCACCAACAGAGCAAGCAGGATCGGCCCGATCGCCTGACCCAGACTCCACAACCACGCCCACCGAGCGCTCGTCCCGGCCTTCGCGGCGGAAGCGCCACGCACAACCGCTCTCGAGGTCGATACCACGTCAGTCACCACGGTCGCCACCAAGCATCAGTTCTCCCACGTGTCGCTCCACCCCTGGGGCATTGTCTACGATCCCCGTGATCCGGCCCCTGAACAGGACGGCTATGCGGTCCGACAGGTCGAGGATCTCCTCGAGGTCCGTGGAGATGAGCAGCGCCGCCACGCCGGCGCTTTCGGCCAGGTCCCTGATCCGATCACGAACAGCGAGGGTGGTCTTGAGGTCCAGCCCGTACGTCGGCTTGTTGTACACCACCACCTTCGGGTCGAATGAAAGCTCACGTGCCAGGACCACCTTCTGCAGATTGCCGCCGGAGAGCGTGCCGCAGCGGGTCTCCGTGCCCGGCGTGCGGATATCGAAGCCTTCGACGAGGTCGCACGCCGCTTGGTCGATGGCCTCCTCGCGGATACGCCCGCCTCGCCAGAACGGCTCTTCACCGATACGCTTGAGTATGAGGTTGAGGCCCACACTCAGAGTCCCCACCGTCCCCTCACCGATGCGGTCGTCGGTAACGTACCGCAGACCCAGGCTCTGCCGCCTGCCAACGCCGGCCCTGGCGATCGACTCGCCACACAGGCGGATGTCACCACCGACCACGCTCCGCTGGCCGGCTATGACCTCGGCAAGCTCGCGCTGCCCGTTGCCGTCGACGCCGGCCACGCCGAGGATCTCGCCCCGCCGGAGCGTGAGGTCCACCTCGTGCACGCCAACCTCTCCGCGGAGGGCCTCCACCGACACCTTGACCAGTTCCAGCACCGGCTCGGGTGGCAACCCCCTCCGCCGCGCCCGCCCGGTGACTCCGTCGCGCACCTCCGCTACATCTTCCAGCGAACCGCCTCCCTCCCCGAACATGGCGCCCACGATGAGGGCCTGCATCTCGCTCCGGCTCTTGGTCTTGACCACGTCGGGCCCCCACGAGCCGACCACACGGCCTCCGCGTAGGATCGACACTGTGTCGCCCAGATCCAACGCCTCGTGCAGCTTGTGAGTGATAAAGATGATGGCCAGCCCCTCGTCGCGCAGCTGGGAGATGACCTTCTCCAGCTCTTCGATGCCCTGGGGCGTGAGCATCGAAGTGGGCTCGTCGAGGATCAGGACTTTCGAGCCCGACCAGAGGGCTTTGATGATCTCGATCTGCTGCTGCTGTCCCAGGGCCAGCCTTGAAGCCGGCGCGTGGGGATCCACCTCCAGCCCCAAGGTCTTGGCGAACCGGTCGAGGGCCCGCAGCCCGGCTTCAACATCAAGGCGAACGCCGACGCCCTCGCCCAGCATCAGGTTCTCGAGCACAGTAAACACCGGAATGAGCGTGGGGTGCTGGTACACGGTGCCTATCCCAAGCTCGATGGCGCGGCGGGGCGAGTCGATGGTCACTTCCCGCCCTTCCACCATCACCGCGCCGGAGTCGGGCTTGTACATGCCCGACAGGATGTTCATGAGCGTGGATTTCCCGGCGCCGTTCTCGCCGAGCACGCAGTGCACTTCGCCGTGGTGGAAGGCGAGCGACACCCGGTCGTTCGCCACCACACCCGGGAAGGCCTTGCTGACCTCCCGGACCTCGACGGCGGGGCCGATAGGCCCCGCCGTCGCTCCGGCGCGGACGCCGTCCGCCTGGAGCAGATCACTCGTCATCGTCTCGATATGCGTCGGCGTCCCGTTCGTCACCTCGGCCTACTGCTTGATCAGAGCTTCGACCGCGGCCTTGTCGGTCAACACCGGCACTTTCACCGCGCCGCTTATGATGTCGGCTTTGATCTTCTCGAGCTCGGCCCACACGTCGTCGGGGATGTGGTCGGTCTTGATGAGCTTGATGGAATCGTTGGCCACACTCATGTAGAAGACCTCGGTACCGAAGGTCCCATCCTTGTAGGCCTGAACGGCCTGCTTGAAGAGGGGCAGGTAATCCCACCACACGGAGGTCAGGTAGACCCCTTTCTTGTCGAGGGAGGTCTTGTCGCCGATCACGTCGATAAACCACACCTTATCGGCCCCGGCCGGCGGTTTGGCGGTCTCGGCGGCCTGGATCATGCCGAAGCTGGAACCGTCGCCCATACCGTAGACCACGTCGGCCCCCCCGGCGATGACGGCCTCGGTCACGCGCTTGCCGCCCGCGGCGTCGGCGTAGCCGGCCTGCCCGATCTGAGCCATGATCACCTTCGCGTCCGGCATAGCGGAACGGGCGCCGGCCACGAAGCCGCCGGCCATCTTGGTCCAGTTCTCGTCATCTGCCGAGATGACGATGCCCAAGGTCTTGGTCTTGGTCATCTTGGCGGCGAGATAGCCCGCCAGGTAGGAGCCCTCCTCGGCATGGGTCTCGAGGTCCTGGCTCAGACCGGGGACAAGCCCGCCTTCGAAGGCGCCGATGACGACGACCGGCACTTTGGTCTCTTCAGCCACCTGCATGGCTTGGGTAGCGTAGCCACTCGCGTGCGCGAAGAGGAAGTCGGCACCGTTGTCGACCAGCTGACGGAGCACCGGGCCCGGATCCTCGTAGCCGGCACCGTCGGCGACCTCGATACCCACGCCGAGCTCGTCGGCCAGGGCCTGGGCCGATTCGACCCCCTCTTGGTTCCACCCGTAGTCACTGCCTTCTTCGGGGACCACGACGCCGATCTTGGTGACCTCCTTTTCCGGGGCGGCGGCCGTGGTCGTCGTCGTATCCGGGGCCGCGGTGGTCGTGGTGTCCGGGGCCGCTGTAGTGGTGGTCTCTCCGTCGCCGCACCCGACGGCCAGAAGGCCCAGGCCCAGAACGATGAGGGCGACGAACGCCCAGATCGGTCCGGTCTTCGAAATGCGCTCACCCATGATCTTCGATCCTCCTTCTCCTCGTGTGTCCTGACTTACTGCCTCGCGCGACCGACGCTATGGCCGCCCTTGGAGCCCGTTCCAGAACGAGCTCTTACCCCCTCCGCACAGAACACGCCATAGGCTACTCCCGGCTCCCTTCCTGAAAGTACAGGCGTTGCGCGTTCGACCCCAGCACCCGCTCTTGAAGATCCGACGTGAGACCGCTGAGCTCCACCTTCAACATCTCCACCTTGGGGTGGTGGAACGGGGCGTCTGAGCCGTACAGCACACGGTCGGGTCCCACGCGCTCCACCGCCTCTCGGATCTTCGTGTGCATAGGCATCCCGGAAGTCTCCAAGTACACGTTCGGCCGCCGGACGGCGATGTCGATGGAGGCATTGATGTAGACGATGTTGCCGTGTCCCATATGCCCAAAGATAACGTCGACACCGGGGAACTGCGCGGCCAGCTCCTCCACGCTCCACGGAAGCGTGAAGATGGGATGGCCCGTATGCACAAGCACCGGCACGCGCCGCTCCTCGGCCAGGCGCATGAGCGGGTGGACGGCGGGGTCGTTCGGATGGTAGCCGTCGAGCAAGGGGTGCAGCTTGATGCCGCGGAACCCGTGCTCGTCGAGACAGCGCTCCGCCTCCTCCACATAGCCCGGCATACGCGGGTTCGACCACACCAGACCGTACGCTTCGGGCACGGCCGCCACCACCTCGGCCACGTAGGCGTTGTCCGGATGGAACACCACGGCCCGGTCGAGACCGCACTCCGCCATCAAGGCAGTCAGACCCGCCTGGTCGAGCGACACTCCGAACCCGGGGAAGTCGCCCACGTGCATGTGCGCGTCGAAGATCACAACGCGGCGAGCGCTCCTGCCACACCACTGCCCAGGGTCACCGGATAGCCCATCTCCTTCAGGCTATGTTCCATGGCCGCGAGAGCGAGGACCGCATAGCTCGGATCGCAGCAGCCGCCCATGTGCCCGATGCGCACCAGCTTGCCGAAGATGGGGGTGTTGAACAGGCTTCCCGAGATGAGCACGCCGAATCGCTCCAGCATGCGCCCGCGTAGCTCCTTGTCGTCGATGCCCGCGGGAACCGTGACCGCGGTGACCACCTCGCAGGCGTTCTCATCCTTGTCGGGCCAGATCTCGAGACCCATGGCCCGCACGCCCGCACGCGCGGCGCGGGCGACCTCGGCGTACCGGCGGAAGTGCTCCTCGTGCCCCACCTCCAGATACTCGCTTACGGCGGCGTTGAGCCCGGCGACGTCTGTGGTCGAGGGTGTGTAGGGCCAGAAACCGCCCTCAATCCACTTCTCCTTCCAATCGAGGATGGAGAAGTAGGAGTGCCGGTTGGGATTCCTCACCGACCGGAACTTCTCCCACGCGGACTCGGAGACGCTCATGGCGCTCAACCCCGGAGGGGCGCCGAGTACCTTCTGCGACCCCACCGACATCACGTCGATACCCCACTCGTCGGTGCGGATATCGCGGCTCCCCAGCGACGATACCGCGTCCACGAACACGAGGCACCCGTGCCGCTTGCCGAGCTTCACCAAGGTCTCGAGATCGCTGATGGTGCCGCACGGCGTCTCGCAGTGGACGATCCAGAGGATCTTCGCCTCGGGATTCGCCTTGAGCACCGCGTCCAGCTGCTCCGGCTGCACCACCGTGTTCCACTCGGTCTCCACCGGGACGGCCTTTCCGCCGTACTTTTCGATGAAATACCGGTTGCCCTCCCCGTAGTGGCCGCTCTCGATGTTGATTACCACGTCGCCCTCGTCCAGACCGCACACCGAAACCGCTTCCAGCCCAAGGAGCGCTTCGCCCTGCATCATCACGATGTCGTTCTCGGTCTTGAACAAGGTCTTGAGCTTGCGTTCGGTGTCTCTGTACAGCTCGAAGAAGGGTTCCGAGTAGTCAAAGATGATCTGGCCGCCCAGGGCGGCGCGGACCCGATCGGACGCTTGGACCGGTCCGGCGGTCATGATGAAGTTGGGTTTCCTGGCCATGGTTCGACCCCCTCGTGCAGTCGGTTTGTGACTCTCTCCCATCTGAAGACCGGCCCACTCGAACCCGGAGCGACTCAGCGCGGAAACGACGTCGACCCCCGTGAAACGTGACCCCCGGTGCCCCACTTGTACTAACACTGATATATGTATAACAGACGAGTGGTCGTGTCAAACTGAACACTCGGTTGGGAGGCTCCAGAAGGCGGATACCCAAGCCGCGGCTGAACCCCGGACCCGCTCGATGGTGTAGCTGGAGAATGCCGTGGTCCCACCCGCCGAGAAGCGGGCGCCTACCCCCTGCGCCTGCCCCAGGCGCCTACCCCCGGTACTCTGTGCCCCGCTCCGGCTCCTGGGCCGCCGCCACCTGCCGTTCGAGACGCCGCCCGGCCGCGACCGCCCCGAACAGCAGCATGTGCTTCACGCCGAGGAGGCCGAGTTGCCCGCGCCCTGCCGCGTCCGACCACTCATACCGGCGGAACGTCAGAGCTCGCACCACCCCGCCGCCCACGATCCACCACAGGGAGACCCGGCTCGCGGTGCGTGCGGCCTGAAGCCCGGCCCTGGTGGCCTCGTCGACCGGCGTGCCTTCGGCGCGGCTCCAGCGCAACACGCCCCACTGGAACGCGTTGGCCGCCACCCACGTGCCCGAGGCAAGATCGTGGAGGAAGTTGTTGAACACGACCAAGACACCGCGCTTGGCAGTCGGTTCTTGTGCCACGGCCCTTCCTCCTAGAACTGATTGACGTCGTGGACGGTCGGCACCAGCCACTGTACACCCCAGAACGAGAGGAAGACGAAGACCAGGCCGACTATGGCCACGGCCGCCGAGCGCCGCCCCCGCCAGCCGGCGAAGGTGCGCAGGTGGAGGTAGACGGCGTACACGAGGAAGGACACGAGCGACCACGTCTCCACAGGATCCCAGCTCCAGTAGCTCCCCCAGAGGTCATTCGCCCACACGGCCCCCGTCGCGATCATGACCGCCTCCAGGATGAACCCGGCCACCACCAATCGGTAGCTGATCTCCTCGAGCTCCGGCAAAGGAGGCAGCCTATGCGAGAGCCTGTGTCTGCGGCCGGTGTCCTCGATCAGATAGAAGGTGGCCGCGCTGAACGAGCCCACGAAGCACCCGAAGGAAAGGAACGCGAACACCACGTGGACAATCAACCAGTAGCTGTCGTACGCCGGGGAGAGGGGCGCTATCACCTTCCAGGCCGTGACGCCCAGGCCAAGCGCAAGGAGGATCGGCGGCAAACCACCCGCGACGACCAGGCGGACGCGCGGAGCGGCCAAACCAAGGCCCAGGAGGACGAGTACGGCAAGCCATGTGCCAGAGAGGTTCAACTCGTATCGGTTGCCCACCGGAACGTGGCCGGCAAGAGCCCAGCGAAGGATGACGGCGACGGTGTGAGAAGCGAATGCGGCCACCGCGAAGGCAAATCCGGCCGACTCCACTCCGCGTCTGCGGAAGACTGCCCCGAACACCGAGGCCGCGAAGGCGACCACGTACAACGCCACTGCGGCCCAGAAGAAGACGGCTTCAACAGGTCTCAAAGGGTCCCTTTCGTCTCACTGCGTCCCCACCCACCGACGTACCCAGGAATGTAGCGCAGGAGGAGCCCGATGAGGCACACCATGAATCCCACATTGACCACCCATCTACCCGGATCGCGCACCACGCGGAACGCCGACCAGTACTTCAGATCGCTGAACACGACGTTGTAGCCCACGACACCGGCCTCACTTCCCAACTGGACGACGACGGCCTCGGTGACGGGACTGTCGTCTTCGGCCAGCGCAGTCACCAGAAGGGCGGGATTGCGAGGCTCCACCGAGCCGGATCGCGCGCGCCCCCCCTCGAAGACCAGATCGGGGAGAACGGAGAACTCAAGCCATCCCTCCATCCCGGGAACGCCCGCCCGATCGCTGAAGGTCGGCTCCTCCCCGTCGCGCTGCGACTCGAGGGCGATGAAGGCGTCCAGCAGTACCACGCCGGTTGGCGACACAACGACGACAGCCGGAGAATATCCGTGGCCCGCCTGGGTGATACGCCACCCGTCGACGTCGATCGGTCGGTTCACGGCCACGGTCACGTCTCGAGGCTCACCGCCTCTTCCCCGGACGGTCAGGTCGCTATCGAGGGTGATCGGACTTCCGCCCTCGTAGACCGGTCGGAAGCGGTCGAGCGCCATCGAGAGCGGCGGTGTGGAGCCTGCGTCCGCCAACGGCCCGAGCGCCAACCGCACAACCTCCCCCTTCCCGATGTCGACGGTCTGGCCCTCTGTGGCCACCACGGTCGCGTCGAATCGCCACCCGGCTGTGACCACCCCGCCCGCGAGCACGACCAGCAGACCGGCGTGCAGCACGAGCGATCCCGCGAACGCCACACCGAAACGAGCACCCCTTCGTGCCGCCCGGGCGCGTCGAATCGTACGGTCCACGGTGCAAGACGTCAGATTCACGGCCAAGACTGTCAGGATGGCGATGAAGGTCCACGACGAGAAGGCTTGGAAGAGACCGAGCGGTTCCGCCCACCACGAGACCCAGCCATGCTCGAACTGCCACTGATGAAGCGCGTAGGTTGATGTCGCCGTGGCCTGTGGCAACATGCTACCCGCGATGGCCACGAGGATGAAGGCCAGCACCACCGCCACGGCCACCCAAGCCGACGTCATGATGGTCCAGACCTCTCTGGTCCATCGAGAGACGAAGGAGCCCGGGGCCTCGGCCTGGGCTGTCACAAGGCGCTCGGCCGCCACAACGCGGGCTTAGTAGGTGCGGCCGTTGGTATGGTTACAGTTGCCACCGTAGCAGGTGCCACTCTGCCAGCCACCCAGCCACCCGCCGTACATGTAGCGCTGCGTAGATGTGCCCGGGGTCTTGGAGCCCGCCGGCCAGGTGAAGTTCCCACCGTGGATGTTGCCGGGCGCGCCGTTGGCAACCGCCGCGTCCTTGTCGTCGTCCACGAGGCCGGCGTGGCATCCGCGGCAGGCGTAGGTGTTGCCGCCGGACAAGGTGTGTTGTCCCTGGTTGTGGGCTGCGAAGCGGCTGCCGGTCGTGGCCGTCTCATAGACTGTGGACTTGTGGCAACGGATGCAGAGGTTGCGCTGCCCGGTGTAGTTCGGGGTGGCGATGGTACCCACATTCGTGCGCAGCATGTAGCGGTTCGTGTTGCCGTGCCCCGACTGAGCCTCGTGGCAGTCGAAGCAGGAGATCAGGTTGTGCGAGCCCGCCGTCTGGTTCCACGGGGCAACCATGGTGATGACGTTCCCGTTGGTGGCCGTGGGCGTGGTATAGGGATTGGCCCCCGCACCGCGAACGGCATGGTGGAAGTTGTTCGCGGGGTCGAAAGCGCTGAAGATATTCGGCGCATCGCGGGTGTTGCTGCTGAACGGCCGAAGGGCCGTGCCGCCGGGCGAGACACGGGCGGCGGTGCTCGCGGCGCCGCCGGCGTCGTGGCACTTGAAGCAGAGGTTGTTCTGCACGTTGGTGACCCAGGCTTCCAGAGTGTTCGAGGCGGTGTTCCGCGTGAAGGTGGTGACGGCGGTCGCTATGGCGGCGCCGGTGTCCGGGTCGCGGAAGTTGATGGCGTTGTTCTTGTGGTTCGCCGAGATGATGCTGCCGGTGGCCGGGTCGCCCTCCATGTGGCAGACGCCGCAATCCTTGTCGGTGACCGCGCCGCCCATGACGTGGCGACCGGTGAGCGAGAACTCGCCCGTCATCGCCCGGCGGGTGGGGGCGCCATCGCCCGCATCCTGGGCCACGGCGTGACACCCGACGCAGCTGCCGCCGCGGTTCGGGCGGTGCACGTTGTAGCCGGCGGTGGCGCTCGGCGCCGCGTAGCTGTTGCCGTGACAGTCGTAGCAGCTCACGGTGGGAGTGACCCGGTTGGTCTCACCGTGAGCTGTGATGCCCGAGATGAGCGAGAGCTTGTTGGCGGCGGTACGCCGGTCGAGGCCCACGATCGTCGTGAGTTCGCCCGCGGGGATGGTGTTCGCCAGAGCCTGCCCGCTGCCCGCTACCCGCTCCCAGGGCAGGTGGCACTTGAAGCAGAAGTTCACCACTCCGGCGGTGGTGGAGGTGTCGATGTTCGACCACTGCTCGTCGGAGATGAGCTTGCGGTTGGCCTGCGTGCCGTTGTTACCCTTCGACCCGTGGGGGTTGTGGCAGTCGTAGCAGGGGAGCGGCGCTCCCACAGGCAGGGTGCCGCCGGCCGTGAAGATGCGGTGGCCCCCGGTGTAGTCGTCGCCTGTGAGGTTGTAGTCGTATGAGACGTACTGGAGGATGTTCCTTGTCGACGGGCTGCCGTCGTGGCACGTGATACACAAGAGGGCGTAGGTGCCGTTCTGCCGGTCGGACTGGGCGGTGGCCACGTCGGGTGTCGGCCGATACGTTGCCACGAGCGCGTCGTAGGTGGCCGTGTTTCGGTGAGAAGCGTGGCAGTTGCGACAGTCCCCAGAGGTGCGGCCCGAAGCCGGCCAGATCACGTTCACCGAGGTGGTGGGATTGTGCGGGTTGAATGTGGTGTTGTTGTAAGTGGTCGCGCCCGGGTACGTCCCGAGCGTCGGATAGCCGTTCGCCGCGCGCTGCGGCCGCGCCGCGTCGATGCCGCCGGACGGATAAGGGTACGTGGGGACGACCCAACTGTTGGCGTCGTTGTGACACGCCTGGCACCACGTGTAGTTGTTGCCGGTGACCGCGGTCGCGTTGATGGTGGGCTTGTAGAGCTTCGGCCTGCCCCCGGCGCCCGAAGCCGGGAAGTGGGCGCCGTGACACGAAGAGCACCTGCTGGTGAGGCCGGGCCCCGGGATCACCGTGGAGTCGCTCACCTGGTGGCCGCTGCCGGCGAGCAGGAAGACCGCCTTGACGTTGGTGGCCGCGCCGGTGCCGTCGTGACACATGTAACAGACGTCCGCCTCCTGCGACTGCGGGAAGATCTTGCCGCCGTAGGCGGCAGCCACGGCCGCTCCGTGCGGCGAATGGCAGTTGCGGCAGAGGTTGCTCGCGTTCGAGTAGCCCCCGTGCGGCGTGATCCCCGTGAGGGCGGTGGTGAAGGTGCGTGACACGGCCGCTCCGAGCGGGTTGCCCGCCAGGTCGGTCACCGTCCCCGAGATCCAGATGGTGTAGGCGGTGTTCACGTCCATCAAGCGGTCGGGGTAGATGAAGACCTGGGTGCGGTCGGCGTGGAGCACCACCGTCTCAGCTGAGACGGCGACGGCCCCGATGCGCAGCTGCACCAGGGCGTTCGTGAGGGTGCTCGGGTCCATGGGCTCACTGAACACGATAGTGACGAAGCTGTTCACGGGCACGCCGGTTGCGCCGTTCGCAGGCGTGGTGCTCGTGAGAGTGGGCGGGGTCACGTCGGCTGCGGCGGCAGTCTGGAAGGTCGCCACACTCTCGGCGGCCAGAGCAAGCCCGGCTGCGTTCTGAGCACCGGTGGTGACCCGGGTGAAGTAGCGCCTGTTCGTGAGCAGCGCCGCCCCCGGCGTGAACGTCACGGTGCGAGAGGGGTCGTTGTACGAGACGGCGCCGGCGATCTGCGTGTCGACGGCCAGATCGAGAGCGCCGTTGCTGTTCGCGTCGAGCCAGAGCTGCACGTTGGCGCCGACCATGGTGGCCGCGTTCATGTTGTCGGAGAACGTGATCTGGGGCGCCACGTTCGTGAGAACGCCGGTGGCGCCGTCGACCGGGTTGCGTCCGGTGATGGTGGGCGGCGTCGCGTCGAGAGTGATAGCGTCGCTCACCGAACCGGTGGTGTTGCCGCGGGCATCACGGTACTGGGCGTAGACCGTCTTGGCGCCGTCGCCGGCGGTGAGGGTCCAGGCGGCGTCCGCGTTGTAGGCCTGCCACGCGGCCCAGGAGACGCCGTCGTTGCTGAAACGCATCTCCATGGGGAGGGAGCCGTCGGTGACCGTGCTCGTGAGGGTGACCGCGGTCGTCGTTGTGTAGAGGGCGTCACCATTGATGACGAACCCGGTCACAGTAGGCGCGCGGGTGTCCACGGTGATGGTGGGGTTGCCCACGGACAGCCCGGTGTTCCCGGCGCCGTCGCGTGCCTGGGCGATGATGGTGCGGGGCGGAGCGTTATCTTCGTTGGGCAACGTCCACGTGTAGCTCCAGGTGACGGTGCCCGTGCCCGCACCGGAGGTGATCGTCGCGGCCAGCCACGACGAGCCGCCGTCCACCGATACGTCCACCTGGCTCACCACCACGTTGTCGGTGGCGGCGCCGGTGATGGCGTACGTGACACCGGTGAGCACCGCACCGTTCGCCGGGGCCGCCACCGTGGCGGCGGGCGGCACGGCGTCCGGGCCGGATGACGTCGTGAAACGCCACGTGTAGGCGGCCGCCAGAGGCAGGCCGGCGGCGTTCTGCACCGAGGTGGTCAGCCGGGCGATGTACGGCGTACTCGTGAGCAGGTCGATGGTGGGGTCGAACGTGGCCGTCTTGGTGCCGGCGGCATACGTGACCGTGCCGGCCACCTCGACGTCGGGGCCGTCGATGACGCTGTTGCCGTTCTCGTCGCGCCAGAGCTGGTAGTTCGTGGCGTTGATGGTGCCGGCGTTCATGTCGTCGTCGAAGGTGGCCGTCACGTTTGTCGCAGGATCGACGTTGGTGGCGGCGTTCAACGGATTCGTCGCCGTCACCGTGGGAGCCGTGGCGTCGAGGATGATGGTGTCGTTCGTGGTGCTCACGTTCAGTGCCACGTCACGAAACTCGGCGAACACGGTCTTCACGCCGTCGCCCGCGGTGAGCGTCCAGGCCTTGGTGGCGGCGTAGTTCTCCCACGCGGACCACGAGACCCCATCGTTGCTGAAACGCATCTGGATGAGCTGGCCCTGCGCGGTGCTGCCGTCGGTGACGCTGTTGTTCAGCGTGACAGCGGTCGTCGTGGTGTAGGCCACGCCGCCCGCTACCGCGAAGCTGCCCACGTTGGGAGCCACGCGGTCCACCCACACCTGCCGACTGGCGGTGGGCACCTCGGTGTTGGCGGCCGCGTCGCGGGCCCGCGACCAGATGGTGCGCGACACGTAGTCGAGCACGGGAACGTTCCACGTTTGGCTCCAGGTGACCGTGGGCGTGCCCGAGCCGGAGGTGATGGTCGCGGCGCTCCAGCTGGCCTGGTTGTCGGCGGAGACATCCACCTGGCTGATGTTGCTGCCGCCGGTGCTCACATCTGTGGCGCTGCCGCTGATGGCGTACGTCGCCGAGGAGATCACGAGGCCGTTGGCGGCCGGAGTGGAGATGGAGGAGGTGGGCGGCGTGACGTCCCCGGTCACGGTCACGACGAACCCGCCACCGTTGCGAGCGCTGAAATCGTTGTTCCTGCCGCCGGCGTTGTTCGCCGATACGGCCGCAACCCACAGCCGATAGGTGCCCGCCGTGGCGGGGGCGGTCCAGGTGAAATCGACCACGTTGCTGGGGAGCCTGGCGCTATGCGTCAACTCGTTCCCGCCCACGACCGTGATGTTCGAGGTGGCCGAGGCGAGGGCGCCGGACCTCGTGCCGCCGGCCGAAGCCGAGTTCGTGAAGGCGAGGTCGATGCCCCATCTCACCGCGGGACCGCCGGTGATAGTCACCCGGTAGGTGCCTATCTGCCCGGTGTTCAGCGAGGTCGGTCCTGTGATGGTGAGTCCAGCTGTGCCCGAAGTGTGGCAACCGGCGGCACCGCAACCAAGTGCGGTGTCGTAGTAGCCGGTGGGGTTCGCGGAGGCCGCCAAAGCCGGCCCGGCGCTCAGGACGAGCGACCCGGCGATCGCCGCCAAGAGGAGCGCGACGAGAAGGCCGGCGCGCAGGCCGGCGCGCCTTACGCCCGCGGCGTATCGTTCCGCCCCGGTTTCCACCCGCGCCGTCACGATCCCGCCCCCCCGGCGCCTAGAGCCTCAAGTCGCGCGGCGAAGGCCGGGTCGTCGGGGCGCAGCTGGGCGCCGCGTTCGAAGGCGGAGCGCGCCGCCGGTTCGTCGCCCGCCTGAAGTCGGGTGAGTCCGAGTTCGAACAGGATGCCCGGCAGCGCCGCATCGTCCTCGGGGAGCTTCGCAATCAGAGACTCCCACTCGGCGCCCGCCCGATCGTGCTCCCCGAGCATGCGCAGGGTCCGGGCCAGCTCCAGATGGATGGGGATGGAGTCGGGATCGAGGCCCGCGGCGGCCTCGAGGCGCTGCGCCGCCACGTCGAGCCCGCCCGCTTCTCGAAGAACCAGCGCGAGCTGGTACAAGGTCTCGGGGTCGGGTCCGTGTTCGGCGAGCAGGGCTTCGTATCGAGCGGTGGAGGAATCGGCGTCTCCGCGCAGCCAACTCACCTGAGCGGCCGTGGCGGCGGCTTCGCGGTCGTCGGGGCGCAGAGCCAGATACTCGCCAAGAAGGCGTTCGGCTTCGTCGAGGCGACCCACCTCATATGCCGTGAAGGCGTCGGCCTTGAGATCGGCCGCGGTTGCGGGATCGGCTCCCGACTCCGAAGTCGTCGATGCGAGCTCGGGAACAACAGCCTCTCCGCCCGCGACGTCCGGGTCGCCCGCGCCGAGAGGTAGCAGCCCGGCCGCCCATAGTGCGACCAGCCCCGCGACCACGACGGTCACGAGGCCCGCATAGAGAAGCAGACCCTTCGGCGGCTTTGCGCTATCAATCACACGATTCTCTGATCGTCTCCACCGTCTATTGGCCAAGAGCACGACATCCGGAAGAACGTGGCGCGCGCCGCTGTGCCGCGCCGTGCGACGAGTATACCGGGACGGCGACCGGGTCGCCATGGAGAATATCGGCAGCGAGCGGCAGTCAGATTAGCCTCTCAGTCGAAAGCGCGCACAACGGAGTAGTCGGTGCGCCGCTGCGCGGGCACGAAACCGGCAGCGCGGATGGCCCGCACGAGATCGTCGGCGCCCACACGGAAGGTGACCCCGGCAGCCGCAACCACGTTCTCCTCGATCATCGTGCTGCCGAGATCGTTCGCGCCGAACAGCAGGGCGGTCTGTCCCACCTTCAGCCCCTGGGTGACCCACGATGCCTGAATATTGGCGACGTTGTCCAAGTAGAGCCGCGAGACGGCCAACGTCGTCAGGTAGTCCACGGCGGTCGCCGGCTCCACGGTACCCGCGAGAGCGGTGTTGCCCTCCTGGAACGTCCAGGGGATGAACGCCCGGAAGCCGCCGGTCTCGTTCTGTAGATCGCGGATGCGGCGCAGGTGCTCCACCCGCTCCTCGAGCGTCTCCACGTTGCCGAACATCATGGTGGCGGTGGTGCTCATGCCGAGCAGGTGGGCCTCGCGCATCACGCCGAGCCAGGCCTCGGTGCGCGTCTTCTTGGGCGCCACCCGAAGGCGCACTCTATCGACGAGGATCTCGGCGCCGCCACCCGGCAGCGAGTCGAGCCCGGCGGCCCGGAGTCGCACGAGAGTGTCCCGCACGGTCAGCCCGCTCACGGAAGCGATGTGCAGCACCTCCGGCGGCGACAGCGAGTGGATCGTGATGCCGAAGCGCTCCTTGATCGACGAAAAGAGGTCTTCGTAGAACGCGATGTCGAGTTCTGGGTGGTGACCGCCCTGCATCATGACGGCGGTGCCGCCCAGGTCGAGGGTCTCCTGCACCTTGGCGAAGATCTCGTCCTTGCTCAGAACGTAGGCGCCCTCGGCGCCCGGCGAACGATAGAAAGCGCAGAAGTCGCAGCCCGTGACACACACGTTGCTGTAGTTGATATTCCGATCGATGATGAAGGTGACGCGATCGTCCGGCACCTGCGCACGCCGCCGCTCGGCGGCGAGTCGCCCCAACGTCAGCAGGTCGCGGGAGTGCAGCAGCTCGACCGCATCGGCATCGCTCAGGCGCTCACCGGCCTCGATCTTGCGCACCAGCGGCGGATCGATGGAGCCGACGATCCCGGCGGGCGCGGAAGCCCCAGCCGGCACGGCCGCACCACTGGATTGTAGCCCGCCGCGGGCACTCACGAGGCGCCCTCCGCTCCGAAGAACGCCGGCTCGGGCGCCTCCGCGAGCTCGCCGGCCTCGAGGGCCAACTCGTAGAAGCGCTCCAGCCCTCGCCGGTACTCCTCGTCGAACCCGTACTTCAGCACCTCGAAATACCGATCGAGGCAGGGCTTGTCGAACCGCCACAGCCCCAGCGCGGAATCGACCACCTCGCTCTTCGCGCCGCGGCTGGCCTCGATGGAAGCCACCAGTTCCCCCTCCACGGCAACCAGCTCCGCCTCATGCTTCGCGAAGAACTCCCTGCGCGTCGCCCACACCGCGAACACCATGGGAAGACCGGTCCAATCCCGCCACAGTCGGCCAAGGTCGTGACAAGTCGTGTGTTCGACGGGGAAGTAGAGGGCCTGCAGGCCGTCGTCACCGATGAGGAGCACCGCGTCGCTATCGACCAAAGCCTCCCCCGGTGTGGTCGTGAGCTCTTCGTACAGCGGCTCCAGCCCGTACCGCAACTTCAGCATGGTCTTGAGCAGAGCCACAGACGTCGCGCTCTTGGGGGTCAGAGCCACCCGGCGCAATTCCTCAATCGGCTTCCGGGCAACGAGTTGAATGCTGTCCACCGCCCCCCGCGAAGAGATGGAGAGCCGGCGGCTGAGAAGCAGTTGGCCGTGGTCGCGCGCGTAGGCGATCGAGCTGATCGGCCCGAAATCGATGGTGCCCGACACCAACATGCGGTTGAGGTCGGTGGGCACCCCGGGCACCAACTCGAACTCGGTGGGGCCCGACAGACCCGCGGCGGCGCGCCGCTCCAACCCGTGGTAGAGGGGGAAGCAGTTCAGGAACTCGATGTGGCCCACACGGACGGTCATGGGCACCCCGAGTCGTACCGCCTCACTACCCGGTAGAGCGTGTCGCGTTCCACCGCCGAGCGCCCCGCATCCTGGATGATGCGCACCAACTCGTTCCGCGACACCGCCTGCCCCGCCTCCGAACCCGCCGCCCGGGTGATCGTCTCCTCCACTATGGTGCCGTCGACGTCGTCCACGCCGAAGAAGAGGCTGATCTGCGCGAGCTTGAGACCGATCATCACCCAGTAGGCCTTGATGTGGTCGAAGTTATCGAGCATGAGGCGGGAAACGGCCAGCATGCGAAGATCGTCGATGCCGGTGGTGGGGGCCAGATCGGAGAGTTTGGTGTTACGCGGATGAAAGGCCAGGGGGATGAACGCCTGGAACCCGCCGGTCTCGTCTTGCGCTTCGCGCAGGCGCACGAGGTGGTCGATGCGCTCCTCGTGAGTCTCGACGTGACCGTAGAGCATGGTGGCGTTGGTGCGAAGTCCGCAGCGATGCGCCAGCTTGTGCACGTCGAGCCAGGTTTCGCCGGAGATCTTCTTCGCGCACACCTGGTCGCGCACACGGCGCGCGAACACCTCGGCGCCGCCGCCCGGAAGGCTGCCCAGACCGGCGGCCTTCAGATCGAGCAACACCTCTTCCTCGGTCATGCCGCTCTGCCCGGCGAAGTGCACGATCTCGGAGGCGGTGAACGCGGTGAGGTGCACCTCGGGGGCCAGGGTGTGGAGCTCGGCGATCATCTCGCGGATCGAGAAGTACGGCAGGTCGGGGTGTTCGCCCCCCACGATGTGCAGCTCGGTGATGCCCTCGGCGAGCGAGTCGCGCGCCCGGCCGAGCACCTCCGCGAGACTCATCGTGTAGGCGCCCTCTTCGCCGTTGTCGCGAGAGAACGCGCAGAAGTCGCAACGGTTCTTGCACACGTTGGTGTGGTTGATGTGCCGGTTGTTGATGAAGAAGACGTCGTCGACGGTGGCCTCGCCTGCCACCACGGCGGGGGAGGCCGCTGCCATCCGACGGCGCGCGCCATCGGCCAGCCGGCCGAGCCACAGCAGGTCGGTGGTGGCGAGGAGGGTCAGGCCGTCGGCGGCGGAGAGGCGCTCGCCGGCCTCCACCTTGGCCTCGATGGCGGCGAGTGGGGCGGCGCCGGCGCCGGCGCCGGCTTTCGAGTGCGCGAGTGGGGCGGCGGACTCGGCGGCGCCGAGGGCAGCCGGGATTCCCGCCTCAGTCTCGGCGGCGTCGTGTGCGGCGGCGGGCCCTGCCTCAGCCTCGGAGGCGGTCAACAGGTCACGTGGGGAGGGTGGCGTCATAGCAGGAGTGAAGTCTACCACCAGGCATCGGGATGGGCTTCACCTTGCCCGACGCCATCTCCTCATCGCGGCGGATAGCCTCCTCGAGCCACAATCGCTCAATCTCCACTTCCGAGAGATCATCGAGACTCACGAGGAGATCGCGCGCGAGCCTCGCCCGCGTCGAGGCATCCAGGTGAAGCGCTTCACGCTTGAGTTCGTCGATGGTCACAGCAGCTCACTTCGCTTCGTCCGATTACTGCCCAATCATACGCCTGCGGCCGGCACGCTGGCGACACATCCACCGCCACCCGGCGGTCTGGAAGGTCTCGCCTCCGCACCAGGCGGTAAGAGCCCCACCGGACTTCGAAGACCTCGGCAAGGCGCCCCGGGGAGTTCTCGCACCGCCCGGAGCACGGTCGGATCGGGTCTGTACGCGGTGATGAGAACAGCCGGAGCCAAGGTGCCTTTCGGGATACCCCACGGTACGTGGATGGGGTTCTCTTGGCCGCCCTCCTGGAGAACCAGGACGCATGGGCCTTCATCGCAACCGTGTTCCGGGATCTTGACATCCCCGAGCTCCACCAGCCGCAGTATCTGCTTGAACGTGTCACGACCGAACGCAGCGAGGGGTCGGGTCGATCCCATTGTTAGGCGACGCCCAGGCGACTGATGTGTGTGCCCTTTCGCTTCAACTCCTGCGCCGCGTCCCACAGGTCGACAGCAAGCTGTGCGTTCAGCCAGAACTCCGGCGAGTTTCCAAACAGCTGCGACAGGCGCAGCGCCATCTCGGGACTCAACGCGCGCAGCTCCCTAAGTAGCTCATTGATGGTCTGGTGGGATACGCCGAGCGACTTCGCGAAAGCCGCAACCGTCAGGTTGTAGTCAGGCAAGAAATCCTCGCGCAACATCTCGCCGGGGTGGATGGGACGGATCATGCGCTCTCTGGTGTTGGGGATGGACATCTCGCACCTCATCTCAGTGGTAATCGCAGATCTCAACGTCGTAGGCATCTCCATCTTCGAAGACAAAATTCCGGTGGCGCATAGCTCCTGCGTGCGCTTGTCCGCAAACGATTTGATCACACAGACATCGTACCGCCCCAAGTTCACTGGAGACTCGGTTGTTTGAGTCCCTCACCCTCGGCGAGAGTCAGGACTCGCGTCCGTCACTGGAGCTGTCGCACGGGAAGCTTGGGGGGCCTTATCGGCACGCTGCCGGCGAAGCGGGGGGTAACCCTTGACAGGCCGGCCCAACTAATATCTTTTGTGCCGTCTCGCATGCTTATGGAGTAACTGGCCGGCGCACATGCTTTCCACACTCATCACCTCGAAATCCCGAGTTGAACTGCTCACGTGGTTTCTCACCCATCCGGGGGAGCGGTTTCATTACACCCGGCGTGTATCGCGATCGTGTGCCCAATGTGTATCTCGTTGCCGCGAAGGCCGCGGAGGATGCCGTGCTCACCCACCACTCGGCCCTCGAGGCACACGGCGTCGCGCATTCGCCGCTGCGCACCGTGTACTTCACCTCCGGCACGAAGATGCGTGACTTCGAGGTGCGCGGGTATCGGTTCCATCGTGTAGCGTCGCCTCCGGTGCCGGGATCCTCTGCCACGTTGAACGGGTTCGTGACGCGTGTCAGAGCGGGGTGAGGAGCCCGCAATCCCTCGTTCGCCCGCTCGGGGCCCCTCCCTGAACCTGCATACTGGGACAACTGAGAACGAGACTGCAGAAGTATGCTGGCGATTGTTGGACAACAGCGAACAATCACCATAAAGTTGCTACATGACGCGGGAACAGCCCACCCACACTGTAGCCGGCGGCGGGCTCGATGCGCAGAATTGCCGCCGAAGGGGACCGCATCTTCACAATGGATCGGGCTCGAGAATTGGCCCCGGCCGTCGGTCTATCGGACGCCTACCTGCGCCAGGCCCTTCACCATTTGACGCGGTCAGGCTGGTTGGTTCGCCTGCGCAAAGGACTCTACGCCGTCTCCTCGGCCATCCCGGGTGTTGCGCCCGTTCATGAGTTCGAAATAGCCATGGCCTTGGCTCGTCCAAGCGCCATCAGCCATTGGTCGGCCATGCAGTACCACGGCTTGACGCAACAGATCCCGAGACGAGTGTTCGTCCTGACCCCGGTGGATGTCCCTGTACCTCGTTTTCGAGGTCACCGGGATGCCGGCGCGGCAGACGGGTTTTCCGTGGCCGGCACGATCTACCAATTCGTACAGACCAAGCGCGAATGGTTCTTCGGGACGGAACAGGTCTGGATCGGCGAGGCTCGTATCGCGATAACCGATCCCGAACGCACGCTGCTCGATGGGTTATCCAGGCCTCAATACTGCAGTGACTTCTCAGAGAGCCTTCATGCCTTCGATGTGCGCGGCGGGCGCCTGGACCTATCGAGGATCATCGACTATGCCCTCAGGCTCGATGTGGCGACGGCCAAACGGCTCGGCTGGGTGCTCGAAGAATCAGGGGTGCCGGCCAACAAGCTGGGCGCTCTTGCCGATCTGCCCATCGTCGGCTATCGGAATCTGGACCCAGGCGGGCCACGCGGCGGTCCATACAACCGTCGCTGGATGATCCGGGTGAATGTCGTGGATCCTCGCGGGCATCAGTCAGGTTGCTGAGTTGCGTGACACCTTGGTCTTCAAAGGCGGCACAGCCTTGAAAAAGTGTTACTTTGGCGACTACCGCTTTTCAGAGGACCTGGACTTCTCGGCAGGTCTCACTGCTCCCAGGGGCGACGCCATGGAAGGCGCCATCCGCGGGGCCTGCGACGCGGCGGCCGGCCTTCTCGATGAGTACGCACCCGTGCAAATCGTCTACGAGCGCTACAGCGAGAAGCACACCCATCCCGGCGGTCAAGAAGCCTTCTCGATCAGAGCCCGTTTCCCATGGCACCGGCAACCGCACACCCACGTGAGGGTCGAGATCTCGATGGACGAACAGGTGCTCAAGCCGACGTCGTCGCGGGCGATAATCCACGAGTACGGTGAGCCGCTCACAGCGACGGTAAGTGTGTACTCATTGGAGGAGATCGTCGCTGAGAAACTTCGAGCTATCCTTCAGCACGGCGAGATGCTGAATGAGCGAGGCTGGAGCCGATCGCGTGCGCGGGATTTCTATGACCTATGGCGCATCCTAGGCTCTTACCGGGATCAAATGGCCTTCGCGGCCTTCGCGCCGTTCGTGGCCGCGAAATGTGCTGTCCGTCAGGTGACGTTCATGGCTGCGGAAGATTTCTTCCAGCCCGCTATGCTCACTCACGTCCAGAACACCTGGAAACAGTGGCTCGAACCTCTCGTACCCGGCCTGCCGCCTTTCGATACCGTGGTCGGGAATCTTCGGCCACAGATCGAGCAGCTGCTCTCCCGAGAAGATCGGTGAAGGCGTGGCCAACGGCGTCCACCGCTGGGATTCTCGCCGAGTATCCCAGTCTGCAGGCGGAGGACATCCGGGCAGCAATGGCCTACGCGGCAGACATAGCCCGGGAGCGACTGATACCCCTTCGCGAATCTGCGTGAAAAGATGGTGCGCATCATCCTCTCCTACACCGACTACGTGCGCCGCGTGGTGTGGCGGGAGGAATGACGGGGGCAGGCGTACATCAGGCGGCGACTTCTCGGCTCCGGCACTGGGTCGCCGAATTCAGTGGTAGTTTCGATCCAGAGAGCCATGGCTTCCTGCGCCTGAGCGAGTGCATCCTGCGCAGTGTCACCGTGCGCCATGCAACCCGGCAGCTCAGGCACATCGGCGCCGAAGAGCTGATCCTCGTTGCTCCAGTAGATGATGGTCTTGCATCTGTGCATCAGTCATCCCCCGTCAACGTATACCGGGACAACATCGCCCGGATCTGTCGCACCTGATATGGCTTGGCTTTGCCCCCGAACTCCTGGAGGTTGAGCTTCTCCTCGACACCCGCTTTGCGGAAGACATGGTGTGTCTGCCCCATGGTTGCTTGTCGCGCCTGCCACGGGTGAGGTGGTGGCGGGGGCGTCGCGGTAGCCCGTTGTCCGGCGTCATTTGCCTCCGCCAATCTACATCTTTCGGCCCATGGCGCCGCACCAACTTCAGAGCAACGATGGGAGTCATCAACGCCATTCCACTCACCACGGTGGGGCAAGTATCCGCACTCTTCTGCAAGTATCCGCACTCTTCTAGATATGCGGAAGAAGCAGGAACAGCGGAGAGAACACTTTTTGCGGACATAGATCGACCTGGAGGCTATAATGGCGGTAGGCAATCACACGAGGGAGACTCCGATGCCAAGCCTCCGTATCGGCCGTCGAGGCCAGATCACCATACCGAGTGCCCTGAGGCGTGAGCTGCATCTCGACGAGGGCGACCACGTGATAGTTACGGTCAGGGCTGGGGAACTGGTACTCCGGCCGGCGGGCCGTCCTCTCTTCGACCTGCGCGGTAGCGTGCCCGTCGACGGGCCGCAGGACTTCGCGGCGATCAGAACGCAGGTGACTGCACACCGGGCGCGGAGGCTGATGAGTGACACCGAGTGACCGTGCTGGGGGCGACTTGCTGTTCGTCGATACGAACGTCTTCCTGCGCTTCCTCACGAACGACGTGCCCGAGCAGGCAGACGCAGCGGAAGCTCTCTTCCGACGGGCGGCAGCAGGAGAGGTCGGGCTGGTCACCAACACCATGGTGGTGGCCGAGATCGTATGGGTCCTCGAGTCATACTACCGCCTGCCGCGGCCCGACGTCTTGGAGCGGGCCCTGGCGGTCGCCCACATGGACGGCCTGGCGCTATCGGAGTCCGACATCATCACCGAAGCCCTGCTCGCGTATGCGGAGTCGAACGTCGATTTCATCGACGCCTACACTGCCGCTTGGATGAGACAGCGCGGCCTGCGCCGGGTCGCCACCTTCGACCAGAAGCACTACTCCCGCTTCGAGGGCCTCGCCGTCCACGTCCCCGGCGCAGGCTAGAACCATGAACCGCCCCGAGTTCACTGGAGACTCGGTTGTTTGAGTCCCTCACCCTCGGCGAGAGTCAGGACTCGCGTCCGTCACTGGAGCTGTCGCCCGGGAAGCTTGGGGGGCCTTATCGGCACGCTGCCGGCGAAGCGGGGGGTAACCCTTGACAGGCCGGCCCAACTAATATCTTTTGTGCCGTCTCGCATGCTTATCTCCTCTCCCAGAAGGAAGCGAACGTCCGCCGGTGGCGGCGTAGGCTGGTGTCCGGCCACGGTCCCACCGGAGAGGAGTTGGTGCTATAATGTCGCCATTATGGAGCCACTACGGGGGTCTTCCGATGGCCGT
>CAMTXC010000003.1:0-70507 GCA_947085635.1 uncultured Actinomycetes bacterium | reverse complement strand
TGGCCTCGGGTGTGTTCGGGATGGTTCGCTCCTCGACCTCGACCGCGCCCGGGACGGAGTACCGCCACTGCGATCGTGTCCTTGTGCACGTCGAGTCCGATGTGGGAGAGTTGTTTCACGGCCGGTTCCCTCCGTGTGTCGGCGTCGCGGGGCCCACCCCCGCGGATGATCCACGTTATACGCGGATCGGACCGGTCGTCTCATGGTGACTAGGACGACGGGTCTCTCCTCGGGGCAAACCCATGGAGTCTATGGTGTCCCACCTGCGAGTCCTCGGGGCGAGAGACCGATCCGCCTTGAGTGACCCGCGCGAGACAGGCTTGAGGTCTCGCAGCCTGTGACCGAGTCTCTCGATCCCGTCAGGGAGGATGCTCGGTCTGGCGGGTTTGGCCACCTGCGGTCGATGGCCGTCTTTGCTTCGAGGATTCGGCCGCTGTCCTAATGGAATGCGTCCAGCCGACTTTGCACCTTCTCGGTTACCATGTCAGTCAAAGGGCGCGGCTGACGCGCAACACGTTAGGCGTCAGAGACTCCAAAGGAGAAAAGCATGGGCACGAAAACAGTTTATGAGGATGGGACTTATCTTGATAATAACCCGACTTGGCACGAAGAAGATTGACCTTGGAAAGCCAAGCAAATAGAAAAGATACTCAGAAAAAACAATGTTGATCCATCAACAATATGCGAGGTTGGATGTGGGGCTGGTGAAATATTGAACTGCTTGGCTAATGGCTACAGTGCTAACGTCATTTTTTCCGGGTATGAGATTTCCCCTCAAGCTTTTGAGATTTCTAAAAAGAAAGAAAAGCAAAATCTTCATTTTTTTCTCAAAGACTTGCTCGACGAAAGAGATGCTTCGTTCGACGCTATAATGGCTATTGATGTATTCGAACATGTTGATGATTACTTAGGGTTTCGTCGTAAATTCCAAGCAAAAGGGGAATACAAGGTATTTCATATTCCTCTCGATTTATCAGTTCAAACAGTCTTACGTAGTTCACCCATACTAAAAGGCAGGGCATCAGTAGGGCATATCCACTACTTTACGAAGGAAACGGCCTTAGCGACTTTGAGGGACACAGGATATGAAGTGGTAGATTATTTCTATACGAATGGTTCTTTGGAGCTTCCGAATCGTGGCTGGAAAGCTAATCTACTGAAACTGCCCAGGAAACTGCTTTTTTCCATTCATCAGGATCTGACGGTAAGAATACTTGGCGGATTCTCGCTACTGGTTTTGGCTAAATGACCGAAACGCCTAACAAGGCGCTGCACCGGACGGCTTTTCCGCTACGCTCCAAGGCCGCCGGTGAGCTTTGTCGTTAGGCAGACCAGGAGGTTCTCGAGCGATCGATCACCGATCGTAGCGTCCGCTTCGCGCATCGACGCATCGAAACACCCCCCCCATACCCTGCTTCTTGCGGTATGCCCATGGCATCCCACCAATCCGAACTTACAATATCAACCTCTGTAACGCAATCCTGACCCCGGAACCGACGGGAGGGCAGAGGGTGGGCGGAGGGTGATGACTCCGGAGCTCTTCGCCACTTCTGTCCTCCGCCGGCCGTCACGGCACCGGTCCTGAGAGGTGCTCGATTCGATGGCGGTGGTCCGCCCCGAGACAGCCCTCGGGCACCTCGGCCCACCGCGGAACACCCCATTCCCCCTGCGCCCCGTGATACTCTGGAAGTTGTCTGGTCGACCAACCAACGCGACTTCAGGGCAGGGGATAATGGCACGACCGCGGAGCAAGGAAGACGTCCGGCGCGAAGAGATCGTCGATGCCACACTGCGCCTCGTCCTGGACATGGGCTACAACCAGGTGACCTTGGCCGACATCGCCGGGCGCGTGGGCGTGAGCAAGGGACTCATCTCCTACTACTTCCCCCGCAAGGAGGACGTGTTCCTGGCCGTTCTCGAATTGATCGTGAGCCGTCTGTCGCACGACTTCGAAGGCTTCTGCCAGGCCAAGGCCTCATCCCCCGAGAAGATCATGATGATCTTCAACAACCTCTTCGGGAACGAGAAGCGCGCGCGCCGCTACTACACTGTGGTAATCGATTACATGGCCCAGGCCATCCGCACGCCCCAGGTGCAGGAGTACACGCAGGACATCTACAACTCCTACCGCACCTACATGGAGCGCATCGTGCAGGACGGCATCAAGAGCGGTGAGTTCCGGCCGGTGGACGTGCAACGCACCAGCTCCATGCTCCTCGGCCTGATGGAAGGCCTGGTGCTCCAGTGGTTCTTCGACCGCCAAGGCTTCGACCTAGAAGCCGCCTACGCCATGTGCGTGGACCTGATGAACCAACTGCTGATGCCCGCGGGCGTCCGGGTGGACGGACGGCCGAGCTTCATGCCGGCGCTGTCGGCGCCTATCTCCGGGGACTGAGGGAACCGAACCTCGTTCGGCCGCCCGACGGCGCCGCCACGACTGTCCAGCGGCGCAGATCCATTGGTCCGTCGTCCCTGGACAGGGCGCCGCTACGGCCGCCCGTGCCGCAGCTCCTGGGTCCGGCGCCGCGGCCCGGGTCGGTGCTATCGCCGCCCGACCACCATCCGCCGCGCGTCGACCCAGGTCCAGCGTCCGCTCACCTCGCGTCGCCGAAGTTCGGCCCGGGCGCCGTCGGTGATCGCTCTCCACTCCTCCTCTGAACGGGGTCGGTGGGTGCGGGACGCAGCACGGTCGCCGAGGAGTTCCACCTGACGAGCCAGGGACCGCCGCCGCTCCTCTCGCCACACCCCGAAATCCACCGTCCGGCCACTATCATCCGGGCTCCGGCTCACGACGGATCACCGGCCGCCTTCGAGCCCTCGAGGAGTGTCGCCAAGCGCTCCTCTACCTCCTGCACTCGCGCCCTCTCCCGAAGGTAGTCCACATCCACGCGGTCACGGTGGAGATCGAGGAGTACAGCCGCCCAGCGACAATCCTCCTCGGAGCGCCAATGGACACACGCCGCCAAACGATCCACGATGACATCTTCCACTCCAAGAACGTGGGCCGTCGCGCCCGCGATCTCCACACGGGTCACACGTTCGCGTTGCCCGGGGTCGAGATGAGACCCGGGAGCCTCCACCGCCAAGCCGAGACCTTCGTGCAGCCAATGACGCCCACGAGCTTCGAACCCCCACTCCGGGAGTACCTGCTCGAGTGGCTCGTGGGCCGACACGAGGTCGATGTCCACCGTAGCGTAGCCTCCGGCGGTGTAGAACTCCACCGCGTGCCCGCCCACCACGACCGGGGGCAGCCACCCTCGCGCAGTGCTGGCAACAGCAAGGAGGGCGACGAAGGCTAGACGTCTCTCCAATGGATCCTCGATCCGGCCGAGCGTGTCCTCGAGTCCGCGCCGATCGAGCTGGATGTCGTCACGAGGCCCCGCGCCGGCGCGATCTCTCAGCCAACTCTCGACCTCCTGCGGCTGGAACCGCCACCGTCCCCCCAGGCGAAGGGCCGGCAGCCGGCCGTCTCGCACCATCTGGTAGACGGTGCGATCGGAGAGGCCGAGCAGACGCGAAACACGCCGGATGTCCCAGAGCTCTTCCATACCTCGATTCTAGCGTAAATAGGCAGAACTAGGAAGAAACAGGAAGAGAGCGGCTCCTTCGACGCAGCCGTTCCCCCAAAGCACCGATCGGCTCCCGGGGTACCGATCGACCCGCGGGCGCCGATGGCGTGCGCCGATGACGGCGGCTATGACGTGCGCCGCTCAGCCCCCATACGCCGCGTCGAGCAACTCGGCGAGATCGCGCACCTCGGCCCGGCCCTCCACTTCAGGCTGCTTGAGTCCCGTGTCGAACATGATCTTGCAGTACGGGCAGGCGGTGGCGATCGTGGTGGCCTGAGTGTCGAGAGCCTGGTCGGTGCGCAGGAACTCCACGGGCCGGCCGGCCTTTATTTCCATCCACATGTGTCCCCCGCCACCGCCGCAGCAGAATCCGTCTTGCCGGCGCTTCTCCATCTCGAGGGGGGCGTCACCGAAGGCC
The DNA here is from genome assembly GCA_947085635.1 of uncultured Actinomycetes bacterium. Taxonomy (GTDB): domain Bacteria; phylum Actinomycetota; class Thermoleophilia; order RBG-16-64-13; family RBG-16-64-13; genus JAHJSA01. Next base: position 66,520 of record CAMTXC010000003.1, on the reverse strand, counting down.
TTGGCGAGCACTTCGCGGGGGGCGTCGTAGATGCCGTTGTAGCGCCCCAGGTAGCACGAGTCGTGATAGACCGGAGGAGTACCACCGCGCTTCACGAACGCCGGAACCGCCGGAAGGCGGCCGTCGGCGATCAATTGTTGCAGCAGCTCGGAGTGATGCACCACCTCGAACTCGGCGCCGAGCTGCGGGTAGTCGTTGCGCAGGGTGTTCAGGCAGTGCGGGCAGGTGGTGACGATCTTCTCGAAGGAGTACTGCTCGATCGTCTCCTTGAGTGCGGACCCGCCCACCTGGAAGAGCATCTCCTCGCCCATTCGACGCCCGGCCTCACAGGTGCAGGTCTCTTCTTCGCCGAGCACGGCGTACGAGACACCGGCGCGGCGGAGTAGGCGCGCCACGGAGCGCGTCACCGACTGGGTGCGCGGATCGTAACTGCCTGCGCAGCCTACGAAGAACAGATACTCGACATGTTGGGGCTCCTCGCCCTCTTCGAGAAGGTCGGGGTCCTGGAGCAGAGCCATCACGGGCACGTCGAAGTCCAGCCCTTCCGCCCACGACATGCGGTCTTCCTGCTTCAACAGCCAGGGGTTGCCCCGCATGGCCATCGACTCGAGGGCCTTGGCCGCCGAGCCGCTCAGGTGACCTTCGTTGGTGAGGTAGCGACGCAGCTCGAGGATCTTGTCCAGAGGATCGATGGCCACGGGACAGGCCTGCACGCAGGCTCGGCAGGTGGTGCAGCTCCACGCCTCGTCGTGCTCGATCAGGTCGAAGAGGTCGGGTGGATCGGCGGAGGGGTCGGGATCGTCGCCGAGGCGGGCGCGCATCACGGCCTGGCTCTTCAGCACGATCTGCTTCGGGTTGAGCGGCTTGCCCGCCGCGAACGCCGGGCAGGCGTCCTCGCAACGCCCACAACGGGTGCAGGCGTCGAGGTCCTCGAGGTCGGCCCAGGGAAGATCGGTGACCGTGCCCGCGCCCACGCGTTCACGCGCCTCGAGATTGGTCACGAACGTCATGGAACCAACGGGTCGGCGCTCGCGAAGAAGGATGTTCACCGGGCTGGTGAGGGTGTGCAGGAACTTCGTCTGAGTGAGCAGCGCCACGAAGCCTATGGCCAGCACCATGTGCACGATCCAGGTCCAACGATGGAACGAGAGCAACGCCGCGTCGCCCGCGACAGCGCCCAGCAACTTGCCCACCCCGTACCCCACGAAACTCGCCCCACGCTCGAAGGAGGGGAAGCCGTCGGCGTGGATGCGCGCGCCCTCGAGCACGAAGCCGGTGACACCGAGCAGGGCGAGCATCACCAGAGCATAGTGATCGTCCCAACCGCCCTTGAGCCGCGGAAGCCGTCTCACGTAGCGGCGATAGGCGGCCAGACCCACCCCGAAGAGCAACGCCAGCCCGGCCAACTCCATGAAGAAGCTGAAGACCAGATAGAAGGAGCCGTGGAAGAAATCGAACCCGAGGTCGATCTGGAAGATCAAGATGGTGGTGCCTATCAGCAGGACCAGGAACCCGAAGAAGACGGTGAGATGCATGAGGCCGGCGTAGCGATCGCGCAGTAGGTCGCGCTGGAACAGGCCGTTGATCACCAGGTCGCCGAGGCGGGTGACCAGCTTGTCGGTGCGCGGCCCGGAGGCGGCGCCGCGCCGATACATGCCGATACGTCGCGCCAGGTCGGTCGCTACCACGATGATGGCGATGGCCGCGCCCACGTACATGGCCACCTCGGCCCAGTGCGGCACGTTGAAGAGCAGTTCACGGGTCTCCACTTATCCAGAACCTCCTAAAATCGAGGCGGTCGCCGCGGGATCGACGATCCGACCCCCGCGGGACCCGCGCCGCTCTGCAGCTTACTCCTACACTGATTCTCAGACTGCGTACCCCACGCTCAAGCCGCGGCCAAACGCTTCTTGATCTCCGCCGTCAATGCCGGCACCACCTGGAACACATCGCCCACGACCCCCAGATCGGCGAAGCCGAAGATGGGAGCTTCGGGGTCCTTGTTGATGGCGACGATGTAGTCGCTGGTCTGCATGCCCGCCTTGTGCTGGATGGCGCCCGAGATACCACAGGCAACGTACAGCGTGGGCGAGACGGTCTTGCCGGTCTGCCCAACCTGATACTGATGCGGCTTCCAACCGGCATCGACGGCCGCCCGGCTCGCGCCGACCGCGGCGCCGAGCGCATCGGCGAGTTCGTGGATCATCGCGAAGTTCTCGGGGCCGCCGAGCCCGCGGCCGCCCGATACGATGATCGTCGCCTCCTCGAGGCTGGCCATACCCGCGTCTTCCACCACCACTTGCACGACCCGCGCGAGCAGGCCCGAGGGGGTGAAGTCCAACGAAAGCTCCTGCACCTCGATCGAGGCCGGGCTCTCCGAGCGATCGAACACGTTGGTGCGCACCGTGACGAGCGCCGGCTCGGCCAAGGCCTCCTTCTCGACGATGATCGTGCCACCGAAACACGGATGGCTCGCCCGCAGGCTCCCCTCTTCAACGTACAGGCGGGTCGCATCGCCCAGCAGACCCACACCGGCGCGCCGTGCGCACCGTGAGGCCACATCCTTCCCGGAAGCGGTATTCGCGAACAACACCGCCCGCGGGGACGCCGCTTCGATCGCGGCCATGGCCGCGTCGGTGTAGGGTCCCGAGCGGAACACCTCGAGCTCCGGGTGCACCGCGATGTAGGCGCGCTCGGCACCGTACGCCGCCGCCTGCGCCACCAGCGCGTCTACCGACGAGCCTGAAGCCAACGCCACCGCCAGCGGGCCGCCGAGTCCCGACACCAGTTCCCGAGCCACGGTCAGGCTCTCGAGCGTCACGTTCGAGAGCTTCCCGTTCTTCTCTTCGGCCACCACCAGGAGGCCGCTGCGTGTGTCACTCATCTCGTCTCTCCTCCCGGTCGCCTAGATGATCTTCTCGCCGGCGAGGAACTCTACGATCCTCTGCGCCGCCGTGCCGTCGTCTTCGATCTTCTGCCCAGCCTTTCGCGGTGGAGGCGCCGTGGTGGAAAGCACCTTGGTCAACGCGCCCGCGCCTCCTACGCGCGCCGCGTCGACGCCGAGGCCGGCCAGGTCTTTGACCTCCAGGGGCTTCTTCTTGGCTCCCATGATGCCCTTCAGGGAGGGGTACCGCGGCTCGTTGATGCCTTTCACGACGGAGCAGACGGCGGGCAGGCCGCATCCGTAGGCAACGTAGCCCTGGTCGGTCTGGCGGTGCACCGTCAAGGAGCCGTCCTCGACCTTGATCATGTTGAGCGCCGTGAGCACGGGAAGGTCGAGGATGTCGCCGACCGCGGAGGGCAACTGCCCGGTCTGCGCATCGGTGGACATGATGCCGAAGAGCACCACGTCGTACGTGAGGCCCGAAAGCGCCGCGCTCAACGCCAGGGCTGTGCCCTGCGTATCAGAGCCGGCCAGTGCGGGGTCGGTAACCATGAGTGCGCGGTCGGCGCCCATGGCCAGAGCCTTGCGTACGGCCCCCTGGGCGTCCTCGGGACCCATGCAGAGCACGGTGACCTCGCCGCCGTGGGCTTCCTTGAGGCGCACGGCTTCCTCGACCGCGTACTCATCGTAGGGATTGAGCACGTTCTCGACGCTCTCGCGGTCGAGCCGCCAGTCAGGCGCCAGTAGTTTCTTCTCGGCCTCGGTATCTACCACCTGCTTGACGCAGACCACGATCTCCACGATCAAATCCCCTCCTTCATACGACTTCCTCGGGCGGCCGGGAGAGCGCCACCAGGGCGCTTCCGCTCACCGCGGTTCGGTGTGGCGCGAAGCCTACGCGACCGCCGCACGATTCACCTCAGTGTATCGAGAGCCCTCCATCGGCGCCGATGACGTAGCCGGTGGTGTAGGCCGCGTCGTCGGAAGCGAGCCACGCGAAGGTAGGCGCCACTTCCTCGGGCTTGGCCCAGTATCCCAGCGGGATACGGGCCAGGTACTTGTCCTTGAACTTCGGGTCGTTGACTATCGTGTCGGTCATCTTCGTCTCGGCGCCCGGGGAGATGCAGTTCGCCGTGATGCGGTACCTGCCGAGTTCGCGGGCCACCGACTTGGTCAGGGCGATGACGCCACCCTTGGCCGCGGAGTAGTTCACCTGACCTATCGTACCCACCAGACCCGCCGCCGAGCTCACCGTGATGATGCGCCCGTATTCGCGCTCGATCATGTGCGGGGCCACGGCGCGGATGCAGTAGAAGGTGCCGTGCAGATGCACGCCCATCACGGCGTGCCAGTCTTCGATCGCCATCTTGTGGAGCATGGCCGGCTTCGTGAAACCGGCGATGGTCACTAGAATGTCCACCTGTCCGAAGGCGTCGATGCTCGTGGCGACCAGGTTCTGGACGGCGTCCCAGTCGGCCACGTCGGTGGGAACCACCAGCGCCTCTCCGCCCACCGCCTCGACGGCCGCCTTCGTCTCTTCCAGAGGCTCACGCCGCCTGCCGGCCAGGGCCACGCGGGCCCCCTCCTGGGCGAAGCGCACCGCCGCCGCCTGGCCGATGCCCTCCCCGGCACCGGTCACGATGGCCACGCGGCCCTCCAGCCGCCGCGGGATCGAACCTACGTCCACTCCATTCTCACTGTCCGTCATGCTCCCGATCCTCCCTTTGCCTCTGCAGTCCGATGGCCACCGGCCGTCCGATGGTCAGCGCGCCCTACGACAACTCGTCGAACCATGATGTCCACGACTCCAGGCCGGCCCCATCCCACGCACACCTCTCCGGGGAGGCTTCTTCCAAGTCGAGCAGACAGCGCACCGCGAGCTCTTGATACCAGCGGGTGCCGTCCCGCTTGTTCTTCCGCACCGCCGGAGGCACCTCGCCCACCACCTTACCGGGCACACCCACGATGAGCCTGCCGGCAGGCACCTCGAGCCCCGCGGGCACCACGCAACCTGCGCCAACGACGCACCCATCGCCGAGCACGGCGCCGTCTTGCACCACGGCGTTCATACCCACGAGCACGTCTCTGCCCACGCGGGCCCCGTGGATGATACAGCCATGGCCCAGGTGCGACTCTTCCTCCAGCAGCACCGTCACCCCAGGGAACCCGTGGATGACACAGCAGTCCTGCACGTTGGAGCCCGCGCCCACTCGGATGGTCAGCCAGTCGCCGCGCAGACTTGCTCCCGAGCCGACATAGCACCCAGCGCCGATCTCTACCCGACCGATCACCGACGCGGTCGGGTGCACGAAGGCCGTGGGATGTATCCGAGGCGAGTTGCCACCCACCGAATAGAGAGCCATGCGTGTCTCACCCTTCCCGCGCCCGCGAGGGCTGCTCTCACACCATCGTGAGGCCACCGCTCACCGAGATCACCTGACCGGTCATATAGGTGTTGGAGTTGCTTGCGAGGAACACCACCATCTCAGCCGGCTCGTCGGGGTCGGCCATGCGCCTCATGGGGATGGCCTTGACGATAGCGTCGATCACCTTCTGGTCGAGTCCCGCGACGAGCGGGGTGTCTGTGATGCCGGGGGCGACGCAGTTCACCTGGATCTTGTAGCGGGCCCCCTCACGGGCGAGCGTCTTGGTAAGGGCGATGACGCCACCCTTGCAGGCCGAGTAGACCGCCTCGCCCAGGGAACCCACGCGTCCCGCGTCGGAGGAGAGATTCACGATCTTGCCTCCGGTATCCTGCTCCACGAAGGCCTCCATGGCGGCCCGGCTCATGTTGATAGGGCCCTTCAGGTTGATGCCGATGACCTTGTCCCACAACCCGGGGTCGTTCTGGAGGAACGGCTGGATCACGTCCCAGCCCGCGTTGTTCACCAGGATGTCGATGCTCCCGAAGGTGTCGCGCGCCGCCCGGATCGACGCCTGCGCATCGGCATACGAGCTCACGTCGCAATGGTGAAAGCCCGCCACTCCCCCGGCCGAGACGATGGCCTGAACTGTCTCCGCGCCGCCCTCGTCGTTGATATCGGTCACCAGGACGCGGGCTCCCAAGGCGGCGAGCCGGCGGGAGATCGCCCGTCCGATGCCGCTGCCCGCTCCCGTGACCAGCGCGGTCTTCCCTTCGACGCTCATGGGTGAGGTGCTCGGATCGATCGCCATGGCCCTCCTTCCGGGTGCAAAGGCGTCCCACGAACGTGCGGGACGCCCGCCTCGATTATTTGGTCGGTCGGTCAGTCAACTCCTGATCGCCATGCTATTGCACGGCCGGTGACCTTGTCAACACGGCGCCGTAACCGGTCGCGGCCGCTCCGCCGGGTGGCCTAGCCGAGGGCCTCGACCGACTCCGCGAGGCGAGGGAGGCTCTCCTCCACGAGGGAACGATCCACGACCACCGCATGATCATCGAGTGGCGTGGGCGAGTCGTTGAGGATCGCGACCGCACCCCCGCTCTCCAGCGTGATCTCCGGGAGTCCGGCGACCGGCCACACCTGGAGCGAGGTGCCCGCAACGATCATGAGGTCGGCGGCTCGAGCCCAGGCGACGGCTTTGTCCATCTCCGCCTCGGGAAGCATCTCGCCGAAGAGCACTACACCGGGCTTCAAGGGTGCCCCGCAGTCGCACTCAGGCGGGACTCCGGGTCTCTCGGCGAGCGACGCCAGCACGCGCGATCCAGGAAAGGCCGCTCCGCAGCTGAGACACTCGGCGCGGTCCACCGATCCATGCACCTCGGCCAAGCGCGTCGTGCCCGCCTTCGCGTGAAGGCGGTCGATATTCTGCGTCACGACTCCATGCAACCGGCCGATGGACTCCAAGCGCGTCAGCGCACGATGGGCCGCGTTCGGGTGCGCCGCGACGAGACCGGCGAAGCGTTGGGCGTAGAACGACCAGAAGCACGCGGGATCATCACGGAAGGCTTCGATCGAAGCGACCTGCGCGGGATCCACCTTGGACCAGATGCCGGTCTCCGGGCTACGGAAGTCTGGGATACCCGAAGCCGTGGACACACCCGCTCCGGTCAGAGCCACCACGTGCCCGGCTCGGCTGAGGAGTTCCGCAAGTCGGTCGAGGGCGTCCACGGGCCGCGCGCTCAGAACGAGTACGAGGCGGTGGACTCCTGGTCGAGAAAGCGGTTCAAGAGAGGGATGAAGTGGAAGACGCGGGTTTCGGGCTCCACCCGCACCTTGGCTCGATACCAGCGTGATTGATAGCGACCCTGCTCCAGCTCCAGGAGCTCGCCGCCGTTCTTGGTCACGTACTCATTGGCGGCCTTCCGCGCCGTACCCTCGTTGCCGGTTGTCTGCAGGCTCAATGCCGCCGACTGCGCCGCGCCGAGCGCAATCTCTTTCGAGGTCTGGAACGCGACGAACATGCCGTAGCCGTCCATGGCGATGACCGCGAACAAGACGACGGCAAGAATCAGCGTGATGGCACTTCTCATATCGCCTCCAACGCATCCGCGACAGGCCGGATTACGCTCCCGATGCTACCGTAGGCGAAGGATCGCCCACCCGATGAGCACCACGATGCCCACGATCGCCACGATCCAGGCTACCACGGGGACGATGGCTATGGAACGAACGCGGATGGTCTCGTTGTCGACCACTGTCCCGCCCGCGGACACCTGCACCGTCAGCTCCACATCGTCCGCGGAGACCCGCACCGGAACGCTGAATATGTTCTCCTGCACACCCAGCGTCACTTCGAGGACCTCCCCGTCGGGGAACTCCGCGCCGTCGCCGCCCAGAATGATCTGCACGTCGATAGGGTAGCCGGCCTGGTTGACCACGGCGATGGGCACCTCGCCGTCGCGGCCCACCACTATCACCGACTTGTCGCCTGCCACGTCCACCTTGTCGAACTCGTCGGCCACGGCCGTCTTGATGGCCTCGACGTATGCGAGCCCCAGGTTCGCAACCGTTGGATCGACGCCCGCCACGAACCAGTAGCGGCTCTCAGCCTGGAAGAGGAGGCGGCGCAGGTGCTCCAACGGCGCCCGATCAGAATCCGTGGCCGCGTCCAGCACATCAACCGCTGCGTGGGCCTCACGCAATCCCTCCATGAACGAGCGTGCAACCAGCCCGTCCACATAGCCGCCGTATCGGCTCAGAAAGACAGGCCGCGTCTCCGGAGGAGACCCCTTGACCACGTCCTCCAGGGTGCGGGTCCTGATCCACGAGGTCTCCGTGACCAGACGGCCGAGCGCCTCGATGTACGCGACTGGAGGACGTTCGTACTCGTTCGCGGGAGCCGCGACGAGCGGCCCCGACGACGATGTATCCGCCGCGACAGACGCCAGAACAGCGGCAAAACGTCCCGGGTCCCAAGGTGGAGCCATCGCCAGACGAAGCTCCTCATCGACGAACACGAGAGTCAACCGGTTGTTCTCCCTGTCCTGCACCCGTACCGGGTGTCGCGCACCGCCGATGGGTTCGGCGAGGTCGCGGGCGACTTCGGCCCGCGCGACGACGTAGTCTATGGAGGCGGCGCTGAACGCCCGAAGGCTGTCGGTGGTCACGTCGAGGTCGGGAGGATACGCCGCGTCGGGGATCTCGGCGATCTGCAGCGTGCTCTGCAACTCCATTTTGCCGAGCTGCATCTGTTCCCATCCGTCGTCCCAGCCCTCGCTCGCCAGGATCGGCAAAGCCGGCATGGCGTACGGGCCGGGGATCACCTGGACATTCGTGAGGGATGCGACGTGCCTGAAGGTGGTGATCGCCTGAGCACCGAACTCGGCGCTCTGTTCGCTCGACCCCACCTCCCGCAGGCCCCCCGCTCCGTCAGACTCGGAGTAGCCGTCGGCCACATCTCGCATCTGCGCCAGGAGCAGGGGCTCAACCGCCAATGTCATCCGCCACGTCGAGAAGCGATCGATCACGGTGAACAAGCCGTAGAGGCTGCCCTCCGCGTCGGCCCGGGGTACGACGGCCTTCTGGATGACGTCGTCCACGAACACGCCCGCGGCGTCTCGATGCACGCCCGAGACGATGGGCCACACCACGACCAGATCGAGCGTCGGAGTCTCGGCGGCCACCAGCCCCATCCATGCGACGGCACGAATGACGCGTCCGTCGGCGGACCTGATCTCGGCCTGCACCAGGTACGCGCCGGGTTGCGTTAGTCGCTCGATAGGCAGGGTAAGAGCCGCCTGCACCCGCCCGTTCGTCTCGCCGAGGGACTCTCCAACGTGGGCGACGACGGGCCAGTCGGCGCCGCCGGCCGACGGTCGGCCCGGCCCGCGCACCTCCACCACCGCCACAGCCTCGGGCCACGGGCCGTCGAGCTCGGTGACCAGCGTCACGTCCAGCGGTGCCCCCACGGTGCCGAGCACCGCGCCGAGGCGCAGCTCCAGGGTCGGTTCGGCCCACGCCGGACCGACCACGCACGAGAATGCCAGAAACACGGAGAGCGCGAAGAGGACGAGAGAGAGAGAGCGAACGCGCACGGGAGGAGACCCTAGGGGCGACGCGCCCCACGGCCGGACGCGGGCAACGGGCTGCGGCGAAGCGACGACCCTCATAGGACGGAAGTGTAGCACAGGGCTCTCGGCCCCCAGTCTATCTTGCCCCGCTCCCCCTGCCGCCTCGCGCTCGCAGACTCCCTGCCGCCTCGCTCTTTCATGCTGGTAGAATGCCCGAACAGTCGTCTCGATGGCTGCCGCGCGGCCGTGGCGGCCCGCAAGGGGGGTCCGTGTCCGGCATGACCGCTCAGCAGACCGCCGGCGTCTTCTACAAGACCCGGGTGCGCGACATCATGACCCAAGCGACCGTGACCTGCCGGGTAGACGCCCACGTGGCCGACATGGCGCGGCTCATGAAGACCATGAACACCGGCTCCGTGGTCGTGGTCGACGAAGACGACCGCCCCCTCGGCATCGTCACGGAACGCGACCTCGTGTACAAGGTGGTCGCGGCGGAGCCGGATAGCGCGGACGCCGCCGCCCGCAACCTCACAGCGCGCGACATCATGTCGACGCCTCCCGTGATGATCGAGCCCGAGGACTTCATCTTCCAGGCCGTGGGACTCATGATGCGGCGGCGGTGCCGCCGCTTGATCGTGGTACGCGAGTCCGGTGAGCTGGCGGGGATCCTTTCCATGCGCGATCTCATGCGCTTTCAAGCCTACGACCATCGGATCATCATGGACCAGGTCGACAAGGCCCGCAACGTGCAAGAACTGAGGAGTATCCGCGACGAGATCGACGACTTCGTCCACCGCCTTTTCTTGGTGGATGTAGACGGCCCCACCCTCGCCGAGATACTCACCGACTTCAACGACGCGATCTCGCGGCGGATCATCTTCGTGAACGAGCTCAAGCTCCGAGCCGAGGACGAGCGCATCCCTCGCTGCGGCTTCGCGTGGGTGGCGTTCGGCTCGGAAGGGAGACACGAGCAGGTGTTGCGCGGTGATCAAGACAACGCCATCATCCTCGACGACACGTGCGACTCCGACCAGGCCCGCGAATACTACCGCGAGCTCGCCCGCCGCGTGAACCATGACATGGCGGACTACGGCTTCGAGCTGTGCGCCGGCGGCGTCATGGCGCGAGAAGACAAGTACTTCGGCACCCTGACGGAGTGGCGCCGCCGTGCTGCGAACTTGGTCGTGGACAGCTACAGCGGTCAGGTGCTCCGGGACCTCACGATACTCCTCGATATGCGTCACCTAGCCGGAGACGAGCAGCTCACCCACGCCCTTTGGCAGCACCTCATGTCGAGCATCCAGAGGAACCCACCCGCGATGCGCCTGTTGGCCGATGACGCCACGAGCAAGGCCGTTCCCCTCAACTTCCTGGGACGCTTCAGGTACGAGAAGGACTCCGATGGCAGGCGCGGCATCAACGTCAAGAAGTTCGGGATGCTGCCGCTGATCGCGGGCGTCAAGGCCCTCGCCATGGAACACGCGATCCTCGCCACCTCTACCACTGAGCGCATCGAAGCCCTCGAGGCGTCAGGCGTGCTGGAGCGGGATTCGGCGGCCGACCTCACGTTCGCCCACCAGCTGTTCCTGCGCCTGAAGCTGCAGGCCTCCGTGGAGACGGTGTTCCACGGGCAGAAGAGCACCCACTTCTGCTACCCCGAGGATTGGACCGATCTCGAGCGCAGCAATCTGAGGCGGGCCTTCAAAGCCATCGACCACCTGCTCGGCTTCCTGCGGGTGCACTACAGCCTCTAGGACCGTGGGAGAGCCGCATCCGCACATTGAGCTTCTCCTCTCCACGGGATCGGTGCGCGGGCTCAGCCTCCCCCGGCTCTTCGCGCTCGCCGAGACGGTGGGGTTCGCGGGGCTGGAGTACGTGGTCGACCAGCAACACAGTCCCGAGCGCGTGCCCGAACTACACGGCCTGATCGAAGAGACGGGTCTGCGGATACGGAACGTGCACGCCCCCTACATGCACCTACCCGGCTGGGGGGACCCCGTGGAATCGGTGCTGCGCTCGGTCGAACTGGCCGATCAGCTCGACGCCCGCAGCGTCACCTTCCACCCCCCCCAGCGCGTGATGGAGCACGTGGAATTCGCCCGTTGGATCTCGCGGACCGACGACTTCCAGCGGGACGTAGGAGGCGGCAAGATACTCGTGACCATGGAGAACATGCCCAAGGTCAAGTACTGGCGCGGCTTCAAGGTGCCGTTCACCACCTCGCCTTTCCGCTATCAGAACAGGGACGAGCTCTGGGAGATCCTCGACGAGCACAACCTCTTCATGACCTTCGATACCACCCACTACGGGACCACCGGCGAGAGCCTCGGCGCCTGCTTCTCCCAATTCCGGGATCGCATACGCACCATCCATCTATCGAACTTCGACGCCAAGGAATTCGAGGAGCACATGCCCCCGCAGACCGGCGATCTCGATCTGGCGGGCTTCCTACGGCGGGTGGACAGGTCTGGCTATGACGGCTTGTTGACACTGGAAGTGCGCCCGCAGGAGTTCGAGGTGCACCCCGACGGCCCACGAGAAGCGTTGGACGGCATGGTGCGTTGGATCAGGCGGGCCCTCGAGTCGCTGCAGCCTGATCGTCACCCGCACTCGCGCTCTGTTTGAGGAGCGTCGGCAGCAGTCGGGCAATGTGGTAGTGCGAGAGTAGCCCCACGAGGCGTCCCTCGTCGGTGACGGCCAGGTATCGGATCCTCGTGGCCGCCATGAGCCCCGCGGCTTCCTCCAACCCCCCTCTCGTGCCGATCGAGACGATCGGCGACCGCATGATGTCCCCGGCGGTGAGCTCCATCCCCGTGTAGCCTCGAGCCAGCACGTCGCGCACCAGCGAGTGCTTGGTGACAATGCCCACCGGGTGCCTCTCCTCTGTCACGATCACGCACGACACCCAGCGCGAGGCGATGATGCGAGACAGCTCCACCACTCGCCGGCGCCGAGGCACGGTCACGAACTTGGTGGAGCAGACCTCACCCACGGTGTACGACGCCATCATTCTCCCTCCGGGCTTTCGTACTCGCGGAACTCCCGGGCCACAGCCAAACGCTCGGTCCAGATCGCGCGAAGCAGCGTGAAGTCGTCGAGCACCGTGTTCTCGATGCACACCTGGAAGATGTCGAGGTCGGCCATGAAGCCCACTACGTCATCGAACGTGGCGTCGCTGTCTATCCACGGAAGATCCCGAGCCATCTCGGCCACGCGGGTATCCGGACTCAGCTCACCCCGACCGTATGCGAACACGACCTCCGACTGCTCCAGCACCCCCATGATGTCCCCATCTTCGACCACCATGGCGTAGTCGCGCTCACTCGCGATGATGGCTTCGAGAGCGTCGAGCACGAGGTCGTCGTAGCCCACTCGCGGGTACTCGGAGGTGGTGAAATCGGACGCCCTGATGTCTCTCACCCGCCCTCCTCCACGTCGAAAGGCCTGCTCGATCCTTCATCCTCGGCGCGTGGCGGTTCATCCTCGGCGCGTGGCGGGATGCGGCCGTGGTCGGAGATACGACGCTTCGCCTTGTCCGGGTGCAGCGGACGGGGATGTTCGGAGAGGATCTGGCGTGCCGCAAGCAGGTCGCCGGCCACCTCTTCGGGCGTGAGCCCGGTGAGTTGGTCGATGCCCTCCTCGGCTCCCCGCTGCTGCTCGCAGAAGCGCCGCACCACCTCAGCCTGATGGTCCACCATGATCTCGCGCGCCTCGGTGCGCCATCGCTCGGTCAGGCCTGAACCCGATTCGTTGGCGAGGGCTATCTCGTCGAAGACGTCCTCGTAGATGGAATCGGAGTTCGCGCGCACGTCGAGGAGCGCGGCCTCGAGATCACGTTCTCCCATCGAATCGGCGTCCACGATCTCCCGGCGCAGGTTGCCGCCCAAACGACCCGCCACCTCGTAGAAGGGGAAGAGCGCGTGCATGGTCTGCCCCACTGGGTAGACGCCCCGGCCCTCGTCGTCGACCGTGGGCGGCTCGACTCCTTGTATGGCGATGTGCGCCACCTCGGGACGGCACACTTCCTTCGGGGGGAAGTAGCCGCGCCGCAGCACCTCACGGATGCCCGTGCCGGAGATCTGCAACCGATACCTGGTGTCGTGGGGGCAGGTGCGCTCGGTCGCCGTCGCCCTGCACCGCGTGCAGTAGAACACCTCGGAGAAGAACAGCGTCTCGATGCCGAGCTCCTCTTGCGAGTAGGTGCCGAACGCCTGCTGCCCCGCGTACATGTCGAACCTGTCGCCCACACCCGCGTGGTCGCGCCCGATCAACGCGTGCGTACATCCGTAGTTGCGCATGATCAACGCGTGGAGGATCGCCTCGCGCGGGCCCGCGAAGAGATAGTTCGTGCGCAACGGGCAGAGCACGACACGATACGGCGGGTAGTAGACGTCGGTAAGAGCCTCGAGGGCAAGGAGGCGGTGATAGGGCCTGATGAATTCGGAGTGCTCCATCTCTACCTGGGGCATGAGAAGCACCGCGTCCACGTGCTCCAGAGCCACCCGGTGCATGTACTCGTGACCCATGTGCGGAGGGTTGGCGCCCGTGACAAAGCCCGCTACCCGCTGGTATCCCCGCCTCGAGAAGAACTCGTAGGTCTCCTTGGGCGTGAGGCGGTGTCGCTCGAACGCCCCCCAGTCGGCGCGTCGGATCAGCTCAATGGGGCCCGAGACCGCGTAGCGCCCCATGCGCTTGAAGATGGACGAGACTCCCGGGTGGGCCGAGGGGTCGCTCGTGCCGAAAAGGCTCTTGCCGCGCATCTCCCGGTCGAAGTCGTAGATCTCCCGCACGTGAATAAGGGCGACCGGGCGTGAAGCCCGATCCGTGATGAGCACCTCTTCGCCCTCCCGAAGACGCGCGATCACTGCGGCGTTCCTCTTGCCGGCCGGTGCGAACGTGAAGGGGATGGGCCACGGCGTGCCGTCGGTCAGTCGTCCGGTCTCGACGATACACTCGTTCTCTTCGCGGGTGGGAGACCCCTCGAGGGGAGAGAAGACGCCGGTGGCGATCATCTCCATGGTGATCTCGGCCTCGCGATCGGCCATGATCGCAGGCAGCCCGGGGGCTCGATCGAGCGCTTCGGCACGCGCGTCTCCGCGGAGCACCCGGTCGACCAGCCGTCCTCCGAGGGGAGTCTGGGGCGTGCTCATCCCGCGGCCTCTAGAGGCCGGCGAGAGGCCGGCGCCCTCTCGACCCGCTCGACTGCTCCATGCCATCCTCCCTACGCTGAGGGGCGATCGGTATCAACGATCGACGACGCCAAAAGGCCGGAGGACCGCGTCGCAGGTACCATGATAACCAACCGGAGGCCCGCCGTCGCAGGCCCGCTAAAACTCCAGGCGCTTGCGCAGCTCTCTCGTCTGGCGCCGACTCAAAGGCAACACGGTGTCCTTGCCGTCGGCCAGACGAAGACCGTAGGTGTTCGAGGGCAGCGAGATGATCTCGGAGACGTGCGAGAGATTCACGATGTAGCTGCGGTGGCAGCGGAAGAACTCCCTCGGGTCGAGTCGCTCGCCGAGCGCCTTGAGCGAGTAATTGGCGAGGTAGCTTCCGGTCTGGGCAACCACCCGCGTGTAGTCGCCTTCAGCCTGGAAGTAGAGGATGCGGTGTAGATCGAGGAGCACGGTGTTGTCGCTGCGGTTCACAGCAAGCCGCTCCAGGCGCGCAGGCTTGTCGGGCGCGAACCGGGACATGGCGTCGAGAGTGGAGAGGAGACGATCGACGGTCTGGTCGATGCGGCGTTCGGTCACCGGCTTCACGAGGTAGTCGAACGCACTCACCTCGAACGCGCTCACGGCGAACTCGGAGTAGGCAGTCACGAACACCACGTACGGGTTGTCGGCACCCTCGGCCAGCCGGGCGGCGACTGCGATCCCGTCCATCTCGGGCAGATTGATGTCGAGGAAGACCACGTCGTACGCGAGGTTCTCGGCGAGGGCCAAGGCTTCTTCCGCGCCGGAGGCTTCGCCGACCACCTTGATGCGCGCGTGGCGATTCAGAAGGAAGCGTAGTTCGGATCGAGCCGGCGCTTCATCGTCGACGATGAGGGCGCGATACGTGTCCTTCATGACACGCGCTTGGTGAAGCGCAGGACCGCGCCGACGTCTCCTTGAACGAGCTCCACTTCGTCGGCAAGGGCCTGGATCAACATGAGCGAGATATCGGAGGAATCGGCCTCGGGCGTGAGGAGCCCTGACTCGGGCGCCGGCACTGCCGCGGCGGCCCGGTCGGAAGTGCCGGAAGTGGCGCCGGAAGTGGCGCTTGGACCCGCGACCTTCACCCTCCAGGTATTCGAATCCACATGGATGTCCACGGCCAGGGGGCCCGCGTCGGCCGAGCCACCCGACCCCATCACCAGGGAGCAGGCCTCCGTCAAGACGATCTTCAGATCGGCCACGGTCTCCGCGTTGAGCTCCAGAATGAGGCCCAACGAACCCACCGTGAGCCTCGAGAGGCCCACGAACTCCGGCTTGGCCGGGAACGACAGCATGAACCTGCAGCCGGCCTCTTGGCCAGGGTCTGCAAACGAGTCGGAAGCGGTGTCCTGATGATGCATAGTCGGCATTGCCTCGCAATCGCCTCCAACACGTGGGCTGACCCGCCCCGGCCGGAGAAGCCCTTACCCGGCCCGGACCACACTCCCCTCTGGGAGTACCGAACTCCTCCGAGCCACGTAGCCAGACTACCCCCGCCCGCAAGACGACTAAACAACGGTGCGGGCGATACGAACGCGGCCCAGAAGTCATCGACGCCCCGTAGACCGCCGACAGTTATACCTTGCGAGACCCCGCGCGCGCAACACGGAGGCTCAGATCAGGAGACCACTCCCAGATGCTCACCACACGTGACGCACCTGCCGTCACGCACCCACACCTCGCCGGCACCCAGCGGACCGCGGTGTATCGCCGTGCGACCACAGGCCGAGCACACCGTGTGGCGGCCGACGTGACCGGGCACATTGCCCACGTACACGAAGCGCAGACCCACTTGGCGGCCGATGGCAGCGCCCCGTTCCAAGACGGGGATGGGGGTGGCTTTCAGGTGACTGAGTTCGAAGTCGGGCAGGAACCTGGTGACGTGCCAGGGAGTCTTCGGGCCCAGGTTCTCGAGGACCCACGCGGCCATGGCCCGCATGCTCCGTTCGCCGTCGTTGACACCCGGCACGATGTTGGAGACCACTTCCACGTGACATCCGTGCACCTTGGCGGCGCGCACAGCCGCTTCGAACGAAGGTGCAGGGTCTTTCACCTTGCTGAGCTTCGACCACGCCGCGGCGTCCGGCCCTTTGAGATCGAACTTGAATGCGTCGATCAGCGGAGCGACGTAGTCGAGCACCGCCCTACTCATGTAGCCCGCCGTGATGAGAGCCGTGTAGAGGCCGGCCTCCCTGAAGGCGGCGGCGACATCGTGCACGTATTCCGGCCAGACCGCCGGCTCGTTGTAGGTCCAGGTCACGCCGGCCAGCTTATGCTTCCGCGCCATCGAGACGGCCGCCTCCGGGGAGAGTTCGGGTATGCGGGCCAGCTCGGCCTCACCCGCGCCCGCGTGCGAGATCTGCCAGTTGGGGCATCCGGCGCACAGCACGTTGCATCCCAGCGTGCCCAAAGAGAGCGCCCTCGTCCCCGGATGGAAATGGTACAGGGGCTTCTTCTCGATCTCGTCGGACACCACCGTCGTCGGATGCGCATACACCGGACTGTGGAGGCGACCATCGCGCACGCCGCGCACCTTGCACAACCCCACGCCGCCCGGGCCGATGACGCAGGCGTGCGGACACGCGGTGCAGCGCACCGAGCCGCCGGCGATGGGCTCCCAGAAGAGGGCCTCGCGACTCACGATGCCGTCTCGCCTCCTGAGGCTGGAGCGGCCGCGGGTGCGACTGCGGACGCGGGTGCGACTGCGAGTACGGAAGCGGGTGCCGTAGCGACCAACGCCCCGATCCCTCGGGTCACTTCGTCGAGGATTGCGCCGTGCAGCGCCGCGTTCGCCGAGGCCACCACCGACATCTGATGGGCGACGTCGGACCCCAGCAGAGGTCGATCCGCGAGGGAGCGGCCGGCGGCGTCGGAAACCACGCATCCGGCCTCTTCGAGTATCAGTGTGGAAGCAGCCACGTCGTACGGGGAGTTGTTCAACACGTGGCCCTTCCCGACCTGCCGGAACCGGGCTTCCACCCAGGGGGCCACCTCGATCATGCGAGGCCCTACGTCGATGTACGCGTCGAGCTGACCCGTGAGGAGGCGCGTCATGCCGTAGGTGGCGCTGCCGATGTCGAACACGGCGCCGTCAACCGACGAGCGGTCGATCAGACCTCCGAGCGTGGCGGCGAGCTCCACCGCGGGCCTGCCGCGGAAGCCGATGGTCCAGAAAAGAAGGGAGAGATCGGTGTTAGCGGAGACGGCCGCCGGACGCTCCCGTCCGGCCACGTCGCGCATCTCTACGCCGGAACCCCTCTCGGCGCGGAACACGCCGCCCTCCTTGATCTCGAGCACGACGCCGTAGGCCACGTCGCTCATGACCGGGCGTTCCGACATGCGGGCGGCCGCGACACTCACGCAGGCGGCCTCAAAGCCGGCTGCGGCCGGCCTCGTGCCGTCGATGGGATCCACGATCAGCACGAACTCCGCCGGCCCGCGGCCGAACTCCACGAGGCCGCGATCCTCGGAATAGACGGCGACGGGCCTACCCTGCTCGGCCAGGTACTCGGCCAGGAACGCCTCGGCCGCCTCGTCGATAGCGAAGGTCGCGTCGCCGCCTACAGCCCTGCCGGCGAGACTCCGCGCACGGGCGGCGCCGAGCCACGGGACCACCACGTCGCGGAGCCCGGCGGCGAGGCCGTCGATGAGCGATTTCAGCCACTCCGGTGGAGCCTCAAGCGCGGCGCCACCGGCGGCAGGCGCATGGCCCGCGCGGTCCCCGCCCACGGGGACGCGGGCACTCATCGCGCCGCACCCTTCAGCACGGTCTTTCGCGACTCCACGAGCCGGCGCACGCGAAAGGTGGCGCCAAGGTCGTCGGCCACGGCGGCCGCGCCTTCCACGTCGACCTCAGGCACGTCGACCACTGTGGCCGTGACCTCGATCCCGGCGTCGACGCACTCCCGTATGAAACGCAACACCACCCGGTATGCCTTCGAGAAGATGGGCTTGCACACCTGGTCGTAGGTGACTTCGTCGTGTGCGTTCATACTCACGGAGACAGCCGCGAGCCCGGCGGTGACGAGCTCGGCCACGACATCACGGTCCGGATTCAGAAGCGCCGCGTGCCCATTGGTGTCGAGCCGCACGCGCAGGCGGCGCGTGCGGAGCCACTCGGTGACGGCGAGGATCACGTCGAACCGTAGCGTGGGCTCACCCAGGCCGGTGAACACCACCTCTTCAGGCGCAAGATCGAGGAACTCCAGCTCCAGCGCGGCGATCACGTCGGCCGCCTCTGGCTCTTGATCGACCTCAAGGCTGAGGTCGTAACCGTACACCTCCCGCGTAAAACGGCGCAGGCAGAAGACGCAACCGGCCGAGCAGCGGTTCGTGAGGTTGATGTAGAGGTTGGCGCCGCCCCGGTAGGTAAAGATAGGGCCGGGGACGACTCCCGGAGCCGGCCCGGAACGGGCGTCCCCCTCGTGGGAGGTGCATCCATCGCTGATCATGAGGCGGGATTATAGCGGTTCCCGGGCGTTAGACAGGCTTCGGGGGCTGTGGTATGAATGAGTGGTCGCACTGACGCGATATCGAACACCGGAGCCATAGAGGGAGGCCCATGTTGAAGAGAAGCTTGCTCGTGCTGGTCGTATTCCTGCTGGCGGCGTTGATCGCCCTGCCGTTCGTGGCGGGTTGCGGGGGTACTGAGACCACCACCACGACCGCCGCCGCCGCTGACGATCCAGTCGCCGCAGCCGACGCGGCCATCGCGGCCGTCACGAAATCCGACGCCATCGAAACGCCGCCCACCCTGAAGGAAGGCGTGCTCCAAGCCGGCTCGGACACCTCGTTCGCCCCGTTCGAGTTCTCCGATGAGCAGGGCGGTTACGTCGGCTTCGACGTCGACCTGGTCACGGCCATCGCCAAAAAGATCGGGCTCGAGGCCGAAGTCGTCCCCACCGCGTGGGACGGCATCATCCCGAACCTGGTGGCCGACCGCTACGACATCATCATGTCGGCCATGACCATCACCGAAGAGCGCCGGCAGCAGATCAGCTTCACCGACGGCTACATCGACACCAACCTGGCGATCACCACCTTAGTAGAGAACCCCATCACCGACGAGGCAGGTCTCGCGGGCAAGATCGTGGGTGTGCAGGTTGACACCACCGGTCAGTTCGCCGTAGAAGAGGTGGAGGGCGTCAAGGAGATCAAGAAGTACGAGAACAGCATCGCGGCCATCCAAGACCTGTTCGTTGGTCGGGTTGACGCCGTGGTGAACGATTCCCCGGTGAACGCCTACTACACGCGCGACAAGCCCGAGTTCGGCAACACCGGTAAGATCGGCACCGACGACCAGTACGGTTACGGCATCAAGCAGGAGAACACGGCGCTACGCGAGGCGATGAACGCCGCCCTCGCGGAACTCAAAGCCGACGGCACGTACGACCTGATCTACGCGAAGTGGTTCGGCGGTAACTGATACCGACACGCCTACCGAGGCGGTGAACGTTCGACCGGGGCCGGGATCATCATCCCGGCCCCGGTTTCTTTACGCCGGGCCGCCGATGTCGTCGACGCCCCTGGGGCGCCTGTGGTATCAATAGGCGGCAAACCTGAGTACGAACACTGTCCGAGGCGCGGCACGCCACCGGGCCCCCGCGGGCCGGCGCACGAAGGGGGATCACAGTGGAATCGTTGCTGAACGGCTTCGAGGCTTTCCAGCGCTACTACCTCAACTGGCAGATCATCCAAGAGACCTTCCCGCTGCTGCTCCGAACACTGCCGATCGTCGGGCAGTTGCTGGTCTTCAGCATGTTCTTCTCCTTCGTCCTGGGACTCGTCCTCTCCCTGATGAGGCTCTCCCGCCTTCGGGCCTTCCGGTGGTTCGCGGGCGCATACGTTGACTTCTTCCGCGGCCTGCCGCTGCTCCTGAACTTCGTTTTCGTCTACTCCGGCCTGGCCATCGTAGGAGCGGCCTCGGGACTGCGTTTCCTCATCCTGCCTTCTATCATAGCCGCCGTCCTCTCCCTCTCGACGACCTACGCGGCGTACTCGGCGGAGGTATTCAGGGCGGGAATCGAATCCATCCACCGCGGACAGATGGAGGCCGCGCGCTCGCTGGGGATGACCTACGCGCAATCCATGCGCTACGTGGTACTGCCGCAGGCCATCAAGATAGTCATCCCGCCACTCACCAACGAGTTCATCGCGCTCATCAAGGACACCTCACTCGCTTCGGTCATCTCGGTGCAAGAGCTGCTCTTCACGGCGAAGGAGAAGATGGGCGTGGTGGCGAACCCGACTCCACTCATGGTCGCCGCGTTCGTGTACGTGATCTTCACCATCCCATTGATCCGACTGGCCGCGCGTCTCGAGAAGAAGCAGGAAAGAGGATCCAAGGGAGGTAGGCCCACGGGCGGCGACACGACCTCAGCGCTGATACCGGCCGACATCGCGGCCCAACTCCCGAAAGGGGGAGGTCCACTTCCACTGTGACTACCGCTTCCACAATGATCGAGCTCCAAGACGTCCACAAGAGCTACGGACATCTCGAGGTTCTGCGGGGGATCGATCTGCAGGTCACCAAGAGTGAGGTGGTCGTGGTCATCGGGCCTTCCGGCTCGGGCAAATCGACCATGCTCCGTTGTTTGAACGCGCTGGAGCCCATCCAGCGCGGCACTATCCTCATCGAGGGCATCGACATCACCGACTCGAAGACGAACGTGAACCGAGTGCGCGAGAAGATCGGCATGGTCTTCCAGAGCTTCAACCTCTTCCCGCACAAGACCGCGCTCGAGAACATCATGCTGGCTCCGCACAAGGTGAAGAAGCAACCTCACGGCGAAGTGCAGAAGATCGCCTACGACCTGCTCGTGAAGGTTGGGCTCTCAGAGAAGGCCGACTGCTACCCCGACCAGCTCTCCGGCGGACAGCAGCAGCGCGTGGCGATCGCCCGCGCCCTGGCCATGCAGCCCGACATGATGCTCTTCGACGAGGTTACTTCCGCCCTCGACCCCGAACTGGTGGCGGAAGTGCTCAACGTGATGAAAGACCTCGCGCTCGGCGGCATGACCATGGTGGTGGTCACCCACGAGATGGGCTTCGCCCGCGAGGTGGGCACCCGCATGATCTTCATGGACGAAGGCGTGATCGTCGAGGAGAGCCACCCCCGCGAGATGATCGCCAACCCTAGGGAAGAGCGCACCAAGAAGTTCTTGGGGATGGTGCTCTAGGGACGTCCAGGTCCGCGGGCCCCTGAGCGGGGGCCCGCGCGCGCTGCCGCGGGCTCCGGTTTGGAAGCGCCGGCCTACTCGAGGGCCGACGGCAGCGAGCCCACGACCACCTCTACCTCGATGCGCTCCGCGCCCCGCACGACCTCCACCGACGCCCGTGCACCAGGCCCCGTGGCGGTGACGGCGGACGTCAACTCTCTCGGCGTCGCGACCGCGGTCCCATCGAAGGACACGATCACGTCGCCCACCGCGATACCGGCCTCTCCGGCGGGCGCGCCCTCGTGGACTTCGACCACGTACACGCCTTCTTCGACGCCCGCGGGAGGCTCGGCCATGAACTCCACCGACTGGATGGTCACGCCAAGATACCCGCGCACTACCCGACCGCTCTCCAGCAGCTGCGGGAGGATCTGCTTGGCCGTGTTGATAGGAACAGCGAATCCGAGGTTCGTGTCGGGGATGACCGCCGTGTTGATGCCGACGACCTCACCGGAGAGATCGAACAACGGCCCGCCGCTGTTGCCCGGGTAGATGGCGGCGTCGGTCTGAAGGAAGTCACCGAAGTTGGACGAGGGCAGCTCCCTGCCCTTGCCGCTGACCACGCCCACCGTGACCGAGTACTCGAATCCCAACGGGTTGCCCAGAGCCATGACCCACTCACCGGCGCGGATCGCATCGGAGTCGCCGAGCGGAGCCACCGGAAGGTCGCCCTCGGGTTCGACCTTGATCAGCGCCAGATCGTCGCGGGCGTCCGAGCCGATCACCTTCGCCTTCAGCTTCGCGCCATCGAAGAAGGTCACCGAGATCTCCTCGGCGCCGTCGATGACGTGATGATTGGTCAGGATGTAGCCGTCCTCGCTGATGATCACACCCGAACCCTCGGACGACTGCTGGAAATCATCAGGGATGTTGGGATGCGACTCGGGGAGGCCGCCATCGCCGCCCGGGTCGGAGGGATCGCCGCCCTCGGGGACGGGGGTGCCGGTCGTAAGGGGCTTGCCACTCACGAAGATGTGCACGACCGTAGGCCTCATCTTCTCCGCGATGGGCGCGAAGCTCGGTATGCCCTGCAGGTCGGGGTCGGAACCCGATCCGTCCACCCAGAGGTCGGCCGCGCGAGACCCGCCCGGGCGGTCGATGCCGCTGGCTACGAAGAAGCCCAGCGCCGAGAAGAACAGGGCGCCGGCGACGAGGATGGCCACGAGGTTGCTCCGTCGCCCGAAGATCGATTGCATAGTCTCTCCTTGCTGCTGCTCAGGGACTCGTGCCTCGGCTGAAGATGGATCGACGGCCACGGATCGCGGGCCCCGGGGATGGTGCGTCGGGGATTATACTCCCACCTCGGCCTCACGACTCCGGGGGCGGTCCGGAGCCACCGGCGCCGCCGACCACGACGCAGGCGAGTCACGTCGTTGTTGCGAGCGGACCGCCAGGCTCAGAGGTAAGCCCACGGGCCCGGGCCACCATCTTCCGCAGCCGCACCTCGTCCACCCGGTACTTGAACACGGCGCGGCCACAGATCTCGGCCACCGGGATGCGGCTGCGGTAGCGGGCCTCGAGCCTGGGGTCACCCGTGATGTCCACCACGCGCACCAACAGGCCGAGTTCCTTCGCCAGGGGCGCCAGATCGGCCAGCGCGACCCGGCACAGCGAGCAATCGTCCGCGGAATAGAGGTGCACGACGAGGGGGAGGGTTTCCGTACGGTGGGCCAGGTCCTTCCCCGAGCCGGGTGGCTCCGTTCTCCGCTTCCGCCACCCGTGCCGCTCGCCCGACAATGTGTGCGCTCCTCTGCATCGTGGCCCGAACCCATCCAAGTGTACCCGCGGCGCGCCAGGGGCGCCCGCTGGGCTCACGGGAGAAGCCCTCAGAGTATGGGCCGCTTCAAGTACGCAAGGAGCTTTCTTGTGTTGCCCGGGTATGCCATCTCAAGCACCTGGGTGCGGGCGAGAGGCACTACACACACGAGGTCCCAACCGTTGGAACCCAGAAGGTTCAACACCTCCACATCCTCGATGTCGCTGGTCACGGAGGATTTCGAGTCGTCATCCCACACGATCAAGCTCATGAACTCCCACCTGGGGATCGGCCACGGGTCGACCTTCGGCTTCTCCAACGTATCAGACTCAGCCACGGGGCTGTGATGCGCACAGATCTCGATCGATGCTGTTCTGTTTCTCATCTTTCTTGCCCTCCGACGGGTCGACGATAGTAGGCGATCAACTTCCTCGTATTGCCCGGATAGCTCAACAACAGCTGGTTGGTCTGGGCAAACGGCACTATCACGTTCACCAGGTCCCAGCCCTCGGCGAGTAGCGTTTCGATGCCCTCCGCGTCCTCGAGGTCCGAGGTGACGCGTCCGCGTGTATCGGACCACACCACCCGCGCGCACCACTCGTAGTGGGTCGCAACCGGGGCAACAGGCGCCGCGGAGTAGCCGTCCGACTCGGCCGCTGCGGCCGCCGGCACAGCGACGCGGAGCGACCGGCCGGGATGCAGAAGACCCCTTGTCGTTCCGACTAGGAAGCCGACGCCCATCCCCACTGCCATCGCGGCCGACCGGCCGGTCCATCCGGGGCCGCTCGCGAGAGAGTCGGAGATCTGACTGTTCTTGTGTGCCATGGTCGGCCCCCTTAGCGACAGATCTACCGCCACTGATTCAGCATCGGCCGATCCATTCCCTTGACCCATAGGCAAACTGGACGGCTCTCAATCAGGTGACTGCCTTGTCAGAAGAAGGCAAGAAGCGGGCGAAAGGTCAAGCTAGCGAAGCGCCCGTGCGAGCACCTCCACCGGATGCACCACCGGCCGCCCCGTGCCCATCTCGATCTGAGAGCGACAGGAGATGCCGCAGGTGACTACCTGGCCCTCGTGCTCGTTCAACCGCTCGAACAAGCGTGTCCCCAAAGCCTGCGACAGCTCCGAGTACTCCGACTTGTAGCCGAACGACCCGACCATTCCGCAACACAGGGCATCCACCTCGTGCACCACGGCGCCCGGGACCAGCCGCAACAGCTCAGCCGGCGCCGCGCCGATACCAAGGGCCTTCTGGTGACAGTGCCCATGGACGGTGAACTCTTCCTCCAGCGGTTCGAGGCGGAGTCTCGACCACCCCTCGCGCGCAGCGAGGACCAGGTATTCCGTGACGTCGTAGGTGCCCGCTTCGAGGAGCGCGATCCGTTCGTCGCCCGCCGGCGAGGTGGTCTCGAGCAGGCGACGGTAGTCGTCGCGCAGCGCCGAGAGGCACGAGGGCTCCACGCACACGATGTCGCAGCCTTCGGCCACCAGTCGGCCGAGCTCCTCCACGTTGTGGGCGGCCCACCCACGGGCGACGTCGAGGGACCCTTGGCTCATGGCCGGCCGGCCGCAGCACGAAGTGTGGGCGAGCACCACCTCGGCCCCGGCCCGCTCGAGCGCGGTGACCGCGGCGCGACCCACCTCCGGAAGGTTGTGGTTGACGAAGCAGTCCACGAAGAGCGCGACGCGCCGCTCGGGCCGAGGCACGCGCGCGCGCCCCCGGCGGAGGAACCACCCTTCGAGGGTCTCCCGCTCGTAGCGGGGTGGGCGGCGAGCGGAGTCGATGCCGAGGAGGCGCAATGGCGCGCGCAAAGCGCGCGCGGCCATGAGCGGGTTGGCCAGGGCCGAGATTGGGCCGAGTACATCCCCCAGGAGGTCGGCGCGGGCGAACACCCGATCGCGCCACCTCAGGCCCGCCGCCTCCTTCGCGCGGGCGCGGATCACCGTGTTCAACCACGGGATGTCTATCATCACCGGGCACACCTCGGTGCAACGAGAGCAGGTGGTGCACAGCCCGTTGATGTGAGCGGCCCCCTCCGTGTCGCCGGTCACCTGGGCCCACGCGCACCCGATGCCGCCCGGATACGGGTCGGCCCCGTACACGTGACCGCCCACTCTGGTGTACGGAGCGCACACGTTCAGGCAGGCGCCGCAGCGGATGCAGTAGAGCGTCTCCCTCAACTCGGGGTCGGAAGCAGCGACGCTCCGCCCGTTGTCGACGATCACCAGGTGGAACTCGCGCTCGCGCACCGTGGAGCCGGTAGCCCGGCCGAGGTCGAGCGCGGGAGTCGAGGGCGCTCCGGTGATGAACGAGACGTAGCTGGTGAGGAGCTGGCCCGTCGCGCTTCGCGGCAGCAGTTCCAGGAAGGGCGCCACATCTTCCAACCGCTCCAAGAGTTTCTCGCGCCCGGTGACGGCCACGTGGATGGGAGGCAGCTGGGTCGACAGCCTCACGTTGCCCTCGTTCTCGACCACGACCAACGTGCCGGTCTCGGCCACGACGAAGTTGGCTCCGGTGACGCCCATGTCCGCCTGAAGGAACCGCCCCCGCAGATCGTCGCGCACGAGCCGGGTGAGGTCCTCCGCCTCTGTGGGGGGGTCGGCGAGGCCCATCTTCTCGGCAAACAGATCGATCACTTCGGCCTTGGTCTTGTGCACGGCCGGCACGATCAGGTGGCTCGGTCGCTCTCCGGCCAGCTGGATGATGCGTTCGCCGAGGTCGGTCTCGATCACCTCTACCCCGACCGCCTCGAGCGCGGCGTTCAGGTGCACCTCTTCGGTGACCATCGACTTCGACTTCACCACCAGCCGCACGCCCCGCTCCACGGCCAACCGGGCCACATAGTCGCCCGCCTCTTCCGCGGTGGCGGCCGCCCTCACGTGTCCACCCCGCTGCTCCACCACCTCCACCAGCCGCTCGAGGAGATCATCGTTACGCTCTAGCGCGGTCTCTTTGATGGAACGCAGTCGCGACCGGAGCGCCTGGAAGTCGAGGCCCTCGAAGGCGAGAGCGCGGCGGGCTCCCAGGGTGGCCATGGCACTCTCGAGGGTCCGCCCAAGTGTCGGGCGGGCCAGCGCAGAGTGGATCTCGGCGCCAATCTCGCGTCGCGAGTCCACCCTCAGCCTCCTTCCGCCAGGATCACGACCACGTCGAGACGCAAAGGCCCATGTACGCCGATCACGGACATCATCTCGATATCGGCGGTGCGCGACGGTCCGGTGATGAGCACCGCCTCTCCGTCCAGCTCCCCGAACCGCTCGATCAACACCGCAAGCGCTTCTCCGAGCGTGGCGTGGATATCGGGCTCGCGCAGGAGCACCACGTGCCGCTCGGGAAGAGACGACGCCAATCCGCCGCCGCCGCCGCCCGGCCCCACGACCACCGTCCCCGTGGAGGCGGCGGCGGCCAGACAGCCGGTCACACCGGCTCCGCATCGGCGGAGGGCCGGCTCCAGCACGGCCGGAGCAGCCGAGGTCACGACCGCCTGTATGCCCCACTCGTCGAGCTCGGGGGCGAGCCAGCCGGTCTCGGGAGTAAGTAGCACGGGACGTTCGGCATCGATCAAGCCGACGACCGTATCAAGGAGCTCGGACGTGCGCACCAGGTGCGGCACTCCGCCTACCGCCCGCAGACGTTCCGCGAACACGTTCGTTCGTTCCGACGGCGGCAACATGCCTCCCGCATCTCTGCGCAGTCTTCCCGTCTCTGCGCAGTCTTCCCGTCTCTGCGCAGTCTCCCGGCCTGTGCACACTGATACTACCAAGAACCCCCCGACCCTCGAGAACCCGTCCGTCGCAACAACACCTTCCGACTCGTCGCGTCATCTGCTTTACTCCACCCGTGGAACCGGTACTCGCCATAGTGAACCCAGCCTCGGCCAACGGGAGCACCGCACGATTCTGGCCGAAGGCTCGTCGCGCCCTCGAACACGCCGGAGTGGTGCTGGATGTGGTGATGACCGAAGGGCCCGGTCATGCGACCGCTCTCGCCCGCACAGCCGGCCTCGAAAGGCGCAAGACAGTGCTCTACGTGGGCGGCGACGGCACGGCGAACGAGGTGGCCAACGGCCTGCTCGAGATCCCGAGCTGCGCCCGGCCCCGGTTGGCGGGGCTGCCCAGGGGCACGGGAGGCGACTTCCCCAAGAGCATGGGCATGGCCCCGGGCCCGGAGGCGGCCGCCGCCCGCCTGCTCCGCGGCTCTGAACGAACTATCGACGTGGCCGTCTCGACGTTCGTCGCCCTCGACGGGTCGGCGACCCGCCGGCACTTCATCAACATCGCCGACGCCGGCCTCGGCGGCTACGTGGCGGAGCGGGTCAACCGTACGAACAAGGTCTTCGGCGGCTTCGCCTCGTTCCTCTACTCGACGATTTCAACGTTCTGGAACCTCGAGAACCACGAGATGTCGGTGACGGTCGATGGCGTCGAGGTCTTCACCGGGCGGGCCACCACCGTCGCTGTGTGCAATGGACCCCGCTTCGGCGGGGGGATGCTCATGTCTCCGGACGCCAAGCTCGACAACGGCCTTCTCGACATCGTGGTGATCGGGGACATGGGCAAGGTCGACCTCCTTGTCAGCATGCGCCGCCTCTACAACGGCACCATCTTCTCCCACCCGAAGACGCAACTGCACCGCGGCAAGGAGGTGCGGGTGGAGGCACACCTGCCCACCCCCCTCGAGATCGACGGAGAGCACCCGGGCACGACGCCCTTCCACGTGTGGGTGGAGCCCCTGGCCCTCCGCGTGGTCGTGTAGACTTCTCTCACTTGCGGCGACACGGAAGAGAAGTCGTCGTCAACGGATGCGCCGCCAACGGAAGAAACGTCGAGGGGGTCACTAAAGCATGGATGTGAGCACGGCAATCGCCAAGCGCCGTAGTATCCGCAAATTCGAAGAAGGTCGCGAGGTCAGCGACGCCGACCTGATGACGATCCTGGAGGCCGGGCGTCAGTCCCCCTCGTGGAAGAACGGCCAGCCGTGGCGCTTCGTGGTGGTGCGCGACGCGGAACAGAGGGGCCGCGTGGCCGAATGCCTGCCCGAGACCAACCCCGCGGTGAACGCTATCCGAGCCGCCTCGGCAGTGATCGTGCTCGTGGGGGTCCCCGCGGAAGGTGCAGAGCACCAGGGCAAACCCTTCTGGCTGGTCGACTGCGGCATCGCCGGAGAGAACATGTACCTGCAGGCCACGGAGTTGGGCATCGGGTCGGTGTGGGTGTCGCTTCTCGACAGCCCCCGTCTCTGCGCGGTTCTCGGCCTGCCCGAGGGTATGGAATGCGTGGGCGTGTTCCCGCTCGGATACGCTCCGGAAGGCTACGAACCGAAGCCGCGCGGCCGCAAGGAGCCGTCGGAGATCGTATGGTTCGAGCAGTTCGGCCGGCCCTTCGATCCGGCCGGGTCCTAGGACGACACCCCAGACCGCGCCGCCACGACGCGGTGAGCGCGCGGTACGGCACGAGATGAGGCACGATGGCTGAACAGACCCACGAAGGGGCCGACGAGGGCGGGCCCGCGGACGGGACGTCGGCTAGGCCTGGGGGAGCACCGCCCCCCACCACGGTGCTCGGGACGCTCGAGAAGAGCTTGGCCGCGCACGACCGGGAAGCGGCCGTGCGTCTGCTGCTGGAGGCCGTGAACGCCGGCATGCCTCTCGAGACGCTCTATTCGGACGTCGTGGGCCCGTTCCTCGACTCGGTTGGGGTCTCCTGGCAGGATGGCCGCACCAGTATCTGGCAGGAACACGTGGCCACCCAATCGGTGCGCACCGCCGTGGAGGCCCTCTACCCCCATGTGCTCGCGCGGAAGGCGTCGGTGGAGCCGGTACCGGTGACCGTGGCGTTCTTCTGCCCTCCCAAGGAGGCCCACGATGTGGGGCTTCGCATCCTCGCCGACCTCTTCGACCTCAAGGGGTTCCGCACGGTCTACGTGGGGGCCGGCACTCCGGTTCATCAGATGGTGGACGCCGCGATCGAGGCGGACGCCGCGGTTGTCTGCCTGTCCGCCTCAACACATTACCACCGCATCGCTCTGCAGGAGGCCGTGACCGCTCTCGAAGAGGCCGTCCCGGGCGTGCGGATACTAGTGGGAGGCGCGGCCTTCCGCGAATACCCCGCTGAGTGGGCCCCCTACTTCGTCGGCGACCTCGACGCCCTCTTCGACGAGCTGGCCGCCGCGGGTCGACGGGTGGCCGGGCGGGGGTCCACCGCCGAAGAGAGCACGGGCGGGAGTGTGGGCTGATGCTCTCGCTCCGAGTGGCACTCAGATTCATCGCGAAGAGCAGGTTCCAGTCGCTGTTCATCGTCTTCGGGATCGCCGTGGGCATCGCGGTGCAGGTGTTCGTGGGCTCGCTAATCACCAGTCTGCAGTCTTCGCTCCTCGACTCCACGGTGGGCGGCAGCCCCCACGTGAGCCTCGAGCCCGCCGAGAAGGGGGGCGTCTTCGCCTACACCGAGGCCATCCGTTCGATAGTCCAGGATACGCCCGCCGTGACGGCGGTCTCGCCACAGATCGTGGTGCCCGTGCTCGCCACCAAGGGGGCGGCGGCGGTGCCTCTGATCGTCAGGGCCGGGGAGTTCGCAGGCCTCGACGGCATCTACAAGCTCAGTCAACGCACCCTCGAAGGCGACGCCCGCACGGGTGGCGACGGCATCGTGATCGGAAAGGACTTCGCCGACACCTACGCGGTGGCCGTCGGCGACACACTCCCTCTGGCGCTGGCCGACGGCACGTCGGTCGAAGCCCGCGTGTCGGGCATCTTCGATCTGGGCGTGCAGGCGGTGAACGAAGGTACGGCCTTCGCGGAGTCCGGCCTTCTGTCCACCCGGCTGGGCCTCGCGCCCGACGAGGTGAACGTCGTCGAGACTCAGATCGACGACGTGTTCTCGTCTCCTACGGTCGCGGATGAGTGGCGGGCCGCCTTGCCGCAGCTCGAGGTGGGAGACTGGCAAGAGCGGAACACCGAGCTCCTCACCGCCCTCCAGAGTCAGGGCACGTCGTCCGTGATGATCCAGACGTTCGTGATCATCGCCGTCATGCTGGGCATAGCGTCGACCCTGGCCATCTCCGCGGTGCAGAAGACGAGGCAGATCGGCATCCTCAAGGCACTCGGCATGTCCGACTCCAGCACGGGGCTCGTGTTCTTCTACCAGGCCGGCATCCTGGGCTTTGCGGGGACCCTCCTGGGCTTGGGCCTCGCGGTGGGCTTGATCGCACTGTTCAGCTCACTGGCGGCCGGTCCGGACTCGGGCCTCTTCCCTATCGAGCTGCAACCCTCGTTCGTGGCCTTCTCGGCCGGCGTGGGCATCTCGATCGCCCTGTTGTCGGCCGTCATCCCTTACCGGAGCACCGCGCGGCTCGATCCGATAGAGGTGATCCAGGGTGGGTGACGTCATCGTGGGGAAGGGGCTCACCAAAGTCTACGGGACCACGCAGAAGACCCACGCTCTCAAGGGCTTCGATCTGAACGTGCGAAAGCAGGAGTTCCTCTCGATCATCGGGCAGTCGGGGAGCGGGAAGTCCACGCTGCTCAACCTCTTGGGCCTGCTCGACCGGCCCACGGAAGGCAGCATAGAGCTCGTTGGCGTCGACGTGGGCGGGTTCAGCAAGAGGGAGCGGGCGACCTTCAGGAACGAGCACCTGGGCTTCGTGTTCCAGTTCCACCACCTGCTTCCGGAGTTCTCGGTACGCGAGAACCTGCTCATGCCCTGCTGGATCGGTGGGCAGAGTTCTTCAATGGGTGCCGCGCGGACGCGGGCGGACGAGATCCTGGAACTCCTCGATCTCGGCGACGTGAGGGACAAACAATCGAACGATCTCTCCGGCGGTCAGAAGCAGCGTGTAGCCATCGGCCGGTCGCTCATGAACTCGCCCGACATCGTGCTCGCCGACGAGCCCACCGGTAATCTCGATACGAAGAACACCGAGCAGGTGTACTCTCTGTTCCGCCGAGTACATGAGGAATGGGGTACGACGTTCGTGATAGTGACCCATGACCGCTCGATCGCCGAGCAGACCGATCGCATCGTCGAGGTGCGAGACGGCAGGATCGAACAAGACGTGCGAAACGAACACCTGGCGCCGTCCGGGGGCCGCTCCGGCACGCCGTGAAACGGCCACAGGACACCCCGCAGCCCTCTAGCGAACGCATACTCATACGCGACGCCGAGCCGCGCGACGCCGACGCGGTGGAAGCCCTCGTGCGCGCTTCCAACCCTCGCCGCAGTCGACCTGGTCTTCCGACCGAAGCACCCGACGAATCACTCCATAGAGTTCTCAGGATCGCCGAGACCGCTGACGGTCTCGTGGCGGGCGCACAGAGCTACGAACAGCTCGACCACAGCCAATGCTGGCTGAGTGGCCTCACCGTGCACCCTGACTGCCGCAAGCACGGCATCGCCGGCCTCCTCCTCCAAGACGCGGTGACACTCGCTCGCCGGGATCGCATGCTGACCCTGCGCTACGTCACCGAGACCACGAACGACGCGGTGCATCAGCTGAGTCTCGATCACGGCCTGCGACCCCGAGGCACGTGGCTCGACTTCCGCCGGGAATTGGATGAGGCGGCCTGTAGCCTGGGCCGGAACAAGACCGCCCTGGGCACGGCGGCGATCGTCCGCCTGCAGCCCTCAGACCGGCTCCGGGTGCTCTCCCTCCTCAACGCGTCGGGCCGCACCCTCTACGTGCACGCCGGCGCATGGCGCACCATCGACGACGACGCCCTCGCCAGGGCGATCGAAGGCGGTGAGGCGTTCTTCTCGCGCTCGGGAGTGGGCGGTTGGGGCTGTGCGATCATCGGAACTCGTCGACCGAACGCCATCGAGGCGACGATGCACGGTCCCGACCCCGCCTGCGCCAAGTCACTGCTCGAGCACTTGCGGGGTCTGGCGTGCGAATCGACCGAGGGGGTCGCCCTCACCATCCATGCGCCGCAGGATGCGCCGATCGCGGGTCTCCTGGCCACGGCCGTGCGCCGTGGCGAGTGGCACGCGGTGACCGAGCATCCACTGCGAGTCTGGGAACTCGTCCTTGTCGGATGACCGGGCGGGCGCCCGGCCCCCTCAGCGCCCCCTCGAGCTTCCGCGAGCCCTACCGGCGGCCTTGTCCTTGCCGGCCGCCTTGTCCTTGCCGGCCGCCTCGTCCTCGATGCCGTCTTCGCCGACTTCGGCGTCACCGACTCCGTCTTTGTCGACTTCGGCGTCACCGACTTCGTCTTTGTCGACTTCGTCTTTGTCGACTTCGTCCGCCGTCTCCGATCTCTCGGGCCTGTCAGCCTTCTCCGGCTTGTCCGGCTTGTCGTCCCTACCCGCCGACGAGCGCGCAAGCGCGCTCACGATGTGTCCACGACGCGGACCGGGCTCCAAGGCCTTGGCCAATGCGCTCACGTAGCCGCCGTGGTTCCAGGGGCGCAAGGCGGGGATCTCGAACACCACGTCGACCCCACCCTCTGTGTCGCTCTTGACGGTGAGCAGTATCTGTCCCGGTCGCACCTCGAGCACGAACCATGCCCCTTCGACGAGGAACGGAACACCCGGGGTCTCAAGCGACTCCGCCGCTGCTTCCGAGATGGGCGCGACCGCACCATCCTCCAGCGGAAGCGCGTTCGCGGCGGCCTCTTCGGACGCCCAGGCGGCAGCGCCACCACCTACCGTCATGCCCGCGGCCAGAAGCACCAGGGCCACACCACGTCGCACCTTTTCCGATACGCGCATCACGTGCCTCCTCGAGCATGCTCCGGCACGAGGCCGGCGCTTTCAGACGAGCCTACCAGGTCTGCAACGAACGAAAGCGTCCGAAGACACGCGATGATCGAGATACCGTCTCGCGACCCGGCGACGCGCCGACTCTTCGACACCCTCAGGCCCTCCGCCAGGCGACCGCTAAGCACTCACGGAACCGACCTTCGAGGGATTCCCTCTCGAAGCATCCGACCACGACCTCCGCGTGACGCCGGCGCAAATCCTGCTCGATCTCGCCCACGAGCCACACGACCTCCTCGTCGAGCTGCGATTGGAGGAGCTCCGCACCGAGTTCATGGGCGCGGGCGCCGAAGTAGTCACGCATGGCCTCGTACGCCTCGCTGGGTGTGGCGATGCCCTGAGAACAGACGTCGAGATAGTAGGAGGCGAATACGCGTTTGAGGCGGATGCGGAGTTGCGACGCAGGACGGTGCAGCCTGACCACTACCTCGAGTTCACTTGCGGTACGTCAGATCCCGCCAGCTGGGATGAGGCGGAGGACCGATCTCCCGGCCACGGTGACCGCAGGGATGGTAGACGAAACAGGCCCGCTCTTCGTCGAATCTCACGTCGATCTGGTCTTCCAGAAGCCGCTGGTCCAGCCAAGCTCCACGGAACACAAGTTCTCGCAGCCAGTAGATGAGGCACTCTTCTTTGTGCATGAACACCTCGTCGCCGAGTTCGAGCAGGTGCTCGCCCAGTGCACTCACGGGGAACTCCAGCGATCCCGACGAGACGAGTTGCACGAGGTCGGCTCGTTCGTCGTCTTCAAGAGCGCCCGGCTCGATCAGGTCGAGCTCGATGGCCGCCGTCTCGACGCGCTGCACGAAGTCCACGCTGTTGAAGCCGAAACAGAAGCTCCGGAACTCGAGGAAGTAGTCCTCGCCGGAACTGTAGTTCGGATGTGCGTTACGCCCTTCCGCCGACATGACACCCCCAGACTCCGGCCGCCGGCACCGTCACGGCCATTCTACCAGAGCGCACCGGGAGCCAAACGCAACTCACGCACAACGCTCGCGCTCAACGTCCTCTGCGGGCCGAAGGGGGATCACTCACGCCTCGCAACGCCCGTGGGTCTTGTACCGGATGCCCTTCCTCTTCATAATACAGTCATGCGAACCGTGCACTCCCCAATAGAACACCTCGACCGGCGAGTCGGTACCGGTCGCCTCATTAGCACCGGCCACGCTGTGATCGTGCTCCTGGTTGTGTTCGTGGCCCTTCTCGTGTCTCTGGTGGGCGCGGGGTGCTCGGGTGGCGGGGAGGCGACCGTCGATCCTACCGCCGTCTTCAGCGAGTCGGTTACCGCCATGAAGGCCCTCCAGAGCTTCCACTTCGTCTACGATGTCGAGAACCCGCCGGACGCCCCTCAGTCCTCCGGCACCATGATCGTGCGGATCGTGGGCGACGTCACCACCGACGGCAACATGCAGGCCTCCATCGACCTGCTTCAGAACGGCGTCCCGCTGAAGGTGGAGTTCGTGGCCGCCGGCCCGACGCACTACGTCCAAGACCCGTCTTCACAGAAGTGGCAGGGCGTGCCGGCCGCCTTCAGCCCGGTAGGCGCCTTGAACCTGAGCGCGGGAACCATCCAGGTTCTCGAGCGCATCACCGGCCTCGAGTACGTGGGGGAAGAGAACGTCGGTGGAGGACCGGCCTATAGGATCAAGGGACAGGTGGAGGCGGCGGATGTCGCCGCCATCGCAGGCTCCACGACCGCCGAGACACCGTTCGAGGGCGAGGTCTGGGTCGGCGTCACCGACCGCCTAGTCAAGCGCATCGTCCTCCTCGGTGCCGCGACCGCGAACGAGACAGCGGGCACGGTGCGAACCATAGAGCTCTCCGATTTCGACAAGCCTGTGGAGATCGTCCCGCCGCAGTAGCGGCGGCGTACTGCCCTATCGTGACCCGGCCGACCGCGTCCGGACCTCCCGCCCGACCGGAGGGGGACGCTCCTTTTGCGAGACGGGGCGCACCGCTCGTTCTCGCGGTGATTTCCGCCGCTGTCTTTCTCGGCGCACTCGACCAGACCATGGTGGTGACCGTGCTGCCCGCCATGATGCGCTCCCTCCACATCCCTTACACGGAGTTGGACGACGCCGCCTGGATCATCACGGGCTACCTGCTTGGCTACACTGTGGCGATGCCCCTGTTCGGACGCATCGCAGACACCCGCGGGCGGCGCCTCATGTTCGTCGTCGCTCTGGCGCTGTTCTCAGGAGCAAGCATCCTGTGCGCGATCGCCCCGAATCTGCAGACGCTGGTGGCGGCCAGAGTCGTGCAGGCCTGCGGCGGCGGAGCGTTGGTGCCCATCGCCATGGTGATGGCGGTGGAGGCCCTTCCGGGACGAAAGGCTCTAGCATTGGGCATCGTGGGGGCGGCGGCCGAAGCCGGCGGCGTGCTCGGCCCCCTCTACGGAGCGACGCTCTCGGAACTCTGGGGCTGGCGCAGTATCTTCCTGGTGAACGTGCCGTTGGGAGCGGCTTTCATCGCAGCTACCGTGATCCTGCTCCCCCGCGACCGCCGAGACGACCGGGCGAAGAGCCGCGTCGATTACCTCGGAGCCCTCCTCATGGCGGTGTCGCTGGCCTCCCTGACCATCGGTCTGGCCGGTGACACGCGTACGGGGCAGGTGGCGGTGCGACCTGCCTGGCTCGTGGGGAGCGCCGTGGCTTTCGTACTCTTCCTTCTCGCGGAGCGACGCATCCGCGAGCCGCTCGTGCGCCTCAGCCTGTTCCGCAAGATCCCGTTCTCGGCCGCGAACATCGCCAATCTGGCCGTGGGGGGAGCCCTCATCATCGCCATGGTCGAGATCCCGCTCTACGCATACTCGCTCCTCGGCGCGAGCGAGATCGAGGGCGGCCTCCTGTTGATGCGCCTGACGATGATGATCCCCCTCGGGGCGCTCGTCGGAGGCTGGGTCGCCGATCGATTGGGCTATCGCCTGACCGGCGCCCTGGGATTCGTCCTCGCCGGAGTGGGCTTCCTGCTCATCAGCTCCTGGCCGGTCGATCCTTCGTCCACCGTCATGACCCGCGATCTCATGCTCACAGGCCTCGGCTTCGGTGTGGTGATCGCACCCATCGGCGCCACGGTGATCGCCTCCGTGGGATCCGAGTGGGTCACCACGGGCTCGGCACTCGTCACCGTGATGCGCATGGTGGGGATGACCGTCGGCCTATCGACCCTGAGCTCCTGGGGGCTCCGTCGCTTCAACGGACTGATGGCCGACACCCCTCTGCCTCTTCGCACGGCCGACCTGACGAGCGAGCAGTACGACGCCCTGATCGCGGCCTACGAGAGCACCCTACGTGCCTCGCTGCACACTGTGTACGGCGACTTCTTCCTTATCGCCGCCGGCATCGCGCTCTTCGCCGTGATCCCCGCGACACTCTTCTACCGGGGTCGCGCCAAGACGCCGCGCCTGCCGTTCCTTCCCCAGTAGGCCGGCGACAGCTGTCCGTCCGCGCCCGCTGCTAAAATCTTGGTGAGCGAGAAGAGAGGCCTGAGTGCACCACGATCACATAGACCACGAGAAGCGTCACGCCTGCGACTCCGACCTTTCGAATGTCGCGGGTCGATCCGCCGAGCCGCCCACGCACAACGCGCATACGCCTATCCGTGATCTTGTCCCAGGCACGAGCGTATTCGACGTCTTCCTCGTCACCCGCAAAGAGACCCGCACCACAAAGAGCGGCAAGCCGTTCCTCAAGCTGCGTCTGGGAGATCGAACCGGGGCTCTCGATTGCATGGTCTGGGAAGCCGCCGACGCCCTTGGTGCGGGTTTCGAGACCGGCGACGTGGTGCGCGTGCGCGGGCGCACCTCGGAATACCGGGGCTCCCTACAGATGGAGGCGGGTGAGATAGAGCGGGTGCCCCACGATTCCGTCGATGCCCGGGTCTTCCTCCCGGCCACGTATCGTGACGTCGAGGAGCTCCAGGGCTTCCTCAGGTACCAGATAGAGTCTGTGTACGATCGCGACTATCGCGCGCTACTCGAGGCGATCTTCGGAGACCCCGAGTTCCTGGCCCGTTTCAGCGACGCACCGGCCGCGACGACCTTCCATCACGCATACTTGGGCGGCCTTCTCGAGCACACGGTCACGGTGGCCGATCTATGCGAGCACATCTCGCAACAGTACGGCCGCGTCGATCGCGACCTCCTCGTCACGATCGCGCTCCTCCACGACATCGGCAAGGTGGACGAACTCACCTACGAACGAACGATAGGCTACAGCGATGCCGGGCGCTTCCTCGGCCACGTCGTCCTGGGCGTCACTCTGGTCTCCGAGCAGGCGGGAAAGCTGGCCGGCTTCCCGCAAGAGAAGCTGCACCAGCTGCTCCACGCCATCGTGAGTCACCATGGCGAGTTGGAGTGGGGATCCCCCAAACGCCCCGCGACGCTCGAAGCCCTGGTCGTCCACCACGTCGACAACCTCGACGCCAAGGTCAAAGGGTTCTTGGAGATAGTCGAGGGCTCCCGGCAGGCCCCATGGACCGATCTGCAGAACCTGTTCCGCAGGCCGCTCCACGTGCCTAGGGCTAACCATCAGGAACACGGATTCCTGCCGCCCCTGGAAGACCAAGGGCTCGACCAAGACTAGCCTCACAGAGGGCTAGTCGTCGTCCTCCGTGAGCGTGGTCTCGATAGTCGCGGCGACCTCAGGCTCGACATCCAGATCGCCCGCGCCAATGTCGCTCGGCGCGGTTGGGTTCTCGTCTCGCGAAAGTAGGACAGATTCGCCCTTCATCATGGCATCGAACGCCTTTGCCTTCAGCCGGTTCCGAGTCGCTTCGATCCGCTTCCGCATGCTCTCGTGATCGAACTCCCCTGCCGCATCCGGCAGCGGGGTAGGCGTGAGATCCTCTTTCAAGAGGCTGTCGATGGCGGCGTCATCGTCTCTCGCGGCCCTGACCGGCGGAGCATCCGGGGGTTCAAACGCAGGGGGCGGCGGTGCGGCAACCATAGGCTCCGCTGCGGGGGGCGGCGACACAGGCGCGGGCGGTTCGTAGGCGGGCGATTCGTGTGGTGCGGGCTCCGGCTCGTAGGCAGGTGGTGCGGGCTCCGGCTCGACGGGTGTCGAAACGGGCTCGTAGACCGCCTTTGGTTCGAGCGCAGGAGCCGAGTACGGCGCAGGTGCGGGAGTGACGGTGTACGCCTCCTCCACCTCGACAGGTGCGGGCACCTCGAACGACTCGACCGGTGGTTCGTACACGATCGCCCGTTCAGCGGCATCTTCCTGAGTCTCGCCCATCACCGGAGCGCCACCGAAGATCGACGCCTCTTCCATGCCGGAAGTGGCCGGCGCGAAAGGCTGATCGAGCTCGCGCTGAATACGGCGCCTTGTCTCCGCGATGCGTGCCCTCAAATCAGCCGTGCCGCCGGCTCCAAGCGAGACCGGTCCCCGCCCCTCTGTGCCCTCCGAATCAGCCGCGCCTTCTACCGTGGCCCAGCCCGGGCCACCGATGGGCTC
Organism: uncultured Actinomycetes bacterium; assembly: GCA_947085635.1. Classification (GTDB taxonomy): domain Bacteria; phylum Actinomycetota; class Thermoleophilia; order RBG-16-64-13; family RBG-16-64-13; genus JAHJSA01. The sequence continues at coordinate 27,829 of CAMTXC010000003.1, read as the reverse complement.
CTCGAGGATCTCGGGAGCCGGCACGACCACGGCGTTGTCATCCCACACCCGGGCCTGCCGCGCGCCGGAAGGCTTGGGGATTACGAGCGTCTCGGTGACCGTCGCGTCGGATGGCTCATCCGGGACGGCGTACTCTGGTGGTGCCTCCGGCTCCGTGACGGCTTCGTAGGCGGCCACCGGCTCCGGCTCGGACTCGGGTGCGGGCTCAGGCTCGTAGGCAGGCGGCGGCTCCGGCTCGTATGCGGACTCGTGCGCGGGCGGCGGTGGCGCAGGTGCGGGTGGAGCCTCGTACGCGGGCTCGGGTGCGGGCGGCGGCTCGAACAGCATCGACGCCGGTTCGGCAAGGAGATCCGGGCTGGAAGCCTCTGTCAATCGAGGGAAATCGGGGGCCGATTCGGTCGAATCACCGAGAAGGGCGTCGCGCACGCGCTGCCCCCTCTTGGGCGACACAAGAAAGCCGAAGAGCGCCCCAAGCAGACCTCCGAAGAAAAACTTCCCTAGGCCCTTCATGGAGTACTCCCCTCCTTGTCGCCAGACGATGTCCGAGCCGGCTCTCGGATGGACATCTTACCACCCACTCCAGAAACCACATGCGCGCGGGGCACAACCCCAAGCTACCATCGACTATTCAACGCACGAAGCGCCGAGGAAGCTACTCCCCGCGGTCCTCTTTCGCGCGTGAGGCCTGATCTCCTCCGGGCGCCCCCGAATGCGGCCCTACTACAGAACCCTCGTCACCTTGAGTCTCCCGTCGGCGTCTTCGGACGCCAGGATCCCCCAGTGCTGGCCGAAGTCCGCAGTGGCTTGTGCCGCCAACTCCGTCAGTATCTTGCGCGCCCGGGCGTCGAGAAGGAACTTCAGCGGCATGAGCGGCTTCTCGCCCAGTTGGAAGGTGATCTCGCCGTCGCGACCGCGCTTCATGAACACGGCCTCGTCCGTGATCTCCCTCAGCGCGGGCCCCGATTCGTAGACTCGAGCGGGTGGAGCTCCGGATGAGAGACCGTCCGGCGCCGAGGAACTCGGCGCCGCCTGGTCGACCATACCGGTCGCCGAACCAGCCACACCGGTAGCCAAACCCGCCGAACCTCCCCTCGTCGCGTCGCGATCGGCCCTCATCGCAGCCGCGAAGCGGTCGGAGGGCGATTCATCCACTTGTTCTCGAGCCCGGAAGAGCCGGTAGGCGTAGTAGCCGAGGAATCCCACGAGGAACACCACGACCAGGGAACCGATGGCGTAGAACGTCGTGGAAGCGTCCACCTACCCTCTCCTCCTCGAAGCACGGATACGCCGCAAGAATTCACCCATCTCAGCCTCCGCCCCCTCCGTGGTGGGCCGGTAGTACTCACGCTCGCCCACGCCGTCGGGGAGGTGCCTCTGCGCCGTGTACCCGCCTTCTGCGTGCGGGTACAGGTAACCCTCTCCATGACCTAAGGACCGGGCGCCTCGATAGCTCGTATCGCGCAGGGAGGCAGGGGGCGCATGGGCGCCGGCTGACTCCACCTCGGCCATGGCCTCCTTGATCGCGACGTACGACGCGTTCGATTTCGGCGCACAACTCAGGTAGGTGACCGCCTGGGCAAGATTGATGCGCGCCTCGGGAAGACCCACCATCGCGACCGCCTGTGCGGCCGCCACCGCCACCTGCAGGGCGTGAGGCTCCGCGTTGCCCACGTCTTCCGAAGCGAAGATCACGATGCGCCGGGCGACGAACATGGGGTCCTCGCCTCCGGCGATCATCACTGCCAGATAGTAGAGGGCGGCATCGGGGTCCGAGCCCCTCATGCTCTTGATGAACGCGGAGGCGAAATCGTAGTGCGCGTCGCCATCCTTGTCGTATACGACAACCTTGCGCTGGGCCGCCCTCTCGACAGTGGCGGCGTCCAGCGTATCGAGTCCCTCGCCGGCCGCGTGAGCCGCGGCCCGCTCGAGGAGGTTCAGGCAACGACGCGCGTCACCCGACCCGGCCGAAGCGATCATGTCGCGCACCTCGTCGGACACGTGGAGTACGCTCCCCTGTAGCAACCCTGGCAGGTCGAGGGCCCTATCGACGAGAGTGCGCAGGTCGTCGTGGTCGAGCGGGAAGAACCGGTGGAGCTCGCACCGGGAGACAAGGGCGGGGATCACCTCGAAGTACGGGTTCTCGGTGGTCGCGCCGATGAGGAGCACCAGTCCGTCTTCCACCGCGTGCAGCACGGAGTCCTGCTGAGCCTTCGAGAAGCGGTGGATCTCGTCGATGAAGAGGATCGTTCGGGCACCCGACTCCTCCCGCCGATGGAGCGCCCGTTCCAGGACCTTCCGGACATCGGCCACTCCGGAACTCACCGCCGAGAGCTCCTCGAACACCGCGTCAAGACGCGCCGCCACTGCCCGTGCGACGGTCGTCTTACCGGTCCCCGGGGGGCCGAAGAGGATCATCGAGCCGGGCGAACCCGAAGTCACGTCCAGTCGGAGCGCCCCCTGCTCCCCGAGTAGATGACGCTGACCCACGATCGAATCGAGGTCGGCGGGCCGCATGCGGGCCGCGAGGGGGGCGGCGGCACTCATGTCCTCCTCGAGTGCGGCGGAGAAGAGGTTGCGATCGGCCATGGTCAGGATTCTACCAGCAGTGCTCCGCAGTGCGGAGACGAGCACGCCGCAGTGCGGAGACGAGCACCGTTGAGCGGAATCGACCCATTCGATAGAATGCCGCTCGGAAGCGGCGCCGAGGAGGGTCTTTGCCACGCCGGGTGCTGGTGTTGAACGCCACGTACGAGCCCATCAACGTCTGCTCGATCAAGCGCGCCGTCGTCCTGCTTCTCAAAGACCGAGCCGAGATCCTTGTGTCGGGCATGGGGGAGATCACAGGGGAGAGCCTCTCGATGCCGCGGCCTCTGGTGATCAAGTTGCGGGCCTACGTGATCGTGCCGCGCGGTGAGCGGCGCCGGCTGTCGCGGCGAGTGGTCCTGGCCCGTGACGGGCACCGCTGCCAGTACTGCGGGAGCACGCGTCACCTCACCCTGGATCACGTGATCCCGCGAAGTCGCGGGGGCGGCACGTCGTGGGAGAACGTGGTGACCTCCTGCTTCCCCTGCAACACGCGCAAAGGGGCGCACCTGCCCACCGAGATAGGCATGGTGCCTCGCGTGCGTCCCCGCACGCCCAGCCTCGCCGAGTTCCTCCCAGCGTCCCCGGCCGAGATCCCAGACGATTGGCGGCCCTACCTGGAGCCCACCACCGCCACCGGCTGAGCGCGCAGGAGGAAGCCCCGGAGGCACCCTTCCTCAAGCTGTAGCCGCCTGATTCCGATACTGAGTCAGCCGGCACATTCCCACAAGACACGGGAGCGGGAGACGTGGACCCAGGAGAACGGCTTGTTCTCATCGTCGATGACGAGCCCGACATACGGACCTTCCTGCAGGACATGCTCGAGATCAAGGGGTACCGGTGCGAGTCGGCGGACAGCGGTTCGGCCGCACTGGCGAAGATGGCCTCGATCGAGCCCGACCTCGTGCTGCTCGACATCATGATGCCGGGGATGAGCGGGATCGAGGCGCTCCGGCACATACGGGAGCGCAGTGACATCAGCCCCGCCGTCGTGATGATCTCGTGCCTCACGCACCCCAATACCACGTTGCGGGCGCTGGATGAAGGGGCCGATCACTTCGTGGTCAAGCCGTTCCGCGTGAATGAGCTGCTCGAGACCATCGAGATGGTCATGGCCCGCCGCGACGCCGAAGCCTCCTGAGGAAACGACACCTCATGATTCGGGGCGCCGCAGGCGCTGGAAACATCAGACAGTCGTGAACCTGCCCATCTGCAGGAACTTCTGACGACGCTCCGCCTGCCGTTGCAGCGGATGGATGCTCTGGAGCTCGCGCAAGGCCGCCTCGATCTGACGGGCGACCACCTTGGCCGTGGCGCGGTGGCTCTTGTGAGCACCCTTTCGCGGTTCAGGGATCACGGAGTCGACCACCCCGAGCCGGAGAAGGTCGATGGCCGTCAGGCAGAGGGCGTCGGCCGCCTGCGGAGCCTCGGCTGAGTCCCTCCACAGGATGGCCGCGCAACCTTCCGGAGTGATCACCGAGTAGATCGCGTTCTCGAGCATGAACACCCGGTCACACAGAGCCAGGGCGAGTGCGCCCCCCGAGCCTCCTTCTCCGATCACCACGGCTATCGTCGGCACCGTGAGCTCGGCGAACGCGCGCATGGAGGTCGCGATCGCCCCCGCCTGCCCGCCCTCCTCAGCGTCGGCGCCCGGGAACGCGCCCGGAGTGTCGACAAGGGTCACCACCGGCATGCTGAACCTCTCGGCCAACCTGACGAGGCGCTGAGCCTTGCGGTAGCCCTCGGGGCGAGGCATGCCGAAGTTCCGCTGCTGGCGCTCGCGGAGGTCGTGGCCCTTCTGATGACCGATCACCATGACCGTGCCACCGTCCATGGTAGCCATACCCCCGACGATGGCCGGGTCGTCACCCCGCAGCCGATCCCCGTGCAGCTCGAGGAAGTCGGGGAACGCGTGCTTTATGTAGTCGAGGGTCTGCGGCCTGTCCTTGTGCCGGGCGAGCTGTACGGTCTTCCACGCGGCGTCGGAGGGCTCGCGCTCTCGGAGAGCCTCAAGGCTCTCTTGGATCTTCCGTATCTCCTCCTCGTAGCCGACCCCAGGGAGCGAGGGCAAACTTCTTAACTCGTGCAAACGCTTGAGTAAGCGGGTTGCCTCCCCGTGATACGACTTCCTTATCCTGTCGAGCGGGTTCAACACTGCAGCGAACACCTCCTTCCAGCAAAGATAGGACCCGGCCCAACCGCTCCTTCAGGTCGCGGCGATGGATCACCAGGTCGAGTTGTCCGTTGGCGAAGTTGGCTTCGGATCGGCCGAACCCCTCGGGCAGCTTCTCGCGAGTGGTCTGCTCGATCACGCGGGGGCCGGCGAAGCAGAGCAAAGCCCCAGGTTCCGCCACAACCACGTCGGCGAGAGTGGCAAAACTGGCCAGCACGCCCCCCGTGGTGGGATGGGTGAGAACGGATACGAAGGGCACGCCGGTGCCGGTGAGCGAGTCGAGCGCCACCACCGTCTTGGCCATCTGCATGAGCGAGAGGATACCCTCCTGCATGCGGGCGCCGCCCGACGAGACCACCACGACCAGAGGCACTGACGCCTCCGCCGCGGCCGCCACCAGGCGGACGAAGCGCTCACCCACCACCGAGCCCATGGAGCCGCCCAAGAACCGGAAATCCATGACCCCCAAAGCCACCGGCCGTCCCGACATGCGGCACAGGCCACCGATGAAGGCCTCCGACATGCCCGTCTCCGATTGAGCTTCCGCCAGACGCTCCACGTACGAGCGGGTGTCGAAGAACTCCAAGGGGTCGGTGGGCCGAAGCTGTTCGCCGATCGACTCCCAGGATCCCTCGTCGGCCAATTGGGCCACGCGGTCGGGCCCCGAGACGGGGTGATGATGGTCACAGTGCGGGCACACGTGCAGCGCCGCCGCCAGAGCGGCGGGAGAGAGATTCTTGCCGCAGGCTTTGCACACGTCGCCGGGGCCTGTGGACAGAGGAGGCGCCTCCGTCGGCCCCTTCGGGGTGATCTGAACTGTGACGTATTTCGTCAAATCGCGAGACGGAGCAAGCGCCGCCTACCCCTGGTGGCGCCCGAACAGCAGGGTCACGTTGTGACCACCGAAGCCGAAGCTGTTCGACGCCACGTAGTCGAGCGACGCCGCACGGGCGACGTTGGGCACGTAATCCAGGTCGCAGGAGGGATCCGGATCGTCGAGGTTGATGGTGGGGGGAACCGTGCCGTTCACCATGGCCAGCACCGTAGCCGCCGCTTCCAGAGCGCCGGCCGCGCCCAGACAGTGCCCGAACATGCTCTTGGTTGAACTCACGAGCACCGAATCAGCTGCAGGGCCGAGGGCCGAGCGGATCGCCCTCGTCTCCATGGCGTCGCCCAGCGGGGTGGACGTCCCGTGCGCGTTGACGTAGCCGAGTTGCTCAGGTTGGATGCCCGCCATGGCCATGGCACGCCGCATGGCCGTGGCCGAGGGCTCCCCGGTCTCGTCGGGCTCGGTGAGGTGGTACGCGTCGCCGGTCATGCCGTAGCCCAGGAACTCCCCGTAGATGCGGGCTCCGCGGGAGAGGGCCCGCTCTCGCTCCTCGAGCACGAGGATAGCCGAGCCTTCGCCCATGACGAAGCCGTCGCGACCGGAGTCGAAGGGCCGGCTGGCGCGCTCCGGCTCGTCGTTGCGTGTGGAGAGCGCCCGCAGCGCGGCGAACGACCCGATGCCGATGTGGCCTATCGGGGCCTCGGCCCCGCCGGCGAACACGACCTCCACGTCGCCACGCCTGATCATCTGGAACGCGTCGCCCAGCGCGTTGGCGCTGGCCGCGCACGCCGTGCAGGTGGCTGTTATCGGACCTTTCAGCCCCAAGGACATCGACACGTGAGCCGCCGCCATGTTCGGGATCATCATTGGGATGAAGAGAGGGCTGATCCGGTCGGGCCCGCGCTCGTGCAGCACCTTGGTCTGATCGTAGAAGGTGTCAAGGCCCCCGATGCCCGAGCCGACCGAAGCTCCCACGGAATACGGATCCTCGTCCGTAGGCAACCCGGCGTCCTCCCGAGCCAGCATTGCCGCCGCCACCGCGTATTGCGAGTAACGGTCGAGGCGGCGCGATTCGCGCTTGTCCATGTAGTCGAGAACGTCGAACGACGGTATCTCGGCGGCGATCTTGACCGCGTAGTCGGTGGTGTCGAACCTGGTGATGACACGCACAGCCGACCTGCCTGCCACGAGGCCCGCGAAGAACTCCTCGTGACCGAGGCCGAGCGGCGAGACCACTCCCAGACCGGTTATGACCACCCGCCTGGCGGGTTGCATGCCTGCAGTCACGCTCATCGCATCCTCTCCCCGGCCAACCTAGATCCCAAGACCGCCGTCCACGGGCAGTACCACGCCCGTGACGAACTTCGCGGTGTCCGCAGCAAGGAAGGCGACGGCCTCGGCGACGTCACTCGGGTCGCCCAGCCGGTTCAGCGGCGTGCCTCCCGCGATCGTGTTCTTCACCTCGTCGGGGAGGGCGGCCGTCATCTCCGTCTGGATATAGCCCGGGGCCACCGCGTTCACCCGTATGTTCCGCGAGGCCAACTCGCGGGCGAGAGTCTTCGTCAGGCCAATGAGACCGGCCTTCGCCGCGGAGTAGTTGGCCTGACCCGCGTTCCCGCGGCGGCCCACCACGCTGGAGAGGTTCACTATCGAGCCCGAACGCCGCTTCATCATGCCCCTGGCCACCGCCCGGCTCATCAGGAAGGCTCCCTTGAGGTTCACGTTCAACACGAGGTCCCAGTCGGACTCCTCCATGCGCACGAAGAGGCCATCCCTCGTAAGGCCCGCGTTGTTCACCAATATGTCAACGGGGCCGAGCGCCGCCTCGGTGGTTTCGACGATCGACTTCACGTCGGACTCGTTCGAGACGTCTCCCAACACCACGACGCCACGCCGGCCCATCGCCTCGAGCTCGGCCACCACGGCTTGGGCGGCCTCGGGCCGAGCCACGTCGTTCACAGCTACGTCGGCGCCCATTGCCCCCAGCTTCAGAGCGATCTCGCGACCGATGCCGCGACCGGCGCCGGTCACAAGCGCCACCCGGCCTTCGAGAGATCCCGTCGCCGCTTCGGACAAGAGAACCACCAGCCTTTCTCGCGTGGACCCCGCCCGTCTACCGGGCGAGACCCCTCTCGATCGCCTTCTCCAAATCAGTCGCGTCTCCCGTGCCCACCACGGGGAGCTCGCGCCGCACCCGTTTCGCCAGCCCCGCGAGCACGTTCCCCGGGCCCACCTCGATGCCGAGGGCGACATCGGCCAGCGCGGTCTGCGCCGACTGGGTGAAACGAACGGGGGAGGTGAGCTGACGTACGAGGACGTCGCGCAGATCGTCAACGGAAGGATACCGCAGCTCGGTAGTCGAGAAGAACCTCCCGCGTGCAGCAGGGAGGAGTCGAACCTCGCCAAGGACCTGCTCGAGCTCTTCGGCGGCACCGGCCACCAGCGGGCTGTGGAACGCCCCCGACACCTGCAGCGGCATGACTCTTCGGGCACCCCGTTCCATTACCAGCTTCCCGAGGCGTTCGACGCCCGCCGGGCTCCCCGAGACCACCACCTGACCGGGCGAGTTGAAGTTGGCGGGCCAGACCTCCCCGGCCTCCTCACACGCCTGCTCGACGACCTCGTCGTCGAGCCCGAGCACAGCCGCCATCGTGCCGGCCGCCCGCTCTCCACACGCCCACATCGCCTTCCCACGGCGCTCGACCACGCGCAGGGCATCGGCGAACGAGAGGTGCCCCACCGCCACGAGGGCGGAGTACTCGCCGAGCGAATGCCCCATCGCGACGTCGAAACCCACGCCACGCTCCTCCAGCACCCGCCAGGTCGCGACGCTGCAGGTGAATATGGCGGGCTGGGCGCGATCGGTGCGGGTGAGCTCCTCGGGCGGTCCGTCGGAACAAAGGCCGCGCAGGTCCCACCCGAGAAGGTCTTCCGCTTCGCGGAAGGTCTCGAGAGCGATCGGGAACGCCTCCCACACATGCCGCCCCATGCTTACCACCTGGCTGCCTTGCCCGGGGAACAGGAGTGCCGTGCCGCTCAACGTGCGCTCGCGCCCCAACCCGCTCACGCCCCACCCCACTCCATCAGGCAGGCCCCCCAGGTGAGACCCGCGCCGAACCCCATGAGCAGCACCAGATCGCCTTCCTGGAGCCGCCCTTCCGCCTTGGCGTCGTGCAGGCAGAGGGGAATCGAGGCGCACGACGTGTTGCCTAAGCGTTGCAGGTTGGTATACACACGGTCGTCTCCGATGCCCAGGCGTCGCGTGGCCGCGTCGATGATGCGCAGGTTGGCCTGATGCGGCACGAATAAGCTTACCTCGTCGATGCTGCGCCCACACTTCTCGAGCACGCGGCGGGCTGAGTCTACAACCACGCGGGTGGCGAACCGATACACCTGGCTCCCACTCATCTTGAGATAGTGAGCGCGCGCGCGAAGCGTCTCCTCGCTGGCGGGCATGCGGGATCCCCCGGCGGGAAGGCTGAGCATGTCACCGCCGACGCCGTCGTTGCCCAGGTCGAAGCCCAAGATACGGCCGCCCCCGTTTGCCGGGGATACCACGGCGGCTCCGGCGCCGTCGCCGAACAGTACCGCAGTCGACCGATCTTCCCAGTCCAGGATACTCGAGATGACCTCGGCGCCCACCACCACCACGTGCCGGTTGATACCTGAGGTCACCATGCCCGTGGCGAGGGCGAGAGCGTACACAAAGCCGGTGCAACCCGCGGAAAGATCACACGCCCCGGCGTTGACCGCGCCTATCTCGTAGGCCACCCTCGAGGCGGTCGCGGGGAAGATCTGGTCGGGGGAGATGCTCGCCGTTATCAAGAGATCAACGGAGGAGGGGGCGAGAGAAGCCGCCTCCAGTGCGCGCCGGGCGGCCACGATGCCGAGGTCAGACGCGCACGCTCCGGGGTCGGCGATGCGACGCGTGCGTATGCCCGTGCGCTGCCCGATCCACTCGTCGGAGGTATCGAGCGACTTCGAGAGGTCGTCGTTCGAGACCACCCGGGCGGGCAGTTCGATGCCCAGCCCGGTGATGGTCGCCGCTCTTCCTCCCGACGGACCCATCCGCTCGATCAAGATGCGTCGAAGAGGGCGAACGTCAGGGTGGCGGCGCAGACGAGTTCGTCGCCCACATACGCCCGCCCCTCACCCTTGCCGAGGGGCGGCCGGGCCCGGGTCATCCGCACCTCCAGGCGTAACGTATCCCCCGGCTGCACTTGACGGCGGAAACGGACCCTCTCGATGCCGGCGAAGAGGGCGAGCTTGCCCCTGTTCTCGGGAAGCGACAGCGCCGCCACCGCTCCCGCCTGCGCCAGCGCCTCAACTTGAAGCACCCCTGGGAACACGGGGTATCCCGGAAAATGGCCCCGGAACACCCCCATGTCGGGAGAGAGGTCTTTCTCGGCGATCACGCTCTCGCCGGGCACGAACTCAAGCACCCGATCGAGTAGCAGAAACGGGTCGCGATGCGGGATGATCGCCTCTATCTGTTCTTTGTCGAGCATGCCTTCACCGGCCCCGATCGATGTGGAGACTTGGAGGAACGACCGACCCAGCGGGTGACGGGAAGCCCATGCCGCCGGGTCATGGATGGTAGTATTCTCCGGGAAACGGGGTTTCATTTCAAGGACGGCCCCTCCCACTACTCCTGAAAGAACACGACCCCATGAGGCAGCAGTCATACGTCGATGAGACCCTCCGCTCGTTCCTGGTGAAGCTGGGTGCCCGCTCGCCGGAACCTGCCGGCGGCGCCGCTCTGGCGCTCGCGGGGGCGGCCGCTGCAGCCTTGATGTCGCTCACGTGCCACGCCGGTGCCGCAAGCGGCGAGGATCAAGGCGCCGGTTCGCTGGAGACGTGCCGGCTCGATTCCGAGCGGCTCGGCCGGCATGTGCAACACCTCATCGACGAGGACGTGCGCGCCTATCGGTCGGTGACGCTCGCCCTACACCGACCACAGGCCACCGCGGGGGAGAAGGCCGAGCGCGCCCGACTCCTGGACGAGGCGCTCAAGGTGGCAACCGAGGTGCCGCTCGCCGTTGCGGAGGCGGGTCTCGAGATACTGTCTCTCGCCGCGCGCGTGCAGGACGATGTGCGCGCACCGGTGCTTGGAGACTTGGCCGCGGCGGTGCACCTGGCCGAAGCGGCCGTCAAGGGGTCTTTGCGGAACGCCCACATCAACGTGGGCGCGATGTCCGACCAGGCCTACGTCGCCGACGTGGAGAACCGCATCACCCAGATGCGCGACCGCCTCGAGGGGGCCGCCGAGACGATCGCCGCCTCGCTCCATGCGAGGGGCGCCGCCGGCTAGGGTTGCGGCGGCTCCGGACCGTGCAACTACAACTCTCCCTGACGCTCGCCGACGACCTGTACGACCTGCTGCTCATGAGCGGCGAGCCCGTGGATTTCATGCACGCCGCCCGCCGGCTGCTCTCGCTTACGGAAGCGCCCGAGCCCCTATGCCGCCGGGTCATGGACACGCTCGTCACCGACGACCGACGCTTCGCGTGGAGCAGCCCCAACACCATCGGCCTCTGCGACTGGCGCTTCACAGACCCAGACCTCGCCGACGTGGCCTTCGTCGTGATCGACCTCGAGACCACCGGCACCAGGCCGGGAGCCGGCAAGATCACGGAGATCGGGGCGGTGCGCATCGAGGGCCTCGAGCAGGTCGCGACGTTCGAGACGCTGGTGAACCCCCAGCGGCCCATCCCGCAGATGGTGATCGAGCTCACCGGCATCACGCCGCGGATGCTCCTGGGGGCACCGCGTATCGAGCAGGTGATGCCTCATCTCCTCGACTTCCTCGACGGCGCGGTGGTCGTGGCACACAACTCGTCGTTCGACCTGGGGTTCCTCAACTACGAGCTTGCCCGGCTCAAGGGCCGGCGGCTCGGCGACGGCGCCATCGACACCGTACCCCTCGCCCGCTGTGCGGCCCCCGGGCTTCCGAACTACCGGCTGGGCACGGTGGCAGACGCCCTGGGCTCGAACGTGGCGGCGAGCCATCGCGCCCTCGCCGACGCCCAGGCCACCGCCCACGTGTTCCTCACCTGCGTGGGCCGCCTCCAGGAGCGGGGCGTCACCCGCCTCGACGAGCTCCGCGCACATATCGACCCCGGTCACAAACGCGACCGCCACAAGCTGGCCCTCACGCGCGACATCCCGCGAGTGCCGGGCGCCTACCTGTTCCTCGACGGCGAGGGTACGGTGCTCTACGTGGGCAAAGCCGACCGGCTGCGCGATCGAGTGCGCAGCTACTTCCTCTCGAATGTGGACCACTCGCGTAAGGTGCGCCAGGCGGTTCGGCGACTACGGAGAGTTGAGTGGGAGGCCACCGGATCGCCGCTCCGCGCCGTGGTGAGGGAGCAGGAGCTGATCCTCGCCCATCGGCCCACCTGCAACGTCTTCGGACGACGACCCGAGAACTACTGCTACGTGAGGCTGGGGGGGCGCGGGACCGGCCTACGGCTCTACTCCAGCGATCGGCCGGGGAGCCCGCCGAAAACGCGCGGACGAAAGAGCCCCAAGGCGGGCGCGCCCGCCCATCCCGTCAGCCGCGAGGTCGGGCCTTTCCGGGGACGTTCGCGGGTGAGCGCGGCACTTGGGCTACTGCTTCGCACCTTTCCGGTTCGGCAGTGTAGGAGTACCTCTCAGAACGGGCCGTGCCTCTTCGGTCAGACCGAACGTTGTCTGGCGCCCTGCTCCGCGGACGGGCCGTCATTGGCAGCCCACGATCAGCTCGCCGCCGACCTACTCGACTGGCTCGGGGGCGGCGCCGCGCCCGCTCTCGGCGACCCGCTGGAGCGGGCCCGCCACCATATGGAGCGCCTCGCTACACAGCAACGATACGAGGAGGCACAGGAGGTGCGCGACGCTCTCGAAGGCCTGATCACCCTGCGTGGGTCGTACGCAGCGCTACGCGAGGCCCACGACACGCGTGTGGCGGTGCTCTGGCGCGACGAAAACGTCGACGGCGACCCCCACCTGCACGTGGACCTCGTGTGGCACGGACTGCCTCACTCCTCCGCGACCGTGAGCGCTTCGACCGCAGCCGCTGAGATCGGGCGCTTGGTGCGATCGCTCCCCGCCGAGACGACCGCGACCCAAGACCCGGGGAATGAAAGGCCCGGTGGCCGGAGCGGCGGCAACGGTGGGAACGAGGCATTCGGTGGAAGCGGGGCATTCGGTGGAAGCGGGGCATTCGGTGGAAGCGGGGCAGCCCTCGAGCACATCGCCGTGCCGCAGGATCGGCTAGACCTCTTGCTGGCGGTGCGGCGCTGGGTGATCGATGCTCCGTCGTCGGCGCTGGTGCGGTTCCCCGGAGACGAGGCGCCGGCCTCCGGCGGAACACCGGCGCAGCCGGGAGTCGAGCTCTGGGAGCTCGACCGGCGCGACGAAGCCGCGCGCCGCGAAGCGTGGCGTCAGGAGATACTGAGGGCGAGCCTCGCGCTACTGCGGGAACGCCCCATTGCGCAGGAACGCCCCATGCCTGCTACGGCCGAGGGACGCTCCCCGATATCGTGAACTCAGCGGGTCATCGATGACCCACCGCGCTGATGCTCAGACTGTGGCCGTCTCGCGACTCTCGACGACGATACCCCTCGACTTCATCACCAAAGTGAGCAGGCTGCGGTCTATCTTCCCTTTGTAGATCGGGACGCTCTCTTCGACGCAGATCTGCACCACGTCTTTGGTCTCCATCCCAAACTCACGAGCCAGCTCTTGGGGAGTGAAGTGGTTCGCCATCACCGCTCCTTTCGAAGGCAGAAGTCCCCGGGCCCGAGCCCGGCTACTCACCTGCCCTTGAGGGACAAAAAAAGCCTGGCAGCGCAGGCCACCAGGCATATCGGACGATTTTGACCGGAGTTCGGGATCGACATCTCCCCTCCGGCGGGGGCAGGCCCCCTGACTCACATGAGGAATCATGACACGCACATTCTACCCCCGGCCGGCCCGTCACGCAAGGCGGATCTCTCCGCCGCGTCCCGGGTCAGGCCTCCCGCGGCGTGCTTCCGGGTCAGGCCTCCCGCGCCTCGTCGCGTAACAACGTCATCTCGACCTCGTCCCCGGCCTTGATCCCGTAGGTGTCGGCCGGCACGAACACCAGCCCGTCGGCCTTCACCATCGAGCGGAGGATCCCCGACCCCTGTGGACCGGTGCTGGTCGCGTGCCAGCGATCGCCCACCCTCCAGGCACGCACCCGCACCACCTGCACCCGCCCGTACCGATTCGGCAGGTCTTCCTCGATGATCGCGCGGTAGGTAGGACGCAAGACCTTCCGATGACCCATCATGGCGAGCAGTGCCGGCCGCACGAACAGCTCGAACGAGACCATGGCGGCGACCGGGTTGCCGGGCACGCCGAAGACCAGGCACCCGCCGCGAACCCCGAAGACCAAGGGCTTCCCGGGCTTCATCGCCACCTGCCACAGCTTGCGCTCGACACCCAGCTCGTCCTGAACATCCTTCACGAAATCGAACTCCCCCACCGACACGCCACCCGAGGTGATCAGGACGTCGTAGCCAAGGCCCTTTTCGAGAAGGCGGCGGGTGGCCTCGCGTTCGTCGGGGGCGATGCCGAGCCGCTCGGCGTCGATGCCGACCTCACGGCACTGCGCCTGCATCGAGTAGCTGTTGGAGTTGCGGATCTGACCGGGAGCTATAGGCTGGTCGATCTCGACGAGCTCGCTGCCCGTGGACACGATCGCCACCCGGGGGCGCCGATGCACGAGCAGTACGGGCTGCCCCATGCTCGCCGCCAAGCCTATCTCGGCGGGTCCCACCACGTCTCCCGCGTGTAGCACCGTATCGCCGGCTCTCACATCTTCGCCCGCGAAGCGGACGCTCGTGCCCACGTCGACCTGGCGGCATATCAGGACATGGTCGCCATCGGCCTCGGTGGACTCGACCTCGACGACGGCATCGGCACCCTGCGGCATCGGCGCGCCTGTCATGATCTTGACCGCCTCACCCGCGTTCAGCTCGAGGCGCGCGACATGGCCGGCAGGCACAGTTTCGGAGATGCGAAGTCGTGCCGGCTTCTCGCCCGCGCCGGTCGTATCAGCGGCCCGCACGGCGAAACCGTCCATCGCGGAGTTGTCGAAAGGAGGTACGGCGTGGGGAGCCACGACATCCCTCGCGAGCACACGTCCAAGGGTCTCGGCGACCGCAAGCTCTTCCGGCTGAAGGGCGGCGGCCTCGGCGAGAACGAGCCCCCTGGCCTCCTCGATGGTGATCATCCCGTTTCCTTCCGATTGCACTCTGCGTATAAAGGAGTGGGGCCTGCCGGCCGATATGTCAGAATAACATGGCCCTGTCCCACGAGGCCGAACTCGAGCAGGTAGGTGCTGAGAGAAATGATCATCTCGGAGACCGAGGTCCTCAAAATGATAAACCTTATGGGCAGCAGCGCCCACATCACGAGCCTTCTCCTTGCCTCCTCACTTCGGGGCGGCTCGGACGACACCGCGACCCCCCTCATGTCGGCGGCGAAGGCTCTCGATGGCCAGAGCTATCGGAGAGGCCGGGTCGAAGACCTCCGACGCCTCTTCGCCAGCGGGGAATACGCAGTGGCGCCGCACGACGTGGCCAACAAGATGCTCGGCCGCGCCTTCTGCGACCAGCTGGTCCGTCTGTACGACAGCTGAGCGCGTAGAGGCCGTGTTTGTCGCCCGCCCCGCGGCGACTTACAATGCAGCCTGACCAAACAGCGGGGAGACTCGATGCAGTTCATCGGCCGCCGACGCATCGCGGACCGCATATGGCAATCTAGGAAGATCACGTACTCGGCGAGTTCGATCGTCGTGGGCCTTGGCATGATCGCCGTCTTCCTTCTCATCTCTACCCCGTCTTCGGACATCACCGTGTCCACCCAACCAACGTTCTTCGAGGCGCCCCGCGCGTTCCGGGCCGCGCAGGAGCTGGCCGAACGGTTCCCAGACCCGGCCTTGGGCAGTGAACAGGCCGAGCTCGAAGCGCAGTACGTGGCCGACCGTCTTGATGAGTTCGACATACCGCACGACGAGCAGCGCTTCACTGTTCCGTTCGGACACACCGAGGTCGCGCTCAGGAACGTGTACACGGTCTTCCCCGGAGCGAGCAGCGAGGCGATCCTCGTCACCGCATCCCGCGATCCCGACCCCACGAGTCAACTGTCGCCGCTCGCCAACGCAACGGGTACCGCCATACTTCTCGATCTCGCCCAGGTGTTCGCGGCCCGCCCGCATGAGCGAACGATCATCCTTCTCTCCACCGAGGGGGGAGCCTATGGTGGGTTGGGTCTCGCCCGTTTCTTGGAAGACGATCCCCTCGGGCAAGACGTACGAGTAGTCCTGGCGATCCAAGGATTGGGCAGGGAAGAGCGGAAGGTGCTCCACGGCGGCGTCTCCGGTCCCGACGGCTCGACACCCGGCTGGTACCTGCGGCTGGTGTCTCGCGCTTTGAAGGAGTCGAATCTGACTCTGGAGACCACGGGTCTGGCGCGCCAGGTGGCCGATCAATCACTTCGGATAGCCTGGGGCCCCCAGGTCGCCGGACTACGGGCGGGGATCCCCTCCCTGCTCCTGCATGACCCCGATGCCGGCGCACCCTCCTCCGCGGGCATGGCCACACACGGGACGACCATCGAGCGGATCGTGATGAGTCTGGACAGCGGCACCGAGATCCCAACCGACCCCGGTACCGCCATCGTACTCGACTCGGGGCGGTTCCTGACGAAGCGGGCGATCTCCTTCCTTGGCCTGCTCACGCTCTTGCCGGCCACCCTCATGGCGATCACCTGGCTCGGCGTGTCCCGCGTGCGCCCCGAGGTGTGGGTGCGGTACCTGCGCAACCTGTTGTCGTTCGCGCTGCCCCTCGGGCTCTTCGTCCTCGTGACGTACGGCGCGGCGCGCGTCGGGCTCGTTCCCCGTTACTCCCACCAGGCTCCTCTCGGCGCCGCTCCGGCCACAGATCCCGACTACTTCATCTCGATCGCCCTCCTCATGGTGGGGCTGATCCTGTTTCTGCTCAGCCGCCACTACCTGGGCCACCTGCGCACGAGAGAACCGCTGATCATGACCGAGACCATGAAGCTGAGTACGGGACTCGTGGTACTTGTAATGGGGCTCGGTGTCCTCACCTTCAACTCCCCGTTCTCGCTGCTCACGGGGCTCACGGCGGCGTGGCTGTGGCCCCTGGTCACGTGTTTCGCCGAGCCTCGCGACGCGAGGAAGTGGCTGCGCCCGGCGAGGAAGAACTCCAGACTGCTCTTGGCCGGTCTCACGGCGCCCGTGATGCTTTACGCCTATCTGGTGCTCACCACCGATGTCCGTTGGTGGCAGGGCTGGTGGTATCTGCTGGTGCAGTCGGTCTCGGGGGCCTACGGGCTGTGGGGACCCTTGGCCTCGGTGCTGATCACGGCCGGGTTATTCACGCTTCTCGGAGTGAGGAGACTCCAGCTCATCCCCGTGGAGACCCTCGACGAAGAGGAAGACTTCGACAGAGTGGGTCCGCCGCCGGCGCGTGGCAGAAAAGTGCGCGACGCGGGCATCCCGGGCAACTACGAGTAGGACGGGGCCGGCGCTCGGCCTGGGCTCCGCCGCGCGCAGCCGGGGCTCGACCGACGTTCGGTCGTGACTCGGCGGCGCCTCAAACGCTTGTCGCGAACGGATAGCTCATGTGTACGTTCCCCCCGCCCGATATCAGCGTTAGAGAAGATGAATGCGCCATGCGGCGGTAGGCCCACATGCCGCGTCAAGCGAAGCGACCGACCGAAGGACCCCCGAACGAGCGCCCAGGGGTGCCAGACGTGAGATTCTCGGCCACGACATACGACATACCCACGGTTACACCGGAGGACCACCGACCGGAGGCCGCGCCGGAGGACCACCGACCGGAGGACCACCGACCGGAGCCCACACCGACGGCCTGGCGACAGCACTCCAAGGCCCTCAGCCGGGGCGGCCCCATACTTAGCCGCGCCCGCGTGGCCTTGGTCTTCAAGCTCGTGTGCGCGTCCGCCCTCACCGGCACCTTGCTCCTCTCGCCGCTCGACGCGTACCTCGGTCTGATCTTGGCCGTCGGCTTCATAGCGGCCACCGTGCTGCTCGACTACTGGGTGTACCGCGCCGTGGGCGACCTGTTCAAGCGCCTGCAGGAGCGCAACCGCAAGGAAGCGCTCCGTGACGGAGCGGACGAGATCCACTCCGGCCTCGAACGGATGTTGGAGGGGGTGATGAGCGGAGGCCGGACCGATGGTCTCGAGGTGGAAGCCGTGAGGGCCGACCTCTACCGCCTGCGCGACCTCAACAACCAGTTGATCCGCTTGGGCGAGATCGCCCAGGAGTTGAACGCCGCGCTGCCCTACCGCGAGACGCGCTCAAAGGCCCTCGACCTCGCCCGGCGGCTCCTCGGAGCAGACGTCGTAGCTCTGGTCGCGGAGGAGGGCGGCGAGTTCACGCTCGAGGGCGTCGACGGGTGCGAGGTCGGCGAAATCAACACCGATTGCTGCGGGTACTACAACCGATGTCCGGTACGTTCGTCCTTCCGAGACGTGGAACGAGCGCGCACGGCGTCCCACCGGTGCGGCATGTTCCCACCGACCATGCGGGCCCAGCTCTCCCTGCCGTTCCGGCTCTCGGACGCGCGCACGATGGCTTTGATCGCATCCGGGGCTCGACCCGGCGCTTTCGACGACCTGAGCGCCGTCGTGCTTGAGACACTGGTAGGACACGTCCACACGTCTCTTTCGACCGCTCTGAAATACGACCGCATCCGCCGCGAAGTGGTCACCGACCCTCTCACCAACCTCTACAACCGCCGGTTCTTCGAGCAACGGGCGCGTGAGGAGATCGAACGCAGCCTGCGACACCAGACCCCGGTTACCCTGCTGATGGTTGACGTGGACCATTTCAAGAACATCAACGACACCTACGGCCACCAGACCGGCGACCACGTCCTGCAGAGCGTGGCCAAGTTCCTCAGCGACAGCGTACGCCAGACGGACATCTGCGGCCGATACGGGGGCGAGGAGTTCGTCCTCCTGCTCCCGAACACCCCGGGCGGCAACGCCGTGTTCCTGGCCGACAGACTACGTCGCGGCATCGCCGACCAACTCCACACCGGCCTCGGGATCCCCGGCGACGTCTCCTTGACTGTGAGCGGCGGCGTGGCCACGTGCCCGCGCGACGCCACCGACGTGACCGAACTGGTACGCCGCGCCGACGAGGCCCTCTACGAGGCCAAGCGGACGGGGAGGAACCGCATCGTGCAGGCGGGTCTGCCGGAGGCGGTGTCTCCTGAGGCGGGGGCGGCCGGGGTGTCGGAGCCCACCGTGCCGGACGCCACACCGGTAACCCCGGCCCGCGCAAGCCGTAGCGGCGCGCGCGATCCGGGGCGATCCGAGCGTCAGAGGTAGTTCTTCCGCCAGAAGATCAGCGCGGCGGTGGTGGACAGAGCGAGTGAGATAAGGAGCGTGAAACCGAAGGCGTTCGGGTTGTCCTGGAACGGGAGCAGGACGTTCATGCCGTACAGTGAGGCCACCATCAACGGAAGCGAGAGGATGATGGTGATCGAGGCGAGGAACTTCATCACCATGTTCAGGTTGTTGCTGATGATCGAGGCGAACGCGTCCATCATGCTCGAGAGGATGACCGAGTAGACCTCGGCCATCTCGATGGCCTGTCGGGTCTCGACTATCACATCCTCGAGAAGCTCCTCGTCCTCCTCGTACTTCTTGATGGCGGGTGTGCGCATGAGCTTCTGGAGTACGGCGTCGTTTGAGCGGAGCGACGTGCTGAAATAGACGAGGGCCTTCGCCATCGTGAGCAGGTCGAACAGCTCCTCGTTCTTCATCGACTGCCGGAGCTCGCGCTCGATCTTGTCGGTCTCCCGGTCGATGCGGCCCAGGTAGCGCAGGTAGAACGTGGACACCTGAAGCAGGATCTGCAGCAGGAAGCGCGTCTTCTTGAACGTGGCGAAGCTTCGCACGGTGCCGCGCTCGAACTCGCCCAGGATGGGGTTCGGCTGAAGGCAGGTGGTGATGAAGTAATCGCGGTGCAGGAGCATACCGAGCGGGATGGTGTCGTAGCCACGCTCGCCACCCACGCGCTCGATGATCGGGATGTCCACGATCACGTGCGTGAGATCGTCTTCCACGTCGATGCGCGATTTCTCTTCCGCGTCCAGCGGACCGCGGAGGAAGGCGAGGGGGATGTCCAGCCCGTCGGTGACGCGGTGGAGCTCCTCGTCGGTGGGACTGACGAGGTCGATCCAAGCGCCTGGCTCGAAATCCTCGAGCTCGACCAGAGCGCCGGAAAGATCCGTCTTGAAGATGCTGAGCATGACTCACCCCCTTTGCGGGCGGTCTGCGCGCGCGGTCTGGAGGGGGCTCGAGCCGGCCCCTCGTGGGACCTTTTCCGGCCGCCGACCGAGGACCGACGCGACACGAACATGACCCGTGCATTCTCTCACGAACCGGCGGGGGGTGCTACGAGGTGCGTGGACGCTCCTACCGGTCTACCTGTGGGGGCTTTTTGTCCGCTGTCGGGAAGTTGTAGAGTGGTGTGCACTTGTCACGTCAGCGGAGGCCGCCCGTGCCCCAAGTCGTCATCGAGAACCCCATCCTGAACTCCCCCTTCGAGGAGCCACGGCGCCACTTTCGATTCGGCGACGACGGCATTACCGACGAGATCGCCGTGGCCCGGCGGGTCAGCTCCTACTTCGTGCCCGTCCCGGCGGCGAGGAAGAAGGGGAAGCAGTTGCTCCTGGATACCCAATGGACCCAGGACCGCATCCAGGAGAACGAGTTCATCAACCAGGTGCGCGGTAGCATCGCGCGCTGGCGTCAGGGCGGGCGCGTAGGCGTCACCCGCACGACCCGGCTACTGCTCGATCATTGGGGAAATCCGGAGCGGGAG
Organism: uncultured Actinomycetes bacterium; assembly: GCA_947085635.1. Lineage (GTDB taxonomy): Bacteria > Actinomycetota > Thermoleophilia > RBG-16-64-13 > RBG-16-64-13 > JAHJSA01. Next base: position 7,345 of record CAMTXC010000003.1, on the reverse strand, counting down.
CGCCGGCTGTTCTTCTGCCAGCTCGAGGCCCTCGAGACGGTCATCTACCTAACCGAGGTCGCGCCCAAGACCGGCGATGCCTGGATCGAGAACCAACTGCGTGACTACAGCCGCGGGCACAACCCCGACCTCTACCGTATCGCCCTCAAGATGGCCACCGGCAGCGGCAAGACCGTGGTGATGGCCATGATCATCGCCTGGCAGGCCCTCAACAAGCTGGCGAATCCCCAGGACGCCCGCTTCAGCGATGCCTTCCTCATTGTCACGCCGGGCATCACCATCCGCGATCGCCTGCGGGTGCTCCTGCCGAACGACCCCGCGACGTACCACCGGGCTCTCGATTTGGTTCCCGCCGACCTGCTCGGCGACCTGCACAAGGCCAAGATCGTGATCACCAACTTCCACGCCTTCCAGCAGCGCGAGCGGGTGGCTGTGGGCCGGCTCACCAAGAGCCTCCTGACCCGAGGGTCGGAGCAGAGCCCCTTCACCGAGACGCCGGAACAGATGGTGCGGCGGGTGTGCCGCGAGTTGGGGAACAAGCGCAACCTCGTGGTCATCAACGACGAGGCCCACCACTGCTACCGCCGCCGCCTCGACGACGAAGAGGGCGCCGGCGGCGCGGGCGCGGCGGGCGGCGCGGCCGGTGGTGCGACGGGCGGCGCGGCGGGCGGTGTCAAACTCACCGGCGACGATCTGCGGGAATCGAAGCAGCGGGAAGAAGAGGCGCGCATTTGGATCTCCGGGCTCGAGGCCGTCAAGCGCAGGCTGGGCGTACGGGTGGTCTACGATCTCTCCGCCACGCCCTTCTTCCTACGCGGCTCCGGCTACTCCGAGGGCACGCTGTTCCCCTGGGTGGTCTCCGATTTCTCCCTCATCGACGCCATCGAGTCGGGGATCGTGAAGGTACCGCGTGTGCCCGTGGCCGACGACGCCATGACCGGCGGGCAGCCCACCTACCGCGATCTCTGGGTGCGCATCCGCGACGAGCTCCCCAAGAAGGGGCGCAAGACCGAGGCCGTGACCGGCGAACCCAAGCTGCCCGTCGAGCTGGAAGGGGCGCTGCACAGCCTCTACTCCAACTACGAAAAGCACTACGCGCTGTGGCAGACCGCCGCGGGCTCGACGGCCGCGGGCTCGACGGCCGCGGGCTCGACGGCCGCGGGGAACAGCGGTGGCGAACATCTCCGACTCACGCCGCCGGTGTTCATCGTGGTCTGCAACAACACCAACGTCTCGAAACTGGTATTCGATTGGGTCGCGGGGTGGGAGAAACCGCTCGCCGGCGACCAGACCACCCTCGTCCAAGGGAAACTCGGGCTTTTCAGCAACGTCGAGCAGGGCGCCCTGGGTGCGCAGTGGAGCGTCCGGCCCAGCACGATTCTCGTCGACAGCCGGCAGCTCGAGTCCGGCGAAGCCATGAGCCCCGACTTCAAGAAGATCGCCGCCCGGGAGATCGAGGAGTTCAAGGCCGAGTACCGGGAGCGCTTCCCGGGGCGCGACACCGCCGACCTCACCGACGAGGACCTCCTCCGAGAGGTCATGAACACCGTAGGCAAGTCGGGCAAGCTGGGCGAGCAGATCAAGTGCGTGGTCTCGGTCTCGATGCTTACCGAGGGCTGGGACGCCAACACCGTCACCCACATCCTGGGCGTGCGCGCCTTCAGCACGCAGTTGCTGTGTGAGCAGGTGGTGGGCCGGGGTCTGCGCCGGGTGAGCTACGTGCCGAACGCCGAGGGCCGCTTCGACCCCGAGTACGCCGAGGTGTACGGGGTGCCGTTCTCGTTTATCCCCTGCTCGGGGAGCCAGGCGCAGCCGAAGCCCGCCGTCGTGCCTACCCGCGTACGCGCCTTGGAGGAACGGATCGCCGGCGAGATCACCTTTCCCCGCCTGCTCGGCTACCGCTACGAGCTGCCGAGCGGCCCGCTCACCGCCACGTTCACGGCGGCGTCACGGCTTGCCCTTTCAACGGCCGACGTGCCCACCAAGACCGAGAACGCGCCCATCGTGGGCCAAACAAGCATCCACACCCTGGACGATCTCAAGACCAAGCGCCCGCAGGAGATCGCCTTCCTGCTGGCCAAGCTCACGGTCGAGAAGTACTTCCGCCAGGACGGCGAGCACCTCACCGACCGCCCGGCGCACCATCAGTTCGAGGCCGAGGTGCAGGCCTGGCGCTTTCCTGAGGTGCTGTCCATCGCCCGCCGTTGGCTCGACGAATGCCTCACCTGCAAGGACAACGCCTTCCCCCAGCTCCTGCTCCTGACCGGGCTCGCCCACGACGCCGCCGACCGCATCTACCAGAGTATCGTGGAGGCCGACCCAGGCCCAGAGCGACTCAAACCCGTCCTCCAGCCCTACGACACCGAGGGCTCGACCCGCTGGGTCGACTTCGACACCACCCGCCCCGTCTACGCCACGGATCCTGCCAAGTGCCACCTCTCGCACGTTGTGGCCGACACCGAGTCCTGGGAACAGAAGATGGCCCAGACCCTGGAAGACATGCCCGAGGTCGAGGCCTATGTCAAGAATCACAACCTCGGCTTCTTCATCCCGTACACCATCAATGGGGAGGAGCGGCGCTACATCCCCGACTTCCTCGTCCGCCTGAGAACGGGGGAGGGCTCCGGCGCGGCAGACGGTGACTCGACAGACGGCGGCGCGACAGCCGGCGGAGCGACAGCCGGCGGAGCGATTCTCAACCTGATCCTCGAGGTCTCGGGTGAGGCGCGCAAGGATAAGGCGGCCAAGGTGGCGGCCGCGCGGTCGCTCTGGGTGCCGGCGGTGAACAACCACGGGAGCTTCGGGTGGTGGGCCTTTCTGGAGATCAGCGACCCGTGGGACGCGCAGAGGGCCATCCGGGGTCTTGCGGCGGCGCCCACCGGGGCTTGAGTCTCGCCTTTGGGAGCGTCGGGCGCTCAGACCGGCACACCCGCTGGGCGCGCAGATCGGAATCGCTATTGCTCCAGGGCTTCTCCCGGAGAGAGCGCCTCGATGTCGAGAGATAGATGGGTGCGCTGTTGCCGGTCGAGCGTGACCAGCGTGGCCTGATCGTCCCTACGGAGAGTGTTGCAGCGCCTCCCCTGGGTAAAGCGCCCGAACGTCTGCGGGCAGGCGGGTACGCTGTTGCTGGTCCAGCGTGACCAGGGTTGCGCCGAAACGACGCGCGGCGGCGGCGTAGATGGCGTCACTGCCCTTCAACGAGCTCTCCAGTGCGATCTGCATGCTTTCCTCGGCCATTTGCTCGTTGAGCGGCACGAAGATGACCCCGGGGATCTCCGCGATGCTCAAGGCGAGCGACTGAGCAGTCTCGGCGTTGCCGCTAATCCGGTAGGCGGCAGCCCCTACCTCGGGGATGACCAGCGTGGGGAGCACTACCGGCTGCGTGCTCGCGCCGAGCAGTTGCAGGAAACGCAGGCTCTCGGCTTGGTGCGCTTCAGCGAAATTGTGGGCGCTGAGGAACACACTCGCATCAACGGTGATCGATCCCTGCACCATCGCTAACGCCGCATCTCGTCGAGGACCTCCAAGGCCGTGAGCGACGTATTCCACTCTTGGCCCAGCCGCTCACCGGCCTCGAAGAACCGCGCCCAGCCCTCCTCGCGCGTGAGTACCTCCCCCGCTTCTCTCGGTGAATAGGGGACGATCACCGCAACCGGCTGCCCCCGGTGGGTCACCACGTAGCGCGCACGGGTGTTGCGCACATCGCGCATAACCTCAGACACGTGGATCTTGAGTTCGCGGACGCCGATGCTGGGCATGGCCGAGTCCTCCGCCGTTTGTGGTTCCATCAGTAACCACATAGTACTCCGATCCTCCCGCTGTGTCGCTACCCGTTGACTTCTCATCGACTCGAGCAATCATGGGCCGCACGTCGTAGGAGTGATATCGGCCTTTGGTTGCGGGTTGGTGTGCCGCAGGCCGGCGGCGACCTCAGGCAGTATTCGCGTCCACGGTCATCGGTCCGCGCACGAGGTCTACCGCCTCATCTCGTCGAGAACCTCGACGCTCGTGAGAGGTGTATTCCATGACTTGCCCAGGGCGTCGAGCGCAGCGAACAGTTGCGACCAGGACTCGTCTGGTGTCAGCGACTGCACCTCTTCCCTGGGCAAGTAGGGCACGATCACTCCAATCGGTTCACCCCGATGAGTCACTACGTATCGAGCGCGATTTTCGCGCACATCGCGCATGACCTCAGACACGTGGGTCTTCAGATCTCGGACACCGATGCGGGGCATGACGATATCCTCCAGGGCATGTGGTTCTATGAGTGACCACATAGTACTCCAATACTCCCGCTGTGTCTCCATCGAGTCAGAGGCCCGGACGACGGGGAGTATTGACTGTGCAGTCTGCCTCGTTAGACGGCGGGCCTCAAGAGGGCGGTGTCGCGGGCCGCAACGGCGAAGCCTTCAGTTGGACCCCCATGGCATGCAGCAGCCTTAGCACCGTGTCGTAGCGGGGTTTTGCCCCAGGCGTAAGGGCTTTGTAGAGACTCTCTCGCCCGAGCCCTGCGTCTTTGGCAACCTGCGCCATGCCCCTCGCGCGAGCCACGGCGCGAACGGCAGCCAAGAACACGTCAGGGTTCGGGTCTTCCAGGGCAGCGGTCAAGTACTCAGCGATGGTCTCGTCGTCGGTGAGGTAATTGGCAGCGTCGAACGCTATGAAGTTGGTCGTCATGGTCACCTACTCCAGGTCTTGTGCCATCGAAATGGCCCGCTTGATGTCGCGCCTCCGAGAGGACTTGTCTCCGCCGAGGAGCGTAGAAAGGTGCTCACGGTTCACCGAACTTCCAGAGTGTATCCGTTCGGATAAGAGAAGGCGAGCACGACGTGGGGGAAACGACTTGGAGAACGCCGCTACGCCGACTCCCTGTTGTAGTCGGTAAGGTCCGCGACCGCCTCATAATCTTGCACGTTGAGCCTGTGGCACCACAGTCGGGCACCTGGCACGCTGATACGGTTCCAGTAGCCGGTGGGGCTGTTCCAGGCGACCACCTCGCATTTTGCGTTTCCCCCAAGGGATACCACCGCTTCTAAAGCAGGCTTGAGATCGGTGTCCGTGGACACGATCACGCCCACATCGTATTCATGGCGGACGGCCATCATGACGAAATCGACGGCCAAAGCGACGTCTATCCCCTTCTCCTCGGCGGCGTGAACCGGCCAATCGGCGGGGTAACGCAGCGGTCGCGTGATGACAGTCACCCTGTTTCGCCCGGACAGCTCCTGAGCCACGGACTGTCGGACGTTGGCGCTGTGCGTTCGGGGGTCTTTCGTCCTGTCGGGACGACCTCGATACACTCTGACTTGTGTTAGCTCGCGAGGCGCCCGCGAGTTCCTTTCGGCAATAAGCTCGCCCAGCCGCAAAGGGTCGAACTGCCCCCTCTGTGGGTGGTCTACAAGCCCCCGAAAAGCCGCCCTCGCACGTCTATACGCATTCTGGTAGTCGACGAAGAGAACGACACGGTCAAGCATGGTGAACTACGTATGCGCTCGGGTGCACCCAAAAGAAATACCCCGCCAGGTCAGACCTTGCGGTCCGAACGGCGGGGAGGATTAGTTGAAGCTTACCCTTTCGCCACAAGAGAGTCAACGGTGCGAGACGACACCGAAGCCATCGCGTGTCGTCTTTCCTCTCATGCCGCCCACCCTACGCCGTCACACCCTTCGGCTCCATCCGACTTTCGTTGTAGGATGGGCACCAGGAATGCCAGAGGTTGGCGGCTCGCAGAGTAAGGTGGCCACCGTGGCCGATCGCGGCGACGAGGTGTTGCTGCCCGCCTCCGGCTCAGCCAACCTGCGACCAAGGTCCGATACCACCGCGGCACGCGAGGGCTCAAGATGGCACGGAAGAGCAAAGACGGCGGGGGCTTCATCCCCGTCGACAGCCTGAAGCACAAGGACGGCCGCCCCAACATCCCCACTGAGGAGCTGCGCGACTTCGTGACCGCCGACGAGACCAGCCCGAGCACCATGCTCTATCCGCGCGACCCTTCGCTCGACCCGCAGCTTGTCTGGAAGGGCAAGGACGAGCAGGACCGCGCCGACCTCTCCGTGCCCGTGGTGCCGATATACATACAGGAGAAGATCCATCCCCAAGCCCTGGTGGAGAACCTGCGCGACACCGCCCGCGCCGGCGACCCGGAGCCCGAGCTGACCCTCTTCGCCGACTTCAACGGCATCGAGTTCGAGGAGCTCATCGACTTCTACCAGCACGAGCAGCACTGGGCCAACCGCATGATCCTGGGCGACTCACTGCTGGTGATGACTTCTCTTGCGGAAAAGGAAGGTTTCAAAGGCAAGGTCCAGACGATCTATCTCGACCCGCCCTACGGCATCAAGTTCGGGTCGAACTGGCAGGTATCCACCCGCAAGCGCGACGTCAAGGACGGCAAAGCCGAGGACGCCACCCGCCAGCCCGAGCAGATCAAGGCCTTCCGAGACACCTGGGAGCTCGGCATCCACTCCTACCTCACCTACCTGCGCGACCGCCTGGTGACCGCACGCGAGCTGCTTACCGAGAGCGGGAGTATCTTCGTGCAGATCGGCGACGAGAACGTCCACCTGGTGCGATGCCTTATGGATGAGGTGTTCGGGGCGGAGAACTTCGTGGCCGAAATAGTCATAGAGAAGACCTCCAGCCTCAGCATGGAGTTCGTTGACCGTATCAGCGACTACGTGCTCTGGTATGGGAAGAACATCCAGGCTCCACTGAAGTATCGACAACTACTCTTGGACAAGCGGCTCGGCAGGACAGGTTTGGGCACCTACCGCTTTGTTGAAACTCCGGATGGTGCAAGGAGGGTACTGACGAGGGAGGAGCGATCCAATCCGGAATCCCTCGCAGCATGCGGACGTCTTTACACAGTCGGTGACCTTACCTCGCAGACCAATGCGTCAACGACGCGGTACGTTGCCGAGTTTGGGGGCCAGCTATTCGATATCGGCAAGAGGCAATGGGCAACTCCCCCCGAGGGCTTTGAGAAACTCAAGCTGGCTAACCGCGTGGAGAGGCGGGCGGCCTCGATAGGGTTCGTACGTTTCTTCGATGACTTTCCATACTCTCCGCTCCGCAACATATGGGGTGACACCGGCACGGGCTCTTTTACCGACCCCAAGATGTACGTCGTCCAGACCAACCGAAAGATCATTGAACGCTGCCTCCTCATGACCACCGACCCCGGCGACCTGGTCCTCGACCCCACCTGCGGCTCAGGCACCACCGCCTACGTAGCCGAGCAGTGGGGCCGGCGCTGGATCACCGTCGACACGAGCCGCGTCTCCCTGGCCCTCGCCCGTACCCGGCTGATGAGCGCCAAGTTCCCCTACTACGTACTGGCCGACTC
>CAMTXC010000002.1:0-229739 GCA_947085635.1 uncultured Actinomycetes bacterium | reverse complement strand
GAAATTCCTTGTCGGGTAAGTTCCGACCCGCACGAATGGTATAACGGTGGGGATGCTGTCTCGACGTAAGGCCCGGTGAAATTGCAGAGACGGTAAAAATGCCGTCACATCACGGAAGGGCGAAAAGACCCTGTGAAGCTTTACTATACGTTGGCATTGAGCCGATGGTCCGTCTGTGTAGCATAGGTGGGAGGCTTTGAAGCCCCGGCGTCAGCCGGGGTGGAGCCACCAGTGAAATACCACCCTGATGTTCTGTCGTCTCTCACTCCCGTGCGTACACCGCCGGGAGGACAGTGTTTACCGGGTAGTTTAACTGGGGCGGTTTCCTCCTAAAACGTAACGGAGGAGCGCAATGGTTCGCTAGCGCCGGATGGAAATCGGCGCGGTCGTGTAATCGCACAAGCGAGCCTCACTGTGAGGCTGACAAGCCGAGCAGCTGCGAAAGCAGGCGATAGTGATCCGGCAACTCGGATCATTCAATTGATTCAATCCACGTGGGTGGGTTGTCGCTCATCGGATAAAAGTTACTCCGGGGATAACAGGCTGATCGGTTCCAAGAGCTCATATCGACGAACCGGTTTGGCACCTCGATGTCGGCTCATCGCATCCTGGGGCTGGAGAAGGTCCCAAGGGTCTGGCTGTTCGCCAGTTAAAGCGGTACGCGAGCTGGGTTCAGAACGTCGTGAGACAGTTCGGTCCCTATCTGTCGTGGGCGTAGGAGATTTGAGGGGACTCGTCCCTAGTACGAGAGGACCGGGATGAACAGACCTCTGGTGTATCAGTTGTCGTGCCAACGGCACCGCTGGATAGCTACGTCTGGAACTGATAACCGCTGAAAGCATCTAAGCGGGAAGCAGACCCCAAGATAAGATCTCCCACCAGGTAACTGGGTAAGACCCCTGGAAGACCACCAGGTTGATAGGCTGGATGTGTAAGGACAGTAATGTCTTCAGCAGACCAGTACTAATCGGTCGAGGTCTTGACTTGAACATCATTATTGCCACTATGTAGATTTGAAGGTGCACACGGAGCGTGAACCGATGATGCATACGTGGTTTCCGGTGGCTTTGGCGAGAGGGAAACACCTCTTCCCATTCCGAACAGAGAAGTTAAGCCTCTCAGCGCCGATGGTACTGCACGGGAGACTGTGTGGGAGAGTAGGACGCCGCCGGGATTATTTTGAGCCCGCCAGGAATGGCGGGCTCTTCTCTTTGTCGGTCCCGCATCCCGCCGGGGGCCTCTCGCTCGGCCAGGACCGGGCTCGGCCGCCTCCTTATATCGACCGGGCCTTGCGTAGACGTGCCGGAGTCCTCCATGTGGGAATCGGTGAGTCTCGGATCCTTGTTCCCAAATCCATTCTGGGGGTGTGTGATGGGTGTGACGGTCGAGGTACCTCGGAGAGTCGCGCCGGCCGACCAAGAGTGGGGTAAGTTGGGCGAAGCAGTGCTCCTGGTCGGGCTTCCGATCGGAATGCTGTTCGTGTCGCTGCTGTTGCTGGTGAACCTGTTGGTGTCGGCCGGCGTCGGGGCTCAAGGCCGAGAGATCGATGGCCAGGCGGCCGCCTTGATCGCCTACTTTTTCCTCATGCTGCCGTATAGTTTGGCTGGGGGAGCGTTGGAGGCGGTATATGGCGCGCACTCTCGGGCTGTGCCGTGTTGTTTCTTCATCGTCGTCGGCGTAGCAGTGGGTATCTTCCTTCCCGTATTCGTGGTCTCGGAGATGGGGTTGCTCGCCGGCACCGGTCGAACGTGGAGCCTCACGGCCGCGGGCGCGGTAGCTCAGATGTTGGCAGCAGCAGCCGCGTGGGTGCTTGTGCGGCGATCGAGGGCCGTGCAGGTCTTGCGCGGCCGGGTCGCTTCCGGGTAGAGTTGGCGTCTCGCCGGTGCCGCCACATTCGAGCGGCACCGGCCTCAACAAAATGGAGGAGCATCGGTGGCCGGCAAGACGGAGTGGGGATTGAAGGGTGTGATCGTGCCGTTGATCACCCCGTTCAAGGAAGACTTGAGCGTCGATTGGGACGGCTTGCGTCGGCTCGTGGACTATTTCGTGGAAGAGATCGGGTGTGACGGAGTGGTGCCGTGTGGGACTACCGGCGAATCCCCGACTTTGAGCCACTCCGAGCACGCGGATGTGATCCGTGTCGTGATCGAACAGACGAAAAAACGCGTACCTGTCATCGCGGGGGCGGGATCCAACAGTACACGAGAGGCGATCGAGCTCACGAAGGCGGCCATGGAGGCCGGAGCCGACGCGACTCTTCAGGTCTGTCCGTACTACAACAAGCCCACGCAAGACGGGATCTTCCGCCATTTCCAGACAATCAGCGAGGCCGCGGACCTTCCGGTGATCATCTACAACATCCCTGGCCGTACGGGGCGCAATATCGAGCCTTCAACGATCATCCGGCTGTGGGCGGAGGTTCCGCAGGTGGTAGGGCTCAAAGACGCATCCGGTGACCTCCAGCAGGCCATGGCCGTGTTCGCGGGCACCGATCGTGACACCTTCCAGGTCTATTCGGGTGAGGACATCATGACCTTCGCCCTCTTGTGTCACGGCGGCGCCGGCGCTATCGCGGCGGTAGCTCATGTGGTCGGTCGCGAGGTGAAAGAGATGTGTTCCGCGGCATGGTCGGGCGATCTGAGGCGAGCTCGCGAACTGCACTTCCAAACCATGCCCGTGGTCGAGGCTCTCTTCATCGAGCCGAATCCCACCCCGGTCAAGCAGGCTCTTGAATGGATGGGTCTCCCGGCCGGACCGCTCCGTCCGCCGCTCGAGGCGATGACGGAACGAGGCCGGGCGGTCCTTCGAGCGGCGCTGGAGGCCGGCGGCTGGATCTGACGTAGCACGCGAGGGGCATCGTACGACGACTCGGTGTCCGAGCGCGTCCCGTGACTCTGGGCGACGCCCGTCCTCCTAGTCCGTCGAGCCGTCGTCGGTAGTGTCGGAGCCTCCGGCCCACCCACGGTCGTACGCGAGGGGTATCAGGTAGCCGAGGAAGAGCGTGGCGAGGATGTTGATCGCCACGATCACGTAGGCGTTCGGCACTTCGAATACGACGGCCAGCATACTGAACACGATGGCGACCCAGAACGTGAGAGTGCCGGCGAACGTCGGGAAGGAGCGGTCAGGGTAGTGCCGCACGTACACTCGCACGTACAGTTCGCTGAATCCCGGACCGACCCACAGTGTGCCACCGATGAAGATAGCCGCCACGACCCACGGAAGCTCGCCCGCTGAGAGGCTCTTCACGGAAAGATAGACCCCCAGCGCCAGGACGATGCTGAAGAGGAAGCCGGGAACGATCCCGGTTCGATATGCGCGTCCCACTGTGTCCACTTCCTTTCGCGTTGACCTCCAGACCAGGTCCCATATCGTTCTTGCCTCCATTGTGCCGGGTTCAGCGGGCCGGGGCAAGGTATTTTGTGAAGAACCACTCAAGTACTGGACGAAATCCGCCGAGTGCTGTACTATGGGTCCGAATACCCATAGGGGTATAGGTATCAATCCACACAGTTCTACTTCTGGAACAGTGTGGTGACAGGTGTGAACGAATGCACAAGGTGAGGTCAAGATGAATCAGGCAGTCCATGAAAGGCTCGCGTCCATCTTCGGTGAGAAGGACGTCTCCTTCGATCGGGTCGAGCGGAAGTTGTATTCGCACGATGTCGGCAGCATTCCAAAACTGGTGAAGCCGTTCATGCCTGGGGGCATCGCCGGAGGCGTTGTGCGTCCGCGTACAGAGGAATCTCTCGTTGAGTTGGTGAAGTTGGCCAAGACTCAGAGCCTGCAGTTGGTTCCTCGTGGGGCCGCGACCGCCGGTTACGGAGGGGCGATCCCGAATGAGGACGCCTTGGTGGTCGACATGCGTCGTTTCAAGCGCATCGTGTCCATCGACACCGAGAAGATGAGCGCGACGGTGGAAGCGGGTGTCATCTGGAAGGATCTGCAGGCGGTGCTCGAGGAGCACGATCTGGAGCTCCTCATGTACCCCACCAGCGCGCCCAGTTCCACTGTTGGGGGGTGGCTCGCGCAGGGGGGCTCGGGCTACGGGAGCTATCAGAACGGTTGGTTCAAGGATGTCGTCCTCTCGGCGCGGGTCGTCCTGCCCACGGGCGAGATCAAGACGGTCGAGGGCGAAGCACTGGCCGAGGTGTCCGAAGCCGAAGGCATGACGGGGTTCATCACCCAGGTCACCGTGCGCGTCGCCGCGAAAGACGACGTCTACCTGCTGGCCGCTTCGTTCGCGTCGGCCTCGAGCCTTCAGCGTGCGGTGGCAGCCATGTCCGCCCAAACCTTGCCGCTCTGGTCCGTGAGCTTCATCAACCCCAGCGCTGTGCGCCTCGGTAAGCACCTGCCCGCGAAGACACATCATGGGCACCCGGTCCACGCCGCTCACACGCCTCCGGATGTGCCGGAGAGCTACGTAGTGCTCCTGGCCTGGCACGGGGCCGCCGGCGACCTCACCGCCCAGCTCACCGAGATCGTTGGGGCGGCGGGCGGCTTGGTCCTCCCCGAAGACGTTGCCGAGCACGAATGGGAATTGCGCTTCAGCCCGATGCGAGTCAAGCGTATTGGGCCCTCGTTGATTCCGACCGAGGTTGTGGTGCCGGTGGAAGCCTTGGGCGCCGCCCTCGACGAGATCGACGAGAAGGTCGACCTGCCCATCGTGATCGAGGGCGTGGGAGTGAGGGGCGACGAGTTCGTGTTGCTCGGATTCATCCCCCATGACGAGCGCACGTTCGGCTACAACGTGGCCTTCGGTCTCGCCCTCTCGGTGATCAAGATCGCGCGGCAACACGGTGGTCGGGCCTACTCCACCGGCATCTACTTCAAACGTCACGCCGACGAGGTCCTTGGAGCGGAGAGGGTGCGTGCACTCGAGGCCTACAAGAAGACGGTGGATCCTCAGGGTTTCATGAACCCCGGAAAGGTGTACGGCGACAGTGCCCTCACGTCCATTCTCGGGATGGCCGAGAGCTTCGAGCCTCTGGTGCGCTCGGTTGCGAACAGCTTCGAGTCTGAACTCGGAGAGGAGTTCGACAAGAACAACAAGGGCATCCCGGAAGAGGTAGCGCGCTACGCGTTCGCGTGCGCCCAGTGCGGATACTGCGTGGAGGGCTGCACCCAGTTCATGGGCCGTGGTTGGGAGTCGCAATCTCCTCGGGGCAAGTGGTACTTCCTGCGCGAGGTGCTGCAGGGCCGCGAGGAGATCACCCAGGGGTGGGTGGACAAGTTCCTCCTCTGCACCACGTGCGAACGCTGTGAGAACGAATGTCCCCTGAACCTACCAATCGAACCTGCCTGGGGCCTCCTGCGGGGCGCCCTCATCAACGATCAGGGCAAGATGACCTTCCCGCCCTTCGAGATGATGGCCGCCTCCATGAAGAAGGAGGGCAACATCTGGGCCGGGTATCGCAAAGATCGCGACGGCTGGCTCCCCGAGAACCTGCGCGAGAAGCTGCCGGAGAAGTCCAAGACGGCCTATTTCGCCGGCTGTACCGCCAGCTACGTGGAACAGGACATCGCCATCGGCACCGCCGAACTCCTCGACAAAGCCGGGGTCGAGTTCACCTACGTGGGCAACGAAGAGAACTGCTGCGGCATCCCCATGCTGGTTTCCGGACGGTGGGATGTCTGGGAATCGAACATGAAGCACAACATCGAGACTATGAAAGCCCACGGCGTCGAAGAAGTCATCACCTCCTGCCCGGCCTGCTACCTGGTGTGGAAGACCTACTACCCGCAGTGGGCGGAGAAGCTCGGCATCGAGTACGGCTTGGACGCGAAGCACTACTCCGAGGTGCTCACCGAGAAGATCAAGTCGGGCGAGCTCGAGTTGCCGGGCGAGATCGACAAGACGGTGACGTTCCACGACTCCTGTCACGCGGGTCGCGCCTGCGGATTGTACGAGCCTCCGCGTGAACTCCTCGAAGCCATCCCAGGCATCGAGCTCAAGGAGATGGCCCACAACCGCGAGGATGCGCTCTGCTGCGGTTCCGTGCTCACCTTGATCGGGGAGACTCCGGTCGCCCACGACGTTGGCGCCATGCGGCTGCAGGAGGCTCTGGACATCGGCGTAAAGGACATCGTCGCTCTCTGCCCCTGCTGCCAGTTTCAGCTGCGGGTGAGCGCCAACGTCACCGGCATGGACGTGGAGATTCACGACCTCGCGCATCTGGCGGCCGAATCCCTCGGCGTGGAACTTCCTGACCCGAATGAAGAGACCATGGCCAACTGGCGGGTGTTCGACCAGATGATCCGCCTCATGCAGCCGGAGAACATGGCCGCGATCATGGAAGGGCTCTTCCCGCAGATGATGGACGCGATGCCCATGGCCATGGGCAAGATGATGTATGCGATGGCCAAGGTGCCGGGTGCCCTCGGCTTGATGAAGCCCATCATGCCGAAGATGTTCCCGATGCTCATGCCGGCCATCATGCCGAAGGTGATGCCGGACATGCTCGTGGCGGTGGGCAAGTACATCGACATGCCCGACTACATGCGCGAGCAGATGCCCGAGCTGTTGCCGCAAACCATGGATGCGTTGATGCCGAACATGCTCCCCCTGATCATGCCGTATGTGGTGCCGGCGATGATCGCGTACTTGAAGAAGGGTAAGGAGGAGAACGGCGTTCGAGCGGCTGCGTAAGCCGCTTCGGTCTCCACCCGGGCTCTCGAGGATCGGATCGAGGTTCGTCGCCTATCGGAGCGCCAGACTTCGATAGGCGGGTTCGGACTTTGGTCCGATTCTCCACTTCTATCGGGCGCGATAGAGTACTCCCCACAAGACCGGACCGCCGCACCGCGGGCGCGGCTCAAAGCCCACAGAGACGGGCGCCGCGGCGTTGCTTTCAAGTATGCGCTCGGTCGGTCGATATAGAGTCTACGGTCGTCGATAGGCCACGGGAGGGCGTCAGGAACCGACATGAGCGGGCTCGATCTATACCTTGCTGCCTGTTCCATGCTCGCCGGGGGAGTGGTGGGGAGCTTCCTGAACGTGGTCATCCACCGCCTCCCGATGAAGCAGTCCGTCGTGAGCCCCGGGTCGCGGTGTCCGCAGTGCGGTCATAGTATCCGCCGGCGTCACAACATCCCGGTGCTGGGGTGGCTCATACTCAGGGGTCGTTGTCATGATTGCGATGCGGCCATCTCCTTGCGCTATCCGGCGGTCGAGGCCCTCACAGCCCTCCTGTTCCTGGCTTCGTTCTTGGCATATGGCGTCCACCCGAGGACTCCCTTCACGTGGGCATTCCTTGCTGCGCTGGTTGTTGTGGCGTTCATCGATATCGATCATCGCATCATCCCCAACAAGATAGTCGTGCCCGGGAGTGTCATTGGGTTCGGCGCTTCCGCCGCCCTGGACCCGGCCCGCTGGTGGCAGTACCTGGTCGCTGGGTTGGGGGCTTCGGGCTTCTTGCTGATCTTGGGCATGATCTGGCGCGGCGGGATGGGGATGGGCGATGTGAAGATGGCACTCATGCTGGGCTTCGTCCTGGGCTCTTCGGTCATCGTAGCCCTCTTCGCCTCCTTTCTCCTCGGAGGCATCGGGGGGGCTCTTCTTATCGCCACCGGACTTCGGGGAAGGAAGGACCGCGTTCCGTTCGGCCCATATCTGTCGATCGGAGGCGGCTTCGCCGCCTTTGCCGGCGCCCCGGTTCTCGAGTGGTATATGAGGTCGTTCCTGTGAGGCTTTGGATCGATGCGGGCTGCCGCCGTATCGGGCGACCGGCCCGGCTCGTTGGTATGCGCGATGCGGGAGGTGTGGCGACCGAATGATTGACAGTCGGGTGCCTGCGGGATACATTGAGTCGCGGCCCGGGCGCGCGATGCTGTGGCATGGACGTTAGCGTAGAGCAGGAGATACCGGAGGGACGGTCGAACATTCCTTCGGTTGAAGTGGAGGGTTCTCGAGAGAATCCGCGACCGCAAGTCTAGGTTCGGTGCAGATGGCTCTGACAGGTACGAGACAGGACAATATCGGGCTCGATATAGGTAAGTCGAGCATCATCGGGGTGCAGCTTTCGGGGAAGGGCCCCGCCGCTGTGCTTCGGGCCTACCACGAGCGGACGATCCCCGAGGGCGTGGTCTTCGAGGGCGAGGTCGTGGATGTCGATCTCCTGACCGCCGAATTGAAGGCCTTCATGCGCGAGGCGCGCATGAAGGGGAAGGTCGTCCAGATCGGCGTGAGTAACCAAAAGGTGATCGTGCGGAACATCGAGACGCCGGAGATGAGCGACGAAGAGCTGCGGGGCGCCATCGAGTTCCAGGCGCAGGATTATATCCCCATCCCGGTGGCCGAGGCGGTGCTCGACTTCCAGGTGGTCTCGCGTTACACAGACCAGGACGGCGTCGCCAAGCAGCGCGTGCTGTTGGTTGCCGCGCAGAGAGACATGGTGGAGCGCTTCCTAGTAGCGGCGAAGAAGGCCGGCCTCAGCGTCGGCGGCATCGACGCTTCGGCTTTCGCGCTGATCCGGGCGCTGAGTCAGGCGGTGTCGTTCGTCGACCAGGGGGCCGAAGAGGGTGTCGCTCTCGGCGTGGTGAACATCTCGTCGTCTGTCTCGAGTCTCGTCGTTGCCGTGGACGGTGTGCCCAGGTTCACGCGTACCATCGACTTCGCGCACGACCGTTTCACCAGGATCCTCGTCGAGAATCAGGGAGTCGAGCCCGACGATGCCGAGAACCTCATTGAGGGTATCGGCCTGCCGGGTGCGCTTCCCCCCGATCTTGAGACGTACAACCAGGTGACCGTTGATGAGGTGCACGGCATCCTCGGTTCCGCCGCTGACGAACTCGCCGACGAGGTCCGTCGGTCTATCGACTACTTCCAAAGTCAAGATTATACGACACGTCTCGACTCACTGGTACTGACCGGCAGAGGCGCCCTACTGCGGAACCTCGACTCATACTTGGCCGAGTCCCTTGGACTCAATGTCATGGTCGGCAACCCTTTGCTCAAGGTGAGTGAGGTGGCCAAGGGCATCGACGTCGATTCGCTCATGCTGATAGCTCCGAGACTCGCGGTGGCTGTCGGTCTGGCGTTGGACGAGGTGGAGTGATGGTCAGACGCATCAACCTGGTTCCGGCCGACCAGCGCCAGCGTACGAGGACCGATCTCGGATTCGTGGCAGTGGGCGTATTGACCGTGATGGTACTGCTCGGCCTGGCACTTGGTTACTTCTACTACAGCGGGATCTTGTCGGAAAAAGAGGCGGAGTTGGCCGACCTTCAGTCCCAGAACGCGCAGCTCGCGGCGCAGGTGGCCGCTCTGACGAAGTTCCAGGAGATCGAGGTTCAAAGAAAGGCGGCGGAAGAACTCGTGCGCATCATCTACGCCGGCCGGACGCTGGTGTCCGAGGTTCTCGGCGACCTGAGTCTTGTCGTACCCGACAACGTATGGTTCGGTACGGTCAATCTCACGGCAGGCGATCCGCCGCCCGCACCGATCCCAGGCCTGGCCGACGCCGCGGCCCCAGCCGTGGTCACGCACGGGTCCCTATCTATCTCGGGCAACACCTACAGCTTCGAGGATGTCGCACGATTCCTCGTGCGGCTCGATCAGATACCTTCGCTTGGCCTGGTGACGCTGGGCTCAGCGGGTGACCCGGTCGGTGCAGTCGATCCGGCCAAGGAAGTGCGCGGTTTCGCCGTGACGGCTACCGTCTACAACACCCAGTCCGAGAACACACAGCTGCCTGTGAGCCGAGTCGAGGTGGAGGCGCCGTGAGCCGGCGGAACATCTACATCATCGTCTCGGTGGTCCTTGTACTGATCGTCGTGGCCTATTGGTTCCTGCTTCTGGACCCTATGCGCGGCAAGGTCGGCGCAGTCGACGCCCAGATCGAGACCGAAAGGAACACGCTGGCTCAGAACCAGGCTCAGTTGGCCCAGTTGGAGCAGACGAAGATCGATGCGCGCCGTAACCAGGGCCGCATAGTCGAACTGGCGAAGATGGTGCCGGCACGCACCGAGTTGCCGAGCCTTCTGCTCCAGATCCAAGATCTGGCAACGGAGTCGGGAATCGAGTTCATGACGATCGCACCAGGCGTTCCCACGGCGGCAGGACTCTACGAGTTTGTGACGCTCGGCGTGAAGTTCGAGGGCACCTTCTTCGACCTGAACGACTTCATCTATAGAGCGGAGCAGATGGCGGCGGGGCCCGGCAGGATACTCGCCGTGAAGACCCTGAGCCTCACTCCAAAGAGCGAGGACCTCGCGAAGGCTTCCCCGCGCCTCGATGTCACGATGACGATGAACGCGTTCCAGCGTACCGCGCCGGAGAATCTGGTGCCGATCCAATGAAAGGGCGCCGATCGATGCATGGAAGGGCGGCGACAAACGGCCTGATAGTGGTGCTCCTCGTAGCGGCGCTTGCCTTGCTCCTGGGAGGCTGTGGGTTGTTCGGGGGGGGCGAGTCCGTCCAGACAGAAGAGCCGGTGGTCACGGGCGAGACTCTTGCGCCCGGCACCGACGACCTGACCGGCGACACCGCGGCGGTGCCTCTCGACGAGCTTTCAACCTTCCAGAGCAAGGATCCGTTCCGTCAGCAGGCGCTGCCGCCGACCACCACCGGCACCGGCACGACCGGCACGACCGGAGCCACCACCACCACCACCGGCACCGGCGCCACGACGACCACTCAGCCTAGCGGCATCAAGACCGCTCTGCACAGCCTGAAGGTGCTTTCGATCGATGTGATCAACGGAGTGCCCACTGTGACGTTCGAGGTGGACGACACCGTATACGAGGACAAGAAGGTAGGAGCAGTGGTCTCCACCTCATGGGGGCAGATCGAGGTCATCTCGATCGACGCCGAGGACCAAGTGGTAGTGTTCCTGCACGGCAGCGAGCTGAGGACTCTGGGAGTCGGGCAGGAGTTCCTGAAGTAGGGTGAGGCGAAGAATCCCTGGCCAGTACGTCGGACGGCGCCCCGGGGGCGCCGTCGGACGTACTGGCGGGTTGATACCGAGGAGGGTGGGGTGAGGGGCCTTCGGTTCGTGACTGCGGGGGAGTCCCATGGACCCGCCGAAGTATGTGTCCTGGAGGGTGTCCCCGCGGGACTTGGGGTGGATGCCGCGAGCATCGACCTCGATCTGGCACGCCGGCAGCGTGGGTACGGTCGTGGAGGACGCATGAACATCGAACGCGACCGCGTGCAGATACTCGCGGGCGTGCGGTTGGGGCGGACCCTCGGCACGCCCGTGTGCCTGCGGGTCGAGAACCGGGACCACGCGTCGTGGCGACCCTCCATGCAGCCGGAGCCCGAAGAGGGCTGGACTCCTGAGCCCGTCACCGTGCCGCGGCCCGGTCATGCCGACCTCGCGGGTATGGCCAAGTACGATACCGCGGATGCCCGCGACGTGCTCGAACGGTCGAGTGCGCGCGAGACGGTCGGGCGTGTGGCCGCTGGTTCTGTCGCGCGCCTTCTCCTTGCCGAAGTGGGAGTGCAGGTGCGTGGGTTCGTGAGGAGTCTTGGCGGCGTCGGCCTGTCGACCGATCTCCCGGGGCTCGACCCGGCCGAGATCGATTGGGCCGCCGTGGACTTGTCGGAGTGCGGCTGCCCTGATTCTGCCGTCGAGGAAGAGATGAGGGGCCTCGTCGATGCCTGCCGCACGAGCGGGGAGTCACTCGGTGGTGTGTTCGAAGTCTGGGCGTGGGGCATGTGTCCGGGTGTCGGCGGGTTTGCATCGGTCGGTGAGCGTCTGGACGGTCGCCTGATGGGTGCCCTCGGCGGCATACCTGCCATCAAGGGTGTGGAGATAGGCATGGGGTTCGCCGCGGCCGGTCTCCGGGGCTCCGAAGTGCACGATTCCTTTCATGCGGGAGGCGGGGCCGTGGTTCGCCGCACGAACCGCGCCGGTGGTCTGGAGGGAGGGATGACGAACGGGATGCCCCTCATCGTACGGGCGGCCATGAAGCCGATTCCCACCCTGATGAAGCCCCTTACCTCAGTGGACCTGCGCGACGGCTCCGAGGTGAGTGCTCACAAGGAGCGGAGCGACGTAGAGGCCGTTGCGGCCGCGCGGGTCGTGGGGGAGGCGATGGTGGCTCTCGAGTTGGCCTCCGCCTACCTCGAGAAGTTCGGCGGCGACACCATCGGACAGCTGCGTGCCGCTGTGCGTGCGTACGAAGAACGACTCGAGGAGCGCGGTCTGTGGCACAGGTGATAGCCGTGTCCGGGTTCATGGGAGCGGGGAAGAGCGTCGTGGGAGCGAGTGTCGCATCGGCTCTCGGCTGGGAGTTCGTCGACCTTGATGAGGTCATCAGTACCGCGACCGGTCTGTCGCCGGAAGAGATCTTCGCGAGCCGGGGTGAGATCGGGTTCCGAGCTGTCGAACTCGAGTGTCTCAAGGAGATAGTCGGGCGGGAGACGACCGGGCCGGGTCTTGTGCTGGCCCTGGGCGGCGGCGCGATCACGTCGCCAGAAGCGGCCGCCGTCTTGGCGGAGAACGCCCTGGTGGTCTTCCTGCTGACCTCGCCGGCGGTGGGTTGGGGCAGAGTGGAGGGATCGGGGAGGCCGCTGGCGCGGTCCTGGGAGGATTTCGCGGCGCTGGCGGCGGTGCGGGAACCTGTCTACCTGAAGACCGCGGACGAGATCGTCCAGACGCACGACCTCTCCGCCGCGGAGGTCGCCGCCCGAGTCGTCGACATCGCTCGACGACGGTTCGACCTCGACGACCCTGGGGCGGACTCTGTGGGCGACAAGGAGTCCGGAAGATGACCTGGCGCATCGACCTGGTGGGAACCCGCCAACCGTCCTCGATCGTGGGAGGCGAGGGAGCGCTAGCGGTGCTGGCGGAGTGGACGGCGATGGTGCGGGAAGCCGGCCTTCGTACCTTCCTGGTGACAGACGACAACGTCAAGGCGGCGTGGGGAGGATCCATGGCGCCCTTGATCTCGGACTCCATCGGAGTCGAGAACATGCTGGTGCTGTCTCCGGGCGAGGCCAGCAAGTCGGCCGCTTCGGCCGTGGTCTGCTGGGACTGGTTGTCGAAGGCCGGAGCCCGCCGAGACGATATCGTGGTGGCGTTCGGCGGAGGCATGGTGGGAGATCTGGCAGGCTTCGTGGCGGCGACCTATCTCCGGGGCGTCCGGTTGTGGCAGGTGCCTACGACCCTGCTCTCACAGGTCGATTCCAGTGTTGGAGGGAAGGTCGCCGTGAACCTACCCAACGGCAAGAACCTCGTCGGCGCGTTCCACCAACCCGAGCTCGTGGTCGTCTATCCGGGCTTTCTGTCGACGCTGTCCGCTCCTGACTATGCCTCGGGTCTGGGTGAGGTGGTGAAGTACGCTCTCTTATCCGACGGACGACTCCTCGACCTGTTGGAGACGAAGACCGCGGCGGTCCTCGCGCGCGATTCAGCTACGCTCAGTTCTATCGTCGAGCAGTGCGTCGCCTTCAAGGCCGCCGTGGTCGAGGAAGACGAGACCGATCGTGGGCGCCGCGCGATACTCAACCTGGGACACACGTTCGGCCACGCTCTCGAGTCCACCCTTGGCTACCACGTCTTGTCGCACGGGGCCGCTGTGTCTCTGGGGCTCTTGGCGGCCCTCGCGGTGAGCGAGGTCGTGGTGGGCCTACCCGTGGATATCCGAGCACGGGTCGTCCGGCTGCTCGCGGATCTGGGGTTGCCCACCCGTATGCCCGGCCTGACGTTCGAACCGATCCTCGAAGCCATGGGAAGAGACAAGAAGGCGACCGCCGCCGGCATCGGCTTCGTGTGCCTGGATTCGATCGGCGCGCCTCGCTGGGGAGTGCGGGTGGATGATGAGACCCTCCGCCGCGGGCTGAAAGCGATCACGGCATGAATCCGAGGGAGACGCGCTCGAGGAGCGAGCTTCCCGAAGAGCTTTCCGAAACGACGGCAGGGATTCCGGCGTCCCGACTGCTCGTAGTGCTTCATGGAGTGAATCTCGGACTTCTCGGAGAGCGCCCCGTCGCCCACTATGGGCGGGTTACTCTGCCCGAATTGGAGGCGATCGTGTGCCAGGAGGCGCGCGCACATGGATGGCGCTGCGAGTGCCACCAGACCGACCACGAGGGCGAGTTCGTGCAACTCGTGCACGTCAACCGAAACGCCGACGCCCTCCTCGTGAACCCGGGAGCGTGGACGCACTACAGCTATGCCATCCGTGACGCCCTTGAGTTGGCTGCCGGGCCGGTTGCCGAGGTTCACCTGTCCGACATCGAGCGGCGCGAGGAATGGCGGAAGGTGTCGGTCGTAGCCGATGTCGCGTCCGTGAGGGTGGCGGGACGCGGTCCCGAGGGCTACCGCGAAGCGGTGCGCGCCCTCGTGGCGCTTGTGGAGAGTGTCGATGCCGCGACGTCGAAGGAGAGATCATGAACCCAGTCGCCACTCTGCGCGGAGAGCATGAGACCCGGGTGGAGGCGTTGCGGGAGCGACTCGCCGCCGAGGATCTCGCCGCCTTGATCGTGCTCGACCACCTGAACATCCGGTACCTCACGGGATTCATGGGCAGCGCGGGAGTGGTGGTGGTACTTCCCGAGGAGATGGTCCTGCTCTCGGACTTCCGATACCGCACCCAAGCGCGCGAACAGTCGGCGCAGGTTCGCTTCATCGAGGTCGAGGGAGAGGTCTCCGATCTGCTGGGCACGGTGCTGACCGAGGTCGATGGGCGGGTGGGGGTGGAGAAGGACCATCTGACGGTTTCGCAATGGGAGCGGTTCGAACCGAAGTTGCGGCCTAAGGAAACAATACTCGTTGCCGGGCTTGTGCAGGATCTGCGCCGCGTCAAGTCTGTCGAAGAGATCCGGGCGATCAGTGAGGCATCCCGTTTGACCGTGGCGGTCATGGAGCGTGTGCGAGAGATCGGCGTCGTTGGCAGAAGTGAGCGTGACGTGGCCCTCGATCTCGAGATGTGGGCGCGCCGCCAGGGATCGGACGTGGTGCCCTTCGCGTATATCGTGGCCTGGGGGCCGAACGGGGCGAAGCCGCACGCCGTCGCGGGAGACGCCATCATCGGCGATCGCGGCCTGCTCGTGGTGGACATCGGGACCACGATCGACGGATATGCCAGTGACATGACCCGCACGTTCGCTACCGGCGAAGTCGGAAGCGAGTGTCGTCGGGCGTTCGACGTCACGCTTGAGGCGCAGGAGGCGGCCCGCGGCTGCGCCGGGCCTGGAGTGCGCTGCTCCGAGGTCGACCGCGTCGCCCGTGGCGTCATCGAAGCACACGGTCTTGGGGATCGATTCAAGCACGGCCTGGGCCACGGTGTGGGCCTCGACGTGCACGAGGCGCCTACCCTGAGCCAACGTTCGGAAGACGTCCTGACGCAGGGCATGGTCGTCACGATCGAGCCGGGTGTGTATCTTGAGGGTGCATGCGGTGTCAGGATCGAGGATACCGTC
Organism: uncultured Actinomycetes bacterium; assembly: GCA_947085635.1. Lineage (GTDB taxonomy): Bacteria > Actinomycetota > Thermoleophilia > RBG-16-64-13 > RBG-16-64-13 > JAHJSA01. The sequence continues at coordinate 214,369 of CAMTXC010000002.1, read as the reverse complement.
GTGGTCACAGACGCGGGGATCGAAGTCCTGACGGCGTACGAACGTGGGTTCACCATCGTCGCGTAGCAGCGGGGTTACAGGCCGGTGACGACACGGGTTGGGCCGTCGCTGTGCTGAAATGTGGCCGTCGTTCGTGTAGAATGCAGCATCACGAGTCGGGCGTCCGGCGATGGGGCCGGGCTGACGATTTTCTTCTTAGGAGGCCGATTGGTGATATCCACCAACCAGTTCCGCACCGGTATGACCATCCGCTTCGAGGACGAGAATTACCGGATCGTCGATTTCCAGCATGTCAAACCGGGGAAGGGTGGGGCGTTCGTCCGCACCAAGTTGAAGGGTCTGGCGACGGGCCGCGTGGTGGACAAGACGTTTCGACCAGAGCAGAAGTTCGAGCAGGTGCGCGTGGAAAGCAGAACCATGCAGTACCTGTACGATGAGCCCGACGCGGTGGTCTTCATGGATGCTGAATCCTTCGAGCAGGTCAGTCTCCCGAAGAGCCTGCTTGAGGGACGGTTCGACCTCATGAAAGTGAACATGGACGTCGATCTGCTCCTGGTCGATGGCCGGCCGTCCGATATCGAGTTGCCCACCTTCGTCGATCTCGAAGTCACCGAGACGGCTCCCGGCGTGCGGGGCGATACGGTGAGCGGCGGGACCAAGGAGGCCGTCCTGGAGACCGGGGCCACCCTGCAGGTACCGCTGTTCATCGAGACGGGCACCATAATCCGCATCGACACCCGCACCCGCGAGTACAACACGCGTGTCTGATCCGACCCACGGCGCGCGCTCTCACCGCGTCGTGAGCCATCAGGAGACCTTATGAGATCTCGACAGATCAGGATCACTGATACCAGCCTGAGGGATGCCCACCAGTCACTGTGGGCCACACGCATGCGCATCGGCCACATGGTGCCGGTGCTCCGCAAGATGGACCAGATCGGCTTCCATTCGATGGAGGTCTGGGGCGGGGCTACGTTTGACGCATGCCTTCGCTTCCTCGACGAGAACCCATGGGAGCGTTTGCGCACCATCAAGCACCATTGCCGTCGGACGCCGCTTCAGATGCTCCTGCGCGGGCAGAACCTGGTGGGCTACCGCCACTACAGCGACGAGATCGTGCGCGAATTCGTCCTGCGCGCGGCCGACTCCGGCGTTGACATCTTCCGTGTCTTCGACGCGCTTAACGACACGCGCAACCATCGTGCCGCTGTGGAGGCCATCAAGGAGACGGGCAAACACTATCAGGGTGCAGTCGTGTTCACGATCAGCCCGGTACACACGCTCGATCACTACGTGGAGACGGCCCAGGAGTTGGCGGATCTCGGCGCTGATAGCATCTGCATCAAGGACATGGCGGCGTTGCTCTCGCCGTACTTCGCCGAGCGTCTGATAACCCGGCTGAAGAGGGAGATCGACCTGCCACTACAGCTGCATTGCCACTACATAGGCGGCCTCGCTCCCATGACGTACCTGAAGGCCATCGAGGCCGGTGTGGACGTGGTGGACACCGCGACGGTGCCACTGGCTTTCGGAGCGAGCCAGCCGGCAACCGAGATGCTGGTGACCGCCCTCAAGGGCACTCCGTACGACACGGAGCTCGATCTTGATGCGCTCTTTGAAGTGGCCGAGTACTTCGAGGGTGTACGCGAGAAGGGAGGATTCGAGCGCGGCGTCACTTCGCTCACGCACATGAAGGTCTACTCGCATCAGGTTCCTGGAGGCATGATCTCCAACCTCATCTCCCAGTTGAAGGAACAGAAGGCCGAGGATCGACTGCAAGAGGTGCTGGAGGAGATCGCCAAAGTACGGGCTGAGGTCGGCTATCCGCCGCTCGTGACTCCCCTGAGCCAGATCGTGGGTACTCAGGCGGTTCTCAACATCCTGATCGGCAAGCGCTGGCAGGTCGTCCCGGATGAGATGAAGGCCTATCTCCGAGGTCGCTACGGGAGGGCCCCGGGCCCCATCGACCCGGACATCAGGCGCAGAGTCCTGGGCGACGAGGAATCCATCAACGTGAGGCCCGCCGACCTCATCAACGAGACGCTCGAGCAGTACCGGGAAGAGATCGGACCCTTGGCCCGCAGCGAGGAGGACGTGCTCAGCTACGCCCTCTTCCCCAACGCGGCACGAAGCTACTTCGAGCGCCGGCACAGCGGAGCTGAGCAGGATGTGTTCCTCACAGGTGAAGCGGAAGCAGAGCCGGCGCCGGCCGCCCCGAGCGTGGGTGGCGACCGTGTGCGCGACCTGATAAAGGCCGTCGAGAACTCCGACATTGACGAGGTGACCGTCGAGGACGCAGGAATGCGCATCACCATCAGAAAGAGCGGGCAGCCACGCACGGACCCGGCCTTCGCCCAGCCCGCGTTCGCGCCGCAGCCGGCTGTGACCGAGCCGGTGCTCGTGCCGGTGGGCGGGCCGCAGGCGGAGGCCGCCGCCGAGGCGGCGCCGGCTGGGGTGCAGGCGCCTTCTTCGGTGGACTCCGGTTTGTATCAGGTGACCGCACCCATGGTGGGCACGTTCTATTCCGCGCCCTCACCCGCAGGCCCCCCCTTCGTCGACGTGGGCACGCATGTCGACGAGGGCGACGCCCTGTGCATCCTTGAAGCCATGAAGCTCATGAACGAGGTGGTCTCTGAGGTGTCGGGCACGATCAGGAACGTGTTTGTAAGCGACGCGCAGCCGGTCGAGTACGACCAGCCGCTCTTCGCGGTGGAACTCGATCAAACCTAGATGGCGCCCGTGTTCGAGCGCATCCTGGTCGCCAACAGAGGCGAGATCGCGTTGCGCGTCATCAGGGCATGCCATGAGTTGGGCATCGAAGCAGTGGCGGTGTATTCCACCGCCGACGCTGAAGCTGCGCACGTGCCGGCAGCCGACCGGGCTTTATGCATCGGGCCTCCCGATCCGCGCCGCAGCTACCTGAGCATTCCCAGCATCGTGGCCGCCGCCCGCATGACGGGGTGCGAAGCGGTGCATCCCGGCTACGGCTTCCTGTCGGAGAACTCGGCGTTCGCGCGCGCCTGCGTCGACAACGATCTGGTGTTCATCGGGCCGACGGCCGACAGCATGGACGATCTGGGCGACAAGTCCCTCGCGAAGCGGATCATGGCCGATGCCGGGCTGCCGACGATCCCGGGCACAGAAGGTGTCTTGGGAAGCGTCGACGAAGCCAGGCGGGTCGCCGCTGAATTCGGCTATCCGGTGATGTTGAAGGCCTCCGCCGGCGGAGGCGGTCGGGGCATGCGGCTCGTGGACGACCCCGAGGGCATCGAGCGTTCGTATATGGCAGCCTCGGCAGAGGCGGAGGGTGCGTTCGGCAACGGCGAACTCTACCTCGAGAAGGTTATCACGCGCCCCCACCACGTCGAGGTTCAGGTGATCGGCGACGGCCGGGGTGGAGTGCTCACTCTGGGAGAGCGGGATTGCTCCATCCAGCGACGTCATCAGAAGGTGTTGGAGGAATCCCCGTCGCCGCTTCTCGACGATGCGACCCGCGGGCGTCTCGCTGAGCTTGTGACCAAGGCCTGCGCCGCGATCGACTACCTGAGCGCCGGTACGTTGGAGTTCCTCGCCGACGAGCACCGTGACTTCTACTTCATGGAGATGAACACCCGCGTTCAGGTGGAGCATCCTGTGACTGAGATGGTGACCGGAGTGGACGTGATCCGGGAGCAGATCGGAGTCGCGGCGGGTCGTCCGCTTTCGCGGGTCGGCAGCGTGCGGCCGACGGGGCATGCGATCGAGTTCCGCATCAATGCGGAGGATCCCGGCAACAACTTTCTCCCGCGCGGCGGCACCATCGAACGTCTTCGCCTTCCCGGCGGTCCGGGCGTGCGTGTGGACACCCACCTCTACGAGGGGTACACCGTGCCCACGAACTACGACTCTCTCTTGGCGAAGGTGATCGTGTGGGACGAGGATCGGAACTTATGCATCGCGCGGGGCGTCAGGTGTCTGAGGGAGCTCGAGGTGGTGGGGGTGCCGACCACGCGAGATCTGCATCTGGACATACTGGGGCACCCGGCTTTCGTCGCGGGGAACATCTCGACTGCTTTCCTCGAAGAGGCGCGAGGAGAGTTGGCCTCGATGAACGGCGACAGGGGAGGTCGACAGGTATGAGCAAGGGCGGAGGCACCATGTTCCCGGAAGCGGGACACGGGGAGGTTGTTGACTACCAGATCTCTTCCTCGGTGCTGCAGTCGATCGTGCGGTGGTCTGTGGCTTCCGAGCCGAGAGTGCGCCTGCATCGTGAGGGTGCGCGGCCGGGGCGAAAAGACGCTGAGATCGTGGTGGCGCAGGGAGTTGGCTCTGTGGTCGTGCACGTGCTTGCTCAGCTGGGGGAGGACTTGCCCGCACTGGGAGAGGCCGTCAAGGAAATCGTCGCCTCTCGTCTCGCCCGGATGACCGGCCTGCGCATCGCGCGCGTCGACGTTCACTTCGACGGCGTCTTTCCTCCTCCCGAAGGCCGCGTCTGACGTGGCCACCGGCCGGCGGCGGGCGCGCAAGGAAGCGCTGTTCCTTCTGTATCAGCAGGACCTCCTAGACCTCACGCGGGAAGGCGCGGTGTCCAGGCGGGACGCTGTGCGGCCTGAGGAGATGGACCCGTATCAGCGACGGTTGGTCGAGGGGGTGGCGGAGCATCTGGCGGAGATCGATTCGGAGCTCGGGCGGTGTCTCGAAGGCTGGACGCTCGAACGCCTTGCTCCGCTGGAACGGAATCTTCTTCGTTTGGGGCTCTTCGAGCTGCGTTGGACGCTTGAGAACCCGGCGGCCGTCACCATCTCGGAGGCGGTCGAACTGGCGAAGCGGTACTGCTCTGACGAGGCCGCTCGACTCGTCAACGGTGTTCTCGGGGCTCTAGCCACCGAGCAGTGACCCGGAGACGCTCTCGGGCGCCCACCGACGCTTCCGCAAGGACAACGGAGTATAATCAGCGCCTAGGATGGATTCCGTGCCACCAAGACTGCTCGACCAGCTGTGTCTGCCTGAGGACCTGCGCACCCTATCGGCAGCCGACCTGCGTAGGCTCGCGAGCGAGGTGCGCCTCGAGATCATCCAGTCGATCGCCTGTGTGGGAGGACACCTCGGGCCCTCCTTGGGAGTCGTGGAACTCACCATCGCTCTGCACGCTGAGCTGCAGAGCCCACGGGACAAGATCGTGTGGGACGTGGGCCACCAGGCGTACCCACACAAGCTGCTCACCGGTCGAGCCGATCGCTTTGCCACCATCCGTTCGTATGGCGGTCTTTCGGGTTTTCCGAAGCCGAGCGAGAGCGAGCACGACGCCTTCGGCACCGGGCATAGCAGCACTTCGGTGAGCGTGGGTGTGGGCCTCGCTGAGGCTGCCCGTCTGGGCGGAGAGAAAGACGCGGGCCGAGTGGTAGCGGTGATCGGCGACGGCGCCCTCACCGGCGGTATGGCCTACGAGGGTCTGAACCAAGCCGGTCATCTGCGCACGCCTCTCGTGGTCGTATTGAACGACAACGAGATGTCCATCCGAAAGAACGTCGGAGCGATTAGTTCCTACCTCACCCGTCTGCGCACCGAGCCTTCCTTCTACCGGTTCCGGCGCGACCTGGAGCGCCGCGTACAGCAGTTCCCGCGCATCGGGGAACGCGTGTACGCGATGGGGGAGCATGTCAAAGAGGGGGTCAAGGCGGCGCTCGTACCCGGCATGCTGTTCGAGGACCTGGGCTTCACCTACATCGGGGTCACCGACGGTCACGATATCGGCGCGCTCCGCGCAGACCTCCGTCGGGCCCTGGCCGTGGAGGGTCCTGTGCTGCTGCACGTGCGTACAGTCAAGGGAAGAGGGTATTCGCCGGCCGAACGCGCGCCCGACCGTTTTCACGGCACCTCGCCGTTCTCTGTGCCCACCGGTGAGTGCGAGCCGGCCGGTGACGCGCCCCCCACCTACACTGAGGTCTTCGGTCGCACCCTCGTGGAGCTTGCGCGGCGCGACAAGCGAGTGGTGGGCATCACAGCGGCGATGGCGGCAGGAACGGGTCTCGACCACCTGGAGCGTGAGTTTCCCACGCGCTTCTTCGACGTCGGCATCGCCGAAGGCCACGCGGTGGGCTTCGCCGCGGGCCTCGCGGCCGCGGGAATGCGACCGGTGGTGGCCTTGTACTCGACGTTCCTCCAGCGCGCCTACGACCAGGTGATCCACGATGTGTGCCTTCCCGGACTGCCGGTGGTGTTCGCCATTGATCGTGCCGGACTGGTGGGGGAAGACGGGCCTACCCATCACGGCGCATTCGACATTTCATTCCTTCGCTCGGTGCCCGGCCTCACCATCCTGGCTCCTAAGGACGAGGCGGAACTGCAGACTCTCTTGGCTACCGCTCTCGCTTTGGAGCGTCCGGTCGCCCTGCGCTATCCACGAGGCCGGGGAGTGGGACTGCCGTTGGCCGAGGTGCCGGAGGCGATCACGGGGCCATGGATCGACGTGATCCGAGACGGGAGTGATGTGCTGCTCCTGGCCACCGGCACTGGGGTACGCCTGGCAGAAGAGGGCGCGGTCATCCTGAGTGAACGCGGTGTGGATGCGACCGTGGTCAACGTGCGAATGATCTCTCCTCTGGACGAAGGTGCGCTCGTGCCACTCCTGGAGGCTCACGACGCCGTCGTGACGGTGGAGGAGAACACGGTCGTGGGCGGCTTCGGCTCCGGTGTGGCCGACCTACTTCAGAGGGCATGTCTTCAGAGGCCGCTCAGCATGGTCGGACTTCCGGACGACTTCGTGACGCACGGGGACCTGCCGTCACTGCACGCGTGCGTCGGCTTCACCGCCGAGAGGGTCGCCGAGTCGGCCGTCTCCGTGTTGGTGTCCGCGGAGGCACGCGGAAGGTGACCCCGCCCCGAGTCCGGCTCGATCAGTTGCTGGTCGACAGGGGCCTCGTCGACAGTCGCAACATCGGCCGAGCCCTGATCATGGCGGGCGACGTATCGGTAGACGGATGCGTGGTCGACAAGGCCGGTACCGCCGTGCCCGTGTCCGCGGGCGTGGAACTCAAGCAGCGACCCCGCTTCGTGTCGCGCGCCGGCGAGAAACTGGCGCACGCGCTCGAGGTGCTGGAGGTGGACCCGAAGGGGGGCCGGGCCCTGGACGTGGGCGCGTCGACGGGTGGGTTCGTCGACTGCCTGCTGCAGCACGGGGCGTCGGAGGTGATCGCTTTGGATGTGGGCTACGGACAGCTCGACGTCCGACTGCGCAACGATCCCCGGGTGATAGTGCTGGAGCGGGTGAACGCGAGGTGGCTCCAACCTGAGTCGCTACCTTTCTCACCCGATCTTCTCACCGTCGATGTGTCGTTCATCTCGCTGGCGAAGGTCCTTCCGGCCGTGATTGGCTGCATGGCCGAGCGATTCACCGGTCTTCTGCTCGTGAAGCCGCAGTTCGAGGCGGGCGCGGCGCGGGTTGGGAAGGGCGGCATCGTGCGAGACCCCAAGGTGCACGAGGATGTGCTCAGAAGCGTCGGTACGACGCTGGAGGGCCTCGAATTGGCGGTCGATGGATTGTGCGACTCGGGACTGCCCGGTGTGGGGGGGAACGTGGAGTTCGTGTTCCGCGTGGACAGAGGTGGAGGGGAGAGGGCACGGCCTGCTACCCTGGAGCAGATGATCGCGAACGTCGTGCACGCCGGCAACAGGGAAGGGACCTCGTGTGAGTGATCCGATCAGAAGTGTGGCTCTCTTCACGCATCAGGTGAGGGAGGTGGCTGCCCCGGTCGTAGCCGAGGTCGTCCCGCTGTTGGAGACGCGGGGCATACGGCTCCTCCTCCCTCCCGGAGAGACGCTGAAGCATCCGGGGCTGGTCGATGTGGGCGGCGAAGGCTGCTGCGAAGTGGCGCGAGAAGAGCTCACGGAAGCCGATCTCTGTCTGGTGCTCGGCGGTGACGGCACGATGCTGCGCGCGCTGCGGCTCACGCGCGACCTGGGCGTTCCCGTCGCGGGGGTCAATCTCGGGCGCGTGGGTTTCCTTGCCACCATCCAGAAGGACGAGCTTCAGCGGGACCTCGCCCGGCTCTTGGACGGCGAGTATGTGGCCCAGCCGTTGTTGGGTCTCACGACCTCGAGTAACGGGGCGACTCTGCGCGCGGTGAACGACCTCGTCGTCGGCAGAGGGAGGGAAGGCGGCATATGCCACATCTCCTATGGCGTTAACGGTGTGTCACTGTTCGACGTTCGCGCCGACGCGCTGGTGATCTCCACTCCCGCCGGCTCCACGGCCTACAACCTGGCGGTCGGAGGTCCCGTGCTGGGGGTCGATCTGCAGGGATATGTGGTCTCGTACGTGGCGCCTCACGCGTTGGCGGTGCGGTCGGTGGTGCTGGCGGCCGCCGACGTGGTCACTCTGCGCAACGAATCGCGTCACACAGCCGTGGACATACTCTCCGACGGCGAACACGTGGGCTCCCTGCAGGCGCTCGCGGAGCTCGAGGTGCGCACCGTCCCCGCGCTTGCCACTCTCGCTTTGCTCCCCGAAGGCGACTTCTACCGCAACTTCGCCCAGCGGTTCGTGGGAGGGGCCTGACGACCAGATGCTCGTCTCGCTGAGCATCAAGAACTTCGTGTTGATCGAGGACGCGGTGCTCGATCTCGCGGACGGTCTCACGGTGCTCACGGGGGAGACCGGTGCCGGGAAGACCTTGCTTACGCAGGCTCTGAGCCTCCTTCTGGGAGACAGAGCGTCTGAGGGGCTGGTGGCCGAGGGAGCGGACGAGGCCGTCATCCAGGGCGTTTTCGAGCTCTCCGAGGAGTACGTCGCAGGCCTCGCGCCAGAGGTGGTGGATCTCGCGGCGCTGGGCGCGGGAGAGCTGGTGGTGACCCGCCGACTGAACCGCTCGGGCCGCAACAAGTGCTTCCTGAACGCCGTGGCCGTGCCGCTGGGAGCTCTGAGTGAGGTCGTGGGTGAGTTGGTGTCGTTCTCGGGCCAGCATGAGCACCGGCGCCTGCTCCGGACTCCCTACCAGCGCGACACATTGGATGCGTTCGCAGGGGCGGAACAGCTCGCCGACCGCGCTTCCTACGCGGGCGCCTGGTCGGAGCTGCGGCAGGTAGCCGAACGCTTGGCAGAGCGCCGTCAGGATCGCGGCATGAGGGATCAGGAGATGGAGTTTCTCCGCTTTCAATCGGCTGAACTAGAGGCGGCTGCCCTCGACCGCGAGGAGGAGGAGGCCCTGGAGGGGGAACAACGGCTCCTGGCCCGCGCCGAGGAGGTGGTGCGGGCGTGCCACGAGGCGGCCGGCCTGCTGCGGGGGGAAGGCGACGCCCCCGACGTAGAGGGGGTGCTGAGCGCGGCCCGCGCCCGGCTGGCGGGCGTGTCCGATGTGGACCCCCGCCTCGCGGCCGCGGCGGCTTCGCTCGAGCATGCGGGGGCCTTGATCTACGACGGCGCCGGCGACCTGCGCTCGTTCGCACATGGGCTCGAGGTAGATCCGGCGAGGCTCGCGGCCATCGACGAACGCCTTCGTGTGTACTCGGGGATGGCCCGCAAGTATGGGGGGACGACCGCCTCGGCGTTGGCCTATCTGGACGAGGTGCGAGGCAGACTTCGGGCGCTTGGTGAGAACGGCGAGGACGACATGGCCTTGACGACGCGGCACGACTCGTTGCAGCGGCAGTGCGTCGCGCTGGCCGACGCTCTCTCGTCCCGGAGACTGGAGGCCGCGTCGCGATTGGAGTCGCTCGTATCGGGGGAACTGGCGCAACTCGGCATGCCGCAGGGCCGGGTCACCGTGTTGGTGAAGCCGCGCGCGACACCGGAGGGTCTCGACGCCGCGGGCTCCGACGACGTGGAGTTCCTGCTGGCCGCGAACCCGGGTGCACCGGGGCGGAGTCTCGCCCGCACCGCATCGGGGGGAGAGCTCTCTCGCGTGCTGCTCGCCATCCAGACAGCGCTCGTGGGTGTGGAGCCGGCGGAGACCCTGGTCTTCGACGAGATCGACGCTGGGGTGGGAGGATTGACCGCCACGGCGGTGGGAGCGAGGTTGCGGGGGATGAGTCGCGTCAACAGGCTCGTCGTGGTGACGCATCTACCGCAGGTGGCGGCCTACGCCGACCGGCACGTGCTGGTGAGCAAGTCTCAGAGGGGCGACCGTGTCTTCACCTGCCTCAAGGCACTCGGCGACGAGGAGGCTGTGGGAGAGTTGTCGCGCATGATGGGGGGGCGGCCAGGCGATCCCGGCGCGATGGAGCATGCCCGGGCTCTTCGAAGCAGAGCCGGTGCGGGCCTTCTGCTAGACTGAATGGGGCACAGCGCGCGAATCGTGCTCGCCCGTTCGTGTACACGACGATAGAGGACGGTCCATGGCCAAGCATGTGTTCGTGACGGGCGGGGTGGTCTCGTCTCTGGGGAAGGGGATAACGGCCGCGTCGCTGGGAAGACTCCTCAAGAGCCGTGGGCTCCGGGTCGTCATCCAGAAGTTCGACCCATACCTCAACGTGGACCCGGGCACTATGAGCCCCTACCAGCACGGCGAGGTGTTCGTCACCGACGACGGCGCCGAGACCGATCTCGACCTCGGACACTACGAGCGTTTCGTCGACGAGAACCTGACGCGGGAATCGAACATCACGTCGGGTTCCGTATACTACAATGTCATCCGCAAGGAGCGCAGGGGCGACTACCTCGGCGGCACCGTGCAGGTGATCCCTCACATCACGAACGAGATCAAAGACCGAATCCTCCGAGTGTCGCGCAACCCTGAGGTCGACGTGGTCATCACCGAGATCGGGGGCACCGTCGGCGACATCGAGAGTCTGCCCTTCTTGGAGGCGATACGGCAGTTTCGTAACGATATCGGGCGCCAGAACGTGTTGTTCATCCACGTGACGCTCATCCCATACATCGGGGTAGCCGGTGAACTGAAAACGAAACCCACGCAACATAGCGTGAACGAGTTGCGGGAGATCGGTATCCAGCCGGACATCATCGTATGCCGCGCCGATCGACCCGTGAGCCGCGAGATCAAGGACAAGATCGCGCTGTTCACAGACGTGGAGCCCCGCGCGGTCATCGCCGCCATCGATGCGTCCGACATCTACTTCGTGCCCCTGAACCTGCTCGAGGAAGGCCTGGACGAGCTCGTCGTGTCGAAGCTGGGCCTCGAGACAGGCCCCGCCGACCTCAGCGAGTGGGAAGCGCTGGTGGAACGCATCAAAGCGCAGTCGGGCATCGTGAGGATCGCCCTCGTGGGCAAGTACGTGCAGCTGCAGGACGCCTACCTGAGCGTCGTGGAAGCGCTGAGGCATGCGGCCCTTCACCATGGCCGGGGGCTGGAGGTGGTCTGGGTCGATGCCGAGGGGCTGCGCCCGGAAGAGCTGCGCTCCGAGCTGGAGACGGCCGACGGCATCCTGGTGCCGGGTGGTTTCGGCACTCGAGGCATCGAGGGCAAGCTGTTGGCGGTGCGGTACGCCCGGGAGAACGACGTTCCGTTCTTCGGCATCTGTCTGGGCATGCAGGTGGCTGTGGTGGAGTTCGCCCGCGGGGTGGCCGGGATGGCGGGGGCCAACTCGTCGGAGTTCGATCCGGAGACCCCGTACCCGGTGATCGACCTTCTCCCTGAACAGAAGGACGTGGAGGACATGGGCGGCACGATGCGACTTGGCGCCTCTCCTGCGAAGGTCATGCCGGACACCAAGGCATACGAGGCGTACCAGGAAGAGGTGATCTACGAGAGGCATCGCCACCGGTACGAAGTCAACAATGCCCTGCGGCCGCGTATGGTCGAAGCCGGCCTCGTCGTGAGTGGCGTGACGCCCGACGATCGGCTGGTCGAGATAGTGGAGCTCCCCGATCATCCGTGGTTCCTCGCGGCCCAGTTCCACCCCGAGTTCAAGAGTCGTCCCACCCGGCCCCAACCGTTGTTCCGGGAGTTCGTGGGGGCCGCTATCCGGTGCGCCTGCGGGCTCGACCCGAAAGCCGTGCGCTTGAGCGACGAGGACTTAGTCGCCGATGCGGACAACCTCGTGGTGGCGGGAGGCCGCGGCGAGCGGGAGGCGACCGAGGCAGACGCGTGAGCGGTCACTCGACGACCGTCGCGGGGGGTCCGGCCCGGTTGTTCATGGAGTTGGCGGCCGTGGCCAGTCCGTCTCGTCGCGAGCGCGCAGTGGCCGACCTCGTGATCAGCCGTCTGCGGGCCCTGGGTCTGGAGGTCGTCGAGGACGAGGCCGGCGTAGCGGTCGGCGGCGACACGGGAAATCTCATCTGTCTCGTGCCGGGCGTGGGCGAAACTCCCCGCATCACCCTCGCCGCGCACCTGGACACGGTCGAACCGACGGGACCGCTGCAGCCGGTACTCGAAGACGGCGTGATCCGCAATGCGGGGGGCACGGTGCTCGGAGCCGATAACAAGGCGGCGGCGGCCGCCCTATTGCACGTCACAGAGTTCCTCGTCGGCTCCGGCAGACCGTTCCCCACCTACGAACTAATCTTCACCGTGGCCGAGGAGCTGGGTGTGCAGGGGGCGCGACACCTTCCTCCCGACGTTCCTTCAGGTCCGTTCGGTGTGGTGTTCGACTCGGCGGGACCGGTGGGCGGAATCGTGCTGCGATCTCCGAGCCAGCAGACGCTCACGGCTGAGTTCCGAGGTAGGGCGGCGCACTCGGGGCTGGAGCCCGAGAGAGGGGCTAGCGCCATCCTTGCCGCGGCATACGCCATCTCTCTGATGGAGCTGGGCAGGCTCGATGAGGAGACCACCGCGAACGTGGGAGTGATCAGAGGCGGAGTCGCGCGGAATATCGTGCCGGCATCGTGCATCGTCGAATCCGAGTGCCGCAGTCACGACGAGGCCAAGCTGGCTCAGGCCACCGCGGCCATGGTCCACGCCTTCCAGGAAGGAGCGGCGCGCGCGGGAGTCGACGTGGATGTGGACCTGGTACTCGAGTACCGCTTATTCCGCCTGCGAGAAGCCGACCCCGTGGTGAGGGCCGCCCGCGATGCGCTGACCGCCTTGGGCCTCGAGCCCAACTACCTGACGAGCGGCGGTGGGTCCGACGCCAACGTCTTCAACCTGCGGGGTACGCCTACGGTCAACCTCGATTGCGGGATGATGTCCGTTCACACGCCCGAGGAGCACATCCACGTGGCGGAACTGGAACGCCTCGTGGGTCTCGTGCAGCGATTGATCGAGAACGCCCCGCCGCTTCCGAAGGGGAAGTGGTGATCGAAGACGTCGGGCACACCGTGCCTGTGGGGGCGCCTCCTTCGGGCGGTTCTTCGAACGCCGAAGAGCTGCCGCGGGTGGTGTCGTCCCGGCGCGTCTTCTCCGGGCGCGTCGTAAGTCTGAGAGTGGATGAGATAGACACCGGCGACGGGGTCTTTTCTCGCGAGGTCATAGAACATCCCGGGGCCGTCGTGGTGGCCGCTGTGGACGCAGCGGGGAATATAGTACTCGTGCGCCAATATAGGCATCCTGTGGGAGACTATCTGCTGGAGCTCCCCGCGGGAGGCCTCGACCCCGGGGAGGCACCGCTGGAGGCGGCCCGCCGGGAGTTGAGAGAGGAGACCGGCCTCGTCGCCGCTGAATGGGTGCATCTCGGGTCGTTCTTCGCCTCGCCTGGGTTTCTCAGGGAGCGGCTGCACGCTTTCCTGGCCACCGGCCTGGACTCGGTGCCGTCCGACCCCGATGAAGACGAATTCATCGAGCTGACCTGGAAACCTCTGGCCGACGTGATAGGGGGAGCGGAGGAATTGAGAGACGCGAAGACTCTGGCTACTCTCCTGCTTGTGGAACAGCACGCGGCGGCAACCCCGCGGGGGCTGAGGGCCGTCGGTGGGAGTGGGGCCGTCGGTGGGAGTGGGGCCGTCGGCGGGAGCGAGGCGGCGGAGACAAGAGGGGTGAACGAGTGCGAATAGGGGTTCTCAAGGAGATCAAGGCCGACGAGCACAGAGTGTCGTTGACCCCCGCGGGGGCGCTGGAGCTGACCCGGCGTGGTCACATCGTCCTCGTGGAGCGCGGAGCGGGGGAGTCGTCGGCGCTCTCGGACGAGGCGTACTCCTCCGCCGGCGCACAGGTGGTGGAGGGCTCCCAAGCGGTGTTCGACCGAGCCGAGCTCCTGCTCAAGGTCAAAGAGCCCTTGAGAGACGAGTGCATGCGCATGCGGGCGGGGCAGGTGATGTTCACCTACCTCCACCTCGCCCCGAATCCAGATCTGACACGGGAGCTCCTCGAGAGCGGAGCCACCTACATAGCGTACGAGACCGTGGAGACCGCCGACGGTCATCTGCCTCTGCTCGCTCCGATGAGTGAGGTCGCCGGGAGGCTGGCTCCGCACGCGGGAGCCCATCTTCTCGAGCGCATGAACGGCGGCAAGGGCAAGCTGCTCGGCGGCGTCACGGGCGTGGCGGCCGCCAGTGTCGTGGTCCTTGGTGCCGGTATCGCGGGGAGGAACGCCGCCCTCGTGGCCTCGGGCATGCGCGCGCGCGTCACTTTGATCGACATCAACACCGAACGTCTCGCCGAGGTTGAGCGCATGGTGCCCAGCGTAGAGACGCTCATGAGCAACCAGCTCACGATCCAACAGGAAGTCGCCTCCGCCGATCTCGTGATCGGGGCGGTGCATGTGCCGGGCGCGCGCGCTCCTCTGCTGGTGTCGGAGGAAGTGGTGGCCACCATGCAGCCCGGCTCGGTCGTGGTGGACATGAGCATCGACCAGGGCGGGTGTTTCGCGACCTCTCGCATGACCACACACAGGGATCCCACTTTTCTGGAGCACGGGGTGGTGCACTACTGCGTGGGGAACATGGCCGGGGTGGTGCCCATCACCTCGACGCTCGCCCTCACGAACGCGACGCTGCCGTACGTCATGTACGTTGCCGATCTCGGGCTGTCGTCGGCGGCGCGAGCCGACCCGGCTCTCGCCCGTGGCATCAACGTGATGGAGGGCAAGGTCACCAACTCGCGGGTGGCGGAAGCCACCGGCAACCAATACTTCCCGTTGGATAGTCTGCTCCCGATCGAGTACATGTAGTCATCGCAGCGGGCGCCCACGTGCATGTCGCGCATCCGAAGAGATCGCCGGAAGCGGTGGCGGAGTACCTCGCCTCGCTGAGGTCGGAACGTGGCCTCGCTGAACTCACCGTGGCCTCGTATCGCCGAGACCTGCTCCAATTGAGCGCGTACCTCGAGCAGCGGGCCTTTTCTCTCGAGGGAGCCTCCACCGAGGAACTGCGCTCGTTCCTCGCCGAGGGTACGTGGAAGCCTTCCACGCGGGCGAGGAAGACAGCTGCGATCCGTTCCTTCTACGGCTATCTCGCGTCGATCTCCCGCATCGAGAGAGACCCGAGCGAGGCGCTCTTGGCGCCGAGGTCGCCTGCGGGGCTCCCGAAACCGCTTACGGTGTCTCAAGTCGATCGACTACTCTCCCGGCCTCCGGCGACGCCCCCGGGCCACCGCGACAGAGCACTGCTCGAAGTGTTGTATGGGGCCGGTCTGAGGGCATCTGAGGCGGTCTCCCTGCGCCTCCAGGACATTGACCTTGAAGTGGGGTTCGTGCGGACCATGGGTAAGGGGTCGAAGGAGCGGGTCGTCCCGCTGGGCCGGAAGGCCGTGGAGGCGGTTACCGCGTATCTCGCGCGCGGGCGCCCGCGGCTCGGCCGCGCGGGGGCGCTCAAGCCGCCGGAGGTGTTCCTCAACGTTCGCGGAGGCGGCTTATCTCGGCAGGGACTTCACCTGATAGTGAAGAAGTACGCGCGGCTGGCGGGCCTCAGCGACGAGGTGTCGGCTCACACCCTGCGCCACTCCTTCGCCACCCACCTCGTCGAGGGAGGTGCGGACCTCCGCGCCGTGCAGGAGATGCTGGGCCACGCGGACCTTTCTACGACCCAGGTGTACACGCACGTCAGCGCCGCACACCTTCGGCGCGTCTACGACGAGGCGCACCCACGCGCCCGCCACCGGGAAGAATGCTGATGCCACGGTTCGTGATCATGATCCTCGACGGAGTGGGCGCGGGAGCGCTCCCGGATGCGGCCGGCTATGGCGACAGCGATGCGAACACCTTGGGCAACCTCGCGGCGCTTGTAACACTCGAACTGCCGAACCTCCGCGCTCTCGGCTTGGGGAACATCCTGCCGCTCCGGGGGGTTCCTCCGGTGGCGGAACCCCTCGCTCTTCCGGGCGTCTTGGCGGAGCTCTCTGCGGGCAAAGACACCACGGCAGGCCACTGGGAGCACATGGGGGTGGTAACCGCGCAGGCGCAACCCACCTTCCCGGATGGGTTCCCGCCGGAGGTGATCTCGAGCTTCGAGGAAGCCGTAGGCCGGAAGGTACTCGGCAACAAGGCGGCCTCGGGCACGGAGATCATCGCGGAGTTGGGCGAGCGACACCTGGAGACCGCCAGGCCGATCGTTTACACGTCGGCCGATAGCGTCTTCCAGATCGCCTGCCACATCGACGTGATCCCCTTGGAAGAGCTCTACCGCTACTGCGAGATCGCGCGCGGCATGCTGACCGGACCCCATGGAGTGGGCCGGGTCATCGCGCGTCCGTTCAGCGGGACTCCGGGCTCGTTCGTGCGTACGAAAGACCGCAAGGACTTCTCGCTCGAGCCTCCGAGCCCCACCTATCTCGACCTGCTCACCCAGGCGGGAGTCCCCGTGTTGGGCATCGGCAAGATCTACCAGATTTTCGCGGGCCGAGGCGTGACCGAGCAGGTGAAGGTGGAGTCCAACGAGGACAACCTCGCTACACTCGCCGCCCGTTTGGAAGGCGGCGTCGAGGGCCTCATCTTTACGAACTTAGTCGATTTCGACATGGTTTGGGGCCATCGGAACGACGTCGACGGCTTCGCCGCCGGCCTGGAGGCCGCGGACCGCGCCCTTCCCTCTATCCTCGCTCTTCTGGGCCCGGAAGACCGGCTGCTGATCACCGCCGATCACGGTGTGGACCCGACCACGGTGAGCACCGATCACAGTCGGGAATACGTGCCCTTGCTGTACTACCCTCGCCCCGCCGGGTTGCCTGCGCGCGCGTACGTGGGGAACATGGCCGACACTGGGGCGACGGCCTATCAGCGCCTCACCGCCAGACGGCCCGGCTTGGGCGGCACGCCCCTGGAGGAGGGGCGACCCGCTCACGGGTGGCGTGACTACCCAACCGTGTATGGACGAGCGGTCTCGCTCGCGGGGTATCGTGGCGCCGATGGTGGCGCCGATGGTGGCGTCGAGGGTGAGCCGTCAGGGGTCTGTGCGGGCGACCTGAACGCGGCCGCCGAGGCGCTGCGAGGCGCACTCGGCGATCCTCCTGACTCCGCCGTGATCCTCGGATCTGGACTCGATGAGGTCGCCACGATCCTCGAGGCTCCGATGGAGCTGGACTACGCGGCGGTACCGGGCTGGATCCGGGGTGCCGTGCCCGGACACAGGGGCCGGATCGCCGTGGGGGAGGTGAGGGGCGTACGCGTCGGCGTCCTACGCGGCAGGGCACATAGCTACGAGGGTCACGATCTTGGGCAGACCCAGGCACCGGTACGTACTTTGGCGTGCTGGGGTGTGCGGCGCCTGATCGTCACCAATGCGAGTGGAGGCTTGGACCCGACGTTACGGCCCGGCGAGGTGACCGCGGTCGAGTCGGTCATCGATCTGCAACTGACCATGCCCGACGGAGAGCCCGACCGTGTGGAAGGCACCGATTCTGGAGCTCTACGTATCCTGGAGGATGCGGGAGTGCGGTGCGTGCGGTACGCCGCTCTGCCGGGCCCACAGTACGAGACTGAAGCCGAGGTGCGTGTGCTCCGCGAGCTCGGCGCTCAGACCGTGGGCATGTCTACCGCCGCGGAAGTGCGGGCCGCGCGGGACACGGGCCTCGGAGTCGCCGTGTTGAGCGTGGTGACCAACGTGGCCGCGGAGACGGGCAAATCCGGCCTTGAGGCCCACAAGGACGTGGTGCAGATGTCCACCAGGGCCTCGGAGCAGGTCGGAGACCTCGTGAAGAGCCTGATCGGCCGTGAGTGGCCGGAGGAGTCCGGGTGAGAGCGGTCGACCTGATTGAGGCCAAGCGTTCTGGGGTGGCACACACACCCGCCGAACTCCACTGGCTGATCGCTGAGTACGTCGCCGGGCGCGTGGCCGACTACCAGATGGCGGCCTGGTTGATGGCCGTCTGTTTCCGGGGTCTGGATCGCGAGGAGACCTTCGCGCTCACGCAGGCCATGGTCGAGAGTGGGGAAATCGTCGATCTCAGCGATATCGCCCCCGTGATCGCCGACAAGCACTCCACCGGAGGCGTGGGCGATAAGGTGTCGATCGCGTTGGGTCCGCTGGTGGCTGCGTGCGGCGTCCCCTTCGCGAAGATGAGCGGACGCGGCTTGGGTCACACCGGGGGCACCATAGACAAGCTCGAGTCGATCCCGGGGTTCCGTACCGCCCTTACGCCCGCTGAGTTCCGGAGCCAGGTGATCCGCACGGGCGTCGTGATCGCGGGGCAGAGCCCCACCCTCGTGCCGGCCGATCGCCTGCTCTATGCACTTCGTGACGTCACGGGCACGGTGGAGCAAGAGTCTCTGATCGCTTCGAGTGTCATGAGTAAGAAGATCGCCGCGGGAGCGACTGCGATCGTGCTGGACGTGAAGGTAGGCGAGGGCGCGTTCTTGCGGGAACGGGACCAGGCGCGCCGCGTGGCGCGCACGATGATCGAACTCGGGGAAGACGCGGGTCGGTCGGTGCGGGCTGTGTTGACCGCCATGGACGAGCCCCTCGGACTGGCCGTGGGGAACGCTCTCGAGGTGCGCGAGGCTTTCGAGGTGCTCCACGGAAGGGGGCCGTCCGATCTGCAGCACGTGGTGGTCACCTTGGCTGCGCATCTGCTTCTCATGGCGGGGCGCGCCGGGGACCCGTCGGAGAGTCGGGCGCTCGCTCTGCACCATCTGCGAGACGGGAGCGCCCTCCGGAAAGCCCGGGAATGGGTGAGAGGGCAGGGCGGAGATGCGGATGCCGTCGATGGGAAAGGACTTCCGGCTGCGAGTGTCGTCCTGCCGGTAAGGGCCGCCGAGGCCGGCTGGGTGCACTCCGTGAGGGCGACGACGGTGGCCAGAGCGGGTTTACTGCTGGGCGCGGGCCGGGAAACCAAAGATGCAGAGGTAGACCACTCGGTCGGCGTGGTGTTGGCGGCGCCGACGGGGACCCGGGTGGAACGTGGGGAAGTCGTCGCATGGATCCATGCAGACGACGAGCAACGGGGGCGCGCGGCGGCGGAACTTGTGAGCGCCGCTTTCAGGATGGGACCAGATGTTCCTCCGCTTCGAGAAAGCGTGATCGACGAGGTATGATGACCGCAATCTGACCGCGGATGGAGGGTAGAGTGCGTCAGGACTGGGATGTCCCTATTCTGAGTGAGTCAGCCGAGAAGCCGAAGAAACAGCGCTTCCCCTTCCGGCTGGTGAAGAGGATCGTGCTGAACTTGTTCGTGCTGGCGGCCTTCGTCGGTGCCGTCTACACGCTGTACACTCTGGTCGAGAAATCAGGGATACTCGACCCGGTGGAAGTCCAGGCGCAGCTTGTCTTCGATGATATCCCCGAGAACTACGTGCAGGTGGAGCGGATCAGGACGGGCGTCGAGACCGGGCTCGTACCGGCTGCCGCAGGCACCCGCTTCGGGCTGACGGACCCCATGGATCGAGCACAATTGGCCAAGTCGGTGGTCTTGGCCATGGGCTGGCCTGTGGACGAGGATTCGACCGAGGTCTTCACCGACGTCGAGGGCGACGCGACCGTCATCGACGACTCGGACTACATAGCTGCGATCTTCGGGCAAGACGCGATGTCCGGCACCGGGGACGACCCGCTGGTGTTCTCTCCCAACGCATCCGCCTCCGTGCGATTGATGCTCCTCGTCATGGGACGCTCCGCCTCCGAGCAACTCCCGGAGGCGGGCGCGATCACCCAGGCGATCGACGACCTCGAGCTCTCCCCCGACGAGAAGGAAGCGTTCCAGCGTCTGCTCGACGCGGATATCCTGGAGGGGACCGCGATCCAACCGGGTATCACCGACTTGGAAGGCCCCCTGATGCGGGAGCAGCTGGCGATCGCGGCGGTGAACCTGAAAGCCTACATCGACCGGCAGTAACACGCCTCAGCCATGCCGGCCCCCTCGGCGGATATCAGGGTAGTCTCTGTCATCACGACGCATCAGAACGCCGACTTCGACGCGTTCGCCGCGGCCGTCGGCGCGTCCCGTCTGTATCCTGACGCACGCATCGTGTTCGCGGGATCCTTGAACCGCAACGTGAGGGATTTCGTGAGCCTGCACGGCGAGGAGTTGCCGCTTCTGCCGTTCCGGTCACTCGATCTTGACTCCGTCCGCCGACTGGTGGTCGTGGACACCTCCGACTGCGCCCGCTTGGCTGAACTTGGGGTGCTGTGCGGGAGCGAAGACGTGGAGGTGGTCGTGTTCGACCACCATGGAGGCGAGCCGGAGGAGCGCCCCTCGTTCGTGCGCGGCGAGAACTGGGTCGTGTCGGACGACGGCGCCCTGGTCACGGCGATGGTGTACATCCTTCGGGAGCGAGAGTTCGCGATCTCGCCATTGGAGGCTACTATCTTCGCTCTCGGTATCCACGAAGACACGGGGTCGCTCACCTATCCCCGAACCACCGTACGCGACGCCGAGATGCTGGCTGTCTGTATGAGGCTGGGGGCATCCCAGGCGCTGATCGAACGCTACCTGCATAACCCTCTCACCGCGGAGCAACGGGAGCTGCTCCTGAGGGTTGTGGATCACGTGAGGGTGGAGTACGTGAAGGGCCAGGAGGTGCACGTAGCAGTACTCGACAACCCGGCGTATGTCGACGGGCTGAGCGTGATCGCCCACAAGGCTATGGATCTACTGAACTCGGATGTGCTGCTCCAGGTGGTCGAGATGGAGGAGCGCCAGTTCGTGACTGCTCGTTCTCGCTCCAAGATGGTCGATGTCGGGGCTCTTCTGCGGGGGCTTGGGGGTGGGGGCCATCCGCAGGCGGGATCGGCCGTCCTTCGCGAACTGACGTCGGAAGAGATAGTCCGTCGTCTGCTCGAGGAGATGGAGGCGGCGGCGCCGCCCGTCCCCACCGCCGCCGATGTCATGAGCCGGCCCGTACGCTTCATCGCCTCGGACACCTCCGTCGAGGAAGCGCTCTTCACCGCGCAGCGCTACGGCCATTCCGGAATATCGGTGAAGGAGGGCGGGCGGGTCGTGGGTATCGTGGCCAGGCGCGACCTGGACAAGGCGGTGCGCCATGGGCTGGGCCACGCGCCGGTGAAGGGAGTCATGACGCGGAACGTGGTGTTCGCGCCTGCCTCCGCGACTCTCGACGAGCTGCGGCGACTCATGGCGGCCACGAATATTGGCCGCCTGCCCGTGCTCGCCGACGAGGCGTATGCCCGAGCCGACAGAAGCGGCGTCGTCGAGGTGGCCGACGTCATAGGCATAGCCACCCGCACCGACGTGTTGGCGGCGCAGCACGGCATGTCTCCCTCCGGTCCGCGCGAGGGGGTGACCGCCTGTACGTTGGAGTACCTTGGCGATCTACCCACGTTCGGACGTCTCTTCAAGGCGGTATCCGCGGTGTCGGAGGAGTTCGCCGGCGTGTACCTCGTGGGAGGCTTCGTTCGCGACCTCCTCCTGGGGCGGCAGAACTCCGATATCGACATCGCCGTCGAGGGCGACGGCATCGACTTCGCCCGACGCCTGGCCCGGAAGCTCGGCGGACGCGTGCGGGCGCACCAGAAATTCCAGACCGCTGTGGTGCTGCTTCCGCCGGATTCCGTGGGCGACGAGCCCCTTCCGCCGCACAGGAGGGCCGAGCCGTTCCACGTAGACGTCGCCACGACACGTACCGAGTTCTACGACTATCCCGCTGCGCTGCCCAGCGTGGAGCATGCATCGATCCGTCAAGACCTCTTCCGCCGGGATTTCACGATCAATGCCATGGCGGTCTCTCTCAAAGGCGACGATCTGGGCGCGGTGATCGATTTCTTCGGGGGATTGGAAGATCTTGACGCCGGCGCGATCAAAGTGTTGCACAACCTGAGCTTCATCGAAGACCCCACGCGCATCTTCCGTGCCGTGCGATACGAGAACCGCTATGGATTCCGCATGGACGAGCAGACGAGATCTTTGGCGCGTGCCTGTGTCGACATGCATCTGGTGGGCGACCTCTCGAGCGCGCGTTTGCGCGACGAACTGGTGGCCCTCCTTGGGGAGGCCGACGTATCGTACACGCTGGCTCGGCTGTTCGACCTGGGCGTGGCACGGCAGGTGCACCCGAAGTTGGCTACCGGCACGCGGACCGTGGCCCTCATCCACGCCTTGGACGAGGTGGTCGTACGCCTCGGCCTGCACGCTGAAGTGGTACCCTGGCGACTGCGGCTTGCAGCCGTCACGCGCAACATGACTCATGAGGAGCTGTTCATGTGGCTGGAGAAGTTGAGACTGAAGCACGCCGACAGGCACGTGCTGCGCGCGAGCGTGACCCTGGGCTCCCGTCTCACCCAACAGTTGGACGATGAGGAACTCGGCGATTGGGAGCTCTTCCGGCTGCTGCGGAAGGTGCCCGTCGAGGCGGTGGTCTTCTGCATGGGCCGGGCGGGGGCCGGAAGGGCCCATGCGCAATTCGAGCGTTTCCTCGAGGTGCTGCGGGCGCGCACGCTGGAGATATCCGGCGCCGACATCATCGCGCTTGGTGTCCGCGAGGGACCGCGGGTGGGCCACATCTTGCAGGTGCTGACACGTATGCGCGTCGAAGGTGGCGTGGAGACTCGGGCCGAACAGCTCGCGGCGGCGCGCGCCCACATCGGGGGAGCGGCATGAACCGGAGCCCGCGACCACGTCCCCGGAAGTGCGCCTGATGTCCGGCATCGTAGGTCTCATTTTCCTTCTCCCGATACTGCTCATCTCGATGGCCGCCCACGAACTCGCTCACGGCGCCGTGGCCAACCGTCTGGGCGACCCTACAGCCAAGGAGCACGGGCGGCTCACAGCCAATCCGCTGAAGCACCTCGATCCTCTCGGCACCTTCATGTTCGTGATCACCTACTTGTGGGGTGGTTTCATCTTCGGGTGGGCGAAGCCGGTGCCCGTGAACCCCTGGTATTTCAAAGACCATCAGCGCGGCATGATGATCGTGGGGCTCGCCGGGCCGATGACCAACTTCATCATTGCCATCATGATCGCCGCGCTACTCAACGCGCTCGCCCCGGCCTCTTCGACTATCGCCGCGATAAGTGGAGGCTCTACATTGTTCGAGGCTCTCTTCTTGGCGTACCGGGTGAACATCGTGCTGGGGATCTTCAACCTCATTCCCATCCCACCCCTCGACGGCTCTCGGGTGATCGCCGGCTTCATGTCTCGCGACATGTACGAGCGTTGGTCTGGTCTCGACCGCTACGGGATCATGATCATCATGGCGATCTTCTTCGTGCTCCCCGGGCCGTTCCACACAGTCCTCGGAGGAGCCTTCGAGCTGATCAGCCGGGTGCTCCTGCCCGCGTACTTCTGAGGCGCCGCGCGAGCGGTCTCGAATGGTGGCGCGCGAGCGGTCTCCCACGGTGGCGCGAAGGCGGGCCGTCGGGATGGCCGCCACAAGGCCGCAGCCACAAGGTCCCAGTTCCGGCCATGTTACGAATCCGCCTTTGCCTTCGCTGCATCGGTCACGTATCATGGTATCCCGACTATGATCGCTAACGCCCGCTCGCAGTCGGTCCTCGGGCGCCCACTGGGCGCCGAGTCCCGCCACCGGTCATGAGGCTCCTCGACCTCGACCTGGAGGTCTATCAAGGCCCCTTCGATCTCCTCTTCACTCTGATCCTGCGCGAGGAAGTGGACATCTTCGAAGTGCCCATCGTGGAGGTGATCCTCGCCTACGTGGAGGGCCTGGCTGAGGAAGAGCCGGCGGATTGGGAAGGCCTCACCGAGTTCCTGGTGTTGATCAGTTCGTTGTTGGAGTTGAAGTCCCGCGTGCTGCTACCCGAGGAGCGGGCGGGAGAGGAAGACCAGGATCTCGAGATGTCCCGCGAGATGCTGCTCGCCCGGCTGGTCGCCTATCGTCGCTTCAAGATGGCCGCGGCGGCGTTCGCTCAGATACGGGAAGCTCAGCGCGGAAGGATCGTGCGCCGGCCGTGCCGCGAGTCTCGTCGTGTCTTGGCCACGCCGGCGGACATCGCGGGGAGTCAGCAGCCCAGAGCCTTGACGATCGCGCTCGAGAGGCTCGTCGAAGTCCGAAGGCCGCCCGACACGAGTCACGTGGCGGCTCTTCGTGTCGGCTTGAACCGCCAGATCGCCGCCATCCGCCGGATGCTGCGGAGCCGCGGGACGTTCTCCTTCGAAGAGGAGTTCGGCGCGGATGACCCCATGGTGCAGGCCGTAAGCCTACTCGCCCTTCTGGGCCTTATGGCCCGAGGAGACGTGCGGGTGGTCCAGCGCGATCATTTTGGCGACATCACGGTGGCGGCAGCGCGTGCCCGCCGCATCGCCTAGGGAGGCGCGCGTGGTGGACCCCACCTCTGGGCCTATCGACACATCGCCCGACCCTCAGTCGCACTCGGCCGTGCCGCCACACCTGGGCGACCGGCTTCGCGTTCGGCGCGATGTTGAGGCGGTGCTCTTCGCCTCGGGGCGCTCGCTATCGGTAGAGAGGCTCGCGGTGGCCGTGTCGTACGCTGAGCCCGTATCGGCGGGAGCGGTCGTGGAGTGCCTGGAGGCGCTGCAAAAGGAGTATGCTGTGGGCGGTCTCCGCGGATTCGAGCTGGCCTGCGTGGCAGGCGGCTGGCTCTTCCGTACGAACGCGGTTGCCGAAGCCGCGCTCTCCCGCCTCTTCGACGTGTCCGAGGACCCCCGCTTGTCGCCCGCCGCGTTAGAGACGCTGGCGATCGTGGCCTACCTGCAGCCGGTGTCTCGCCCCGAGATCGCCGAGATCCGCGGCGTGAACTCCGACTCAGCGCTCCACACCCTGCTCGACCGGGAGATGGTACAGGAAGTGGGTCGCCGCGATGGACCCGGCGCGGCCGTGTTGTACGGCACCACGGAGCGATTCCTGATCGCCTTCGACCTTCCCGGACTCGACCGGTTGCCCCCCCTTGCGCAGTTCGAAGTGGGCGAGGAACAGCGAGAGGAACTCAGGAGGCGGCTGGGCGTCGCGGTTGCGCCTGAATGAGCGAGCGCCTCCAGCGGGTACTGGCCTCGGCGGGCTTCGGCTCGCGAAGGTCGTGTGAGGAGCTGATTCGCGCCGGGCGTGTGGCCGTGGATGGCGTGCCGGCCACGCTGGGCATGTCTGTCGATCCCATCGCCCAGACGGTCACCGTGGACAAGCGCGAGATCGTGATCGAGGTGGCCGAGTACTGGCTCCTGAACAAGCCCGCCGGCGTCGTGTCCACGGCTGACGACCCCCAAGGGCGGCGAACGGTGGTAGACTGCGTGCCTACGGAAACGCGCGTGTTTCCGGTGGGTCGCCTGGACGCGGCGACCACGGGCCTGCTCCTGATCACTAACGACGGCGCTCTCCCCCACCGTCTTCTGCACCCGTCGTACGGAGTCGAGAAGGAGTACGAGGTCATCGCGCAGGGACGGATGACGCAGGCGACGGCTCGGCGGTTATCGGAGGGAGTAGAATTGGAGGACGGCGTCACCGCGCCGGCCGACGTCCATATCGTCTCAATCGGGCGGAACAGCGTCCTGCGTCTGACTCTGCACGAGGGCCGCAATCGACAGGTCAGACGCATGTTGGAAGCCGTGGGGCACCCCGTGGTGAGCCTTCATCGCGGGCGATTCGGGCCCCTCACCGATGACGGGATGGCCGTCGGTGCGGTGCGACGTCTTCGACGGCCTGAGATCGAGAAGCTGAAGCGGGCAGTCTACGGGGGCGACGACCCGCATGCGAAAGGGAACGAGGCTTGAGCGCGAAGTTCAACAAGGCTCTGGAGGGGCTGGTGCCGTACAAGGCCGGTCCAGCGATGTCCGATATTCGCCGGCGATATGGGCTCGATCGAGTGGCCGAGCTTGGGGCGAACGAGTGTGCCGACGGACCCTTCCCGGAGGTGGTGGAGGCGCTGACGGCGTCCCTGAGCGTGCTCAACCGATACCCGTCCGGTGACTGCGATGAGCTGAGGATCTCTCTCTCCGACAGGCTGGGCGTCGCGCCAGGGGCCATGATGTTCGGGAACGGGTCGTGCGACCTTCTCATGCTGCTCGGCGAAGCGGTGCTGGGCCCTGGGACGCACATGGTGTACGCCGACCCCTCCTTCGTCGTGTACGAGAGCATCGCCCTGGTTCGGCAGGCCGAGTTCGATGCCGTCCCCCTCCGCGACCACCGGCACGACCTGGATGCCATGAAGCGGGCGGTGCGCGAGGACACCCGCCTGCTTATAGTATGCGAACCAAACAACCCTAGTGGCACCTGTGTGGGTCCGGCCGCGCTACGTGACCTGATGGCGGCGGTCCCTTCGGAGACGCTGGTGGTGTTCGACGAGGCCTACACAGAGTACGCAACCCGCCCCGATCTCGAGGATACCGTGCCGTGGCTGCAGGACTACGAGAACCTGGTGATCCTGAGGACGTTCTCCAAAATCTACGGACTGGCCGGCCTTCGCATCGGCTACGGCGTCGCGCATCCGAGTGTCATCGACGCCATCGACAAAGTGCGGCAGCCGTACAATGTGTCGACCCTTGCCCAGGTGGCGGCGTTGGAGGCGCTGCGCCACCCCGAGCGGGTCGCGGAACGGCGAGATCACGTGGCCGGGGAGCGGGTCCGCATCGGCGAGATGCTCACAGCGCTCCGCCGGCCTTGGGTGCCTTCCGAGGCGAACTTCATGCTCGTGGGGGTAGAGGGGCTGCCCACAGCTGCCGCTGAGGTGCCGAACGCGCTGCTCGAGCGAGGTGTGCTGGTGCGATCGGGATGGGGGATCGGTTACCCCGGTTGGGTTCGAGCGACAGTTGGCACGAACGAGGAGAACGACCTGTTCCTGAGCGCGCTCAGCGACCTGGTAGGTGAGGAGGGATCCACATGAGCCTTTTCGAAGGCGGCAGCATCGAGATCATGATCGTCATGCGGGAAGGCACGACTCCGGTGGAGGTGGAGCACGTGCTCGAACGGCTGGCGGAAGCCGGGGCGCGGGGCCACGTCTCCACGGGAGACACGATCACGGTGATCGGCGTCATGGGTGACCGCGAGGTGATCGCCGGCATCCCGTTGGAAGCATACCCCGGGGTCGAGAAGATCCTGCCGATCCTGCGTCCGTATAAGCTCGTGAGTCGCGAGTTCCGCACCAGCGATACCGTCATCGAGGTGGGAGGCACCAAGATCGGCGGTGGCCACGTGGCCTTGATCGCCGGACCGTGCTCCGTTGAGAGCAGAGAGCAACTTCTCTCGGCGGCCGACTCCATGAAGGAAGCCGGCGCCTCGATGCTGCGGGGCGGGGCGTACAAGCCGCGCACGTCGCCCTATGCGTTCCAAGGGCTGGGTGTGGAAGCGCTCGAGATCCTCGCGGAGGCGCGCGAACGCACAGGCCTTCCCGTGGTCACCGAGCTTATGGATCCCCGGCATCTCGACGCCCTGGCGGAGTACGCCGACGTCATCCAGATAGGCGCCCGAAACATGCAGAACTTCTATCTCCTTTCGGCGGTGGGTCAGGTCGAGAAGCCCGTGCTGCTCAAGCGTGGCCTCTCGGCGACGGTGGACGAGCTACTCATGGCGGCCGAGTACATCGTGAAAGAGGGCAACAACCGCGTGATCCTCTGCGAGAGGGGCATCAGGACGTTCGAGACCGCCACCCGCAACACCCTCGACCTTTCCGCGGTCCCCATCATCAAGCAACGGTCTCACTTGCCTGTGATCGTCGACCCCAGCCATGCCACGGGGAAGGTGGACCTTATCGAGCCGCTCTCCTTGGCGGCGATCGCCGCCGGCGCCGACGGCGTCATGATCGAAGCGCATCCCGCCCCGGAGGCGGCACTCTGCGACGGCGGACAGTCGCTCAATCCGCGCGAGTTCGCGCGCACCGCCAAGCGTATCGCGGAATTGATCCACTGGTTCGGGAAGACAGTGGGCTAGAGGTTGGCGCCCACCAGCGAGACACTGTCCGTCCAGACTCTCGCTCTTCTCGGCGTCGGGATGATGGGGGGAAGCCTCGCTCTTGCGGCACGGAGAAGGGCGGACGTTCCCGAAGTGCGGGGATACGACGCCGATCCGCGCGCGTTGGACGAGGCTCTGGCGGCCGGAGTGATCACCCGGCGCTGCGCCTCCGTCGCGGAAGCGGCTGCCGGCGCCGATCTTGTCGTGGTGTGCACACCGGTCCGAAGTATTCCCGCCCTGGTAGAGGAGGCGGCAGGCGCCCAACCGCCGCCGCGCTTGATCACCGACATCGGGAGCACCAAGAGCGCGCTGGTCTCGGGGCTCTCGAGCGGTGCCCGCGCCCGCTTCATCGCAGGGCACCCTATCTGCGGAGCCGAGACCAGCGGCGTGCGTTTCGCGCGCGCCGACCTGTTCGACCGAGCCATCTACTTCCTGTGCCCATCCGACGATTCACCGGCGGAGCTCCACGAGGGGTTGCATGCGTTCGTGGCCTCACTGGGTGCTCGTCCCATCGCCTTGGGCGCCGATGCCCACGACCGGATCATGGCTCTGGTGAGCCACGTGCCCCACGTGCTCGCGAACGTCCTTATGAGCGAAGTGGGGGGATTCGAGGCGTCCGGGCGCCGGGCGATGTTCTCTGTGGGCCCGAGCTTCAAGGACCTCACGCGGGTGGCCGGCGCGAACCCGCCGATGTGGCGCGACATCTTCTTCGACAATCGAGAAGCACTGATCCTGGCACTGAAGAGCGTCGCCGCCGACATCATGATGCTCTGTGAGTATCTGCGCGACGGCGACGAAGAGGCGGTGCTTCGGGGTATCAACACGGCGGCCTCCTATCGCCGGGAACTACTCCAGCACGAGGACATCGTCCTCGATACGCTGTACCGCGTGACAGTTCGGATCCCCGACGAGCCCGGCGTGCTGTCGCGGGTCATGACATCTCTCGGCAACGCCAACATCAACATCGAGGACCTGACCCTGCACCATTTCAGCCGAGCCGTGGGCGGAGACCTTGTACTGTTCGTGAACGGGGAAGAAGAGGCCGCGTCGGCGTGCTCGCTTGCTGAAGCGCTCGGCTATCCGGCCGTCGTCTCCTTCGTGGGAACGCCCGCAGGATGAGCTTCGGTAGCTTCTTCCCACCGGCTGTTGAAGGGCTCCGGGGCATCGTCGAGGTGCCCGGCGACAAGTCGATCTCGCATCGGTCCATCCTCTTCGCGGCGGTCTCGGATGGATCGGTGGTGGTGAACGGCTTCCTCCGGTCGGCGGACACTCTGGCGACCGTGGAAGCGGTGCGCGCACTCGGAGTCTCCGTCGAGATCGCCGAATCGGGGCGTGTGGTCGTGCATGGGGGCGGCTGGGACGGCCTGCGCGAGCCGGAGGACGTGATCGATGTTCGGAACGCGGGCACGCTGATGCGCCTGCTGCCTGGGTTAGTGGCCGCGTCGCCGTTCCTCACTGTGCTCACGGGGGACGCGAGCATCCGTCGTCGGCCCATGTCGCGCGTGTTGCAGCCGCTCGAGGCGATGGGGGCCCGGGTGTGGGGTCGCATGGGGAACACCTTACCTCCTGTGGGTATCGTCGGCGGACCTCTCCGCGCCTGCGAGCACCACCTGCCGGTGGCTTCCGCACAGGTGAAATCGTGCCTGCTCCTGGCGGGTCTGAGGGCGGCGGGCGCCACGCTGGTGGTGGAGCCGGGCGTTTCTCGAGACCACACGGAGCGACTGCTCCGCTCAGGCGGTGCGCGCATCCAACGGATCGCCGAGCCCGGCGGCTCGGTGCGGATCACCGTCGAGCCGGTCGAAGCCCTCAGCTTCAGCGAGATCACGGTGCCCGGCGACCTCAGTTCGGCGGCGTTCTTGATCGTGGCCGCCCTTATCGTCCCGGGTTCGGCAGTGACTGTGGAGAAGGTGGGCCTGAACCCCACGAGGAATGGCCTGCTCGCCGTGCTCAACAGGATGGGGGCGGGGCTGTCGGTCCGGCCCGACGACGCTGGAGCCCCCGAGCCGACGGGCGCCATCCACGCGGAGCATCGTGCGCTGTCGGCTACGGATGTGACTCCTGAGGAAGTACCCCTGCTGATCGACGAACTGCCGGTATGGGCCCTTGCCGCGGCCAGGGCGAGCGGCACGTCGCGCCTTCGCGGAGCGGCGGAGCTGCGGGTGAAGGAGAGCGACCGCTTGGCGGCGGTCGCCGAAGTCCTGAGGGGCCTCGGAGTGGGGGTGACCGAGTATGAAGACGGCCTTGATATCGTCGGCCGCCCTGAAGGGTGGACGGGCGCCGCGATCCGCGCCCGTGGCGACCATCGACTTGCGATGGTGGGAGCTACGGCGGGCCTTGCCTCGAGCGAGGGGGTGCACGTGGACGACGTAGCGTGCATCGACGTGTCGTTCCCTGGGTTCGCTGCTACGATAGACGGGTTGAGATCGCCGGGGGGCGACAGATG
Organism: uncultured Actinomycetes bacterium; assembly: GCA_947085635.1. GTDB lineage: Bacteria > Actinomycetota > Thermoleophilia > RBG-16-64-13 > RBG-16-64-13 > JAHJSA01. Next base: position 183,882 of record CAMTXC010000002.1, on the reverse strand, counting down.
ATCATCGCCATCGACGGGCCCGCAGGCTCCGGCAAGAGCACGATCGCCAAGGCGGTCGGAGAGCGCCTCGGCCTCACCTACGTGGACACCGGGGCGATGTACCGCGCCGTGACCCTCCTTGCCCTCGAGAAGGGCGTCTCGCTCGAGGACGACGACGCCTTAGGGTCCCTGGCGCTCGAAATGGAAATCGACCTTTCGGAATCCGCCCAGGGGGTGCCACAGGTGCGCGTGGCCGGTCGCGACGTGACCAACGCCATACGTGAGCCGCTGGTGAGCCAGAAGGTGTCGTACGTGGCCGCTCACCGTAAAGTGCGCGAGGCTTTGAAGCTGCGCCAGCGTGGAATGGCCGCCGAGGCGGGAGACGTGGTGCTCGAGGGCCGGGACATCGGTACGGTGGTGTGTCCGCGCGCGGATCTCAAAGTATTCTTGACCGCATCGGTGGGCGTTCGCGCCATGCGCCGGAAGCGCCAACTCGAGGAACAGGGCATCTGCATCTCCGCAAAGACGCTGGAGAGGGAGATACTCTTGCGCGACAGCCACGACTCCGCCCGGTCGGTCGCGCCGCTCAAGAAGCCGCGCGACGCCGTCGAGATCGACACCACGGAGCTGAGCATCGAGGAGGTGGTCGATCGAATCGCCGCCGAGGCGGCCGCCGTCAGGGGCGATGGGAGCGGATCATGCTGATTCCCGGTCCGCGCGACGAGCCGGTGTACAAGCTGGTCAGATTGCTCATCAGAAACCCCTTTCGGTTGCTCTTCCGCATGCGAATCGAAGGTATCGAGAACGTGCCTACCCAAGGTGCCGTCGTGTTGGCGGTGAACCACGTCTCGAACATCGATCCGGTGTTCATCGGGGTGGCGGCTCCGCGCCAAGCCCACTTCATGGCGAAGTCGGAGCTGTGGAAGTCGTCGGCCCTCGGCCGTCTCGTCGATGGACTGGGCGCCTTTCCCGTGCGGCGGGGCGAGGCCGACAGGGAGGCGATCCGGATGGCGGTGGGCTACCTTAACGACGGGTGTGTGGTGGGGATATTCCCCGAGGGGACGAGGCAGCGAGCCGGTCGCCTGGGAACCGCGTTGCCGGGGTTCGCACTGTTGGCTCTCCGCGAGGGGGTCACTACGATCCCGGTGGCGCTTTCGGGTACGGACCGCATCGTGCGCGGCGGCGTCCCGAGGCTTCCTCGTGTGTCCGTGACCTTCGGCGCCCCTTTGGATGTTGGCGTCGAGGGGCTCCCGCGGGGGGAGCGTCACCAGGAGATCGGCGGCCGCTTGATGACGCGGCTGGGCGCCATGCTGGGACATGTCCCCGCGTCTTCGGAGTCCGTCGAGTGAGCGATCTGCGCATCGTCGTGCCGGCCTCTGCCGGCTTCTGTTGGGGTGTCGAGCGTGCCCTCGAGATCGCCCGCGACGCAGTGTCGACATGCCAAGCGCCCGTCGATACCTTGGGACCTCTCATTCACAACCCCGGCGTGATCGCGGAGTTGGAAGCAGAGGGCATCGGTCGGGTCGATGACCTCAGCGCCAAGACGGAGGGCACTGTCATCATACGTTCGCATGGAATCCCGATCGAGGTGAAAGATTTGTTGGCAGAGAGCGATATCCAGGTGGTCGACGCCACCTGCACTTTCGTCAAAGCGGCCCAGGACAAGGCGGCGCGACTTCGAGCCGAAGGATACAAAGTGGTTATATTGGGGGAGCCTGAGCATCCGGAGGTACTGGGCATCCGATCTCACGCCGGCCCCGACGCGGTGGTGCTCGAGGGGCCGGAGGAGATACCGGAGTGGCTCGACGGACGGAGAGTGGGCCTCGTGGTTCAGACGACTCAATCACAGGCGCGTCTCTCCGCGCTGGCATCGGCTCTTGCTCCGATGGTGCGCGAGCTTCGCGTGTTCAACACCATCTGCAGTGCAACGGAACGACGGCAGCGGGAGACTGTGGAACTGGCCGAAGAGGTGGATCTCGTGATCGTGGTGGGGGGGAGGGACTCCGGAAACACCGCGCGACTCGTGCAGCTGAGCTCGGCCGTGCAGCCTCGTTCGTTCCACGTCGAAGGTGCTGAGGAGGTCCATCGGGAGTGGTTGGAGGGTGTCGACTCTGTGGGGATCACGGCCGGAGCCTCGACGCCCCCCGCCCAAATCGAAGCTGTGGTGGCGCGAGTGCGGGAGTTGTCGTCATGAGCCTATCGGCTTCACTGCCCCGTGTGGCCATCGTGGGCTATCCGAACGTGGGCAAGTCCACTTTCTTCAACCGGATCACAGAGACCCGCGAAGCGGTGGTTGCTCCTGAGGCGGGCGTCACCCGCGACCGGAAGGAGGGGTTTGCGGAATGGCTCCACCGATCGTTCGTGCTGGTGGACACCGGAGGGATCGACCTCAAGGCGAAAGAGCCCTTGTCCGACCAAGTGCGGGCGCAGGCTCGGCAGGCGGTGGACCTCGCGGCCGTGGTCGTGTTCCTCACGGACGGGAAGACGGGCGTGGGCCCTCAGGAACACGAGATCGCCGAGATTCTGCGGCGGAGTGACGTACCCGTGGTGCTGGCGGTCAACAAGATCGACTTGCGCCCGGCCGAGGAACGGCTGAACGAGTTTTGGGCACTCGGTCTGGGTACGCCGCACGGCGTGTCGGCCGAGCACGGCTTGGGCATCGGCGACATCCTCGACGCCATAATCGGGGCGCTTCCCGAGCCCGCCGTCGAGGAGAAAAGCTTGGCCCCGGTGAACGTTGCCATCGTGGGGCGCCCGAACGTGGGCAAGAGCTCGATACTGAACGCTCTGCTCGGGCACGAGCGCACCATCGTGTCCCCGATCCCCGGCACGACGCGTGATGCCATCGACACACTCGTGGAGCATGAGGGCACTCTCGTGAATCTCGTCGACACGGCCGGGCTACGTCGGCGGGGCAAGCGCAGCGAAGACGACGTCGAATTCTACAGCTCCCTGCGGACCATCAAGGCTCTCGAACGGAGTGACGTAGCGCTGGTGGTCGTCGATGCGTCCGAGGGATTGGTGGATCTCGATCTGCAGGTGGCGTATGAAGCTCAGCGCGCCCGCTGCGCGACGGCGGTGCTGTTCAACAAGTGGGACGAGTCCACCATGGACCTCGACATGGTAACCGCGCGCCTCAACGCCAAGGTGCAGATGAGACCGCCCTGGGTGACGATCTCGGCCCTCACCGGTCGCAATCTCGGGAGGATCCTTCCGCTGGCTCTCGATCTTCACAGCCGGTACGCGGCCCGCATCCCAACCCCGGCGCTCAATACGTGGCTCGAGGGACTTCGGGCTCGCAAGGACCCACCGCAGCGACGTGGAAAGGCGCTGAAGCTCTTCTACGTGGTGCAGTACGAGGATTCGCCGCCTCGCTTCAAGGTCATGGTGAACTCGAAGGCTTTGATCACGCGCAGCTACGGCTACTTCCTGGAGAATAGGTTGCGCGACGCCTTCGCCCTATGGGGGATCCCGCTGGTGATCGACTTCGAGGGGAAGGAAGAGCGCTACTCGTGACGGTCGTCGCCCTTGTCGTGGGGGCCTACTTGATCGGTTCGTTGTCTCCCAGCCTGCTGCTGGGAAGGGCCGTCCGGGGCATCGACATCCGAGACCACGGCAGCGGCAACGCCGGCGCGACGAACGCGTTCCGAGTACTCGGTACTCCGCTCGGAGTGGTGGTCTTGCTGCTCGACGTGGCCAAGGGATTCGCGCCGGTGATGGCTGCGCGATTCCTCGTTGAACCCGACTGGACCGTACTCGTGGCGCTGGCAGCGATCGCCGGCCACAACTACTCGATCTTCTTGCGAGGACGCGGGGGCAAGGGCGTGGCCACGGGAGCCGGTGTGCTGCTCGCGATGATGCCCATCTCGCTCGTGATGCTTCTCGGCGTGTTCGCGGTGGTGCTTCTGTCGACGTCTTTCGTGTCGGCGGCTTCGGTCACGGCTGCCGTCGGTTTGCCGGTGCTCGCGTTCCTCGGGGAGCAGCCCACGGCCTATCTGCTGTTCTCGCTCGCGGCTTCTGGTATCGTCGTCTGGGCGCACCGTGGGAACCTGCGCCGCTTGTTCCGGGGGACGGAGCCGAAGAGCGGTCTCACGTGGTCGCGGGTGGGGGCGTTCCTTGTTCGACGCGAGTGGGGGAGGGGCAAAACGGCGAAAGCGCAGCAGGAAGCGCCCTCCGACCTCCACCGGGATCCCGACGAAGGGGGTACGTCGTGAGCCGAGGGACGGTATTCGTCCCGCGTGAGGGAGAGACCCTTGTCGTCGCCGTCATCGGCGCGGGCAGCTGGGGAACGGCCATGGCGCGGCACTTGGCGCTGGTCGGCGCTCGCACCAGGCTTCTAGGCAGGCGCCCGGAGCAGGCCGCGGCCATCTTGGAGTCGAGGCACAACCCGGAGTACCTCACGAAGACCGCCCTTCCTCACACGCTCGACGCCGGGGTCTACACCGAGGGTGATCTCTTCGATGTCGATCTGATCGTGATGGCGGTACCGAGCAAGGTGTACGCCGAGGTCGCCGAGTCCCTCGCGGCCCGCATACCGAAGAACGTCGGCGTACTCAGCCTCACGAAGGGCGTCGAGCCGGCGACTCTGCGCCGTTTTTCCGAGCTCCTGCAAGAAGCGTGGCAGGCTGCGAATCCACGAGTGGCCGTGCTCTCCGGGCCGAATCACGCCGAAGAGGTCACCCTCGACCAGCCCACGGCCACCGTGATCGCATCGGACGACGTGGAGTTCGCCGAGGCTCTGCAGGAATTGCTCTCCACTGAGACATTCAGAGCCTACGTCAACCACGATCTGATCGGTGTCGAGCTGGCGAGCGCCGTGAAGAACATCATCGCAGTCGCCACGGGCATGGGTGACGGGGTGGGGTACGGTGACAATGCGAGGGCGGCCCTCATGACGCGAGGCATCGCCGAGATGGCGCGTCTGGGCATCGCGCTGGGTGCGGAGCCGCTGACGTTCGCCGGCTTGGCCGGCCTGGGCGATCTGGTGGCCACGTGCACTTCGCGCCATAGTCGCAACCGCCTGGCGGGCGAACTGATAGCCCACGGGCACTCCCCCGCGGAAATCGAATCCGAGATCGGCATGGTGGCCGAGGGGCTCACGGCCGCCCCCGCGATCCTGCGCCTCGCACGATCGAAAGGCGTCGAGATGCCCATCACCGAGAATGTCGTCGCTGTCGTCTACGAGGGCAAGGACGTGCGCGACAGCGTGCGCGATCTCATGTTGCGAGAGCGGCGCCCCGAGCGTCACTAGCCGCCCCGAGCGTTTGGTATACTGACCCCTGCGTCGGGACGTGGCGCAGTCTGGTAGCGCATCCGGCTGGGGGCCGGGAGGTCGCCAGTTCGAATCTGGCCGTCCCGACTTCATCTTTCCTTGTGGGTTCCGATCGGGGTCGACGGAGTCCCGCGCGGAGCGGTACACGTGGCGACCACCGTACGTGGACACGGTGAGGGAGGTGCGCAGTGGCGAACGTGTTGACCATGTTCCGGCTGCTGATCATCCCCGTGTTCATCTACTTTCTGGCCGTTGATGACGGTGGTGGCTCTCTCGTCGCGGGGGTCCTGTTCGCGGTGGCGTCGATCACCGACTGGCTCGATGGTCAGATCGCCAGACGCACCGATACAGTCACCGACTTCGGGCGTTTCGCGGACCCGCTCGCGGACCGCCTGCTCATCGGCAGCGCTCTGGTCATCCTCTTGGTGACACACCGCCTTCCCACAGCGCCCCTGATGGCGGTGCTGGTGCGAGATGCATATGTCATGGCGGGGTACTACGTCCTGAATCGTAGGGGCACGCAGGTGCCGGTGAACCTCCTGGGTAAGGTCAGCACGGCGGTCTTGATGCTGGCTCTCTTCCTGGCAGTGTTGGGCGCCGAGGTGGCCGAGTCTCTCTTCTGGGGGGGTGCGGCGTTGTCGCTGACATCGGCCGCCGTCTACACGCATCAAGGCGTGCGTCAGTTCCGGCGTCCACGCCCGGGGGTGGTCGGGAGGGCGGGCGCGTGAACGAGAGGGGAGCACCGTGAAAGCGGTCGTCATGGCCGGCGGGCAAGGCACGCGACTTCGACCACTCACGTCCAACCAGCCGAAGCCGATGGTGTCGGTGGTGAACAAGCCCACGGCTCTGCACATCCTCGAGCTTCTCGCGAGACACGGTATTCGCGACGTCGTGATGACGGTGGCCTTCATGCCGCAGTTGATCCAGAACTACTTCCGCGACGGCTCGGCCTTCGACATGCGCATCGAGTACAGCGTCGAGGAGAGCCCTCTCGGCACCGCGGGCTCGGTGAAGAACGCCGAATCGTCGCTCGACGACACCTTCCTCGTGATCAGTGGAGATGCGCTTACCGATTTCGACTTGAGTGAGATCGTGGCCTTCCACCACGAACGAGAGGCCCTTGTGACCATCGCCCTCAAGAGCGTGGACAACCCGCTGGAGTTCGGTGTGGTCATAGTGGACGAAGAGGGGAGGATCGAGAGGTTCCTGGAGAAACCGGGGTGGGGTCAGGTGTTCTCCGACACGATCAACACGGGCGTCTACGTGCTCGAGCCGGAGGTCTTCGACCATATCCCTCCAGGACAGCCGTTCGACTTCAGCCACGAGCTCTTCCCGCGGCTGCACGAACTGAGGAAGCCCCTGTATGGGCTGCTGTGCGACGGTTACTGGCAAGACATTGGGACCCTCGCCCAGTTCCTCCAGGCGAACAGGGACGCCCTCGACGGCAAGGTGCGCGTCCAGATGCCCGGCGTGAGGCTTCGCGGGAACGTCTGGCTGGGTCACGGGGTCGACCTCGAGAGTATCGACCGGGTCGAGGGCCCGGCTCTCATCGGTGACTTCGCGCGCGTATCCGCGAACGCTACCATCGGAGCACACACCGTTCTGGGCAACAACGTGGTGGTTCGCGATGGGGCGTCCATCTCCGGTTCGGTCGTGGGCGACCGGGTATACGTGGGTCCGGGGGTGCGCCTCACGGGAGCGGTGGTCGGCTCCAACGTGGATCTTCGCGCCAACGCCGATGTCTCCGCCGGGGCCGTGGTTGGCGACGGCTGTTCGGTGGGCGAGAGTGCGGTGATCGGCAGCGACATCAAGATCTATCCCGACAAGGTGATCGAAGCGGGCGCTTCGGTGCGGGCCAGTGTGATCTGGGAGTCGCGTGGCCTCAGCGCCCTGTTCGGGAAAAACGGCGTGCGCGGCCTCATCAATGTCGACGTGACTCCCGAGCTCGTGATGCGCCTGGCCATGTCGTACGGCACCGTGCTGAACCCGGGGGACGTCATCACGGCGAGCCGTGACTGGCATCCGGCCACTCGCGTGTTCAACCGGGCTCTTGTGGCGGGGCTCAACGCCACGGGCGTCTCGGTGCGCGACCTGCGCGTGGCTCCGGGTTCGCTCAACCGCTTCGACCTGCGCAGCGGCAACTCCGCGGGCGGAGTACATCTTCGGGTGTGTCGGGACAGTCCGGAAGAGGTCGAGATCCTCTTTTCCACCCCTCCGGGTATCCCCATCGGTCCGTCGGCGGAGCGCTCCATCGAGAATATCTTCTACCGGGAGGACTACCGCAGGGCGTCCCCCGAAGAGATGGGCACGATCACCTTTCCCGCAAGATTGCTCGAAGGCTACCTCGGCGCTCTGCTTGCGTCATGCGACGTCGATCGCATCCGTGCCCGCGAGTTCCGACTGGTGCTGGACCATGGGTTCTCCGCCTCGTCGATCGTCCTGCCCAACATACTGCACTCGCTGGATCTGGAAGTGGTGAGCATCAATGCGGCCGCCGGCCCCGATCAGAGCCAGCGGGCGCGGGGAGTGGCAGATCCAGAAGGTGAGCGGTTGCGAAAGTTGGTGGCCGCCATGGGAGCCGACCTGGGCGTGTGCGTGGACCCGGCGGCCGAAGGTGTCTACGTCTTGGATGAGAACGGCAACCGCGTGAGCGACGAAGCTCTGCTGCTCCTGCTCATGCGACACGTGTGCGAACGACACGGTCCGGGCAACCTGGCTCTACCCGTGCACATGACGCGCCACGCCGACGAGGTGGCCGCCGAGTGCGGCGCCAACGTGATTCGCACCCGCGCGGCCGACTCTGCGCTGTTTGCGGAGGCGACCCGCGCTCACACCATCTTCGCGGCGACGACAGAGGGCAGATTCATCCTGCCGTCCTTCCTTCCCGCCCCGGATTCCCTGCTGACCCTTGTTCTGATACTGGAGACCATCGCCATGGGCGATGAGCCTGTGTCGGTGCTGGTGGCCGATCTGCCGAAGGTAGTCATGGCTCACGCGGTCGTGCCGTGCCCGTGGGGGGTGAAGGGCGCGGTCATGCGCCAGTTGGTGGAGGAGTTCAAGCACGAACGGGTGTCCCTGCTCGACGGCATAAAGGTGGCCGCAGGGCGCGATGATTGGGTGCAATACCTGCCCGACGCCGGAGACCCGGTGTTCCACATCTACGCGGAAGCCGATACGGAGGAAGCGGCGGAAGCGCTGCTGAGCACGCACGCTGACACCATCCGACGGATCATAGAGGAGCTTCGAAGCGACGAGGAAGGCTAGGGTCTGAGGCGCGTGTCGAGGGTGTTCATCGGAGCGATCGTGTGTGTGGTGGCCCTCGTCGGCGGGGGTGCGTTGGCAATGGGGCGCACCGATCCCGGCACGATCCCACCTGGGGTGACGGCCGGGGGAGTCGAACTCGGAGGACTCGATGCGGCAAGCGCCGCGGCAGCCCTCGAGCAGCGACTGGGCCCGCGATCGTCGATCGAGATCGACCTTGTGGGCGACGAAGGCGCCATGTCGGTGACAGCCGAAGATGTCGGGATCTCTTTGGACGTGGGCGCGACCGTCTCGGCCGCCCTCGGCACGGGGTCTGGCGAGGGTATCGTGGATCGCCTTGTCAGATTGGTGCCGGTCCTGAGTGTCGAGCCGATCGAGGTCCCTGTCGCCTATGAGGTTGATGAAGTGCGGTGGACCTCGTTCGCCGACGGTGTTGCCCTTCGATTCGAAGCCCTGTGCAAGAACGGTCGTCTTGCGTTCGACTCGGGGAGGCCTAAGGCGGTAGCCGCCGTCGCAGGCGCGGTGCTGGAGCGTGACGCGCTGCTTTCTGCGTTCCTGGCTGCCCTGTCCAGCGATGAGAGCGAAGTGCAGGTGCCTCTGACCGTCGTGGCACCCACCGTGACGACCGAGGATGCCCGCGCCGCCCTGGACGAGGTCAAGGTCGCGCTCGCCGAGCCGCTGACCCTGGGGTACCAGGGGAAGGAGATCATGGTCTCGCCCGAGGAGTTGGTAGCCATGGCGGAGTTCAACCCTTCCGGAATGACCTCGGGCCTACCCCTCAGCTTCGACACCGAGGTCGCCCGAGAACTCATGCAACCGCGGCTTGCGGCTGTCGAAGATCCTCCGGTGGAGGCCGTTATCATCCCCACCGAGGGGGAGAAGGGGTTCACCGTGCTTCCAAGTAGCGAGGGGACCTTGGTGGAATGGTCGGCTCTCCTGGGCTCCATGACCCGCGTCGCCTTCGAGAGCGGGCGACGATACGTGCCCATACCTACCACCCAGGTGCCTCCCCGCCTGACCACGGAGGACGCCTACCAACTCGGAGAGCGGCGCGAGGTAGCTTCGTTCACCACCTACTACAGTCCGGCGGACTCGGCCCGCGTGAACAACATAGTCCAGGTCTCGAAGAAGCTCGACGGCGTGGTCATCAGACCGGGGGAGACCTTCTCGTTCAACGACACCGTTGGTCCGCGCACGAGAGAGGCCGGCTTCGATGAGGCTCCCGTGATCCGCGACGGGGTGCTCACGCCGGGCGTGGGTGGCGGCATCTGCCAGGTGGCCACAACCCTCTTCAACACGGCCTTCTTCGCCGGGCTGCCGATCGCGGAGCGCAAACCGCACTCGTTCTACATAGATCACTACCCGATCGGCCGGGACGCGACTGTCTCATACGGGTCCGTCGACGTCCGCTTCACCAACGACTCGGACACGGTCTTGCTGCTTTCGGTCACCGCGACCGATCGGTCGGTCGAGGTGGCTCTGGCTGCGCCGGAGTGGGACCGGTCGGTGGAGTACGAGACATCACCGTTCCGCGATCTGGTCGATCCGCGTAGCTCTGAGGAGAACCCTCGACGACTCCGCGATCCCGCGATGCCGCGCGGCACCACTTCGTCTGTCGAGGCTGGGGTCGCCGGGCGGGCGGTGGAGGTGCGGCGTGTGGTTCGGGATTCTTCAGGCAGGGTGGTGCTCGAAGACGAGTTCAGTAGCACCTATGCTCCCAAAGACTGGGTGGTGCGCGTGGGGGGCTGAGCGCGCTCGAAAGGTGCATGCGGATCCGCAGGGAGAGGGCGTCGCTGCTATACCCACGCAGGCGCCGAGAGGTGACCGGCTAGGTCTGACCGGTCTTGGCGATGACCTGCTTGCACACAGTCTTGAGGGTCTCGAAGACTCCTTGGCCGGTGAGTGCGCACGCTTCCGTCACGGGCGAGTTCGTGTGGTTGAGGAGCTCCTTGAGATCCTCGGCCGAGAAGATGTCCGTGAGATCCCGCTTGTTGAGCTGGATCACGAAACCCAGGCGGGACAAGTCGTCGCCTTGGTCGAGGAGGTTGTCCCAGAGATTCAGATAGCTCTCGACATTCTCGTCCAGCCGAGTGATCTGACTGTCGGCAACCATCACGATGCCGTCGACTCCCTGCAACACGAGTCGGCGCGAAGCGTTGTAGTAGGACTGGCCCGGCACGGTGTAGAGGTGGAAACGCGTCTTCATGCCCTTGACCGTTCCGAGGGAAAGCGGAAGGAAGTCGAAGTAGAGGGTGCGCTCCTCTTCGGTGGCGATACTGACAAGCTTGCCGCGGGCGTTCGGGTTCACCTTCTTGTGGATGTACTGGATGTTCGTGGTCTTGCCGCACAGACCGCATCCGTAGTAGACGATCTTGTAGTTGATCTCACGTGCGGCGAAGTTGATCAGGGGCACGAAGTCACTCCATGTCCGCGAACAGGTCGTCTATGGCTTCGTCCGCGAGCAGCGAGTAGTCGTCGTCGATCATGAGGTTGGTCTGGTCGTCCTCATCGTTCGAATCGAACACAGGCCGGAGCACCTCCACCGCCCGGTTCGTGTAGAGCCGCACCTTGCCCACCTGAGTCTCCCGTCCGAACGTGATCACCAGCAGGACTTGATCCGTGACCTGCGCCACGTGCAGATTGCTCTCGCGGCCCTCGTGGAACAACAGGGTGAACTCGCGCTCGTGCAGCACCTCGGCAAGTTGCTGCGTCGCGGCGAACGAGCCGGCGGCCAAGGAGGCGAGGGACAGGGTGTCGGGGTGAGCTTCCACCGACGATGTGGTGATCGGTTGGCCACTCGTGGACACAAGGGCGATGAATCGTGACCCCGAAACCTGGCGCAGCTTATCGAGGATGTCATCCACGAGCTGCATCTGCCGATCGTTGATTACCAGCCCCTTGCGGCGAGCCAAGAGCACCTCCTTGTGCGCAGCTGGGCCGCTACGATACGGCCGGAAGCACGGGCAGAAGTATAACAAGGCCCCGTGGCCTTTGCTACGCGGGTCCGCGTTGGTAGAATCCTCCGCGATCATCGTTGGATGACGAGGCATAGGAGGGCGATGGCCTTTGTCGGCGACCTGAGGGACTTCGCTCTTCCTGAGATCCTGCAGGTACTCGTGCATGGGAAGAGGACGGGAGAGGTGGCACTCCGCCGCTCGGCCAATGCGACCGAGGTCGAGGGCATGATCGTCATAGCCCGGGGACGAGTCATCCACGCGGAGCAGGTGGGAGTCGATTCGGCCCTTGAGGCCTTCTGGGGTCTCCTCGCGCTCGAGGAGGGCCACTTCGCCTTCGAGAGTGCCGAGCTCACTGCCATCACCTCCCCAGTGACGATAGATCGGACCCTCGACAGCCTGCTTCTGGAGGGTCTGAGCGACGTGCAGCAGGCGAGTTGAGTAACGCCTGCTCGACGGTCGGGAGGCCAGGAAGCCTGTGCTATCATGTGGCCAGCCACGCTTGGCGAGAAAGGAGCGCTAGTGAACCCCAGGAACCTCAAGTACCACAAGGAGCACGATTGGGCCCGTATCGATGGTGACATCGCCACACTCGGTGTGACCGATTACGCCCAGGAGGCCCTCGGTGACATCGTCTACATCGAGCTTCCCGAGGTAGGCACGGAAGTCACCGCCGGTACTACGTATGCCGAGATCGAATCGGTGAAGGCGGTGAGCGACGTCTACGCTCCGCTGAGCGGCACGATTGTCGAGGCTAACGATGAAGTCGTCGATGCTCCCGAGCTGATCAACGAGAGCCCCTACGAAGACGGCTGGCTCATCAAGGTCAAGCTGAGCGACCCGAGCGAACTCGAGGATCTCATCTCGGCTGAGGAATATGAGCAGATCCTTGCAGAGCAGGATGAGTGAACCTGCGGCTCGCCCGTACGGCAAGACCAGGTACCACGAAGGGCAGGCGCGTGGTGTCTGCCCTCGATCTTGGGGGAGGCGGCCCGGTCGCTAACCTCTAGTCAAGGTTGATGGTTCGTAGCCACGGGGGTATACTGGAAGCCATGAACGACTACGACACCTCATCGTTCGATTTGCTCATCGACATACAGTCGAAGGGCGATGACGAGATCAAGCTCCTCGCCGAGCAACTGGCGGAGGAGGAGCGAGAGGTCTCAAAGGCCCGCCGGATCATCCACGCGAAACTCGACATCCTTCGCGCAGAGATGGTTCGCCGGCTGAGAGACAAGCATTCGAGCGGCAAGAGCCTCTTCGTCGAAGGCGACGTCGAGAAGCTCAGCGGCATCCTCAGTTCCCGCGGGTTGGCCGAAGACGAACTCTGAGGCGGAGGTGTTCCCATGGGGGATAGGATCGACCGAGTCGTAAGGGGCATGGAGCGGCTCTTCCGCGAACTCGCCGTCGGTGTGCGCGAGGAGAGGATCCTCCGGTACATCGTGACGGAACTGAGCAAGGGTCGGAGGTTCGACGAGGTGATGGCCGACCCATACATCATCAACAACACCGATGCTGAGGACCGCGCGCGCATACTGGAGAGCCCGGAAGCACTGCGGGGCATCGAAGATCAGATGGCAGCCGAGTTCACCGACTACCGGAGGCAACTCGCCCACGCAGAAGAGGGCGAGGCATGACCTCGTGCGCCAAGTGCTCCTTTGAAAACAGCGGAGACGCCAACTTCTGCAGTCGTTGCGGAAGCCGCCTGGTCGTCGCCGACCTCGCCGAGACCACGGTCACGTATGCGCCCCTCGACGGGGATGAGGTCGGAACCGGCCCAGACGTCCCCGGACAGGCGAGTCGCTACCCCGTTCTTCTGATCAGAGCCGGCGGGGGCAGCGAGGGAGAGCAGATCCCCCTCGACAGCGATCTCCTGACCATCGGCCGCAACCCGGAGAGCCACCTGTTCCTCGACGATGTCACTGTCTCTCGCCATCACGCCCGCGTGGTGCGGGATGCCACCGGGTACGCGGTAGAGGATCTGAACAGTCTGAACGGCACCTACGTCAACCGGGGCAGAGTCGAGCGCCAGCACCTCGCCGACGGTGACGAACTGCAGATCGGGAAGTTCAAACTGGCGTTCCTGGAACCGATCGACTGATGGCGGATCCCTCCCATCGTCATGATACGTCCGGCGGAGAGGTTGCGGGAGGTCTTGAGGGGCAGGGCGAAACCCTCTTGGCGATAGGCGGAGTGGTGGCATGGCTCCGCGATGAGTTCCCCGACCTGACCATTAGCAAGATCCGTTACCTGGAGGATCGAGGGCTCGTGTCGCCGGAGCGCACCCCGGGGGGCTACCGTAAGTACGGCCAGGCGGCCGTGCGAACGCTGCGCACTATCCTGACCCTACAGCGGGACGAGTTCCTGCCCCTCGATGTGATCAAGGAACGTCTCGAGCGTGGCACCGCTTCAGCGGTAGGTCGGCCGCTGGCACCCTCCGGACCTTTCGACACTCCTCGCGGCCTCAAGCGAGACGAGCCCGTGTACACTTGGGACCAAGCGTTGAGCATAACCGGCGTTTCGGAGTCCTTTCTGCGCGCTCTCGCTGAGTTCCATCTCTTCGATGCTGCCACACCGGTGGTCGAGACCCGCCTCTCGGAACCGGACCTGGAGGTGGTGCGCATCTGCAGCCTCCTGAGTCGCCATGGGGTCGAACCCCGCAATCTGCGCGTTCTCAGTTCGTCGGCGGAGCGTGAGGCCGCCCTGCTGGCACAGGTGGTGGCGCCGTCGATGAGATCGGCGAACAAAGACAGGAGAGAGGAGGGGGTGCGGGCGTTGGCCGATCTCGGCTCGCTCATGGCTCGTCTGCTCGACCTGCTTCTCTACCGAGAGCTCTCGCGGCTCGCCGACTGACCTCCCAAGATGACCCGAGGAGCCTTATGGATCTGAGCGCCTTCATCCGCGACGTGCCCGATTTCCCGAAAGAGGGCATCATCTTCAAGGACATTATGCCGCTCCTTCAGGACCCTTCGGCGCTTCGCCATACGGTGGATCGACTCGCCGATTTCAGCAGGGAGCGAACCCCCGATGTGATTCTGGGAGCGGAGGCCAGAGGGTTCATCCTCGGCGCGGCGCTTGCCTATGCGGTGGGGGCGGGCTTCGCGGCGGCGCGGAAGCCGGGGAAGCTGCCTTGGGACGTAGCCCGCGCTGACTACGACCTGGAGTACGGCGTGGACAGCCTCGAGATGCATGTGGACGCGATAGAACCCGGTCAGCGTGTCATCATCCACGACGACCTTCTTGCCACCGGGGGAACCGCGAGAGCGAAGATCGAGCTGGTGGAAAAGTTAGGCGGTGTAGTGGTCGGCCTAGCCTTCGTCATCGAGTTGGAGTTCCTGGGTGGTCGTGACCGGCTCGAGGGCTACGATGTCTTCAGCCTGATCCGGTACTGACGCCGGCGACTGCCTCCAGAAGTACCTGTGGGTAGGAGTACAGAGGGTCTGTCGTTTTCGCGCCTTTACATAACATACATTATCGTGCGTGAGAACACAGCCGCGGCGTAGGGGTGATTCCGCGACGAGTCGCTGCCGAGGGGCGCAGAGGGTTCAGATTATGCGCTTGCTCAGGATCGCCTTGAGCCGGTCCAAGGCCTTCACGTGCTCGCGCGACACGGTGCGTTGCGTAAGGCCGATCTCGTCTGCGACCTCCTGCTGCGTCAGATCGCCGAAGAACAGCAGGTAGATAATCTTCTTCTGAAGTTCGGAGAGTGCGCCCAGCGCTTCGTACAACAGGATACGATCCTCGATGGGCAGCGAGAACGACTCTGCGCGGATGGATCGCACCAGGGTCCTGTCGGGTGCTCGGGCATCGGGTCCGTCAAAGGGCTCGTCTAGGGAATGCACGTTAAGGCTCGCTTGTGCCCTGATGATCTCCAGGATACCCTTCTGTTGGATGTTGACGAGGTCTGCCACCTCCGCGATCGTCGGTGAGCGGCCGTGCTCCCGGAAGAACTCCGTCTGCGCTTGGACGATCTGCGTGTAGAGGCCTCGCGCCCAGCGCGGCTGACGTACCAGCAGGGCGTCTCGAAGATGATGACGGATCTCGCCGTCGGCGATTGCGATGGCGTACGTGGAGAAGGCGATGCCGCGGGTCTCGTCGTACCTGTGGACCGCCTTCATGAAGCCGAGGCGTGCGACCTGGAACAGATCTTCGTAAGGCTCCGACGAGTACGAGAACCGCTTCAGAGCATGATGCAGCAACGGCTCGTTCTTCTCGAGAAGTCGATCGAGCGCGCTCAAATCTCCGCGGCGGTACGCCGCCAGAAGGGTTTCGTTGGCCGCGAACGGTGGCGGTTGGGCGCCGGCGGGCTGTTCTTTGCCTCCCAGCCTAACCGGCGTGCGGAGAGAAGCGGCTGCCTGTATATCGTCTTCCAAGCTAGAAGATCTAGACATGTACATCCCGTCGGCCCGTGCGCCTTCGGCGTCGGATAGTCCGCGCCTACTCCACCAGCTGGAACAGGTTGAAGATCGGCAGGTACATAGAGACGACGACGAGACCCACGATGCCACCGATGAAGATCATCATGATCGGCTCGATGATCGACGTCAGTGACTTGACCGCGGAATCGACCTCGTCCTCGTAGAAGTCGGCGATCTTGTGGAGCATGGTGTCGAGAGCACCTGTCTCCTCCCCGATGGCGATCATTTGAGTGACCATCGGTGGAAACACCTTTATCTTCTCAAGGGGACGTGAGATCGAATCTCCGCTCTTGATGTTCTCCCTGACTGCGTCCATCGCGTACTCGATGACCGTGTTGCCCGAGGTCTTTCCAGTGATATCGATGGCCTGCAAGATCGGCACACCGGAACTCACCAGCGTCGCCAGCGTCCGGCTGAAGCGGGAAACGGCGATTTTCTGCACGATCGGGCCCAATTTCATGGGTAGGCGCAGCTTGATCTTGTCCCAGGTCTCGGTGCCCGTCTTGGTGTTCTTGAGCCGCTTGAGCCCGTAGAAGAGGAGGAAGGCGGCTGGGAACACGATGAACCAGAACGAGCGCATGAAGTCGCTGGCTCCCACCATGATCCGGGTGAGAAGCGGCAATTGCCCGCCCAATCCGTCGTACATGCCGGCGAACACAGGTATCACGAAGATAATGAGCGCGAACAGCACGACGATCGCGAATACGAAGATGAGAATCGGGTACGTCATGGCCGACTTGACCGATCTTCGGAGGCTGTCGTCTTTCTCGAGCTGGGTCGCCAGGCGTTCGAGGGTCAGGTCGAGCACCCCGCCGACCTCGCCCGCCCGGACCATACTGACGTAGAGTCTGTCGAACGCGATCGGGTGCTTCTCGAAGGAATCCGAGAGGGGCATACCCGCCTCGACATCTTGGCGGACGGCCTGGATGATCTTCCGCAAGCGCGGGTTCTCCGTCTGCTCTTCCAGGATGAAGAGCGCCCGGAGCAGCGCAAGACCCGCGTTGATCATGGTGGCGAACTGTCGAGAGAAGATGACCTTGTCGCGGAGTTTGACACTGCTCATTCCCTCGAGCAGCTCGTTGATGTTGGGGAGGCCCCTTTTCTCCTCAAGGGACATCACGGTGAGGCCACGCCGCCGGAGTTCGGCGGCCACCGCGGCCTTCGAATCCCCCTGTATCTCGCCGCCCATCTGGCTGCCGCCTGACGGCTTGGCCGTGTATGTGAAGGTGGTCATGGTGGTCCTTCCTTTCCCACAGCGCTACCCGCGAACGCTCTTCGAACCGAGCGTCACGCCGCCCCAGATACTAGAAGTCGCTTGAGGTCTTCCGGATTCGACGATCGACGATCAGCCAGTTCCTTTGTGATCAAGCCTCGCCTCACAAGATCGGCCAAGGTGGAGTCCATGGTCATCATGCCGTGCTTGGTGCCCGTCTGCATGGTGGTGTAGATCTGATGCGTCTTCCCTTCCCTGATGAGGTTCCGAACTGCAGGCGTCGGGATCAAGACCTCGCAGGCGGCGATCCGGCCCTTGCCGTCGCGCCGCTCAAGCAATTGCTGCGTGACGATGCCCTGGATGGTCGCGGCGATCTGCACACGTATCTGCTCTTGCTGATGCGGCGGGAACACGTCTATGAGGCGATCGATGGTCTGAGGTGCGTCTTGCGTGTGAAGCGTCGCGAAGACCAGGTGCCCCGTCTCCGCGGCGGTCAGAGCGGTCGTGATCGTCTCGAGATCGCGGAGCTCCCCCACGAGGATGATGTCGGGATCTTGCCGCAGCACAGACTTCAGGGCCTTGGCGAAGGACTTCGTGTCGGTTCCCACCTCGCGTTGGTTTACGATGCAGTTCTGGTGGCGGTGAAGGAACTCGATCGGATCCTCGATGGTCATGATGTGATCGTGGCGGTCTTTGTTGATAGCGTCGATCATGGCCGCCAGGGTCGTGGACTTGCCCGAGCCCGTGGGCCCAGTGACGAGTACGAAACCGCGCGGCTTGGCCGCTAGTTCGTGCAGAACCGGCGGCAACCCCAGCTCGTCGATGGACTTGATGTCCACCGGGATGAGACGAAAAGCGGCTCCGAGGCTGTTGCGCTGGAAATACGCGTTGACCCGGAAGCGCGCTCGGCCGGGCACCGAGTACGAGAAGTCAAGCTCCCAGTCGTTCTCGAGTTGTTGCCGCTGATCTTGCGTAAGGATGCTGTAGATGAGGGAACGCGCGTCGTTCGTGGTGACCCTCGGGGCATCAAGATGTATAAGCCTGCCACTGACCCTAAGAGTCGGCGGCACCCCCACTGAGATGTGGAGGTCGGAGGCTCCCCTCTCGAGCACCTCCTTCAAGACCTCAACGAGTTCCACGGTCACCTCCATGACGCTGGGACAGGTAGATCAATAGCAGGCCTTGTCCTGGTGCCCCGAGGCTCGTCTGCTCACACAATGACACGGGCGATCTCCTCGATCGCTGTACGGCCCTGCAGCACTTTTTCGATACCGTCCTCCCGGAGGCTCTTCATCCCCTCTGCCTGCGCGACACGACTGATCTCGTCAGCGCTCTTCCTTTCGACAGTGAGTCTCTCGATGGCCTCGGTGACCAGCATGACCTCGTAGATGCCGAGGCGCCCCTTGTAGCCGGTTCCGTTGCAGCGCGGACATCCTACCGGCTTGTAGAGGGTGACGTTCTCCCAGTCTTCACACGCCTCCATGGGGAAGTCGTTCCGACGGAGCATTTCCTGCGTGGGCTTGTAGGGTTCCTTGCACCCTTCACACAGCTTGCGTGCGAGGCGCTGAGCGAGAACGCAATCGACGGCGGAAGCTGTGAGGAACGGCTCGATGCCCATCTCGGTGAGACGTGACAAGGCGCCGGGAGCGTCATTGGTGTGCAGAGTCGAAAGGACCAGGTGACCGGTGAGAGCGGACTCCACGGCTATCTGAGCGGTCTCCTTGTCCCGGATCTCGCCGATCATGACGATGTCCGGGTCGCAGCGCAGGATCGACTTGAGGGCGACAGGGAAGGTCAGCCCCGCCCGCAGATTCGTCTGTACCTGGTTGATGCCGGTCAATCGGTACTCCACAGGATCCTCGACTGTGATGATGTTCTTTTCCGGCGTGTTCAGTATGTTCAACGTAGCATACAGCGTTGTGGATTTGCCCGAGCCCGTCGGACCCGTTACCAGCATCGCTCCGTACGGCTTCGTGAACGACTTGCGGAATCGGGCGAGGCTCTTCTCCGAGAAGCCGAGGTCCTGCAGGCGGAGCATGACGTTGGACCTATCCAGAAGTCGCATCACTATCTTCTCACCGTACACGGTCGGCAGCGAGGCCACCCGCATGTCGATGGGCTTTCCTCCGACCATGAGGCTGATACGACCATCCTGAGGCACGCGGCGCTCGGCGATGTCGAGGTCGGCCATGATCTTGATGCGCGAGAGCACTCCGGATTGCATGCGCCGCGGCACTGACATGACTTCGTGCAGCACCCCGTCGTTGCGGAAGCGGATGACCATCTCCTTGGCCTGCGGCTCGAAGTGGATGTCGGACGCGCCGTCCTCGGCCGCTTGAGCCATGATGCTGTTGACCAACTTGACGATGGGAGCCTCATCAAGTTGCTCCCTGATGTCCCGTACTTCGTCGGGGCTGAGTTCCATCGATTCGGGCTGGTCCTCGAGGTTCTGACCGACCTTGTCCTCGAGTCGCCGCATCTTGCTGATCTGCCCGAAGATGTCTTCTTCGGTGGCGATCGCCGGCTCGACGTCGCACCCGGTGAGGATGCGCAGGTCGTCGATCGCGAAGATGTTGGCCGGATCGACCATGGCCACCAGCAAGGTGTGGTCGTTGAGGTACGACACGGGGATCGCCGCGTAGCGCCTGGCGTCCTTCTCGGTGATCAGGTTCGCCGCGGCATGCTCGACCTTGGTGGTCGAGAGATCGAGATACCGCACACCCAGACGACGGGCAAGGGCCTCGGTCAGCTCGGTGTGCGTGATCCACCCCTTCGCTACGAGCACTTCGCCGATGCGCAGATGCGAGGTCTTCTGTTCCTCGAGTGCCTCTTCGAGCTGCTGGGGTGTGAGCAGCCCCATCTCCACGAGGATCTCGCCGGTGCGCTTCTTCCCCGGCTTGCGCAGGGGTATCTCTTCGCTCGGCAGCTGCATCAGTCGCTGGAAGCCCTGTTTCGGAACAGATGCACGGGAGCGATCCTCCCTGTCCACAATTTGTAGGCGAGGCAGGCTTGTTGCACCAGCATCTCTGTGCCTTCGATCACTGTCGCACCCCTCCCGTGGGCTGCTTCCAACAGCGGTGTCATCGAATCAGAATACACGACGTCCATCACAACGTGGCCCTCCTTCACCATATCGACAGGAAGCGGTACTGCCTTGAACGTACCGTCGAGGCCTACGGAGGTGGCGTTCACGATCAAGTCGGTCTCCGAGACGACCTGCCCGAGCCCCTCGGTCTCGATCGCGCGCACCGGGACACTGGACCAGAGGACCGCGTCAGAGCAGAGTCTACGGGCGCGCGCCGCGGTGCGATTATGCACCACGACCTCGGCCGCCCGTGCGTGCACGAGCGCCGCGACGATCGCGCGCGCCGCGCCGCCGGCCCCCAGCACGAGGCAGCGCGCGCCTTCCGGCCCTCTCCCCCACCCTCGCTCCAGCGCGCGAAGGAAGCCCTCCGCGTCTGTGTTGTAGCCGCGCAGCCGCCCGCGATCAGCCACTATCGTGTTCACGGCGCCGATCTTGGTGGCGAGTTCGTCGGTCTCGTCGAGCAGTGGGACCACACTCTCCTTGTGCGGCACCGTGATATTGGCGCCCACGAACCCCAGGCTGCGGAGGCCGTCGATGGCGGAAGGCAGGCCTGCTTCGGGTACATCGAAGGCCACGTAGACCAGGTCGAGGCCCTCTTCGGCGAAGGCGGCGTTGTGCATCGCCGGCGATCGTGAATGGCGTACCGGATGACCAAGAATGCAGACTACCCCTGTGCTCGCCCTTACTTCCAACCGATCACACCCCGCGGCTCGTGTTCTTGCCGTCGCCATCGCGAACGGTCGGCTCTAGAGTATCGACGTGGTGCATGGCCCGCACTCCTGCTTTGGTCGCACTATGGCGGCCTCGCGGCTTCATCGGCCGGGAGCCTGGGCCTTGGCCCGCAGGAACTCGTCGTATGAGGCCGTGAAGAAGTGGTGTCCCTCCTCGTCGATGAGCACGTAGTAGAGGAAATCCACATCCGCCGGGGAGAGAGCCGCTTCCAGAGCCTGGATGCCAGGGCTCGCGATGGGACCGGGCGGAAGGCCGGTGACCAAGCGGGTATTATATGGTGAATCAACGGCGAGGTCGCTCTTGGTGAGTGGTTCGGTCCACTTCTTGAGCGCGAACCGGGTCGTGGCGTCGATGCCGAGCGCCATGTTGCGCGCAAGTCGATTGTAGATGACAGCCGCGACGCGCGCGCGCTCTTCGGGTACCCGCGCTTCCTTCTCGATCATCGAAGCGATGATCACCACCTCGTATGGATCGACCCCAAGCTCGCCCGCCCGTTCCCACTCGAGGCCGGCCGTCTTGCTCTCGAATGTGTTCATCTGGAGCTGGATCAGGTCTGCCGCATCGATACCGAGTTCGACGAAATAGGTGCTGGGAAAGAGTAGCCCTTCGAGGTCGGGGGGGCTCACTATGGTGCCGCCAACCTTGGGAAGCGTGAACTTGTCGGGATCGCCTGAGAGATCCTCGTAATCGTCCGCGGTGATCGCTTCGAAGCCGTCAAGACGCGCGGCCGCCTGGTCGATCGACAATCCCTCGGGCAGGGTCAGCCGTATGTCAGAAGGAGAAGGCCCGCTCTCGAGGTGCGCGATGATCGAGCCGCTGTCCTGTCCGGTCTTGAACTGGTAGGTGCCCGGTTGTATGCGTTCGGCCGCTCCCTTGAGGCGAAGCTCTACGAGGAACGCGGTGGCCGACGCGATGACGCCTTCGCGTTCGAGGATCTTGGCTACATCGGAGGCCGTCAAGCCGGTCGGGATGATGATGGTGCGGGTCTCGGAAGGCGGGGTGGTGGATGTCGGCGCGCCGAAGGGTTCCACGAAATCGGACGCGACCACCACCGCCCCGCCCGCGAGAACGAGCAGGAGGAAGGCAGCAGCCACGAGGAGTCGTCTACGGCGACGCGCGACACCGGCAGGCGCGCTCACTCTGCAGCCTCCGGTCGAACCAGGGGTGAGTGGTCGAGGTAACTCTGAAGAAGGTGGCAGGCCGCCACATCATCCACGGGTTCCCCGGGTCTGCGATTCTGTTTGGCCAGTTTCGATGTGAACCGCTCATCCCACGTGGTCACCGGCCGCGACGTGAGGGCCCGCAACCGGTCGATGAAGGCGACAACGACACGCATCTGTTGGTTCAGTCCGCCTGAGAGTGGTCGGGGCAGACCGACGACGATCGTCGATGCGCCCTCTCGCTCGGCCACATCGGCTACGGCAGCGGCCAGCGCATCCCGGTCTCTGATCCTGAGGATCGTGAGGGGTCTGCACGTGATCCCGAGGGGATCGGAGAGGGCAAGTCCCGTTCGGGCCGCCCCTACGTCGACTCCCAGCGCACGCACCCGGTCAGGCTCCCAGACGGGCCACCAGAGCGTCTCGGATGACGTCCAGACCCGCGTCGAGTCGAGCCGGATCACCGCCGCCGCCCCGGCCGAGACTGGGGCTGCCCCCGCCCCCGCCCCCGATCACGGCGCTGAGCTCTTTGATCAGATCGCCTGCGTGAAACCCTTTCACACCGGTGGAGACCCCGGCCACAGCAAGGACCTTGCCGTCGGAAACGGCGGCGAGAACGACTACAGCCGGCGCAAGCCGGTCTCGGACTTGGTCGAGGAGGGAGAGCAGGTGGTCGGTGTCCCGGGCCGCCACGGGCGCGACAGCCACGCGCGTCTCCCCCACAGTCACGGAGGTGTTGAGGATCTCAGATGCCAGATCCGCTGCGTTGCCGGTCATCAGCGCCTTGATGTCTCGCTCGAGGCTCCCCACTCGGGCCTCCAGCTTACGTATGGCCGGTACCAGGGCGTCCTCCTGTACAGAGAGGAGATGAGCCGCTTCCGACACCGAGGTATCGCGCCTGCGATAGAACTCGACGGCCCTTCGGCCGGTGAGCGCTTCGATCCGCCGGACGTTCGCTCCCACGCTGCCCTCGGAGACGATCTTGAAGATGCCGATCTCACTCGTCGCGTGCACGTGCGTGCCGCCACACAGTTCCCGACTGAAGTCATCGACCTCGACGACCCGCACGAAGTCGCCGTACTTCTCGCCGAAGAGTGCGACGGCGCCGAGGTCTTTCGCGTGGTCCAGACTTGTGGTGAACGCCCGCACCGGATGGTTCTCTACGATCTTGCGATTGACGATCTCCTCCAGTTCGCGCAGGCGCTGCGGCCCCAGGGGCTCGTGATACGCGAAATCGAACCGAAACTTGTCCGCGCGTACGGCGGAACCCGCCTGGGTCACGTCCTTTCCCAGCATGGTGCGCAGACCGTAGTGAAGGAGGTGCGTGCCCGTATGGTTCGCCGCGACGGAGTGCCGGTGTACCGAGGAGATGACCGCCTTGGCCCTCACACCGGCCTGGAGAACACCTTCGACGACGTACGCGATCACGATCTGCACGGAGCCGTGTTGTTGGACGTCGCGGACTTCAGCACGTCCCGAATCGGTCTCGATCCAGCCGATGTCGGCCGCCTGCCCGCCCCCTTCGGCGTAGAACGGGCTTTCCCGGAGGCTGAGGATCACCTGCCCGTTCTCGAGTTTCTGCAACCGCTCGATGACGGTGAACACCTCGTCTTGAGCGTAGCCGACGAACTCGGTGGGGTGTCCGTCCGCCCTGGCCAAGGTCACGATGGCTTCCTGCACGGAGTCCGAGCCGCGACTCGTGGCCCGCGCGCGCTCGCGTTGCGTACTCATGGCGCTGTCGAAACCCGCTCGGTCGAGTTCCATCCCGCGTTCTTCGACGATCTCTCTGGTCACCTCGATCGGGAATCCGTAGGTGTCGTGCAACACGAAGGCGGCCGTTCCTGGGAAGACGGCTGTCCCCTTCTCCTCGGCCTTGCGGATCTCTTCGTCGAGAAGCACCAGCCCTTGATCTAAGGTGCGATTGAAGCGCTCCTCCTCGGAATCGACGATGCGAAGGATGGTGTCCTGCCGTGCGTACAATTCCGGGTAGGCCTCCGAGAGCAGGTCGATGGTGCGCTCCGCGAAACGCGCGAGGAACGGCGGGCTCATGTCGAGGCTTCTGCTGAATCGAGCCGCACGCCTGATCACGCGTCTCAGAACATAG
The DNA here is from genome assembly GCA_947085635.1 of uncultured Actinomycetes bacterium. Classification (GTDB taxonomy): domain Bacteria; phylum Actinomycetota; class Thermoleophilia; order RBG-16-64-13; family RBG-16-64-13; genus JAHJSA01. The sequence continues at coordinate 159,707 of CAMTXC010000002.1, read as the reverse complement.
CCACGGCCTTCGTTGCCGGGAAGGACGCCATCGCCGATCAGGAACGCCATGGCCCTGGAGTGGTCCGCCAACACGCGGAGGACCACGTCGGCGCGTTCCGATGTGCCGAACTCCACGCCCGAGATCTCTTCACCCAACTCGATGAGGGGCTTGAACGAATCGGTGAGGAACACCGAACCCACATCCTGCATGAGGGCGGCGATGCGCTCCAGTCCCATGCCGGTGTCGATGTTCTTGGCCGGCAGTGGTGTGAGCCTCCCTTGTTCATCCTGGTTGTACTGCATGAACACCAAGTTCCAGTACTCGAGGAAGCGCTCGCAGTCGCATCCGGGCTTGCAGTCGTCATTGCCGCAGCCGACCGCAGCGCCTCGGTCGTAGTAGAGCTCCGAGCAGGGCCCGCAAGGGCCCGTGGGACCGGGCGGCCCCCAGAAGTTCTCGCTGCGAGGCAAGGCGACCATCCGTGCCCGTGGGATTCCCACGGCCTCCCAATACCCCATCGCCTCTTCGTCCGTCTCCACGCGATCGTCACCTTCGAAGACCGAGACCCAGATGCGGTCGGGCGAGAGGCCCAACTCGGTGGTGGAAAGCTCGTAGCCGAACCGGATGGCGTCTTCCTTGAAGTAGTCGCCAACCGAGAAGTTCCCGAGCATCTCGAAGAAGGTGCAGTGCCTGGCCGTGAGCCCGACGCGATCGATGTCGGTGGTGCGAAAGCACTTCTGCACGCTGGTGAGCCGGCGTGCGGGCGGCTCCGCCATGCCCAGGAAGTACGGCTTGAACTGCTGCATGCCGGCGGTCGTGAGCAGCACCGACGGATCTCGATACGGCACCAGCGACGCACTGGGAACCAACAGATGACCGTTCCTGGCGAAGTAGTCCAAGAAAAGTCTCCGGAGTTCACTCGTCTTCACGTATGTCTCCCACGTTCTCGTTTTCCCGAGGACGATGCACGATCGGTCTTCATCAGCCGGATGTGTCGGGCGGGATGCCGTCCTGATCGACCATGTGGTGTCGCAGGACTTCGATCGACTTGCGGATCAGTCTGGACACGTGCATCTGCGAAATACCCACACGGGCTGCGATCTGGGTCTGGGTCATCCCTTCGAAGAACCGCAAGTGCAGGATGAGGCGCTCTCGTTCATCCAGCCGTCCCATTGCGGGCGCCAGGTACCTGCGCTGCTCGACCAGCTTGTACTCGTCGTCCTCCCGACCGAGGTAGTCGAGTAGCTCGAGTGAATCCTCATCGTCGGGTGATCCACTCGAGAACAGGGACAGCGAGTTGTAGGCCCTGCCGCTTTCGAGGGCTTCGAGTACCTCTTCCTCCGACACATCGCACGCCTCAGCGAGTTCGGCGATGGTAGGAGAACGGTTGAACTCCACCGTGAGCTGCTCGATGATCCGATTGAGGCGGATGTTCAGATCCTGCAGGGCGCGCGGCACTTTGACGGCCCAACCCTTGTCGCGGAAGTAGCGCTTGATTTCACCGAGGATGGTGGGAGTCGCGTAGGTGGAGAGCTCCACGCCTCGCTCTATGTCGAAGCGATCGATTGCCTTGATCAAGCCTATGGACCCCACCTGGATGAGGTCTTCCACAGGCTGGCCTCGCGAAGAGAAGCGACGGGCGAGACTGCGCACGAGCGGCAGGTAGCGCGTGATCAACTCCTCCCGCGCCGCCGTATCCGCTTCGCGATGGATGCGTCGAAGCAGTTCCTTCTCGGGGGCGTTCCCCATGCGTGCCTGCAGTGGCATCTGTTCGGTGTTCACGTCAGCGGAGCCGATGTCCACGGATGCCCCCTACCGGAGCAGTTTCCGCAACTCGAGAGCGAAGGTGCCCGAGTCGAGGTCGCGCACCACGTATCGATCGACGAGTGGGCTCAGTAGGAGGCATACGTCTATGCATCGATCGGCCGCATCGACCGAAACAGCGCCATGAACCAACGTGCTGTGAAGGTCGGGATCGGAGAGCGGGGAGATGACTATCTCCAGCGCGTCTTCCTCGAGGGTCACCGCGAGAAAAAGATCGTCCGTGGAGCCGCGGTCCTCCAGGATCACGTTGTCGACGGCCAGCTGCAGATCGTCGAGCGCCTCCAGCGAAAGATCCCGCCGAGTCGCGATGCCTCCAAGAAGCATGTTGAACAGGGGGAAGAACTCCTGAGCACGCGGGATGGTGAGGGAAACGGTGTCTGTGCGGGCGGACATTGCGATAACCCGGCCTCCGGTTTTCAGGCCCGCTCGTTGAGACGTTTCTCGATCTCCGCCTGCTTCTCGACGGCAGCGGCTCGGCCCGCGTCGAGGGCTTCGCGGCCGCGTGTGACGATCTCCTCGAAGTATCGCTCCGCCTCGGCCGGGACCTCGGCGAGAGCCTCGGTGAAACTCTTGCCCGTCTCGCGAGAGATGCGATACGCGAGGGCGGCTGCGGCTCCGGCCGCGGCGGTCAACGCGACAGTGAACCCGAAGGAGAACCTACCCATCACGACTCCTTTCGACGTCCGGCGACAAAGGCCGACAGTGCCTCACCGACACCGGCCGAGAAGCCGGCCATCTTCTTCACGGGGGTCGTTATCGCGCTCTGGAGCGCGGCAGTGGTGCTCTCGATGGTCCCGGTCATGTGGGCTACCGACCCCGTGATCTCGTCGATCTTTCCGAGTTCCGAGTTGATGCCGTCCACGGTCGTTTGGAAGCGGGTGATGATAGGAACGAACTCTCGGGCCGAATCCGTGAGGATGACGGTCAACTCCTTGAGAACGCCGGCCAACCGTATGAGTGCGAGTGTGAGACCCCCCGCGAAGGCGAGGAAGAAGATGCCGATGGCTATCTTCATGAACGCAGACGCATCCCACTCCATATCCGTCTCCTCGATCGGGCCGTCAAAGCCGGGCGGAAGTCCCCGGGAATGCCTCTCGGCGCAGGTCCAACTATACCATAGGGGCCTTTTCCGCCCCCGGCACGGGGTTTCCCGCGTCGGCAGGCGAGAGTTTCCGTCGAATGGGTATCGTAGGCTAGCGCGTCTCCTCGATCGACCCAGCGAGCAACACAGCGTCGGCTTCGTATACGACCCCGGTCTGCCCCATGGCCACGCCCAGCCCATGAGTCGCGAGCTTCAGGACTGGGTCATGGCTTCCGGATTCGATCTCGACCGCGACGCCCCCCCCACTGGAACGCAATTGTGCGGTCAACGGGCCTCTCCCCCGCTCCCGGTGCTCGACGACGTGCCCGAGACGTACTTCCGTCACCTTGAGGTCGTCGCGGGTCCCGACGACGACGGTGCCGTCGGCGGCGGCGATCGCGGTCACGTACAGGGGCTCCGGAGAAGAGATGCCGAGGCCCTTGCGCTGCCCGACCGTGAAGCGGAACGTGCCGTCGTGCGAGCCGAGGACGCGACCCCGGCCGTCGACGATCGCGCCCGGCCGGCGGCCCAGGCGTTCGGCCAGGAAGCGCCGGTAGTCGTCGTCGGGGATGAAGCAGATCTCTTGGCTCTCTTCGGCGCCGTGGGCTTCCAGACCCGCCTCACGCGCGAGAGCGCGAACCTCGGACTTGGCCAAGTCGCCGAGAGGGAAGACCACCCGCTCCAGTAGGTCGGGGTCGACCCGCGAAAGAACGTAGGATTGGTCCTTGCTGATATCGACCCCGCGGTGCAGGCGCGGCGGCCGCCCCATCATGCGGGCGTAGTGCCCCGTGGCGACTTGGGTCGCCCCAAGGCGGTCGGCCAGTTCGATCAACGCGTCGAAACGGAGCACGGAGTTGCAGTTGACGCACGGATTCGGCGTCCGGCCGCCCGCGTATTCGGCCACGAAGTGCTCGACGACTTCGTCGAAGAATCGGTCTGTGATGTCGACGGTGAGATGAGGCAGCCCCAGGTGGTGCGCCGTGCGTCGAGCCGACCGAACCGTCTCGGGGCTACAGCACCCGCTTGCGACACTGCACGTGGGGTCGGCCCAGAGGCGGAACGTGACACCAGTCACCGGTCGTCCGGTCTCCTTCAGTCGCAGCGCGGCCACGGAACTGTCGACTCCACCACTCATGGCCACCAGGATTCCGTCGGTGCCCTCGTGATCATCGGGCAGCAGGGGGAGCCCCGAGCCCACCCAGTCCTCGAGAAGGTTGTGGAGGGCGTCGGCGGCCACCTCCGAACAGCCCCTCTTGTGAGGCGGAAGTCCGAGATGATCGGCGATCGACTCGTGTCCGAGGGCGGCCGCCTCGACTATCGTCATGCTGGGGAGCCGTCGGACGATCTCGGCCGCCGAGGCGATGGTGGCCGGACAGCCGAAGGCCTGGAACCGGGCCTCCACGATACGCCCCTCGCGCAGGCAGGCGTGCATCGCGACCAAGTCACCGCACGTTCGACTTCCCGCGGAGCCGGTCGCGTCAGGGCTCTCGAGCGTTCCCACGCCTCTGGGCGCGCGAAGGTGCTCGAGGACGCGCGGACCGTACGTTCGCGGGAAGGAGTCGTGGTCTTGTGCGTGCGTCATGCTCTACCCACCGAACACACGGGCCGGCTGGTGCCGGCCCGTCACATCACCTGCGAAGATCCGCGAGAAGATCTACCGGATATTGGTTAGGTTCTGGTTAAGCGTGCCTTCGTCGGCGTATCCGGAGGTCACGGCTTGGATGATCCCACGGTCGTCCACGAACGTCACTTGCGGAGGATAATCGATCTCCAAGAGCGCACTCAGGTCCCCGTATTCATCGGGAAGCTTGTAGTCGAACCGGTAGAAATCGATCTCGGGGAACCGCACCGCCAGGTCATCGAGATGCTTGAGCACGACGGCGTCGTCGTTCCCGCCGGCCACGTAGAACGCGATCACCATCGGCGTGCGGCGATCGATGCTGGCCCGCACCTTCTCAGGCGACTCATCTGTGAGGGCCAGTGCGGTTCCGATGAGGTGCTTGAACGCTTTCGGGGGACCCGCGATGGTCGTAGTGGTCTCAGCGACGACAGCGCCCGGGTCGGGTGGCTGAGTGTCTGTGGTCGTCTCGTCGCCCCCACAGCCCACAGCGAGCGAGAGACTGACCAGCACGAGCGTGACTACGAGTAACACCTGGACGGTCTTACGCTTTCGCTGCATCGTCTTCCTCCGGAGAAAAGAAATGCTCCACCTTGCCGTGTCCGCTTCTCCCTTGAACCTGCGTATGCAGGTGGGCGACTGTCTCCGGCGAGCTGAGCCGGCCGGGAGAACGTGCCTCCCAAGGAAAATGTGTTGGCTCAAGTTTGAGCGGATCACGCACAAGGTCGAGCTCAATAACCTTACCATAGGTGTCCGATTTCGACAAAACCGAAGACCTCCCTTCCGGCCACTAGATCACTCGGATTCCGAGTTCCTGAAGTTGTGCCTTTGCTACTTCCGACGGAGCGTCGGTGAGCGGACACGAGCCGCTTTGGGTCTTCGGAAAGGCGATCACCTCTCTGATCGAGGATTCCCCGGCCATGAGCATCACCGTCCTGTCGAGGCCGATGCCCATCCCGCCGTGCGGCGGAACACCGAAGTCCATGGCCTCCACCAGGAAGCCGAACTTCGCGCGGATCTCGTCGTCCTCGAGGCCGAGGGCGCGGAAGACTTCCTGTTGCAGCACGGGATCGGAGATCCTGATCGATCCGCTGCCCAACTCCACGCCGTTTAGCACGAGGTCGTACGCCTCGGTCCCGACCTCGAGAGGCCGGTCTCGCAGGTCGCTCAGCGATGTCACCCGAGGCTTCGTGAAGGGGTGATGCTGCGCCTTCAGACGACCTTCACGCTCATCGAACTCGAACATGGGTGGATCGACCACCCACACGAACCGCCAGCCTTCGCGTGGGATCTGGAGCAGGTCGGCCAACCGCGATCGCAGGGCAGCGAGACTCGGCTCGACCACCTGCTCGCGATCGGCCACGAACAGCAGGAGATCGCCCGGTGTCGCTTCGAGGCGCGACACAAGCCCGGCCATGACCTCGTCGTCGAGGAATTTGGCGATCGGAGAGCGGAGCCCGGACTCCTCGACCCAGACGGGGGCCAGGCCGCGCGCACCGAAGACCGCGACGTCCTGCGAGAGGCCATCCACGTCTTTGCGGGAGAAGCGGGCACCTCCGGGCGCACGTAGCCCGCGCACGACCCCGCCGAGCGCCAGAGTCTCGGCGAACACCCTAAACTCGGCATTGGCCACGAGGTCGGAGACATCTGCGATCTCCATGCCGAAACGCATATCGGGTTTGTCGGAACCGAAGCGGCGCATGCTCTCACGATAGGTCACGCACGGGAAGGGGCGCGGCAGTTCCACGCCGAGCACCTCGCTGAATGCGCGGCACATGAGGCCCTCGACTACTTCTTGCACGTCGGATTCGCGCACGAAACTGAGCTCCAGGTCGATCTGAGTGTGCTCGAGCTGTCTATCGGCCCGCAGATCCTCATCCCTGAATGCGCGGGCTACCTGGTAGTAGCGTTCGAACCCCGCGATCATCAACAGCTGCTTGAAGAGCTGTGGAGATTGAGGTAGAGCGTAGAACTCGCCCCGCCGCAACCGGCTCGGCACCAAGAAGTCGCGGGCGCCCTCGGGAGTCGATTTCGTGAGGATAGGAGTCTCGAACTCGATGAACCCCTCGCTCTCGAAGTAGCGACGCACCGACTGGGCGACCCTGTCCCTCAGCCTGAGGTTGTCCTGAAGTCGCTTACGGCGAAGGTCGATGTACCTGTACTTCAGCCTAAGGTTCTCGTCTATTGCCGCGTCGTCTTCGGGAGAGAAGGGCGGAGTTTTGGCCGCCGTCACCAGGTCGAGGGACTCCACCACGACTTCCACTCGTCCGGTGACCAGCTTGGGGTTCACGTGGTCCTCACCACGGGCGACCACTGTCCCGGCTGCCGAGATCACGAACTCACCACGCAGCTCGTGAGCCCCCTCGTGGGCGCCTGCGTGTCTCTCAGGGTCGAACACGAGCTGTAGTAGACCGCTGCGGTCTCTCAGGTCGATGAAGACCAGGCCTCCGTGATCCCGGCGGCGGTTCACCCACCCGGCCACCGTGACTCGTTCGCCGACCTTCTCCTCGGTGACATCGGCACACCAGTGTGTCCTATAGCTCATTCGGCGCTCACTTCTGCTCTAACGACGATGTCGACCGCCTCGGTACGCGGCAGGCGGCGCGCTTCGCCGGTCGATAGGTCTTTGAGGGTGACCTCTCCGGCAGCCACTTCGTCGTCACCGAGGAGGAGCGCGAACCGCGCTCCTCCTCTCCCCGCCTGCTTCATCTGACCCTTGAGGCTTCTGGAGGCGTAGTCGAGTTCCGCGGCCACCCCTCGAGCACGAAGCACGTGAACCAGCGCGAAGGCTTCTCGACGGGTACCGTCGTTGACGGCGACCACGTACGCCAGCGGCCCGTGGGCTGCCGGCAGATCGTCTCGCGACCGCGAAAGGGCAAGGAGGATCCGTTCCACCCCGGTGCCGAACCCCACACCAGGCGTGGGCGGACCGCCGATGGACTCCACCAAATCGTCGTAGCGTCCGCCACCCCCCACTCCCGACTGGGCTCCGAGGAGGGCCGACTGGAACTCGAAGGTGGTGCGCGTGTAGTAGTCCATGCCGCGCACCAGACGGTGGTCCTCTGTGTATTCGATGTTCTGCAAGGCCAGGTGGTCGCGGACAACGGAGTGATGTGTCTCGCACTGTTCGCACAGATACTCCGTGAAGCGCGGAGCCGCCTCCATCACGTGCAGGCAACCCGGCACCTTGCAGTCGAAGGTGCGTAGGGGGTTCAAGCGCGTACGTTCGTGGCACTCCGAGCAGAGGTCGGAGCGGTGTTCGGTGAGGAACGTGCGCAGTTCGGCCGAGTAGGCGGGGCGGCACTCCCGGCAGCCCATCGAATTGATGCGGAGATCCACTTGGGCGAGGCCGATATCGCGATACAGCGCTGCCAGGACTCCGATCGCCTCCGCGTCCAACGCCGGCGAAGTAGAACCGAATGCCTCGATCCCGAACTGGTAGTGCTGACGATACCGGCCCGATTGCGGACTCTCGTAGCGGAACATCGGCCAGTGGTACCAGAACTTCACCGGCTGCGGGAGGGTGTGCATGCCGTGCTCGACATAGGCTCGAGCCGCGGGTGCGGTCCCTTCGGGTCGCAGGGTCATGCTCCGGCCGCCGAGATCGGTGAACGTATACATCTCCTTGCGAACGATATCTGTGGATTCACCCACACCTCGCGCGAACAGACCGGTCTCCTCGAAGATCGGAGTGTCCAGACGTCCGTAGCCGTAGCGATGGAAGACGTCCTCGGCACGGGCGACCACCCAGCGGCGCACCGCCTGTTCGTCGGGCAGGATGTCGTACGTTCCCTTGGGGGCGGTGATCTTGTCAACCACGCGACGTGAGCCTCGACAAGAAGGGGTTGTAGCTGAGCTCGTCACCCAGGGTGGTGGCCTGCATGTGCCCGGGGAAGACCTGCGTCTCCGGGGGGAATCTGTCGACGAGTCGCTGCACCGATGCCAGCAGCGTGTCGAAGTCTCCCCCGGGAAAATCCGTGCGGCCCACCGACCGGTAGAAGAGGAGGTCGCCGCAGAACAGCGCCGCGCCCGCCGCAAAGGTCACGTCTCCGGGGGAATGACCGGGCGTGGACACCACTTCGATCCGCAGGGCGCCCACCTCGACCACGTCCCCATGGGAAAGCACCAGGTCGGGCTCGCGGCCTGGGATCCCTCCGAAACCGGGGAACGGGATGTAGGAATCGGGATCGCGCAGCATCGGGACCGTGCCTTGCGCGCAGCCCACGAGGGCCCCGGTGCCCTCGGCCAGTTGCGACGCACCGGCGAGGTGGTCGAAATGCCCGTGGGTGAGGAGGATGTGCGAAAGGTCCAGCCCGCGCTCCGACAACAGGCCGGCGAGTTTCTCGTGGTCTCCCCCTGGGTCGATGGCGCAAGTAGTGCCTTCGTCGTCGGAGAGCAGATAGCAGTTCGCCTGCAGCGGGCCCACGGGCACACACAGTATGTTCATACGGAATCAAACCTCGTAGTAGGAGCGGGACCGAGCGTCATGATAACAGAGCGGTCGGTCACTCCTGGCTCAGCATGCGTTCTATCAACTCGTCGAGCTCCTCCGGTAGGTCGACGCCGGGGTCTACGAATTGCACGAAGGAAACAGCCTCGCCGTGGTGCAGGGGCCGCCCGGCCATGAGTGCCTCGAACGCCTTGAGTTTCAGGCGGTTCCGCACCTCGACCACCCGCGCCTCGAGCTCTGCGCGCCCGGGCATCTCGGCTCGGATGCGGCACGAGCGCGAGGTGGCACGCGACAGTCCACCCTCCTCTGGGTCATCCTCATCCAGCCGGCGGGCGGCCTCTAGCAGCAGGCTCTCAATGGTGTTCTGGACGGTCCAATGCTCTGCCCGGTTGGCCGAGTCGAACGCAAACGCCCCCTCCTCCCAGCGCGCAGCGAAGAAGAAGGCCTCTTCGCCGTCGAAGAGTTCCGCACCTTCGACCTTGGCGGCCACGAGCTCCCCTTGCTCCAACCATAGACGGGCCCGGCCGGAGGCATCGGCGGTGACCACGGAGAGGCACCCCGAAGCCCCCCCGACGTGAAGGGTCTGCAGGACTTCCGCGATGCTCAGTTCGCTCAGATTGCCCCTCAGCCCCTGGGTGGCCATCTGCGGGGGCAGCGACTCGGTGCGACGGAGGATGGCCCTCAGCCGAGCGAGCAGCTCACGCTGCCGGAACGGCTTCACCAGGTAGTCGTCGGCGCCCACTTCGAAGCCGTTCACCGGATCGTCGACGCAGGTGAGGAAGAGGAGCGGGATGTGGTGGGTCTGTGGGCTGTCCTTCAGCAAGGCGCAAAACTCGAGTCCGCTCATGCGAGGCATCAGGACATCGGAGATGATGAGTTCGGGAGGGGCGTCGACCACTTGGCGCAGTCCTTCGAGCCCATCCTCGGCCACCGTCACCTCGTAACCGTCTTCTTCGAGAAGACTCTGCAGCATCCCGCGCAGGTCGGCGTCGTCTTCGACTACGAGGATCCGACGGCTCATGCCAACCCTAATGGGGAGTGACGCGATATGCGTCGTAGACGGTGTCGATCATCCGCATGCGCTGCAAGACCGATTCGAGGTAGTCAACCCCGGACACTTCGAACACGAACCTTCCCTTCACCGTGTTGTCGTCGGTCATCTGGAGCTGCGCGGCTAGTATGTTCACCCCGCTCTCACTCAAGGTGCGTGAGATATCCTCCAAGAGTCGGCTGCGATCGTACGCCTCGATCTGTATCTCCACGCGGAACGGGGCTTTGGTCGCGGTGTCCCATGAGACTGCCGCGAATCTCTCTGGGCGCTTCTCGAGAGCTCTTACGTTGGGGCAGTCCCGGCGGTGCACCGTGATGCCCTTGCCGAGAGAGATGTAACCGACGATCTCGTCGCCGGGCACCGGTCTGCAGCACTCCGGCATGCGGATCGCCACATCTTCGACGCCCTCGACCCGTATGCCGAGATCACCCGAGGAAGGAAGACGGCGAGGTGTGACCTGGATGGCGGGAGGCAGGTCTTTGACGGTGCCGAGGCTCTCGTCCAGGTGCTGCATGATCTTGGTGAGCACGTGCTGTGCGCTCGTCTTCCCAGCGCCGATGCTCACGAAGAAGTCTTCGCGCTTCTGGAAGTTCAGGTCTTTGACTACCTGCGAGAGCGTCTCTGAGCCCATGAGTCTCTGGGCCGGGAGGCCGTGCTTGCGCATGATCTCGAGCAAAGCCTCTTTGCCCAGGTGCTCGGAATCCTCGCGCCGCTCGCGCTTGAACCACTGCCGGATCTTGTTGCGGGCACCGGAGCTCCGCACGAAATTCAGCCAGTCTCGCGACGGGCCCTGGGGGTTCTTGGTGGTGAGGATCTCCACGATATCGCCGGACTGCAGGTTGTAGGTGAGCGGCACTATCCGCCCGTTCGCCTTCGCACCGATACAGCGGTGCCCCACGTCGGTGTGGATGGCGTAGGCGAAGTCCACCGGCGTGGAGCCGGCCGGCAGGCTCTTGACCTCGCCCTTCGGGGTGAAGACGTAGACTTCGTCCTGCAGTAGGTCGACCCGAAGCGACTCCATGAACTCGGAAGCGTCCTTCGTCTCCGATTGCCACTCCATCATCTGCCGGAGCCAGGCCAGGCGGTCGCCCTTGTCGCGCGCGCCGTCCCGGGCCTTGTCCTTGTCCTTGTACACCCAGTGCGCCGCGATGCCGTATTCGGAGGTCTCGTGCATCTCCATCGTACGAATCTGGATCTCGAGCGGTTTGCCCTGTGGCCCGATGACCGTTGTGTGTAGCGATTGGTACATGTTGAACTTCGGCATCGCTATGTAGTCTTTGAAACGGCCGGGAAGGGGCTTCCAGAGGGAGTGGATGATCCCCACGGCCGCGTAACAGTCGCGGACGCTGGCCACCAGCACGCGCATCGCGGTGAGATCGTAGATCTCGTTGAACTCTTTCCCCTTTCGAGTCATCTTGTCGTAGATGGAGTAGAAGTGCTTCGCCCGCCCGAGGATCTCGGCGTCGATCTTCACCTTGTCGAGTTCGCGCTTCAGGTAGGCCCGAGCTTCTTCGAGGTAGTTCTCGCGATCAGCCCGGCGCTGGGCCACCATCTGCTGGATCTCTGCGTACTTGCGGGGGTGCAGCGTCGCGAATGCGACGTCTTCCAACTCCCATCGCACGGACTCGATACCCAGGCGGTGCGCCAGCGGAGCGTAGATCTCGAGGGTCTCCTTAGCTTTTTGTATCTGCTTCTCTTTGCCCAGGTAGCAGAGGGTGCGCATGTTGTGTAGGCGATCGGCGAGTTTGATCAGGATCACCCGGATGTCTTTCGCCATCGCGATGATCATCTTGCGGAAGTTCTCGGCCTGCTCTTCTTCCACGCTGCGGAACGACATCTGAGTCAGCTTGGTGACGCCATCGACGAGAAGCGCCACCTCATCGCCGAACTCGCTACGCACCTCTTCGACCGAGACCTCGGTGTCTTCAACGACGTCGTGCAGGAGCGCGGCGGCGATGGTGGCGGAGTCGAGCCGAAGATCGGCGCAGATGGCAGCGGTGCCGACGGGATGGAGGATGTAGTCTTCGCCGCTGGCGCGCCTCTGCTCCCGGTGATGCGTCACGGCTATCTGGAACGCCCGCCCGACCAAGCCTCTATCGAACGTCGGGTTGTACCGTACGATCTGGCGGAACAGATCGTCGAGCAACTCGCGGTGGGGCACCTCGAGTTCCATGACTTCCGAGCTATCAGCCGGCCTTGTCACATCCTCCGGCAAAAGTTGATGGCCTCCGTGTAGGCGGCTTCGGCCGCAAGGTACGCAGGGTGGTCCGTGGCCTTCATTGTAGCCTTTTCGTCCGAATCGGGGCCATGGCCGAGGGCTTCCAGAAGAGCCAAGGCGGCGTGGAGGTCTTCGGAGGAAGCCAGGGCCCCGTCTCTCCCCCAGGCTGCACGATCCACGCGGGCGAGCAGCTCAGGCAGTTCCGCCCCCCCGGCCTGCCACTCCCGGTAGAGAGCGACCATCCAGTACCTGGGATGTACGGTTCGACGCAGTTCCCGCGCGACGCGGTCTCGTTCGCCTTTGCCGTATATCAGGTGGATCCTCGCTCCCGAAGCCGCTAGGTCCGCGACGAGACGGGTGTGCGAAGCCCGGAACGGGGGGTCTGCCACGATGATGTGCCGTCGGGAACTCAGGAGTACGGCGCGACGCTCCGCGGCCCACCAGTCGGCGAACAGGAGCGCGTCCGGCCGCAGGCCGGGCCCTCTCGTGCGCCAGCAGTATCGGCTCACGCAATCTACGCCGGCGACGCCCAACTCCCTGAGAGGCAGGCCGCCGCACACGGCCGCGAGATGGTGGCTCGCCGAGGAGCCCACGATGGTCACCGGTTCTCCTGACGACAGGACTTCCGCGATTCGGGGCAGGGTGCCGCGGCGATCGCGGAGGTCGCGGCCCGTCAGAGGGCGCTCGTCACCGGCGAACGGCTCTGCGCATTGTGCGCACGGAACGGGTGCATCCAGCGGATCTCGGAAGGGGCAATCCGGCGTGCACCCGAGGGCGGCCTGACCGTGATCGGTCGCGCGGTACAAGCTGTGGAGGTGGGCTTCCGCGCGACTCGTGCCCTGCCACTCGCTCACCTCCAGACGCAGCCCCGCATGCCCTCTGGCACCGCTATCCAGGAGAGCGGGGATCTTGGACGCTAGCCCGAACCCGATCGCCTTGGTGCGGATGTCGTCCACCAGCACGCTGCAGCGCAGATGATCGCCCTTGCGTGTGGTTTCGGGGTACTCGAACCGCGCCGCGATGGCGATGAGGTTCACACGAGGATTGCCCATGCCGAAGGGCGCGAGGCAGGCGAACGAGTCCGCGGTCTCTAACGTGAGATCTTCGCCGTGGATGACGGCGTCGGGTCGATAGGTGGGGATCATGTCTTCTGCCGTGAGGGTCGCGTCGGCGTGCGCCTCTATCCTCGAGCGGAACTCTTCCAACGAAGCCGCCGGAAGGGTCATACCCGCGGCTTGACGGTGACCGCCGAAATCCGAGAATAGGTCGGAGCAGGCGGTCAGCCCGGCCATCATGTCGTACGACGGGATGCTGCGGGCGGACCCTCTCGCTACACCGTCGCTGATCGAGAGCACCGCGGCCGGCCGATGATAACGCTCGACGATCCGCGAGGCGACGATACCGAGTACCCCTTCGTGCCAGTCGGCGCCCGCGAGCACCAAGATCGTAGGCAACACAGCGAGTTCTTCCACCTGCTGCAGAGCCTCCACGAGCACACCCGCCTCCACCTCCTGCCGCCGGCGGTTCAGCACGTCCAGCTCCTCGCTGATGGCGGCGGCTTCCTCCGGGTCGTCGGTGAGAAGCAGTCGTAGAGGCGACTGGGGGTCTTTCATGCGTCCCGCCGCGTTCAATCTCGGGGCCAGCCGGTACCCGATGGTCTGGGCGTCGATCCTCCCCTCGCCGATTATGCTGAGCAAAGCCCGCAGGCCGGGTTTGTCGGAGGTCGCGAGACGCACGACGCCCTCGGTCACGTAGTAGCGGTTCTCGCCGACGAGGGGCACGAGATCCGCGACAGTGCCAAGTGCGACCAAGTCGAGCTGGCGAAGGAGCGCCTCGGGCAGGCGATGCTCGTCCGCCCCCTCGACGCGCACGTGGAGGGCGTGGAGCACTTTGAGAGCCACTCCCACGCCGCACAGGTGCGCATGCGGGTACTCTCCACGGGACGCGTGTATCACCGGGCACGCAGGGAGCTCGGGGCCGGGGCTGTGATGGTCGGTCACGATCACATCGAGACCGAGAGACATCGCGAGGGCCACCTGATCAGGGTAATTGACACCGCAGTCGACCGTGATCAACAAGGCCTCACCCCGGGTCGCGATCGTGCGGACGCCGGATTCTGAAAGGCCGTAGCCCTCTACGAAACGGCTTGGGAGGTACGTCTCCGCGTGGATGCCGAAATGCCTGAGGCCCCGCACGAGCAGCGCCGTCGCCGAGATGCCGTCGACGTCGTAGTCACCGTGCACCACCACGCGCATACCGCCGGCCGCGGCCGCGACTATCTTCTCGACCGCGATCTCCATGTCGGAGAAGAGGAACGGGCTCGGCACCTCGGCAGACACCTCGAGGAAGGCGCGCGCCTCCTCCGGAGACGCGAACCCGCGCCTAGCGAGGACGACGCCGGCTACAAGAGGCAGGCACAGGTCGTCCGCGATACGTTCCGCGATATCCCACTCGAAGGGCGTGCAGTTCCAAGTGTACGAGTCCATGTTGGAACAGTATAACCGCGGGAACGGACGGCAGTCGGCGGGCTCACCTCAGAGGCGCGAAAGGCCTCACATCCTACCGGAGCGCACGATCGCCCACATGAGCCAGACACCGAAGACGAACGCACCGAAGAAGCCTGGTATCCCCCAGACGGAGAGACCGAGAACGTGCGGCCCTCCGGTCACGAACACCGCGACGATAGAGCTGGCCAGCCCGAGGGATGCGGTGATGAGGCCGATGACCACACGATTGGTAAGAACGTCGAGTTTGTGCCCGAAGTCGTTCAGTCCCATGTGGACGAACTTGATCTCGAGCTCGCCGTCGCGCATCTCCTCAAGCAGGTCGTGTACCTGGAAAGGATAGTCCCGCAGGACTCTGGCATAGGCCTCGAGCGAGCGGCCCGCACCGGCAAGGGCGACGTCGGGTCGGTAGCGCCGGACGAGCAGGCGGCGTGCGTACGGCCGTGCCATCTGGAAGACGTTGAGGTCTGGATATATGTTGGTCGCCACTCCCTCCAGAGTGAGCAGCGACTTCTCCAGAAGCAGGAAGCGGGAAGGCAGGCTCAGATGCAGCTGGTAGATGAGGTCGAAGACCTCATGGATAAGCGCTCCGGCGTCGAGGTCGGCAAGCTTGAGGCCGAAGTAGCGGGCGAACCCCAGCTCCAAGGCCGCGGTGACCTCTTGGTCTTTCTCACGGGGCCAGCGCACCCCGAGGTGCGCCAGCCGGCGCTTGACGCCCTCAATATCGCGACTCATCACATCGAGGAAGAGGAAGGTGCCTTGCTCCAGGTCTTCCCTGGACAGAGCGCCGGCCATGCCGAAATCCAAGAGGGCGATGTGGCCGTGATCGATGTACATGATGTTCGCCGGGTGCGGATCCGCGTGGAAGAAGCCGTCTTCGAGTATCTGTTTGAACCAGGCGTCGGCGATGGTCTCTGCGAGGGCGGAACGCTCGGCGTACCCCATCTCCTCCAGGTCGAGGAGGTTCAGCGTGGTGCCGTGCGTGTACTCGAGAGCGAGGACGCGGCGTCGTGAGTGCGTCCAATGCACTCTGGGGATACTCACCGACTGAGATCCTGAAAAGTTGGATGCGAACCGCTCGGCGTTGCGTGCCTCCAACATGTAGTCGAGTTCAGCGGAGATCGATCGCGCGAACTCCTGCACCACGGCGACCGGATCGGCGAAGAGCCTCTCGCCCAGGTGCTCCTTCATCAGAAGCGCAGCCTGTTCGAGCAGTTCGATGTCGCGCTGGATCTGCCGGGCGGCGTCGGGCCGCTGCACCTTCACCACCACCTGGGTCCCGCCGGGGAGTTCCGCGCGGTGCACCTGACCGATGGAAGCGGCGGCGATAGGGACGGAGTCGAAGCTCACGAACAACCGCTCCAGGGTGAGCCCGAGTTCCTCCTCGACGACTGCGCGCACGGCCTCGAACGGGAAGGGCGGCACCTGGTCCTGTAGCCGCACAAGCTGCTCCAGCACCTCGTGGGGCACCAGGTCGGGTCTCGTGCTCAACAACTGGCCGAACTTCACGAACGTGGGGCCGAGTTCCTCGAGGAACTCCCGCACATGGCGCCCCAACTGCGGGGGCTGCGGGGGCACCTCGCGCTTACGGAGTGCGAGCACCGTCCACAGGTTGTGCCTCTCGAAAAGATACCCGAAGCCGTGACGCACCGCGACTTCGGAGATCTGGCGAAGGCGGTCGAGGTTGCGGGCCTGGCCGACGATGCCTTTCGGTGTCTGCGTCACGCGTATGTCACGCACCGCGGAACCACCGTCCAGTTGCTCTGGTGCACGGCGGAGTGGGTCACTCATCCACCGTGGAGGCGGCGTCGGCCTGTCTCTCGAGAAGCGCCAGACGATGCTCCAGCTGCTGAACGCGGAACTCCACGTCTTCGACCGAGCGTTGTGTGGCGACGCCGAGCTGCCCCATCACGCTCTGGAGTGAGGAGTCCGCGCCACGAAGAACCGATCGCGCCTCATCCCGACTTCGGGCCGCCAAGCCCTCGACCAGGTCTTTCCCCTCGTCCGCCGAGAGCTGGCCCCTGCGGATGAACTCGTCGGCCACGGCCTGCACACGGTCTTTCGTGAGCGCGGCCGCCCCGAGGCCCACAAGCAGAGCCCGTTCGAGGATATCGCGTACGGCAGTCGGGCTTTCCTCCGGGGTGCTGTTGGCAGTCGTGTCGACATCTTCACTCATGACCTCTCCCTTCCTGGACAAACTTCGCAGACACTCTTCCCGGCTCTGGAGAGCACTGAAACGAAGACGTCTCAAGTCACCCCGAGGGGGAGCGTGAAGGCGTGAAGAGAGGCTACCTGCCAGCCCTTTCCACGACCGCGCGCTTGCGATAGCGCGGCTCCCGTTCCTTCCAGAGAGTGAGGATGGGCGACGCGACGAACATGGACGAGTAGCCGCCTGCAGCGATGCCAATGAACAATGCGAAGGCAAAGTCTTTCAGTGTGGCACCACCCAAAAGAAGGATGGTGCCGATGGGCATGAGGGTGGTGAGCGCGGTGTTGATCGATCGCGCCAGGGTCTGGCGTATGCTCAGGTCCACCATGGAGGCGTACGACTCCTTCTTCATCAGGATCTGATTTTCCCTGATGCGGTCGAACACGATGATGGTGTCGTTGATGGAGTATCCCAGGATAGTGAGCACCGCCGCCACGGTGGCCGCGGTGACCAGACGTCCCGTAACCGCGTACACGCCCAACGTGAGCGCTACGTCGTGCACGAGGGCCACGATCGCCGGCAGGGCGAACTTGTATTCGAAGCGCCACGTGATGTAGAGCACTATGACTGCGATTGCGAAGAGCACCGCGATCAGGGCTTTCCGGCCGGTCTCCTCCCCGAAGCTCGGCCCGACGCGCTCCATGCCGGCCGCGGCCTGCTCTGCGCCGAAGTCCATGGCGAGGGTCGCGATGAGCTCGTCGTACTGATCGTCGGACAGCTCCGACGCGGTTATCACGAAGCCGTCGTCACCCACGGGCTGGATCACACTGTCGTCCACCCCCACCGCGCTGACCGCGTCGCGCACCTGCGTCACCGTGGCCGGCCGCTCCAGCTTCACTTCGACGCGCACGCCTCCGTTGAATTCAATGCCGAGGCGCAAACCGAAGAAGAGCATCGAGGCAACGGCGAACACGGTGACCGCGCCCACAAGCGCGATGAAGTACCACTTGTACCGCATGAAGGGATAGACCGTCATGCCTTGCTCTCCCCTCTTACCCGAAGGCCGGTGAGCGACGGGTTCTTGAAGGGCCTCCAATCAGCCAGCAGGCCCAGGAGCGCGCGCGTGACGACGATGGCGGTGAACATCGACAAGGCCACGCCGATACCCAGGGTGAGCGCGAATCCGCGGATGCCCCCGGTCGCCGCCCAGAACAGCACTGCCGCCGTGATCAGGGTGGTGACGTTGGCGTCCACGATGGCACTCAATGCTTTCCGGAAGCCGGCGTCAACCGCCGTGCGTACCGTCTTGCCGGCCTCGATCTCCTCGCGGATGCGGGCGAAGATGATGACGTTCGCATCGACGGCCATGCCCAAGGTGAGGATGATGCCCGCCACGCCAGGAAGGGTGAGCGCCGCATCGATCCCGTTCAAGATCCCCCAGAAGAGCAGACCGTAGATCACAAGCGCCAAGTTGGCCACGAGGCCGAGCAGGCGGTAGTAGGCCACCATGAACACCGCCACCATCGCCAGCCCGACCAGGCCCGCGTACAGCGCCTGCTGGAGCGAGGCCTTGCCGAGAGTCGCCCCGATGCTGCGCTGGTCGATCACCTTCAGCTCCACGGGCAAGGCGCCTGTTTGCAGGACCAACGCGAGGTTCTTGGCTTCGTCGAGCGTGAAGCGCCCGGTGATCTCGGCGCGACCACCCGCTATCCGCTCCGATACGCGGGGTGACGACTCCACCACCCCGTCGAGCACGATCACCAGCAGTTGGTCCTGCCCTGTGATCTGGTTCCTCTGCGCCAGTCGCTCGGTGACGTCGGCGAAGGCCACGGCGCCGTCGTCCTTGAACTGCATGTCGACCTTCGGCTGGTTGGTGCTGTCGAAGCCCACCTGGGCGCCCGATAGGGCGGACCCGGTCAGGGCCGGCGGGGACTCCACCAGGTAGTATCGCGTCCGCGTGGGATCGTCCGCGGGCCAGCGGACGATCCGTTGGTCGGCGGGTAATCTCGTCTCGGATTCCACACCCGCGGCCTGGAGCGCCTCTTCCTCGGTGGCGAACGGCGGGCCGAAGTCGTCGACATCGTAGAATTCGAGCACCGCGGTCTTCCCGATGATCGCGAGAGCTTCATCGGTGTTGTCGATGCCGGGCAACTGCACGCTGATCTTCCAGTCGCCCTGTCGCTGCACCTCAGATTCGGCCACCCCCAGCCGGTTGATCCGGTCGTTGATGATGTCCATAGCCTGATTCATGCCTTCGTTTGTGCGGGGAGCGCGGATACTGTCCTCGGCCTCGAGGATCACCGCCAACCCCCCCTGGAGATCGAGGCCGAGCCGCGTGCTCGAACCAAGGGGGTAGACGAAGTAGCCGGCCACAGCCAGCAGGACGGCAACGGCCGCCAGAGTCAGCACGTTGCGTCGCGTCGTGGACACGCTCGTACCATCCTAGGATCGTCGGGTTCCGGGTGCGCGGAGTGAAAGGAGAACGGTCTTCCTCCGAGTCACAACGGCGGAGGATATGCCAAGGGGCGGGCTATGTCAATGCGGGCGCCGAGCCGGCCGCCACACGTGCGACTCGCCTCGGCGCCGCCCCGTGTGGGACGCCTCTCAGTCTTCGGTGGCTTCCCCTTCGGCGGAGTCGATCTGACCGAACGAAGATGTGGTTTCAGCCGTGGTCAGTACCTCGGCGATCGCGCGACGACCCAGCCTGACGTCCACATTCTTGGCGATCTCGAGCACGATCACGTCTTCCTCCGTGCGCTTGATCTTTCCGTGAAGACCACCGACGGTGACGACCCGATCGCCGCGCTTCAGACCCGCCACGAGCACGTCGTGTGCCTTCCTCTGCCGCTGCTGAGGGCGGATGGCGAGGAAGTAGAAGATGGCGATGAAGCCTAGAACGTATAGTGCCAGAAGACCGAAGTTGCCCAACGCTTCCTCCTTGAGTTCAGAGCCGGCGCAGTGTAGGTGCGCTGATGAGAGCTATGTTACCACGACCTACTCCGGCGACAGGCGCTCCACGCTTAATGCGAACGCCCGCTTGAACTCGGCGAAGCGACCCTCGAGGATCGCCGCTCGCGCTGCCTCCACAAGGCGGAAGATATGGACGAGATTGTGTTCGGTGAGGAGTTGGAAGCCCAGGATCTCCTTCTGCATGACGAAGTGGCGCAGAGCTCCCCGCGAGAAGGTCGTGCACGCCTGGCACGGGCACCCCGACTCCAGCGGCTCTCTGGAGGCGGTGTGCCCAGCATTCCTGAGGTTGAGTCGTCCTCCAGGCACGAACGCGGTGCCCATTCGGGCGATGCGGGTGGGCAACACGCAGTCGAACAGGTCGATGCCGCGTTCGATCACCTCCAGCAGGCCTGCCGGGTCTCCGATACCCATGAAGTATCGGGGGCGCTCCGTGGGCAGCAGGGCGGCGGTGGCCTCCGTCGTCTCGAGCATCGCGGCGCGCTCCTCCCCGACCGAAAGACCTCCGATGGCGTATCCGGGGAAGTCAAGTTCCAGCAGTCCGGCCGCGCTCTCCCGACGAAGGTCGAGATGCGTGCCGCCCTGGACGATGCCGAACAGCATCTGAGGGCCGTCGTTGCCCCGGCCTTCCACCCGCAGGTGGGCCTCCCGGCAGCGACGGGCCCAGGCCTCCGTGCGTCGCACCGCGGCGGCGACCTCCTCGCGCGTCGATCCACCAGGAGGGCATTCGTCGAAGCACATGACGAGATCGGCCCCCAGGCGCTGCTGCTCGAGCATGGCGCGCTCGGCCGTGAACGTGTGCACGGATCCGTCATACACCGAGCGGAAGGCCACGCCTTCGTCGCGGATGGTAGCGGTGCCCTTGAGGCTGAATACCTGAAAGCCCCCGCTGTCGGTGAGGATCGGGCCGTCCCACCCCATGAACCGGTGGAGCCCGCCCAGCTCCGCGACCACCTCGCTCCCCGGCCGGAGCGCGAGGTGATACGTGTTGGCGAGGACGATCTGCGCTCCGATCGCGCGAAGCCGTTCGGGCGACATGGCCTTCACCGTGCCCTTGGTACCCACCGGCATGAAGCACGGGGTGCGCACCGCCCCTCGTGGGGTGTGCAGGACCCCTGCCCGAGCGCCCTGACTCTGGGCCTCGACCTCGAACCGAAAGGAAGGCAGGCTCTCGAGGCTCACGCGGGGTCGGTCTCGCTTGTGACCAGCATGGCGTCACCGAAGCTGAAGAACCGGTAGCGGCGCTCGACCGCTTCCTGGTACGCGCGTCGTACGACCTCCACACCTCCGAATGCCATCACCAGCGCCAGCAGGCTGGTGCGCGGCAGATGGAAGTTCGTGATCAGCGCGTCGACCGCGCGAAACCGATGCCCAGGTGTGATGAACACGTCGGTGGCTCCCGTGCACGGCACATTCGCCCCTTCCCGCGCCTCTGACTGTCGGTAGATCGTCTCGAGCACCCGGACCGCCGTGGTGCCCACAGCTACCAGACGGCGACCCTCGGCTCTCGCCTGATCGAGGCGGGCAGCGACGGCCTGATCAACATGGTAGGTCTCAGTGTGAATCTGGTGCTCTTCCACCCGTTCCGCGCTGACGGGGCGGAAGGTGTCCACGCCCACATGCAGCGTGACCTTCTCTATCTGCACGCCGACTTCTCCCAGGCGCGATAGGAGTGTGCGAGTGAAATGGAGGCCCGCGGTGGGCGCCGCGGCGGAGCCGGGCGCGGTCGCGTATACGGTCTGATACTCACCGGGGTCTTCGAGTGGAGTCCGGATGTAGGGCGGAAGCGGCATGACCCCGTATCGTTCGAGCAACTCCAGGATATCGGGTGTGCCCTGATGGCTCACCAGCCATCGCCCGTCTCCAAACGATTCCTCGAGCCTCAGACTCGTATCATGCCCGAACGTAAGGCGGACGCCGGTGCGGAGGCGTGAGGACGGGCGGGCCAACACCTCCCACACTTCGGGGCCCTCGTTCCCCGCCCCGTCCTTCTCGTGCACGCGGGAGTCGGTCGCCCGGTCGGTCCTTCGCAAGAACAGCAACTCGACCCGACCACCGGTCTCCTTGTGCGCCCATACCCGCGCCGGCAGGACCCGCGATTCGTTGACCACGAGTACATCTCCAGGTCTGAGCACAGTCGGCAGGTCGCGGAAGACCCGATGGGAAAGTGCACCACTGCTTCTGTCGACGACGAGAAGGCGGCACGCGTCCCTCGGCTCGCAGGGGCGCTGCGCGATGAGTTCCTCGGGAAAGGCGAAGTCGAGTTCGTCGAGGCGCACGTCTATGCACCGACTGTTTCAGCGCTGATCACGATAACGTTCCCACTCGGAGATGAGACAGCCGCAGTACTTCTGCCGATAGAGGGCGAGTTCGCGCGCCACGCGACGCGAATCGAGATAGAGGTGGCGAAGGTCTTCGTAAACGAAGACCACACCTGCCGCGTCTCCCGCGGACGCTCCTTCCTCCTCGATCGCCGCATGGTCCTGCCAGGGACTCACCGCCAATGTCGTCGCGAATGCGTCGGCGCCGGTGGCCGACGCTTCTTCCGCGGTTCTTCGCAGGCGCAGGGCGATGCACCGCCGGCAGCGTTCGTCGGCTCCGCCGCGCACGGTCTCGAACCACCGCTCAGGGTCGAACCACAGGGCTTCCCGGATTGGGAGGTGTCGCGCAGACGCGAAGTCGCGCACCCCTGTGAGCCGTCTGCGGTACTCCATGAAGGGGTGGATGTTCGGGTTGTAGAAGAACCCCACCACGTCCGAAGCGGCTGCCAGGTGATGGTCGAGGGTGCCCGCGCCGCACGGTCCGCAACACACGTGAAGCAGCAATCTCACAGCGGTTCGAACAGGGTGCTCGGTCCCTTGGGCGGTGTGGCGCCGCAGTGGAGGTAGCCGAGGCGCGTGAGTACGCGCCCTCTCGGGGTGCGCATGAGGAAGCCCCGCTGTAGAAGATAGGGCTCGTAGACGTCCTCGATTGTGTCGGCCTCTTCCCCGATGGCGACTGCGAGGGTCGACAGGCCCACCGGGCCGCCGTCGAACTTCTCCAGGATCAGAGTGAGGATCTCCCGGTCGACTCGATCGAGGCCCTCGTCGTCCACCTGGAAGAGGCGGAGGGCCTCCGCGGCGACATCCTCTGTGATGCGCCCCTCGTGACGCACCTGCGCGTAGTCGCGTACGCGCTTGAGGAGGCGGTTGGCGATGCGGGGGGTGCCCCGCGAGCGGAGGGCGAGCATGTGCGCTCCTTCCGACTCGATGCTCACGCCGAGGATGCCGGCCGACCGATCGATGATCGTGCTCAGGTCTTCGTGGGAGTAGTAGTCGAGACGGTGCGAGAAGCCGAAGCGATCGCGCAGGGGCGTTGTGATCAGGCCGGAGCGTGTGGTCGCGCCGATCAGCGTGAAGCGCGGCACATCGAGTCTGATGCTGCGGGCACTCGGCCCCTGTCCTATGACGATGTCGATCTCGAAGTCTTCCATCGCCGGGTACATGATCTCTTCGATAGCCCGATTCAAGCGATGGATCTCGTCGATGAACAGCACGTCGCCTTCCTCGAGATTGGTGAGGATGGCCGCCATATCGGCCTTGCGCTCCAGGGCCGGGCCCGACGTGGTGACGATGTGCACGCCCATCTCGAACGCGATGATGTTCGCGAGAGTGGTCTTCCCCAGGCCGGGGGGGCCGGCGAGCAGCACGTGGTCGAGTGGCTCACCCCTGTTGCGGGCGGCCTCGATGAAGATCGACAGCTGCTCACGCAGGACCGGCTGCCCCGTGAACGATCCGAGTGCCCGGGGGCGAAGAGACCCTTCCAGATCCTGGTCGCCCTGGAGCTCCTCGGGATCCGCCAGTCGTTCGTCGTCGTCCATACGCGCGATGCCGTCGCTCAACCTGCCGCCTCCTCCACCCTCTACCGTCGTTTCCGCAGCGCTACCCGCACGAGTTCATTCGCGGGGGTGCTCGGGTTTGCGCCGCGTAGCAGCTGCTCGGCCTCGGCCGCGGTCATGCCCAACTCGGCGAGTGCGGCTTTGGCCAGGTGGATCTCGCTGCCATCTTCCTCGTCCGCGAGGGGCGCCGTGATCGAGCCCTCAATCGCCGCCATCGTCTCGCGAAGCTCGAGAATGAGGCGCTCCGCCGTCTTCTTGCCTATGCCCGGCACCGACTGGAAGAACGCCACGTCTCCTGCGGCTATGGCCCTGCGTACCTCACGGGGCCGTCGTACGGAGAGGGCCGCCAGCGCCAATCTTGGACCGATCTTGCTTACCGAGATCAGTCGCAGAAAGAGCTCGCGCTCCTCCTCGCTGGAGAAGCCGAACAGCTGCAGAGCCTCGTCGCGCACATGCAGGTAGGTGAGGGCAACGGCCGGCTCGCCCATCTGGGGGAGGTCTCGGAGCGTCGTGCGAGACATCTCCAGCCTGAAGCCCACTCCACCCACGTCGAGCACCGCGCCGTCTGCATGGACGACTACCACCGTGCCACTGACCCGCTCGATCAATCGCCCTCCCCTCGTCCGGCCGGGCGGTCCGCGGATCTCGTGGCACCAGGCGCCGCGCGCCCGGGCGTGCGCTCGATCCTCGCCCGAAGGCCTCGGCCGTGAGCGTGGCAGATCGCCACGGCGAGGGCGTCGGACGCGTGGTCGGGCTTCGGAGGCTCTGTGAGGTGCAGCAGCACCCGCACCATCTCCTGCACTTGAGCCTTGTCGGCTTTGCCGTAACCCACCACCGCCTGCTTGACCTCCTGGGGGGTGTACTCGTGGACCTCGCACCTGGATTGCGCGCACGCCAGCAGAGCCACTCCCCGAGCCTGGCCCACGGCGAACGCGGTGCGTGCGTTCACGTTGAAGAACAGCGACTCCACGGCAGCTTCCGCCGCCCGATGGTGCCGCAGGATCTCTCCGACCGCGGCGAAGATCTGCTGGAGCCGGTCGCAGAGCTCCTCACCGGCCTCGGTGCGAACCACGCCGTACTCCACGACTTCCAAGCGGTTGCCGCGCTGAGCGATCACGCCAAAGCCGGTCGAGGCCGTCCCCGGATCGATCCCGAGGATGATGCGGCTGGATACAGACATACCCGACGGTCGCCTACCGGCGCAGGTCAGCCTACAGCGACCCTAGCCGGTGAGCGCCTCCAACACCTCGTCGGTCACCTCGAAGTTGGCGAAGACCTCCTGCACGTCGTCGCTATCCTCGAGGGCTTCGAGGAGACGGAAGGTCTTCTTGGCGTCGGACTCCTCGAGAGCCACTGTATTCTTCGGGATCATCGTCAGTTGGGCGGTGGTGATCTCGATGCCCGCCTCGCCCAGCGCTTCGCGGACGCGCATGAAGTCCGCGGGATCCGTGCGTATCTCGTACATGCCGGCTTCGGACAGCAGGTCCTCGGCCCCTGCGTCGATGGCTGCGGTCATCACCTCATCTTCATCGTAACCGGCAGCATCGACGCTGATCACGCCCTTGCGTTCGAAGATCCAGCCCACCGAGCCGTCGGTGCCCAGGTTCCCCCCGCAACGATCGAAGATGTGACGCACATCGGCCGCCGCCCGATTCCTGTTGTCGGTAAGGACGAAGACGTAGATCGCGACTCCGTTCGGTCCGTACCCCTCGTAGGTGAGATGCATGAACGAAGCGGCATCCGCGCCTTCCCCGGTGCCTTTCTTGATCGCGCGTTCGATGTTGTCGCCGGGCATATTGGCGTCTTTCGCCTTCTGTATAGCCTGTGCCAAGCCGGCGCTGGTCACCGGATCGCCGCCGCCCTCCTTCGCCGCGACCGTGATGGCGCGAGAGAGCTTCGCGAACTCCTTGCCGCGCTTGGCGTCGACCGACGCTTTCTTGTGCTTGATGCTCGCCCATTTCGAATGCCCTGACATCCTCTACCTCCGCTGTCTCCACCCCGTCGCGGTGCTCCTACCGCCCCGTCCGGTCGTTTCCGGCCTGCAGGATGCGCCCACCCGCGGTGAATGCGGTGAGCGGACCGGCCGGAGCTAGAGTCTACCCGACCCCCCGGACACCATCAACGTGACTCCAGATCGCCCGATCGATCTACCGCAGCCATCCAGACTCTCCTACGTGGCCCCGTACCGCCTTCACGCGGGCGTCGTAGGTGTCGCGGTCGCGCGCATACGTTGCAGCCGCCAGGGCCGCAACCATGCTGAGCGGGCCCACCAGAGAGTGGGCGAAGAAGGTGGAGTCGATATCGGCATACAGAGTGACCGCCGCCTTCCCGGCGATCTCCGACAGCGAGTTGTCGGTGATCGCGATGGTGGGCACGCCGGCGGCGATGGCCTTCTGGAGGAACGCGATCGTCTGAGGGTGGGCGCGGCGGAACCCGACCGCCAGGAGCACGTCGCCGGGGCCGAGGCGCAGTAGTCTGGCCACGTTGGCCTCGGAAGTGTCGACCACCGCGCACGTGGCGAAGCCGAGCAACTCGAACACGTACGACGCGTGCGTTGCGATGATGGAGGCTTCGTGCATGCCGATGGTCATCACCGTTCCCGCGGCGGAGACCGTCTCGACGGCCTGATTGAAGCGGGCCAGCGTGTTCTTCGCCAGGGTCTCTTCGAGACTGAGGATGTCGGTGCGCAGAGCCCGGGTGAGGTAGTCTTCTTCTACGAGGAAGAGCAGCTGGTCATCATGTACGATCGCCCGTGCCGAAGCCCCCAGGCGGAACTCGTCGCGGGCCGCCTTCTGGAGGTCGGGATATCCGCTGAAACCCAGGGACTGAGCGAAGCGTACCACCGTGGAGCTCGAGGTGTTCCCCTTGCGCGCCAACTCCTCGGCGCTCAGGTATGCCGTCTCTCCGAGATGATCGATTATGTACCTGGCTATGGCCTTCTGGGAGCGCGAGAACGATTCGAACCCGTCGCGCAGCAGTTCGGTCACGCGCCTCGGCCTCGGATCCTCCACTGTATCCCCTTGACTGCCTTTGGATTGCATACCCTTCATAATACAACAATCGTTGCATGAGTCCTTCACAAACACCACGACATGAAGCGATGGTACTGGGCGCGCCGGACGACAAGACGACACCACGCCCCCCAGGTTGCCGCACGGGGGGCGTGGTAGATCATCGTGAAGTTCGCTTCTCACGGTCGTCGCCGTGGGTATGTGACAGGTCCGGCCTCGAGGCGGCCGGCGGGTGCCGCCCTACTCTTCCTTGGCGGCCTTAGCGTCCTGCATGATCTTCTCCGTCAGGTGGGACGGCACTTCCTCGTAGTGATCGAGCTCCATGGTGTAGGAGCCGCGACCTCCGGTCATGGAGCGGAGTTGGGGGGCGTAGCTGAGCATCTCGGCCAAGGGCACCTGCGCCCGAATCACGTGCATCTCCCCCAGGCTCTCGCTGCCCTGCGGCCGCCCGCGGCGACTGGAGAGGTCGCCCATGATGTCGCCCATGTTCTCCTCCGGAGCGGTGACCTCCACGTTCATCACCGGCTCGAGCAGAGCCGGTGCGGCTCCCTCCATGGCCTTGTTGAAGGCCAGGCTGCCGGCGATCTTGAAGGCCATCTCCGACGAGTCGACGTTGTGGTACGACCCATCGAAGAGGCGCACCTTCACCCCCACCACGGGATACCCGGCGATGACGCCGCGCTCCATGGTCTCGACGATGCCCTTCTCGACCGCGGGGATGAAGCCGCGGGGGATCGATCCGCCGACGATCGCGTCCTCAAAGAGGAAGCCCTCGCCGCCGGGGAGCGGCTCGATCTCGATCCAACAGTCGCCGAATTGGCCGCGACCGCCCGTTTGCTTCTTATGGCGCCCTTGGGCCTTGGAGGCCTTCCGAATGGTCTCCCGGTAGGGCACGCGAGGAGGATGCAGATCGACCTCGACTCCGAAGCGGCGCTTCATCTTGTCGAGGACCACTTCTACGTGCACCTGGCTCGTGCCCGCCATGATCATCTCGTGCGTCTGAGGGTCGAAGCGGAACTGCATGGCCGGGTCTTCTTCGATGAGGCGCTTGAGCGAGGAGGAGACCTTCTCCTCCTCCCCCTTCACCTTGGCGGTGATGGCGAATGAGATCGCGGGCGGCGGATATTCCACCGCCGGGAACATAACGGCGCGTGCGGGATCGGTCAGCGTGTCGCCCGTGGCGGTGTCCTTGAGCTTGGCGAGAGCCACGATATCGCCGGCCCCCGCCTCGTCGATGCCCTTGCTGTCCTTGCCGACCATCGTGAGGATGTTGCCGGTACGCTCACGCTCCCCGGTGCGGGGGTTCAGGAGTTGGGAGTCGCCGGCGATCCGTCCTGAGAAGATCTTGGCCAGGTTGATGCGGCCCGAGAACTGGTCGGATATCGTCTTGAAGATCACGAGCGCCGTTGGCGCGTCGAGTTCCGGAGCGACGTCCGTCTCCCCCGAGCCATCGACGAGCGGCAGCGATCGAGTTCCCGCGCGTGCGGGCGACGGGAGCCCGAATTCGATCATCTCGAGCAGTCGGTCGGTACCGATGTTCTTCGTTGCGGCTACAGGCAGCACGGGAGTAAGGCGCCCTTCCGCGACACTGTTCTTGAGGGCCGCAAGGAGCTCCTCGTGCGTGAGTTCCTCACCCTCGAGGTACTTCTCGATGAGTTCGTCATCGGATTCTGCGATGCGCTCGACAAGAGTGAGTCTCGCGGTGTCGACGGCGTCCGCCATCTCATCGGGGATGCTCGTCTCCTGACCCTTCCCCGTCGTGCTGGAGTAGGTATAGGCCTTCATGTCCAGCAGGTCGACGAGGCCGCTGAATGCCTGCTCTGTGCCGATGGGCAGCGCCACCGCCACCGGGGCCGCTCCGAAGCGCTCGCCCAACGCCGTCAACACCTCGTCGAAGTCGGCCCGTTCGCGGTCGAGCATGTTCACCGCCACCAGGCGGGCCACTCCGAGTTGCTCGCACCTGCGCCACAGACGCTCGGTCTGCACTTCCACCTTGCTTACGGCGTTCACCACGAGCAGGGCGCCTTCGACCACCGACAACGTGACCGTCGCCTCGGTGATGAACGAGGCTTCTCCCGGGGTGTCAACGAGGTTGAACTTCCGTTTGTCCCAGTCGACGTGGGCCAAGGCGGCGGAGATCGTCATCTGACGCTTGATCTCGTCCTCGTCATGGTCCATGGCGGTGGTGCCGTCGACGACGCTCCCGAGGCGGTTCTTCACGCCCGCCGTATGCAGGATCGCCTCGACCAGCGAAGTCTTCCCGCACCCGCGGTGGCCTACCACTGCGACGTTCCGGATCTTGGCCGGGTCTACCAGAGACATCGATCCTCCTCACTCGTTCCCTGCGGATCGTGCGAACCTTCCACTCTGATCCACGCTCGCGCTGGGCCTGAACAAGACAAGGGACGCCGCCCCGAGAGGCCGCGCCCCAGAAGAGCCACGCTCACATAGTCACATTTCCAACACTGGTGCGGCCCATGGGCCGGATCACCTCACTCTCGAGTCCATTCGTCCGAGCGGCGGCCCGAACTGTTCGACAAGAGGCGTATTCTACCGGACCGTGTCGCTCCGCGGAAGCTGCCGGGAGGACGAGTTCGTCGCAGGAAGCGACATTGCGAAAGGACACGGTTCGTCGCCCGTGTGTTCTAGGCGCCGGCCTTCAGCTGGTAGCGCCGACCCTTCTCGATCCAGAACACCCCCGCGACGGCGCCGGGAAGGATCTCTATATTGCCCTCTCGAGCCTCGATGCGGATGATCTCGAAATCGCGATAGTAGACCTTCACATCCTCCGAGAACTCATGGATGGTCGTCGAACGGAGCGCTTCGTCGTGCACCTGGATCGACGTGATCAGGCTTAGAATGGCCCTGCCTTCTTGCACAATAGTCTGCATCCCGAATCTTCCCTCCCGTGGTCTTGGCTCGGCGTCTACCTGTCTCGTGCCGCGAAGAGCGTCTCGTTCAGAGCCGGGGCCTCACCAGTACGCAGGACCCTGACGGAGTTTGAGGCCGGGAGTAGAGCATCGGGGACAGTGGTGGGAGTCGCCTTGTTCGACGAAAAAGACCTCGGCCGAGCAATGTGGACAGGTGAACTCATCGATGAGGATGTCGGCTCCGGTGAGGTCGATTTCGACGAAACTCTTGCACTGGAGGCAGAGGGCCGGCATGAAACGGCGACGCGGGTCGAGCTGGCTGACGCCCCAGCGGATCTGCCGCGACTCGTAGTCGCAACTCTCGCAATGGAATGTGGTGGACTCTCCCACAGAGGCCTACCTCGTCCGAAGATCGGAATCGAAAGGGCGGGACTCCGAGCTTGTGGCAGCCATACCAGTGACGGCGCACGAGGAGACCCGATGCGGGGAGGCCGGTGTCGGCCGGCCGCTCTTCAGGAGTCTAGTCTTCCACCTGCACGACCTGACGGCCGCGATACGACCCACATGTCGGGCACACCCGATGGGAGAGTCGAGGGCTGTGACACTGCGGGCATTCGCCCACTGAGGCACCCTGGATCTGGTGAGTGGCCCGGCGTTTGTCACGACGGGACTTGGAGGTCTTCTTCTTTGGAACGGCCACTGGGCGAGCCTTTCTCTTCCTTTGAGCGAAGCCCTGAATTATTACCGCATATGTAGTGTGTTTTCAAGCCCATGAGCACCGCGCTCACGTCGCTTCCGTGTCGAACGGCGGGTCGGCCGTCTGTCCGTTCTCCGCTTCGCCGAGGTCGAGATCGGCGAGCGGAGACCACCTGGGATCCGGTTCGACGGCGTCGCACGAGCACTCAGGGGATGCCGTGGGGTTCCCACAACCGGGACACAACCCTCGACACGATTCGTCGCACAGGAGCTTGAGGGGGAGCGAGAGCACGAGGGCCTCACGGGCGAGGGCGGCCACATCGACGACGAAGTCGTGGATGAAGGTCGAGACATCGGCCTCCTCCCACTCCTCCATCCGCTGAGGCACGTACTCTTCCTGCGAGGCGTGCACCTCCAGGACCGCCTCCTCGAGGCAGCGGTAGCAGGGGCCGTAGACGGTGGCTTGGAGGGAGATATCGAGCAGGTACCCTCCCACGATCCTGCGAACGAGGACATGGACGCCGTCGCCCTTCATCACCACGTCAAAGGAGAGTCCGCCAAGCACCACGGGTGCGATACCCAAGGGGAACACCTTCTCGACCGAAGCGCCGGGCTTGAGGGCGAGTTCGCGCAGGTCGAGGGTGTCGGGTGTGTGGGGCACGAGAAGGACGACCGGTTACCGGAGGGCCTACTGTTCTCTCCGCGACCGCCCTTGAAGCCGTTCGCGGCCACGCTGGACCGCCGCGGTGAACTTCTCTAGGCTGTTCTCGAGAGTCCCGAGCACTTCGTCGGCGTAGTCCTCGGCGCCGTAGCGGATCTCGCGGTTGCGTGCCTCAGCGTCCTTGATAATCTCCTCGGCCTCCCGCTCCGCGCGACGCACCACTTCCTGCTCACTCGCAAGACGCGCCGCTTCGTCTCGAGCTTCAGCCACAAGACGCTCCGCCTCTTCCTTGGCCTCGGAAAGCATCTCCTGGCGCTCCTTCACGATCCATCGCGCCTGCTTGATCTCTTCGGGGATGGTCGCCCGCATCTGGTCGAGCAGATCGTAGATCTGATCGCGGTCGATCATGACCTTGTCGGTCATCGGGAGAGTGCTCGCGCTGTGCACAAGGTCGTCTAGCTTGTCGATGAGAACCAGCACGTCCATATCTCACGCCTCCCGGGACGAATACACTTGCTTGAGCCTGTCAGCCACCAACGGGGGCACGAGGTCGTCGACACATCCTCCGAAACGAGCTATCTCTTTGACGCCGCTCGAACTCAAGAAACTGTACTCGGGAGAGGCCATCAGATACACGGTCTCAAGCTCCGGATCGAGCTTCTTGTTGAGCTGGGCCATCTGGAACTCGTACTCGAAATCCGTGACCGCCCGCAGGCCTTTGACGAGCGAATCGGCGCCGACCTCACGGGCCTTCTCCACGACCAAGCCTTCGAGCACCACCACTGATACGTTCTCCAAGTGCTTGGTCGACTCCTCCAGAAAACACACCCGCTCCTCCACGCTGAACAGGGGTTGCTTGCGGAATGCATCGTTCACCACGGCCACGAACACCTTCTCGAAGGTACGGGCGCAGCGGGTGATGATATCCAGGTGACCTATCGTGACGGGATCATACGTCCCCGGGCACAGCGCGGTATCCACCCCGGTCAGACTCCTCCCCATATATGGTGATGAGCGTCGTGCCGTAGCGGCGACGGAAGACGACCGGCAGCGCGAGCTTCGATTCGGCTGTCGAAGGCCCCTCTACGACAACGAGGCCCCCGGACTCGAGCATTTGCGGCAGCACGATCGCGGCGGCCTCTTCGACCTGCGCCAGCATTTTATAGGGAGGGTCGACAAAGAGCAAATCGAAGCGCTCCCCTTTGAGGGCGAGGGTACGGAGGACGGAGCGATAGTCGATCACGATGACTTCCGCCACGGAATCGAAGTCGAGCGACGTGATGTTCTGCCTGAGAACGCCGGCCGCACGGGAGTCGTTTTCTACGAACGTGCATGCATCCGCTCCCCGAGAGAGCGCCTCCAGACCCAGGGCTCCTGACCCAGCGAAGAGATCGAGCACCCGGAAATGGTTCAGGGTTCCAAGGGCCGAGAAGAGCGCCTCGCGCACCCGATCGGAGGTGGGACGGACGGACGGCCCCGGCATGACCCGTATGCGTCTGCCTCTTCGGCTGCCAGCGACAATCCGAACGCACCCGAGACCCCTAGACATTGTCCAACCAAGACGTCAGGCCACCAAAACGCAGGTGAGCCGCCTCGGCCAACAGGCGATTCTGCGGGGACGACAACTCGGGGTCCCTTCGCAGAAGGGAGGTCGCCGTTCGTCTTGCCAGCGCGAGGATCTTCTGATCGCGGAGCACGCGGGCCACCTTCAGGTCGCCCCACCCCGTCTGGCGCTCACCGAATACCTCTCCTTCGCCCCGGGCTCGGAGATCCGCCTCGGCCAGAGCGAAGCCGTCATTGGTACGGGCGAAGGTCTCCAGACGTTCCCTCGCCTCGTCGTCAGCGTAGTCGGCGCCGATCAAGCAGTAGCCTCGCTCGGCCCCCCTCCCCACCCTGCCTCGCAGCTGGTGGAGCTGAGATATCCCGAATCGGTGAGCGTCTTCGACCACCATGACAGTGGCGTTCGGCACGTCGACTCCCACTTCGATTACCGTCGTGGTCACGAGTGCGTCGAGTCCGCCGGCCGCGAAGGCGGCCATGATCTCGCTCTTGCGTTCGCTTTTCAGTCGGCCGTGCACGAGCTCTAGACGGTACGAGGCGAGAGGCCCTCCGGTCAGGCATCGGAAGGTCTCCGATGCCGAGGCCGCGGTGACGGCCACGTTGTCGTCTATCAGAGGACACACGACGAACGCCTGCCGACCCTCGTCGAGACGGGCCCGCACGAAGCTCCACAGATCGTCCCTGTTGGTGTCGTAGAAGAGGCGTGTGAGCACCGGCGTGCGCCCCGGCGGGAGCTCATCGATCACACTCACGTCGAGATCTCCGTACAGGGTGAGACACAGGGTCCGCGGGATGGGAGTGGCAGTCATGTGGAGGGCGTGCGGCCAGGAGTCGTCGCCCGACGGAGTGAAGAGGGCGGCGCGCTGCCTGACCCCGAACCGATGTTGCTCGTCGACCACCACCACTCGGAGGGCTCCGAACGCGACCTGATCCTGTATGAGCGAGTGGGTGCCCACGACGACCATGGGCTCGCCCGCGGCGAGACGTCTAACCGTGTCCCGGCGTGCCGCGGCCCGCGTTGAGCCCTTCAGGAGGACCACCCGGATCCCGAGGGCTCCGAGCTGTTCGCCGAGCCGCGCCGCATGCTGATCCGCGAGCACCTCGGTTGGCGCCATCACGGCTCCTTGCCCCCCCGCCTCGGCGGCTCTCACCAGACTGTAGGCCGCCACGGCCGTCTTTCCCGAGCCAACATCCCCCTGCAACAGGCGCCGCATGGGGATCGAGCGCGCAAGGTCGCGGTCGATCTCGGCCATGACCCTGGTCTGCGCCCCGGTGGGAGCGAACGGCAGATCGCGGAGGAATCGTCCCGCGAGTACGCCGGGACCGGGAAGCGCGACCGCCGGACGGTCCGACTCCTCTTCCCGGCGATGTCTCTGCAGGGCAAGCTGGAGCAGGAGCAACTCCTCGAACGCCAGCCGTTTCCGTGAGGCCTCAGCCTCGGAGATGGTGGCAGGGAAGTGGGACGACAGTAGGGCGTCTCTGCGTCCGGGGAAGCGGTGGGAGGCCACGACGTGCGAGGGCAACGGGTCGACGACATGTTGCACCTCGTCTCGACACGAACCCAGCAGGCCCCTGATGAAGCGCACGCTCACGTCTCCAGAGGCCGGATATACGGGGATCAAACCCAACGTGTGGATGCCCTCGGACGCGTCGCCGGAACTGAGCAACTCGTGGCTCGTGACGACGAACGAGAGCAGGGTGCCGTAGCGCCGCAGGCTACCTTTGAGAAGGACCTCAGGTCCGTTGGAGAAGGCGTCGGCGAGATATGCCTGGTTGTACCAGACGGCGCGCACGGTGCCGCTCTCATCGGCGACCAAGGCCTCCAGAACCTTCAGACCGCGCCTTCGGGTCGGACGGACCGCGACGGTCTTGACGGTAGCGCGAACGGTGACCTCCTCACCGATACGCAACTCCGATACCTTGGCGAGGCGCGCTGGGTTCTCGTGACGGAATGGGATCCGCTCGAGGAGGTCGGCCAGACTCCTGAGCCCGAGCGCCGCGAGCGCTTTCGACCGCGCCCGGCCGACTCCACGCAGAGAGTCGAGCGGTCTCTCTAGACGACTCGGGTCGATCCGTCGCTTCGAAGTGGGCGGCAGAGCCGGCGCCTCCCCGGACGGGGAGGCCGGCCGTCCTAAGGGGAAGTGGATGCCACCTCCCCGCTCGCTCATTCCTCTATGAAGAAGAGGGCCACGGCTTCGGGCCCGGCGTAGGTGCCTATCACGGAGCCGACTTCGCCCCGCAGCACCAGGTGAACGTCGCGGTCGGTCTGCTTGAGCAGGTCGAGTACCTCGTCGACTTTGCGGGGCGCGTCGGCGTGGGCGATGGCGACCGCAACGCGGGCGCCCGGCGAGGTCTTCTCGAGGAAGTACTCCTGCATGGCGGCCATGGCTTTGCGCTCACCTCGGACCTTCTTGTAGGTGTCCACGATGCCCTCGTTGAAGGTGAGCAACGGCTTCATGTTAAGCAGGCTGCCCACGAGACCGGCGGCCCTGCCGATGCGACCCCCCTTTTGGAGGTACTCGAGCGTGTCCAAGATGAACACCCTGCCGGAGTCTTTACGGAAACGATCAACGTAGCTCATGATCTCGTCGTGGGTGGTGCCCGCGTCGAGCATCTCGAGCAGCTGACGGGCGAGAAGTGCTCCCGACTGGCTTACCATTCCGGTGTCGAGAACCGTGATCCCCGTGAACTCCCGCTGAGCGGTCATCGCGCTCTCGAACGTGCCGCTGAGCTTGGAGCTCAGGTGGATCGAGTAGATGCGTTCGAACTGGGTGCGGAGTTTCTTGTACTCGTCCACGAACCTGCCCGGCGACGGCTGGGAGGTCGTGGGCAACGCTTCGGCGGTCTTCAGCTTCGCGTAGAACTCGGTCGGTTGGATATCCACCCAATCACGATAGGACGTTTCGCCGAAGTGCACGTTCAACGGGACCATCGAGAGGTTCGGATCGGCGGCGAGCCCAGCACTGAGGTCCGCCGTCGAGTCCACGACTATCGCGGTGTTCGTCCTGTCCAACCTGAGCTCATCCACCATGCCCATGATCCCCCCTCACTTGGTCTCGACCCGTGATGCCGGACTACTAAGCTGCGCGCGCCTATTCGGCCGCCAACAGCAGCGGATACAGAGGCTGCCCACCCTCGTGGGCCTCGAACTCTGCGTCGCCGAACTCCTCACGCAGGCGTTCGATCGCCTCGCGAGCCGAGTCGGCCGCGTCACCCTCTCCGATGAGCGCGGTGACCAGTTCCCTATCTCCCACGAGAAGACGGGCTGTGACGTCGCGGGCCACCTCGTAGAGATCGTCGCCGCTCGCCACGAGCCTTCCTTCGACAAGTCCGATGAAAGCTCCCTCGCGCACCTGGACGTCATCGACCACACTATCCCGCACCGCCCGGGTCACCTCGCCGCTGAGTACCTCCTCGAGGATACCGGTCATCTCGGCCACATTCTCGTCGAGCGAGTTCTCGGGGTCGAAGCCCACCATGGCGGAGAGTCCCACCTGCATCGAGTGCGTGGGGAGCACGGCCACCGGCTTCTCGGCAAGAGAGGCCACCTGCTCGGCGGCCATGACGATGTTCTTGTTGTTGGGCAGGATCAGGACGGCGGGAGCTCGAGCAGCGGCGACGGCGTTCATGATCTCCTCGGCGGAGGGGTTCATAGTCTGACCCCCTTCGACGAACGGGCCCGCGCCGAGACTCAGGAAGAGC
Source organism: uncultured Actinomycetes bacterium (assembly GCA_947085635.1). Classification (GTDB taxonomy): domain Bacteria; phylum Actinomycetota; class Thermoleophilia; order RBG-16-64-13; family RBG-16-64-13; genus JAHJSA01. Next base: position 123,489 of record CAMTXC010000002.1, on the reverse strand, counting down.
TCGCGCATGCCCGCGCCCGCGACCACCGCCACCACCTGCGTCCGCCCCAACGTGGCAGGGCGGGGCGAGGGGGCGGCGAGCCGGGCGTCCCTCTCGGCGGTCTGGGTCTTCATGTTGTCGATTGCGACCTGCAGCAGCACTCCGCGCGCGGTCGCCAAACCCAGGACCACGCCCGGTTCATCGGTGTGCACGTGTACCTTGAGCTGTTGGTCGGTGCCGACCACAAGCAGGCTGTCCCCGAGAGGATCGAGCTGTGTCTCGAGCTCGGGGCCGTCGAGGGAGACACCCTCGAGAAGGAAGGTGGTGCAGTAGGTGTAGATGCTGTCGCCGTGTTCGTCGGTTGTGCTCTCGGTGATGCCGGGGATGCTGAAGAGCGCGTCCGCGGCGACGCCCTCCTCCCCCGGTTCGCCTCCGACCATGCCCTCGAACATGACCATGAGGCCGTAGCCGCCGGCATCCACAACGCCCGCGTCCGCCAGCACCTTGAGCAGAGTGGGCGTTCTCTCCACGCTCTTCCAGCCCGTACGGACGATCAGAGCGAACAGCTCCGAGAGATCCATGGTCTCTGGGGCAGCTTCGGCGGCCTCGGTCATCTCGCGCAACACCGTGAGGATGGTGCCCTCCACCGGCTTCCTCACCGCCCGGTAGGCAGTGTCGGTGGCGCGTCTGAGGATCTTGACGACTCCCGCAGACGAGACCGTCTCCATCTCGGCCAAGGCTTCCATCGCGCCCCTCACGATCTGCGAGAGGATCACGCCGCTGTTACCGCGGGCTCCCATGAGCGCGGCGTTCGCGACCAAGTCGCATACAGCTTGACGGGCCAGGCTGTCGTCGGCCTTCGCGAGATCCGCGACCACGGCCCTCACGCTGAGCAGAAGGTTCGTGCCCGTGTCGCCGTCGGGGACAGGGTACACGTTGAGATCGTTCACCTGTTGCCTCCGGGCTTCGATGGCTCGATGGCAGGCGCCCACCAGGGTGCGGGCGTTGGCCGTCGTGACCGTTCTGAGCCTCGAGTCAGCTTCCAACCCTGACTCCTTGCACATGGATATGGAGGTCGGTGACCGGACGGCCCGTTGCTCTCTTGACGTTGTATGCGACCTGGGAACGCACGTTCCCCGCGACCTCGGCCACGTTCAGCCCGTACTCGACGATGATGTAGAGATCGATGTGGATACGAGCGTCTTCTTGAGATACGCGGATGCCCTGATGGAGTTTGTCCCTGGTGAGGAGAGAGCCGACACCGCGGGCCAGGTTCGGGGCGGCCATGCCGACGACCCCGTAACACTCGAGCACGGTCCAACCGACGATGTCGGCGATCGCTTTCTCTGTCACGACGACCTGCCCCGCGATCTTCGCGGGCTCGGTTCCAGTGACCACGTCCGGGTCATCCACGCGGCCGCCCCCTAGTCTGCAGAGGCTGGAAGGGGTGCCAAGGCGTTCAGATCGCGCAGGATCGCCTGCGGGTCGATGCCGTGCATACGTGCGCCGTCCTCGATCGACTCCATCATCGCTCCCATGCAGCCGATGCAGGCTAGGCCGTGCGCGGTGAAGACGTCTCGCGCCTGCGGATCCGCCTGGAGTGCATCGAGAATCGACATGTCTTTGGTGAAGGTCGCCATTCCCTCCCTCGATGGTCGTCCGATGTGATGTGCTCATTGTATATCACGACGGCGGAATGCCCTGGAGGCCTTCGAATGGTGCGTCGACCATGACCGTGTCGTCGGCGGCATCCGTCGCAGTGGTCGAAGGAGGCTCCGGCGGGGTTGTCAACAGGGGCTCCGCCGGGGCATACTATGCCGTTCTGGAGAGCCCGCTACCCCGGAGAAGGGTGAGGATACGATGTCGAGGATCTGTGCAGTGTGCGGCAAGACCCCGGGTTTCGGTAACAACCGGAGCCATTCCATGCGGGCGACGAAGCGGCGTTGGAATGTGAACGTGCAGCGGGTGCACGTCTTGCTCAAAGGCAAGCCGACCCGCGCGTACGTGTGCACGAAGTGTCTGAAGGCCCACAAGGTGCAGAAGGTCCTCTGAGTCGCTGACGGCGGCCGGAGGGATCTCAGTCCCCCGGCCGCTTCTCTTACTCCCTCCCGGCCTTCCCGAGTCTCCCCTAGAGACCCGCCCCACTCATCGCCCGGCCGAGATTGGCCATCTCGAGGGCCGCCATGGCCGCATCCCAGCCCTTGTTCCCCGCCTTGGTGCCCGCACGCTCCACAGCCTGCTCGATGGTGTCGGTGGTGAGCACGCCGAAGATCACGGGAGTGTTGGAGTCGAAGCCGGCCTTTGCCACTCCCTTTGCCACCTCCGCTGCCACATAGTCGAAGTGGGGAGTCGATCCGCGGATCACTGCCCCGAGGGTGAGCACCGCGTCATATCGATCGCCGGTCGCCATGCGCCGGGCGATCAGAGGTATCTCAAACGCCCCCGGCACCCAGGCCACTTCTATCTTGACCGGATCGACCCCGTGACGGATGAGGCTGTCGAGAGCTCCCGCCAGTAGCTTGTTCGAGATGAACTCGTTGAAGCGACCGACCACGATGCCGAAGGACAAGCCGTCTCCCACGAGATCGCCCTCGTAGACGATGCCACCGTGTGTCTTGTCACTCATCTGTCTCTCCCTCCACGTGGATATCTTCCAGCCGTAGTCCCTGGTGATGCAGTATGTGGCCCATCTTGTCGGCCTTGGCCTGCAGGTACGCGAGGTTCTCGTCGCGAGGAGGTATCTCGAGTGGCACTCGCCCCACGACCGTGAGGCCATATCCGTCGAGGCCCACGAGCTTGCGCGGGTTGTTGGTCATGAGGCGGATGGTCGTCAAACCAAGGTCGACGAGTATCTGGGCGCCGATGCCGTAATCGCGTAAGTCGGCCGCGAACCCGAGCTCGACGTTCGCCTCGACCGTGTCGCGACCTTGCTCCTGCAACCGGTACGCACGAAGCTTGTTCAGAAGGCCTATGCCGCGACCCTCTTGCGCCATGTACACGAGGACGCCCAACCCCTCGCGTTCGATGGCCTCCATCGCGGCCGCGAGTTGCTCGCCGCAATCGCATCGCAGGGAGCCGAGCACATCGCCGGTGAGACACTCGGAGTGCACGCGAACCAGGACGTTCTCCTTGCCCATTACATTGCCTTTCACAACGGCCAGATGCTGCTCGTTGTCGAGAAGGCTCTCGTAGCCGTAGGCGGTGAAGGTGCCCCACCGCGTGGGCAGTTGCGCGACCGCCCCACGCACGACGAGACGCTCGGTGCGTCTGCGGTACTCGATGAGGTCGGCCACGGTGATCAACTTGATACCGTGACGTTCGCAGTACGGGATCAGATCGGGCACCCGGGCCATCGTGCCGTCGTCGTTCATGATCTCGCAGATGACGCCGGCCGGGTTGAGGCCCGCCATGCGCGAGAGGTCGACCGCGGCCTCGGTCTGGCCCGACCGCTCGAGCACCCCACCGGCGCGGGCGCGCAGCGGGAAGACGTGTCCGGGTTGCACCAGGTCTTCGGGCCCGCTGCGCGGATCGATGGCCACCTGGACGGTGCGCGCTCGATCGGCGGCCGAGATCCCCGTGGTGACGCCTTCGCGCGCCTCGATCGAAACGGTGAACGCCGTCTCGAAGCGGGATTGATTCTGCCGGGTCATGGGGTGTAGATTCAGCTTGTCGGCTCTCTGCGGGGTCAGGGCCAGGCAGATCAGGCCACGGCCGTAGGTGGCCATGAAGTTGATCGCGTCGGGCGTCACGAACTGAGCGGCCATCGTGAGGTCGCCCTCGTTCTCGCGATCCTCGTCGTCTACCACCACCACCATGCGACCCGACTTTATCTCGTCGAGCGCCTCCTCAACCGTAGCGAACGGGGTTCGATCTGTCATGTCTGTTCTCCTTCCATGGCGGGCGTGATCTTCACCCGCACGTTCATGTCAGTCAAGGAAGCCGGCCTCCCTGAGCGCCTCGAAGCTCAGGCCCCCGGGGTGCGTGCTCCTGTGCCGACCGCCGCCGAGCAGGGCCTGCCGCACGTATCTCGCAAGCACGTCGGCTTCGAGATTGATCCGCCTGCCAACGCGTACTTCCCTCAGGGTGGTCTCCTTCAGCGTGTGGGGGATCACGCCCACGCCGAGCTCCGACCCTTCCACCTCGATGACCGTGAGGGAGATGCCGTCGATCGCGACTGAGCCCTTGGGAGCCAGGTACGCTCCCAACTCTTCAGGGAACGCCACCCGCACGTGTCGAGCGATGCCCTGCTCGCGCACCGAGACGACCTCCCCGACACCGTCGACGTGGCCGAGGACGAGATGCCCGCCTAGGCGGTCGCCAAGAGCCATCGCCCGTTCGAGGTTGACCTGGGCGCCGGGTCGTAGTCTACCGAGTGTCGTGGTGACCAGCGTCTCGGCCATGCAGTCTACGGCGAACTGGTTTGCGCCGACGTGCACCACGGTCAGGCACGCACCGTCGACCGCGATGGAATCGCCCAGCCGCGTGCCGCGCGTGACCTTCTGTGCCCCGATGTAGAGGTGAGCTCCTTGGGCGCGCTTCTCGACTCGGAGCACGCTCCCCACTTCCTCGATCAGACCCGTGAACATCAGTACGGCTCCCTGAGGTACCCGGTGACGCACACGTCGACTCCGCTGGGCCGCATCTCCACATCCCGAAGCCGGAGGGCCGCATCCATGTGCGGGTATCCCACCGACGGCAAAGGTCCCGGAGCCGCACGGCCGCCGGCGAGCACAGGCGCCACGAACGCCATGACCTTGTCAACGAGTCCGGCGTCCCACCAGGCGGCCGCGAGGCGAGGGCCGCCTTCCATGAACACGCTCTGCACGTCACGCTTGGCCAATAGTCGTGCGACCTCGTGCGGTACGGGTCTACCGTCGGTCCCCGACGCCACCGCGACGACCTCGGCCCCCCAGGCCGCCACTTCGGATCGTCGGCCGGCTTTGACTCCTTCGGCACACACGAGCAGTACCGGCCCTTCGGATGCGGTACGAAGCAGCGCGGAACCCTGCTCGATCCCGAGGTTCGAGTCGATGATCACCCGCAGCGGCTGGGAGTGCACCGCGACCTCGCGGGCCGTCAGCTGGGGGTCGTCTCTGCGCAAGGTACCCGCCCCCACAACAACAGCGTCCGACTCCGCCCGCAACTCGTGCACGCGGCGCCTGCTGTCCTCGCCGGAGATCCACCGAGAATCCCCGCTCTCCGTGGCAACCCGTCCGTCGAGCGTCATGGCGTACTTGTACGTGACGAAAGGCAATCCCTCGGTGACGTGCTTCCGGAACGGGTCGTTCTGGCGGCGCGCCCGGTAGTTCAGATCTCCGGTCGCCACATCGACCGTGAGTCCGGCCTCCCGCAGGCGCGCCAATCCTTGGCCGTGGACCCAGGCAGACGGATCGTCGGCCGCCACCACGACCCGAGCGACGCCCGCTTCGATCAGGGCTTCAGCGCAGGGTGGAGTGCGCCCGTGATGAGAGCACGGCTCCAACGTCACGTACACGGTGGCCCCGGCCAAAGCGCCTTGGGACAGAACGCCCGCCGCGTCTTTCATGGCGACTATCTCGGCGTGGTCCTGTCCCGCCGCAGCGTGGAAGCCTTCCCCCACCGTGCGCCCCTCCCGTACGACGACAGCCCCCACGAGCGGGTTCGGCGAGGTGAGGCCGCGGCCGCGCTCGGCCAGCGCCATCGCGCGTTCGAGAAAATGCCTGTCGCTCTTGTTCAGAGTCAAGAAAGAACCCCACGCGCACGGGGCCTCAGGGGAGGGTGGCGCACTCGAGCGCGCCGGCCTTCTTCCATCCAGACTTTCACTGTCGGCCCAGGAATCGCACCTGGTCTGCCCCGTGGGGCTCGCGGGCTGTCACCGCCGGTAGGGAATCTCACCCGTCCCTGAAGACCGTTTTGTTTGATCTGCTCACGCAGACATCGGGGAATGTACCACAGCGCCACTGCGGGGGGCAACAGACCAGGCTGACGTCGGGGCGATACAGAGCTCTAGCAGCGGTTGGGAGCGGCGCTCCCCGAGATGATATCCCGCAAGACTCCGGCAGCCACGCCGGGGTCTCCTCCGCCAAAGACCGCCGATCCGGCCACCAGCCAATCGGCTCCCGCTTCCGCCAGACGTCTGGCGTTTTCGCGCCCCACTCCACCATCGATTTCGATCGCCACTCGTGGAGGCAGCATCTCTCTGAGGCGTCTTACCTTGTCGACCGTCTCCGGTATGAACTCCTGGCCGCCGAACCCTGGGTTGACGCTCATCAGCAGCACGTAGTCCACGAACAGCATGGCTTCCTCTATCGCCGCCAGTGGTGTGGCCGGGTTGACGACCACTCCGGGCGAGGCTCCGAGCTCTCTGATGCGGGCAAGGGTGCGATGGAGGTTGGGCCCTGTCTCCACGTGAACGCTCAGGGCATCCGCCCCGGCCGCCACGAAGGGTTCGAGGAAGGAGTCCGGTCGTTCCACCATCAGGTGCGCATCGACGTACGCGCCCGAGCGGTGTACCAGCGGCGCCAACGCCTCCACCACCGCCGGACCGATGGTGAGGTTCGGAACGAAGTGGCCATCCATCACATCGAAGTGCACGAGCCGCACCCCTGCATCGAGCACAGCCTGGACCTGGGTTCCAAGCGCCGAGAAGTCAGCCGATAGGATCGACGGCGCCAGAGATCTGGTGCGCAGCAGGGACTCAGGTATCGCCATTGCTTCCGCCTCCTCGTCCTTCGCCGAGCCCGCCGGCTTGATCCGACTCGACGCCGCGGTTCCACACGGTGTCGCGGCCCGACGTGACGCCGCGGTCCCACACGATGTCGCGAAGCCGGGAGCTATAGCCTCGCAAGAACTCCGTCGCCGCCACCCTCTTCTTCCCGCTCGCCTGGAGTTCCAGTATCTCCAGACAGCCCAGGCGGCAACCGACGAACAGGCGCCCGGCTGATTCCCCGATGGCTCCCGGGCGGTCGCACACGGGCACGTCTTCGGAAGCGTCCCGCGGCCACGTGCGCCAGATCTTCAGCTCGAGGTCGCCCGATCGGAGCACGGCTCCCGGGCCGGGGTGGAGCGCCCGGACTCGATCATGTACGACTCGTGCGGACGCGGTCAAGTCGAGTTCCCGGTCGCCGGCCGTAAGCTTCGCGGCATAGCTCGTGGACCCCTGCTGCTCGACCCAGGTCTGGTCACCGCGCGACATCGCGTCGAGCACGTGCGCCGTCGCCTGCGCCCCCCGCAGGGCCAGCGCTCTGCCCACGGTGCCCGCATCATCCCACAACTCCAGGGACACCGCCGCCGCCGCGCCGACAGGGCCCTCATCCAGCCCCTCCGTCATCTTCATGATGCACACCCCCGTCTGGTCGGCGCCGTCCATGAGCGCGCGCGGGATAGGAGCGGCGCCGCGGTACGAAGGGAGGAGTGAGGCGTGGACGTTGATGCACTCGAGGGTCGCGAGAAGGTGTGGTCTGACCATCTGGCCGAACGCCGCCACCACCAGAACATCGACCCGCGAATCGAGAAGTGCTTCGACCGACTCGGGCTGGTTGATGTCCGCCGTCTCGAGGAGCGGCAGGTGGTTCGCGCGGGCCAGAGTGGCGACCGGAGACGCGGTGGGTCTCTGGCCCCGGCCGAAGGGCCGGGCCGGTTGGGAGACGACGAGAACCGGGCTCGCCCGTACCAAGAGGCTCTCCAGCACCAGAGCTCCGAAATCCGGAGTGCCGGCGAACGCGTACCTCACCGGTCGAGCGTCTGGCGGATATCCTTGAGCACCCGGCGACGCTCGTCGGGAGACGTTCGATCGAGGATCAGACGGCCCTCGAGATGGTCGATCTCGTGTTGCATGATCCTTGCGAGGAGCCCCGACGCCTCGACCGCCACGACGTGCCCGTCCATCCCGACCCCTCGTACCACTACACGCTCGGCCCTCGCGACCTCCATCAGGTGGCCTGGTACGGAAAGGCACCCCTCTTCAGCCGTCACGGTACTCTCGGAGCGTTCGACGATGCGAGGGTTGATGAGCACGTGGCGCTCTTCGGAATCGGGATCCCGCCAGACCATGATCTTCTTCTGTATGCCGATCTGGGGGGCCGCCAGGCCGATGCCTTCTTCGCGGTCCATCACCTGGAACATCTTCTCCACCAGAGGAGTGAGGTCCTCAGTGGGTCCGATGAACTCGTGGGCTCCTTGTTTGAGGACAGGGTCCCCGAAGATCCTCACCCGCTGATCAGGTGCGTTGTTCGTCGCCATTGTACCTACCAAGTCAGGTGAACCACAGCGGGTCCACATCTACAAGGATATCGAGTCCGCGACGGACGTATGGGCCGCGGTACTTCTCCAAAGCCCGAGCCACCACGCGATGGGCCCGTTCCGAACGCGGGTCGGCCACGACGATCTGCCGCCTCTCCCGACCGCGGACACGGGGCAGCCGGGCGGGGCCTCGGACATCCTCCAGCTTCGAACGCAGCTTCTCCGCGAGGTACTCGCCGCCCGCTTCGACCTTCTCTTCCCCCGGGCCGCTCACCACGAGTCGGATGAGATCGCGGAACGGCGGATATCCCAACCCCTCGCGAGTGACCAGTTCCTCTCGGTAGAATTCGTACCGGTCCCGGGCGACAGACATTCTAATACAGGGCACATCGGGATTCCAGGTCTGCACCAGCACCCTTCCGGGCAGCTCGGCCCGTCCGGCCCGTCCGGCCACCTGGGTGAGAAGCTGATAGGTGCGTTCTCCGGCGCGGAAATCCGGCAGGTACAGCCCGGTGTCCGCGTCCACCACCACGACGAGGGTCACGAGAGGGAAGTCGTGGCCCTTGGCCACCATCTGTGTGCCTACGAGCACGGCGGGAGTCGTAGAGGCGAACCGGTCGAGTATCCGGGAGACCCTGGTGCCGCTGGTGACCACGTCTGAGTCGAGACGGAAAAGGTTCTCACGCGGAGTCACGCGCATCAACTCGTCGACGACACGTTCCGTGCCGGGGGCTCCCCTCCTCAGGGCCGCCGAGTCACAGGCCGGACAGATTCCGGGAACCGGAGCGCGCGAGCCGCACGAATGGCACATGAGTGCTCTGCTCGACCTGTGGTACGTGAGCGACACTTCGCAGTGCGGGCACATCACGACGTGTCCGCACTCCTCGCACAGAAGGTAGGAGGCGTACCCCCGGCGATTCAGGAGTACCACGGCCTGTTGGCCGGCCATGAGCGTCTCCCGCAACGCCGCCGCCGCCCTTGGCGCCAGGACCGAGCTGCCGCTCTGTCTGCGCATGTCGATCACGTCCACCTCGGGCAGCACGACTCCGGCGGGGCGCTGCGTGAGCTCGAGGGGGGGGCCGGCGCGGTGGAGTATCTCGCACCCCGGCGTCGCCGTCCCATCCACAAGGAGCCCATCGCATCGCTCGACCAGGCGGCGTGCGACCCAGCGGGCATCGTAGCGGGGCTCGTCGTCCTGCTTGAACGAGGAGTCGTGTGCTTCGTCGATCACGACGAGGCGGAGTCGAGGCACAGGGGTGAACACTGCCGAGCGTGCTCCCACGACCACCTGCGCTTCACCGCCCGCGGCGCGCTCGTACTCTCTCGCACGTCGCGCCGGCGACAACCCGCTGTGCAGCACGGCGACTCGTTCTCCGAACCGCGCGCGCAGACGGCTCGCGAGTCGAACGGTGAGAGCTATCTCGGGCACGAGGAAGATCGCCCCGCCTCCGTCGGCCAAGACGTCGTCCAGAAGGCGCAGATACACTTCGGTCTTCCCGCTGCCGGTGACCCCCCAGAGGAGGCGTTCGGCTCGGCGACCGGTTCCGAGCGCCTCCCTCAAGGCCCGCAGAGCCCCCTCCTGCTCCTCGGAAAGCTCGAGCGACAGGTCCTCGTGCACGTCGGCGATCTCGGCTCCGTGGTCCTCCGGTGCGGCGCCATCGGCGTCCGCGGTAGACGGCCGCGGGTCCTTCCGCAGGCGACCGCGCGCGACGAGGGCGTCGATCACACTTCGGCTCACGCCCGCGAGTTCGCACAACTTCGCGATAGGTATCCCGTCCGGCGGCACGCGATCCAGCGTCGCGCGCTGGAGGGCTGTGAGGACCGGAGGTTCCGCGGAACCCGGCGGGCCGACGGAGTCCGGAGGCGTTGCTGAGTCGGCGGCCGAGGACGCCGGGCACGGCGTGACCCAGGCGACCGTGGGTGGAGGTCGAAGCTCCCGCGGCGCGAGGTGATGCGCCGGGACGACCGCCTGAAGACAGGCGCCCAGAGGCGCCAGATAGTGATCCGCCATGGCGCGCGCGAGGGCTAGAAACGTCCCACTCAGCCGGTGTTCTCCAGGGACCGCAACGCGCAGTTTGGAGACCGGCACCTCACCGCTGTCTCCGATGGCCACGATCACCCCGTTGACGCTGCGGCGCCCGAAAGGTATGCGCACGAGTGTTCCGACGTCCACGCGCGTCGTATGTTCGGCGACGACGAGGTAGTCGAAGCTCTCTCGTCCTAAGGACCGCACCTTGAGAAGCGGTACAACTTGGACGACGAGGGGGAGCGTGCCTGCTGCCCGTGTCACCCCTTCTTGGCGCTCGGCAGGCCCGACACCTGGACTATCCGATGCCGGCCGCACTCCGCAGCGCCGCGGCTTTGTCGATGCGCTCCCACGTGAAGTCGTGATCCTCGCGTCCGAAATGACCGTACGCCGCTGTCTTCTCATAGATCGGGCGGAGCAGATCGAGGTCGTGGATGATAGCGGCCGGGCGCAGATCGAAGTGAGTGCTCACGAGTTCCGTGATCGTGCCTGCATCTACCTGTTCCGTGCCGAAGCACTCCACCGTCACGCTCACCGGATGAGCGACTCCGATGGCGTAGGCGAGCTCGATCTCGCATCGATCGGCGAGTCCGGCGGCCACGACGTTCTTGGCCACGTACCGTGCGGCGTACGCCGCCGATCGGTCGACTTTAGAGGGGTCTTTGCCCGAGAACGCCCCGCCGCCGTGACGACCGAAGCCGCCATACGTATCGACGATGATCTTCCTGCCGGTGAGGCCGGTGTCGCCCATCGGGCCGCCTACCACGAACTTACCGGTGGGGTTGACGTACAGTTTGGTGTCCCTGAACGACGGATCGTACAAGCCCTCGGGAAGCACCGGCTTGATCACGTGCTCGATCAGGTCGGGGCGCATGAGGGTGTCGATGTCGATGCCGTCTTTGTGCTGGCTCGAGATCACGATAGCCGTGATGAACTCCGGACGACCGTCACGGTATCGCACCGTGACCTGGCTCTTCGCGTCGGGGCGCAGATATGGCATCAGCTCCCCGCGTCGGACTTCGCTGGCCCGGTGTACGAGCTTGTGCGCGAGGTGGATCGGCAACGGCATAAAGGCGTCGGTATCCCGACACGCGTAGCCGAACATCATGCCCTGGTCCCCCGCTCCCTGAACGTCGAGCGCGTCGATGTCGCCGGGGTCGGTGCGGTGCTCGAAGGCATCGTCGACCCCTTGGGCGATGTCAGGCGACTGCTCGTGGATGCTGGTGATGATGCCGCACGTCTCTGCGTCGAACCCGTACTTGGCCCTCGTGTATCCGATCCGCGCGATCGTCCTTCGGGCGATCGCCGGGATGTCGACATAGGTCTCGGTGGTGATCTCACCCGCGATGACCACCAAGCCGTTGGTAATCAGAGTCTCGCACGCGACCCGCCCCTTTGGATCATCGGCGAGCACGGCGTCCAGCACCGCGTCGGAGATCTGATCGGCCATCTTGTCGGGATGGCCTTCGCTCACCGATTCAGACGTGAAGAGGAACTCTCTGATGTTCAACCGTACCTCCAGCGGCGTAGGCTAGGCCTACGCGTCGATTCCTACCATTTCGCGGCGGTCTCATGTTCATCATCCGCGCGCCTCCTGGGCTCCTCCTCGAACGGGATGAGCAGCTTGATGTCTTCGACGCGGACCACCAGGCTCTCGCACATCTTCGCGGGCACATTCGGCGATTCGACAGGACGAAACGTGGCCTCGGTCAGCACCAAGAATCTAACGGCGGCATCGTTGACGATATCTGAGACCCGTTCCCTGTACCCGCCGGGTTTCGTGTGAAGCAAACCGCTGATGACGTATTCGTCGGTGTAGAGCTTGACCCGGACAGGCACAGTGTTCACTCTTGTCGCCACGCGGAACCTGCGATCCTAGGTGCGCGACCCAGCGCGATCGCGGAGCCGCTCCACGAACCCCTCGAGCCGTACGATGTATCTCTCGTGCGTACCCTCACCGATCGGTCCTGCTTCATCGCTCGCGGTCAACGAGAATACCACGCGTCGGCCCTCGACTTCGCTCACCACAGCCTTCGCGACGACCCTCATGCCAACGGGGGTGGGCGCGAGGTGGCGAACATCGATGTGGGTGCCCACGCTTACATGACCCTCCGGGACATCGCCGACGGCCCGGATCGCCGCCGCTTCCATGAGCGCGATCATCGATGGGGTCGACAATCCTTCGACCGCCCCCGACCCGATGGCCGCCGCTGTCATGGTCTGATCCACCCGCGCCTCGATGCTTCCCTCGTGGCCGATTTCGATGTCTCCCATTATTCACCCACCGCAACCGTCGTCTTGTCAGCGCCTGTCGATGACCCGCCGAGCCTTGCCGGTGTGTCGCGGCAGCGTCTTCGGTTCGACCAGTTTGACCCGGGCGCGCACACTGAGTTCCTCCTGGAGCCGATCTTCAATCTGCCTCTCGAACTCGACCAAGCGTCGCATGGCATCTGGGAAAAAGGAAGGCTCGACCTCGATCTGCACCACCATCTCGTCGAGCGCTCCCTTGCGATCGATTAGGATCTGGAAGTGAGGCTCGACTCCTTCGACAGCCATGAGGACTTCCTCGACCTGCGAGGGAAAGACGTTCACGCCTCGCACGATCATCATGTCATCGGTGCGGGCGTACACCTTGGTGTGGCGGGCGAAGGTACGGCCGCAGGCACACGGTCGATAGCTCACACTCGCGAGATCGCCCGTGCGATACCGCAGCACTGGGACGGCCTCCTTGGTGAGGGAGGTGAACACCAGCTCACCTTCTTTGCCCTCGGGAAGCATCTCCCCCGTCTCGGGGTCAACCACTTCCACGATGAAGTGATCCTCGTTGACGTGGAGCCCGTCTTTGCGGTAGCACTCGCCCGACATGCCCGGCCCCATGACTTCCGAGAGCCCGTAGTTGTCCGTAGCAGTGATGCCCATCCTGCGTTCGAGTTCTTCGCGCACCGCGTTCGTCCAGGGTTCCGCACCGAACAGGCCCACCCGTAGTTCGAGGTCTTCGAACTTGAACCCCATATCTGAGGCTGCTTCGGCGATATACAGCGCGTAGGAGGGCGTGGATACGAGAACGGTCGTGCCGTAGTCACGCATGATGGTCAGCTGTCGGCGCGTATTCCCCGTGGAGGCCGGTATGACCATCGCGCCGATGCGTTCGAGGCCTGCGTGAAGACCGAACGCCCCGGTCTGCATGCCGTAGCCGAAGGCCACCTGAGCGATATCGTGAGGGCGCGCGCCTCCGGCGGTGACCCCCCGCGCACACAGTTCGGCCCAGGTGTTCAGATCGCCCCTCGTGTAGCCGACCACGGTCGGTCGGCTGGTGGTGCCGGTAGAGGAATGCACCCGCACCACCCGCTCGAGCGGCACAGCGAACAGACCGTAGGGGTACGACTCCTTGAAGGCGTCCTTGGTGGTGAACGGCACCTTCTCAAGATCGTCGAGCGAGCGGATATCCTGTGGTCTCAAGCCCGCCTTCTCCCACGAATCCCGGTAGAAGGGGACGTTCGCGACCGCCCAGCGCAGCGACATCTGCAAACGCTTCGACTGAAGATCGCGAAGCTGATCGCGCTCCATGGTCTCGTACTCGCGATTCCAGATCTGGTTCATCCGTTCTCCGTCCTAGCTCCGCCGCCGCTGTGCCGGCCGAAATAGATGGCCTGCACTTCAGGGTTGTCGAGGAGCGCTGAGGCGTTGTCCTCGAGGACGACCCTCCCTCGCTCCATCACCATGCCCCTGTCGGCGAGCTTGAGCGCGATTCTCGCGTCCTGCTCCACCAGAAGCATCCCAAGGCCCCTCGAATTCAGCTCCCGGAGCGTCGTAAAGATCTCCTTCACCAGGAGGGGCGCGAGTCCCATTGAGGGTTCGTCTAAGAGTAGCATCTCGGGCTCGGCCATGAGGGCGCGACCGATGGCGAGCATCTGTTGCTCGCCTCCCGACAATGTGCCGGCCTGTTGGCGTCGCCGCTCCCCCAGTCGTGGGAACAACGCGAACACCTCGTCGAGCTTCTCGGGGAGGGGGCGGCCGCCTCGCCGGCGAGAGTAGGCTCCGAGTTCGAGGTTCTCTTCGACCGTCATCGGCCCGAACAGCTGTCTGCCCTCGGGTATCTGCACCAGACCGAGCCCGGCCCGCGCCTCCACGCTCGATCGAGAGAGCGATCGCCCCTTGAAGGTGACGGTGCCGTTCCACAGTCCGATCAGGCCGGAGATCACCCGCAGTAGCGTGGTCTTGCCGGCGCCGTTCGCTCCGACGATGGTGACGATCTCACCGTCGGCGACAGTGAGATTGATGTCGTGCAGGATCTGAATGCGACCGTACCCGGTGGATATGTGCGACAGACTGAGCTCGCTCATATGTCTTCGCCGAGGTAGGCCTTAATCACTTCCTCATCGTTCCGGATCATCAGTGGCGGTCCCTCCGCGATCTTCTTGCCGTAGTCGAGCACCACCACCTCGTCGGAGATGTCCATCACGAAGCCCATGTCGTGCTCCACCAGGAGGATGGTGACGCCGTCGTCCCGCACGCGGCGCACGATCTCGGCGAGCTGTGCCGTCTCCTCGTTGTTGAGTCCGGCAGCGGGCTCGTCGAGTAGGAGTACCGTGGGCTCCGAGGCCAGGGAGCGCGCGATCTCGAGCAGGTGCCGATCGCCCACCGGAAGGTTGCCGGCCGACTCGTGGGCCCTGTCGCCCAACCCGACGCGTCGCAGCGCTCGAAGGGAGGCCTCGGATATGGCTTTCTCTTCGCGACGGTGCCGCGGCAGCGTGAGGAACGCGGAGAAGACCCCAGCGTGACTGCGTCCGTATCGCCCCACCTTCACGTTGTCGAGGACCGACATGTCGTCGAAGACCTTGCTGTGCTGGAAGGTGCGGCCCACACCCAAGCGACTCGCGGCGTGCGGCGTCAGCCTGCCGAGATCCTCGTCGCGGAAGAAGACGTGCCCGGAAGTGGGCCGGTCGATCCCAGAGACGAGGTTGAACAGGGTGGTCTTTCCTGCGCCGTTCGGCCCGATGAGGGCCTTCACTTGCCCTTCGTGAAGACTGAAGGACACGTCCTTGAGCGCCTCGAGACCTCCGAAGCGCTTGGTGACGTTCTCCACTCGGAGCAGGGCCATCAGGAACCTCCTGTCGGCCCAGGTCCAGTCGCAGACGCCGTTCGCGCGCCACCGAGTCGCTCACGCATCTTCGCGACCAGAGTCTTGAAGCTCACCAGGCCTCCCGGCAGGAAGATCATGATCAAGATCAGCATGACGCCGAAGACGAGGAGGGTGTAATCCTGGTTGTAGCGCTTCAGGTACTCAGGCAGGAGCATCATGAGCACCGATCCCCACACGGCCCCCCACACGTTGCCGAGCCCTCCGATGACCACCGTGGTCACGAGGATCACCGAGAAGGTGAGCGTGTAGCTCACCGGGCTCACGTAGTGCACGTAGTGCACGTAGAAGCTCCCGGCGATGCTCGCGAAAACCGCCGAGACCATGAGCACCTGGACCTTGCGGAACGAGGTGTTCACGCCAAGGGACATGGCGGCGACCTCGGCCCGATGAAGCGCTCTGAGCGAGCGGCCGACCCGGGAATCGACCAGGTTGAGCGAGATACGCAACATGATCAACACTACCCCCCACACCAGCCAGTGGAACATCTGCGGCTCGCCAAAATCGATGCTGCCGATGGCGAGCGAAGGGATGCCGCCGATACCGTCGGTTCCGTTGGTGAGCCACTTGAGCTGCACCAGCAAGATGTGGACGATCTCGCCGAAGCCGAGGGTAGCCATGGCCAAGTAGTGCCCCTTGAGCTTCAGGGTGGGCACCCCGATCAGTCCGGCGATGGCCGCCGCGAACGCGGCCGAGAGGAGCATCGCGAGCCACGGATCCATGTTCCAGCGGGTGGTCATGATCGCCGAGCCGTAGGCCCCGATGCCGGCGAAGGCAGCGTGGCCTAGGGAGATCTGGCCCGCCTGGCCCATGAGCAGGTTCAGCCCCAGAGTGATCATCAAGCGCGTGGCCATGAAGGCGAGTATCGAGAGGTAGTAGATGTTGCCGGTGAAGAGCGGAGCGGACAAGATGAAGATGGAGAACGCCAGAAACGCAAGGTGACGGCGCAGGAAGGCTGGAGCGGCCATGTTCCTATACCTTCTCGACCGAGCGGCCGCCGAACAAACCTTGCGGCTTGACGAACAGCACGATCAGCAGGATCAGGAACGCGACGGCGTCCTTGTAGCCGGAAGCGCCCGACATGGGAAGCGCTCCGATGGCAAGGGTCTCGAGGATGCCCAAGGCGAGACCACCGAACACGGCCCCCGCAGGGTTGCCGAGACCGCCGAAGATAGCGGCGGCGAAGCCCTTCAGACCGATGATCGCACCTGAGCTGTAGCCCATGAAGCTGACCGGCGTAATCATGACTCCACCCGCCGCCGAGATGGCCGCGCTCATGCCGAACGACAGAAGCACCACTTTGGAGTACGAGATGCCCATAAGACGCGCGGCGCTCGGATTCACCGAGCAGGCCCTCACCGCCTTGCCGGTTAGGGTGCGGCGATAGAAGAGCTGCAGTGTCACAACGATCACCAGGGTAAGGCCGAGCACCCACAGAGTCTGAGGCAGGATCGTCGCCTCAGACACCTTGATCGGTGCGTCCCCGGTGAACGGAGGAAGCGGCAGCGCCTCGCGTCCCCAGATGAGCATGGCGCCGGTTCGCAGCGCGAGCGAGGCTCCCACGGTAACGATGATCTGAGCCAGGATCCCGGCCGAGTGCAAAGGGCGGATCGCCAGTAGCTGGAACAGGATCCCAACCACAGCCACAATAGCAACAGCCCCGACGAAGGCGAGCGCCAGAGGAGCCCCCACTTCGTGCAACGTGATGGCAGTGAGCCCACCGAGCATCACGAACTCGCCCTGCGCGAAGTTGATGACGTCGGTGGCGTTGTAAATAAGGGTGAACCCGAGCGCGGTGAGCGCGTAGATGCTTCCGGTGGTGACACCACTGAAGACGTATTGCAGGAACTGATCGAAGGTCACGGCGCCCCTACAGGCTTAGGGTTTGAGGGAAAGAAGACGGATGGCGGCCGGCCGGCGAAACGGCCGGCCGCCATCTCAGACGCGGATGCTACTGCGGCGCCAGGACCCAGGTGCCGTCCTTGATCATGACGACCGTGAGATCGTCGGGGGTCAGGCCATCGTGGTCGGTGGGCGAGTAGTTGTACACGCCGTCGGGAGTGATGACGCCCTTCGTCTCGTTCAGAGCCTTTTGTATGTCGGCGGCTTCGGTGCTGCCGGCACGGTTGATGGCCTCGAGAACCAGGGTAAGACCGCCGAACGCGTGCCCAGCGAAGGTGGGCGGCGGGTTGCCCGTCACCGCCGTGAAGGCCGCCACGAACTGATCGACGATCGCCTTCTGCGCCGGATCCGTGAACGAATCGGGCACGAGCAGACGGCCGGCCGGGAAGATCACGCCTTCCGCCGCGTCGCCCGCCAGGTCGATGAACGACTTGTTGGCAATGCCGTGGCTACCCACGAACGGCTGAGTCATGCCGAGCTGCTTCATGTTCTTGGCGGCGACGGCGGGGCCGGGGTTCGTGCCCCAGACTATGACCGCATCCGGAGTCGCGCCTTTGATCTTGGTGAGCTGCGCGGTGAGATCGGTGTCCTCGGTCTTGTAGGACTCGGTGGCCACGATCTCGAGACCGAAGTCGGCCGCTCGGGCGGCGATGTCGGCCGCGCCGGAAGCGCCGTAGGCATTCTCATCGTGAAGCACAGCGATCTTCTTGAGCTTCATGGTGTTCTGGATGTAGCCCAGAGCCGCACCCACGGCCAAGGCGTCGCGAGGCGGAGCACGCCACGTCCAGTCAATCGGAGGCTCGGTGATCTTGTTCGAGGCGGCAAGCGCCATCAACGGCATGCCGGCAGCTTCGGTGATCGGCTTGATGGCCAGAGTGGAAGCTGAGATCGAGCTGCCGAGGATCGCGACGACCTTGTCCTGCTGGATCAGCTTGTTGACGGCGGTCACCGCTTCGGTCGGGTTGCTCTGGTCGTCTTCGATGACGATCTTGATGGGGCGCCCCAGGATGCCGACCTTGTTGATCTCGGCCTCGAGCATGACGAGCGCAGCGCGCTCAGGCTCGCCGAGCGGAGACGCGGGCCCGGTCGCCGACACGATGGCGCCGATGACGATGGGATCGCCGCTTGGGCCGGCCATCCCAGTGGTGGTGGTCTCCGCAGCCATCGTGGTTGTGGTTTCCGCGGCGGTGGTCGTGGTGGTCGTTCCGCCGCACCCCGCGAGTAGAAGCATCGCGAAGGCCACCACCAGAGCGGCGACCAAGACTACGTGACTTCTTCTCATCTGTGTTCCCCCTTGTCGACTGTCTTCACCTGGAGCCGAAGTCCTGATCGCTCCGGCACCGTCACGCACGCCCCGTGCGCGTCGTACCCAACTGCTCCTAGCCCAACTATAAACGAGAATGACCATTGTCTACAACGCCGGAGCCGCTCTACCGAACAACCGCCGCGACTCGGCGGCGTGATGACTTACCCTACACATGTATTCGACATGTTCGCCACCCCCGCACTGCGCCGGACACCATGGTCGACCGCGGGCATTCTACGCCCGACTGCGCCCCGCCGCAAATCGCCGGGGTGGGATCCCCTGTACGGACGTATAGGATCGCTGCGGCCGGATCGCGGACCCATGGGGTACCATGAGTTACTCGCAACGCCTCCCGGGCGTCGGGCGGCAAGGGTCGGGCGGCAACAACGAGCAAGGGGGGGACGGGCCCATGGTGGTACGCAGCGCGGTGGTCGCCGACGTCCCCGCGATCCAGAGACTCATCAACGGCTATGCCGACAGCGGCGTGATGTTGCCCCGATCGCTCCATTCCATCTACGGCCAGGTGCGCGACCACTTGGTGGCTCTCGAAGACGGGATCGTGGTGGGCTGCGTGGCCCTTTCTGTGGTCTGGCAGGATCTCGCTGAAGTGAGATCGCTCGCCGTCGCCCAAAGCCACGGCGGGCGCGATATCGGCACCACCCTGGTGTCTCGGGCTCTCGACGAGGCCCGCACCCTCGGCGTGAACCGCGTGTTCGTGCTCACCTACGTCGAGGAGTTCTTCCGCCGGTTTGGGTTCCATAGCGTGCAGAAATCCGAGCTTCCCCACAAGATCTGGCGGGAGTGCGTGCACTGTGTGCACTTCCCCGATTGCGATGAGACCGCCCTGGTGATCGACCTGGCGCCGGTCACTCCGGATTGAGGGCGGCCTCGGTGTACGTCACCGAAGGATCCCACAGGATCCACTCCGTGTATCCGAGCTCCTCCACAGCGCGGATCTGGGCCCGTACTTCGTCCGGTCCGTACGCGACTCCGTCTAAGGAGAAGTCCTGCAACCACGGGCGCACGACCGCTCCGCTGCCGCTCAGTCGGCGACCGGAATCCAGCATGGCGAACCTGATCACCTCATAGGGACTGCTGTTGGGGTCCTTCAGGTTGTACGACCCGGCGTAGTAGTGCGACGGGTAGATCATCGGGCTCACGATATCCACGTGCCGGGCCACCTTCTCCACCTTCTGCCCGATGCCGAGGTCGTCCTTCACGTGCACGGTAAGACCGAACACATCCGCCGAGACCCACACACCGCGCTTCTCGAGCCTTCCACGGGCGTACTCGAGAAAGTCGGCGATGGCGTCCTCCATGGGCCGGTCCTTCCCCGGGTAGACGGTATCGGATATCTTCCCGTCGCTGGGAAAGCGCACGTAGTCGAACTGGATCTCCCGGAAGCCCTTCGCCGCGGCGTCTTCAGCCACATCGACCAGATACTCCCAGACACGCTCGTCGTACGGATTGACGAAGGAGATCCCCTTGTAGTCCTCCCAGAGCCCCCCGTTCCTATGCTGCACCCCCCACTCCGGTCTCTTCGAAGCCAGGAGAGGGTCCTTGAAGGAGACGACGCGGGCGATCGGGATCACTCCGTGCTCGTTCAGTGCCGCGATGAAGGCGTCTATGTCCTTGATCCGCGGGTCTTCGAGCCCGAGCTCCTCGGCCAGGGGGACGTCGGTGTCGTAGGCAAGGTGCCCCAGGTCGTCTTTCACCTCGACCACGATGGCGTTGATCTCCGTGCGGTCACAGAGGGCGAGCTGCTTGGCCAGAAGCTCCTGGGAGCCCGCGACCCAGCTCGATACATGGATGCCCTTCACCGGTACATATCTCGCGTCGCGGTACTTGATCGGGTCGAAGGCCACGGTCACCGGATATCGCGCCGCTGCCGGGTGTGGCGCTTCCACCTGCGGAGTACTCTCGGTGCGCGCGAAGTCGGGGAACCCGAAATCGACCCCTCCCCCCGCGACCCGGCTGCCCACATTCCAGAACAGCGCGAAGCCCGCCAGGAACGCCAAGACCGCGGCTATCACCAGCAAGATGAGGAATGGGACGGCGGCCTGAGGGCCGCGGCGTCGGCCTGAGGTCAACAGCGTCTTCATTACGCGCGTAGTCTACCAGAGGCAGTGTCGGGGGGGCGACACAGGCCTGGTCGAGTGGGCGCTCAAGCCCGCGTCGGGGTGGGCGACGTCCACGGGTGATGCTAACCTGAGGTGGTCATGCGTACCGATAAGATGATCCGCTTTTTCGTTGGCGCGTTCGTGGTGGGCAGTCTGTTGGGCTTGATGGGAGGCCTGGTCTTCGGAGGCCCGAACTCCGCCAAGACGGCCAACCGCGGCGACACCGACACCACCACGCCCGAGGCGGAGCCGGCCGAGACCCAGCCGATGACGCCCGAGAAGGCCCGAGCCATCGGGGCCAACGAACTGGGCATGATCATGGTGCTCGAATACCACAAGATCGCGCGTCCCTCCACGGAATGGACCCGCACGCCCGAGGACTTCCGCGCCGACATTGCCCTCCTGTGGGACGAAGGCTACTACCCCATCAACCTCCGTGACCTCGCAACGGGCAACATCGAGGTGCCCGCCGGCAAGACGCCGGTGGTGCTCACCTTCGACGATTCGAGTCCGGGCCAGTATCGGTTGCTCGATGACGGCTCCATCGACCCCGATTCCGCCGTGGGTATCATGCAGGCGGCCGTGCGTGCCGGACGGTGGGTGTCGCGCGCGTCGTTCTACGTGCTCCTCGACGTGCGCCCGAGCGACCACGTCCTCTTCGGCCAACCGGATTACCAGACGGAGAAGGTGCGCAACCTCGTGTCCTGGGGCTATGAGATAGGCAGCCACACAGTCACGCATCTCAATCTGAAGGAAGCATCTCGGGATGAGTCCGTGAAGCAACTCGCGGTCTCGCAGGCGACCATCGAGAAGATGGTGGGTTCGGGTTACTCGGTGGATACCATGTCGGTGCCGTTCGGCGCATACCCCGAGGATGACGGCATTCTGGCGAGCGGCACCTATGAGGATGTCACGTATCGCTACCTGGCCGCCCTTGAAGTGACGGGCGGGTCGTCGCCGTCCCCTTATTCCACTGAGTTCGAAGCGCTGCACATACCGCGTATCATAGTCGACGGCGACTCGCTTCGCGCCGCCATCCAGCGCTTCAAAGACAACCCTCGGCTGCGCTACGTGTCGGATGGAGATCCTTCGGCGGTGTCGTTCCCGGCGGAGGTGCCCGACGAGCTGGGTGCGGCGCTCCCCAACCTTGGTCGCCCCACCATCACCTACTGATCCCTCCGCACGGCGAAGCGCCGTCACTCGTCTGGTCGTTCCTCCTCGAGGGTGACGACGCCGGCGCGCTCCACGACCACCAGGCCTGCTCCGCACAGCCCGCAATCGACGTTCCGGCCTGGTTCAGCCGCGCCGATACGCAGGTTGACGTGACACACGGGGCACAACGCGTCGACGTCGACCTCGGTTCCTTGAAGGGGCAACTTCTCCCCGACGATCTCCCAGAGTGGGTCGTACTTCTTAGCCAAGGGGGGCTCCTCTTCTCCGTGTGCTCACAGGTCGCGGTCACGCCTTCGGCCCGCCGCCGCTAGAGTCTCTCACACCGCCACCGGTTCACTCAAGCCGTTCAGAGGTACGTGAGCGGCTCTCACCGGACTCGCCGACCCGCGGACGATCAAGCCCTCCGGGTCCACAGGTCGCCGGGACGTGGTGCGCTTGGTGTAAGAAGCCGGGGGGTGTAACCTCCTCACGATGACGATCCCCGTCTTTGATCTCGGCGTCTGCCCTTACGAACCCGTGCAGCAGCTCCAGGCCATCCTGCGAGATGCTGTCGCAGACCGGGCGATCCCGGGGGTGCTCTTCCTCCTCGAACACACCCCGGTCATCACTCTGGGCAGTCGGGGGTCTGAAGCCGACCTGATATCCGGAGGCGCCTTGAGCGGCCCGGACATCCCGGTGATCCGGTCTGAGCGGGGAGGCGCCGCGACGCTGCACGCGCCGGGTCAGTTGGTGTGCTACCCGGTGGTCCGACTACCCCGGCAGGACCTGCGCGCCTTTGTCGCCGGATTGGAGGAGACCCTCATCTACCTACTCGCGCCGTTGAGCGTCGCCGCCGAACGAAAGATGGGCGCTCCGGGTCTCTACGTGCGCGATCGTAAGATCGCATCCGTGGGCCTGCGCTGTCGTCGCTGGGTGGCCAGTCACGGCACATCGCTGAACGTCACGGTAGACCTGGGGCTGTTCGACCGCATAGTCTCCTGTGGCGAAGCGGGACTGGTCCAGACGAGCGTGTTGGCGGAAACGGGTGAGGCTCCTACGATGGATGTGTTGAAGACCGAGTACGTTCGGGCCTTCGAGAAGGTGTTCCCTTTTCGCGCGGGTCGGCCTGAGCGATCGGATCACCAGGAGGTGCTGCAGCGGCTCGGCGTGACTGCAACCGGTCGTAGCGTCGCCGGACTCTGATCCTTATTCGACCAGGCGCACCCGCTCGACTTCGAGGCGCCTCGCCTGCTCTCCGTTGGTGGTGCTCCGACGGCGTCTCAGGCAATCCGACCAGGGGCTCTGGTGCGCGCGGTAGGTGGGGCACGACACGTCGTCGACCCGCAGCGCGCAGAGATGCTCGACACCGAAGAAGCACGTGTCACAGGAGGGACACGGAACAGAGGCGACCGACGCAGTTGCGTTCAAACCCACCCTTCCCTGTGACACGACGTAATCGAAGATCGGACGTACTCCACCATAACGGCCATCCAGGGCCGACGCAATGGGGCGCCGGGCGGCTTGTCGCAAAATGCGGGGAAACTTCGGGTTTGGCACTTCGCGTGCCACGGCCGATCGTAGAGTGAAGTAGAATACCGGCATGGAAGCGAAGGACCGACAGGACAAGAACTGCAACGCCGATCGCACCCAGCGCAAGTACTGCGTGTACTACCACGCCAAGACGGGCGTGTGCACTCGGACGGCGAACGAGGGCACCTGGCAGGCGAAGTTGACGTCTCAGAAGCCGCAGGGAGATCCCGAGATGCGGTAGGAGATTCTAGTGCCCACGGCAGGATTCGAACCTGCGGCACCTGGCTCCGGAGGCCAGTGCTCTATCCCCTGAGCTACGTGGGCGTCCGGGACCGGGGTATTATACCGGTTCCGTCGCGTTCGACCACTCCCCGGAGGGGCCGCTCATGTCCTCCGGGCCCGTGAGCAACTCAGCCGAACCCTTCTCGGGATACGGTATGGCCAGGTGGTCGAGATCCGAAGGCAGGATACTCCGGGGGAAGACGGCGCGCGCCTCCTTGAGCAGATCCCTCCCGCTGTGCCTCGAACTGACGTGCGTGAGCACGAGGGTGCCCACTCCCCCTTCAGCTGCGACGGTGGCAGCTTCGCGGGCCGTCGAGTGTCTCGTCTCGAGCGCGCGGGCACGCTCGTCCTCCGTGAAGGTGCTGTCGTGAACGAGGACCGTCGCCCCACGGGCCAACTCGACGACGGCCTCACACGGCCGCGTGTCGCCTGAGATCACGACGGTGCGTCCCGATCGAGGCTCGTCCATGACCTGCTCGGGTTCCACCACCTCCCCCGAAGGCAACACGAGCGATTCCCCGCACTGCAGGCGTCGGAAATCGGGGCCGGGGCTCACCCCCAGTTCCATCGCCCTCTCCGGGTGGAAACGACCCGGCCGGCTCTCTTCCACCAACGCCCAAGCCAGACTCGGAAGCCCATGGTCGGTCCTGGCCGCACGCATGGTGTATCCATCGCCGTGCATCGCCGTGCCACCCGCTACTTCGACTATTTCAACCGGGAACCCGAACCGTCCGAACATACGGTGGGCGATCTGGAAGATCTCCTCGGTGCCGGCCGGCCCGTAGAGCTCCAACTTCTCCTCCCTTGCCTGCAGGCTCAGGGTCTTCAGAAGTCCGGGCAACCCGAGATAGTGGTCTCCATGCAGGTGCGTGAGGAAGATCCGGTCGATGCGGGCCAGCCCCACCGATCGCATCAGTTGCCGCTGGGTCCCCTCGCCACAGTCCACGAGAGAGCGCTCGCCGCCCCGCACGATGAGGAGACCGCTGGGTCCGCGGTCCACTGTGGGCACCGCGCCGGCCGTGCCGAGGAAGACGAGTCGCAGATCCAACGGCTACGCGTCGATCACATCGGGTCCATCGACGATGCGCCGTACCGCCTCGGCGGTGAGTTCATGCGGGCTCTGCAGGAACTGAGGGTTCACACAGCCGCGCCACGTGTAGTCGACCGTGTACGCCTTCTCTACGCTGGTGCGGCACTCAGGCAGCGGGGCGCGTCGTGCTCGGAGCACCCCATACAGGTCGGCTCGGGGCGTGGTGCGATACGGCGCCAGATCCAGTTCCGCAGAGTAGACGTTCTGTATGCACCCGAAGAAGGTGGCGTCGTGATCGTTGATGGCGTAGATGTAGCGGCATCCGGACTTGAGGCAGTGCCCGGGAGCCACCACGCGCTCGCATATGACCGAACAGCCTCTACACTCGACGGCTTCGAGCCTGCGCAACCATTCCGGTGTGTCATACGATGCGCCCGCCATGAGTGGCAGTATACACGGGGTCCTTCCGAACGAAACCGCCGAAAGCACCGCCGCCGCCGCGGCGTCGGGCGCCTCTCATCCCCCCGCACCCACGACCACCTCCCGTCGTGTACCCGGTACAAGGCGCACCGCCGGGAGGCTCGCCGTGGAAACCCAGCGTCTGACGGTGGGAGAGTCGACGATCCGTCCGCTCTCGCCAAGACGAACCTCTCCCGAGGTGAACACTCCGCCGTGCAACGTGGTGCCCTCCAGACGCACGCCGAGGTCACCCGCGAGGGCGACCCCGTACAAGTCTCCGAAGCCGCTGAGGTCGAGCGGCACGTCCCGGCCCCCCACCAGCAGTACGGGGCACTCCGGCGCCGTCCCCTGCGACGCGCTCAATCGGGGTCTGCCGGCCAATCCCACCTCTGCGAGGACCACCCGACTCGACGCCAAGTCCGCCGCCTGCTCCAGCACGACTACCTGCCCTTCGTCGAGTGCCCACTCCCGACCAAAGTAGACTTCCATCGAGGGGGAGCGCGCGGAGAGGGGACTTGGCGAACGAAGGGACACGCGGGCCGGCGTCTCACCGCCGCCGCGGACCGTGTCATCGAGAAGGCGATCCTCCGCCACGCTCACACTTGCCGCCACCAGCGCACGATCCGGCAGATCTATCCCATCGGTCGCCCGCTCCAAGCGGGCCCGCACCTCGAGGAATCCGCCGTCTACCGGCACGCCTGCGACGACGCCCAAACTGAACGGAGCTGCACCGGGCGACTCCTCGATCCGGACATACGCAAGGCCCGGGATCTGCAAGTCACGGGCACGCGGCTCCTCGGTGGCGGCCTTAGCGGCGGCGGAGAGTCCCACGTCGGCCAGAGAAAGAGTCTTGCGAGCGAGCTCGTCTTCTACGATGAGGAGTCGCGACAGATCGACCACCGTGGCCAGGGCGAGCGCCGTCGTGCTGAGGCCCAAGCACATCATCAGCGTAAGGAGCAAGATCGAGCCGCGTTGGTTCGCACAGCGACGGGGCCGGGATCGTCCGCGCGTCACATGGGCGAGGCGTGAAGGGCGAACTGCCCACGGCATCGAGCGCCCTACCATCCGAAGCTCATTTCACCCGCGACTCCGAGGCGGTGCCTTCCTTCGGATGAGCCGCCGTTAATCGTCGCCTCGAAGCGCACCAAGTCCACCGCAGGCGCCTTCTGCGGGTAGGTAGCGCCGGCTACGGTGGAATCGCCGGATAGCAGCATAAAGCTTCCGGAACTCACTCCCTCCAGCATGGTCTTGTGGTCGGAGAAGGCGCCATGAGACAGCCCACTGGGCAACTGCCCGGGCCACGGCCTGCGACGGCGCATCAACGAACTACCGGCCACCTCCCACTCCACGATCTCGAGCGTTCCAGTGCGGGGGTCGCGGGTGACGAAGACGACCTCGGTCGTACCTGCCTGGAGAAGGGGGTTCGGCCCCAAGCCCGTCGCGCCATCAGTGGTCGCCCCCCGAAGGTCGCGCTCGAGCCTGGCGGATGCCACACGCCACGCGCCGTGAGCGATGGCCGATTCCTGAGCCGCCACCGCTTCCGATTGCAGTGAGATCCACAACGGCGCCACCCCAAGCATCAGAGTGAGCGAGAGCGCCATGCACACCAAGACCTCTACGACTGTGAAGCCCCGCTCAGAAGAAGACATGCGTCACCGATCCGGACTCGAGGAGCAATGATTGTGATTCGCCATCGCAGGACAGACTCGCGACGCCCGGTGGCACGAACAGCGTCAGTGCGTCGCCCGGTAGCGCAGGGGTGCCGGCCGGGCCCGTACCACGCGAGTCGAGTAGCCCCTGGCCCGGTATCTTCATGTGGACCACAGCGACCGCCCCTCCCCCTTCGGAACCGCCGGCGGAGGCCGAGGATCGGCCACCCGGCGACGCAGGAGGAACCGTGGCCATTGTAGGACCCAACACCACCCGCCAGGGCACTCCCCAGCCCCCTCCCTTCTCGCGGGCGCGTATGGTGAACATGACGTCGCTCGAAACCGGGAGGTCGCCCGTCGACGCGAGCGCCTTGCCTGTGGCGTCCACCTCGGCGCGTCCCGCGGGCCATCCGTTTACCCACCACCCGATCTCGCGGTCGCGGTCGCGGCGCCCTCCTTTCACCACTACCTCGACGCCGTTTCGAATCGGGGTCGCTGCAGCAACGGTCACCTCCGACCACCTCCACAGCCGTCGATGCACGGAATCCGCATCGCAGGCAGTGGGAGCATCTTCGAGGGAAGTGCGCCACGAGTCGACCACGTGTTCACGAAGCCGTAAGACGGAACCGGTGAGCGGTATGAGAAGGAGTGACACCATCGTGAGCGCCGCCAAGAGCTCGACCAACGTAGACCCGCCCTCCCGAGCGTGGCGCCGCGTACGGCGCATCGCCCTCACCGAGATTCCCTTCGAGTGAGGCCGCTCTCCAGCCGCACCACCACCCTCTGCCCCTTGCCCTCGTCACCGAAGAACACGGAACCCGCTGAATCGGGAGCCGCCGTCACAGGGACGAAGCGAACGCTCACGCCACCTCCCCGCCGCCACCGCGTTACGTTGGTGCCCAGACCGGGAGCAACACCGGCGACGAGGAATCGCACACCTGCATCCCCATCAGGTGCGACCATCAGACCTTCGGCGTCCCAGGCCACGCTGCGCCCCGAAGCCGAGGTGAGCGTGCCTATCTGTGCGGCGACCGCGGCCGTCTGACAGATCAGCGCATTGTTGCGATTCATCTGCTGGTCGAAGGTCGCCGTCATGCTCGGGACGGGTAAAGCCACGCACAGGGAGACAAGAGCTAGAGCAACGATCAACTCGATGAGGGTGTGGCCCGGCTCCGCCTCAAGGCTCCGGGGGCGATAAGGCGAGTGGAGGTAGTGCGACATCATGCCTGCACGATAGGTGGGCTGGGTGTTCGAGAGAATCGGACTGAAGTAGGACATTGGCCGCGGAAGGGGACTCGGCGCGGCGATTCGAAGCGGGTTCTGAACCGGTCAGGGGCGTCGAACAAGACCCTGCCCGTGGATCACCAGGCGGTGCTGACCGTGCCCTCGATGACCTTCATCTTGAGGTAGGTGACCCCGCTCGGTCCCGAGACCTTCACCTGGATACCGTACTTGTTGCCGCTCTCGCTCACAACGCCGAGATCGAACGTGTCCCAGGCCTCCCCGTAGAAGTCCATTTCCTTCCGCGACGCTTCCGCGGTGACGGCTGCGGTGATCTGAAGCGTGGCTGAGTCCACGAGGTTGGCGGCGGCCACTCGCCAAGTAATGTCCGGCTCGATGACTTCTAGATCCGCCGCGGTCAACACCGCGTAGTTCGGAGCATCGACGCGGGCGCTCTCCACCACCGTGAGAGCGTTCCTGATGGAGGCCAGCGCCGCGGTGTCCTGCGCATGGCTCCTCGCTCCCAGGTACGTGGGGATCGCGATGGCCGCGAGGAAGGCGATGATGATGATGACCACGAGAAGCTCGATGAGCGTGAAACCACTCTGATGGCGGTGATCGGTTCCCTGCGCATGCTTGTGTGCCACGTCGACGCACCTCCACCAGGCTGTACGGTCTCTTGCGCGCTTCTCGAGCGGCGCTCGAGTGAAACCCCGCCCGATATTGCGCGGTACGCCAGAACACCCGGGCCATCGTGCCGTCCGACCCGCGCCAGCATAACCACCTGTGACTATTGGCGCAATCATCGTTTCGCGGCACGCGATTGCGCAACTCTGTGGGGGGAAATCAGCGCAGTTGCGCCGGCGATGGTACCGAGCAACACCCACCACACTCCATCGACCCCGATAGCGGTAACGGTT
Organism: uncultured Actinomycetes bacterium; assembly: GCA_947085635.1. Classification (GTDB taxonomy): domain Bacteria; phylum Actinomycetota; class Thermoleophilia; order RBG-16-64-13; family RBG-16-64-13; genus JAHJSA01. The sequence goes on along the minus strand of CAMTXC010000002.1, from coordinate 94,553 downwards.
ATCAGGGACTGCCCCATGTACGCCACCGCCGCCGCCCAGATCCCCGCCAGGACCCACCTATCGACTGCCGACGCGGTAGCAGCCGAAGCTACCCCCGCCCCAATGTACAGCACCCCGAGCACCAGGCCGCTAAAAAGCGCGGCTCCAGGGATGCCGGTCTCGACTCCCCACTCTAGGACACTGCTGTGCGGCTTGTCCGCGATGCGGTCCTCACCCTCGCTGGCGTCATACTCGGCCGTTCGATATCCCTCAAACCGCGCACCCATCAGATCGAAGCCGACTCCGAGCACGGGGTGATCGCCTATCATATCCACAGCGATCTCCCAAATGGCCACGCGTCCGGCGTTGCGATTCGCCGCGGGGTCGGCAAGGGTCTGCATGCTCTGAGCGAGTGTGGTCTTCTGCGCGGGCGCTCCCACCCACGCCGTAAGCCCGACGAGGGCAACTCCCACCACAGTCATCACGACCGCGCCCGAGAGAAGGCGCTGGAGCGATCTCGCGCGGAATGCCGGCCAGCACAGAACCACGAAGCCAAGCGCGAGCCCCAGCCACGCGGCTCTCGAGGCGGTGAGTCCCGTGACGCAGACTCCAAGCGCTCCCGCCGCGAGCCACCAACCACCGTCCCGACCACGGCCCATCCACAAGCCGAGCGCGACCAAAGTCACCATCATCGAGTAGGCGCCGAGGAAGATGGGGTTCCCAAGCGTCGAGAACACCCGCCCCCCTTCACCCCGAAAGGGTTCCCACACGAAGGGGTCGAGGCCCAACGCCTGGGCGCATGCGTATGCCCACACGGGGACAGCCGCAAGGACCAATGCAGGCGCGAGGATCCGGGCGATGTCGCGCACCCTGCCGGCAGAGGCAGAGTAGGCCAGGAGGAACAGCATGCTATTGCCGAGCTGCATCAGGTATCCATCACGGCGCACCAAATTGCCGGTGACAGCGACGGCCGGATCGTCAGAAGCCAGCGATGTCACAAGCCCCTGGAGGACAAGCAGACCAAGAGCCCAAAGGGCCGGGCTGGTCCTGAGCCTGAAACTCCCGATCGCAAGAGCCTCCACCAGCATGACGAGTCCCGCCGTCAAGGCGATGACCATGACGGCCTGGTACTTGATGTCTCCGAACTTCACGAAGTCGAGAGGGCGCATCACCCAGAGAGGCAGAGAGACGGCCGCGAAGAGAAGGCCCGTGAGCACGCGGCCGGTGCGGTCAAGGGAAACCGCTGACGGGCTGGGAGCAGCCGGGGTATGTGGAGCACTCGCAGGAGTCATGAGAGCTACTCGGCGTTCTCCCTCGGCAAAGGAAAGAAGGACCCCGCCGAAGCGGGGTCCTTCTTCGGATCTTGGGCCCGGGATAGAAGCCCGATGACCAGTCTTACCAGCCGCTGCTGGGGGCGTTGGCTTGGCCGATCTGCTTCACGAAGACGGTGCCCCCGCCCGAGGCCTTGTTCACGAACACGCCGAACTCGTTCTCGGATTCCGAGGCACTCGCGATCGAGTAGGTGTTGTTGGTGCCGAAGTAGTCGACAGCCGGCGTGGTTGCCAGAGACGTCCCGGCGAGCGTCGTCGCCGCCGCATTCGCCACGTGGGCGGCGGCGGCATTGAAGGTGATCGACGGCTCGATGGCCTGCAGAATGGTGTTGGTCACCGTGGCGGGAGCGAACGTCCGCGTGTCCACGTACTGCGACTCCATGGCCGTCATCGCGTTACGCACGAGCGACTTGGCCGCCGAGTCCTGAGCCTTCTGGCGCTGGCCCAGGAAGGTGGGGATGGCGATTGCGGCGAGGATGGCAATGATGATGATCACCACCAGAAGTTCGATGAGGGTGAAGCCGCCTTCGCCCTGCATCCTCTTGCGGATTGCCTGCAACATGATTCCGACCTCCTTATGTAGAACACGACGCTATTCGGCGCGGCAAACGAAAGGTCTGCGGCGCCTTCGGCAAACCACAGACCTCGAGGGATCGGCGGCGGCTCAGCCGGCCTCTGGGGCCCTGGAGCTTTGCGTCCCACCCTCGCGAGTGGTTTGCCCTTTACACCTTACGACCCAAGTATTCCCGACTCGCCGGACTCTAGACAGGGAATATATCTTCCGTGTTCATCGTCGCCGTTGTCTCACGAGATTCGGGCATACCTCTTCCCGGGTCTACGTTGCACTTATCGGCAGCATAGCCGGGTTCTTGAGCGCCGTATCTACGCCCGAGGGTGGGGATTGGCGCGTCACGGTCCTGAGGCGGTCCCGAGGGGACGCCGTCACGCCGGAGGAACGCTCCTAGCGGCTGAGGTTCTCCAGGAGGCGCGTGAGGACGAACAGACGGTCCTTGTTGTTCGCGATCGCGGTGTTGAAGGCTTCTACATCCGCGCGGAGCTCGGCGGACTCGGTGAGCCTCCACCCCACACCGTCCGGTTCCCCCACCAGCACGCCGCGCACCTCTAGCAGCGCGGCTGCGGCGGCGAGGTCCTCCGGGCGACGGCCCAGATCGGCCGCCATGCGGTCGAGCGAAAGCATCGCCTGTGGGTGAGCGGCAAGATAGGCGAGGATGTCCCACACCTCGAAGGAGGTGACACACGAGTCTATGAATGCGAGGAACGCTTCCCTGCTCTCGTCCATCACCACGTTCTTGTTCCCCTCGTGTATGCGGATACGTTCGTCCCTTGCCCGGGCACAGCATCACGCTTCCCGGAGTCACGCCGAACACTATTCTAGTAAGATGAACGACGCATGTCGAGAAGTCGCCACAAGAGCGCAGCAACGATACTCATGTCTCTGTCGATATCCCGATGAACCCACGGCCAAACATCCGCGTGTCGGGGCTCGTGCACCATTCGGGCAGATTCCTGCTGGTGCGTCAGGAGAGAGGTGGCAGTGGCTACTGGTTGCTGCCCGGGGGCGCAGTGGAGCGCGGGGAGACCCTTGCCACAGCGCTTGAACGGGAGGTCGAAGAGGAGTGTGGCCTCCGCATACGGGTGGCGGACGTCCCGATCGGTCTCGTGGAGACCATCTCGCCCGACGGGGGCCTGACCCGTCATCTGATCCAAGTTGTGATGCTCGCGACGCCTGTCTCGTCCGAAGGCGACTGCCAGACGGAACCACCTACGCCGGTCGCCGGCGATCCCGCCATCCGAGGGCTGTGCTGGGCCACGGCCGACGAGTCTCTCGGCCTGGACCTCCATCCGCCTATCCACGATCTGCTTCAGGCGTGGCTCGATGAACTCGGATCACGGTCAACTGACGCCCCCATGACCTTTCGCGCGGCCGGGAGACGCTGGGCCGACGAATGACGCACCATTCGTGCATGCCGTACGTTCCAACCGCCTAGAGACGTGATATCTGGCCCGTCAGCGCCCATTCGACGGGCGGACGCCCAACACGTGATGGTTCTCTCAAGAAGAGGTGGCGCTTTGCCGATAGGTATACGAAGGGTCGTGCCGCGTTCGAGCACCCCTGCCGCCGGGCAACGATCCCGGAAGACTGGAATGGTGGAGGTTCGGCGAGGGAATACTGCATCGGAGTGCGACTCGCGCGGACTCGTCGGCTCGTCCCGTCGGCCCAGCGAAGTCGCACCACGACCTGTCCCCAAGAAACGAACCGGAGCGGCGACATGACACACATTCGTTTCCGAAGTCGACACGGTGATGGCTCACAGACCGGTTTCACGCTCATCGAAGTCATGGTCGCGAGCCTGTTGCTCCTCGTCGTGCTCGCGGGCTTCCTGCCGTTCTTCTTGAGCGGCTTGGAGAAGTCCTCGGCCTCGCGCTTCAAGAGCGCCGCTACCAACGTGGCCCGTCAGAAGCTCGAAGAGATCCGCCAGCTCGACTACCGCGAGATCAAGCAGAACACAGCCGCGCCGACCGATCCCACTAACCTGAGCAATCTGCTCGGCACGACCGCCGTCATGCGCGGCAACACCTACAACATCGCGTACTCGGTCACCAACTCTACATCGGGTGGCGGGCAACTCAAGAAGGTGATCGTGACCGTATCCTGGACCGGGAAGCCGGCGGGCGATCCGGCGGTCATCAGCACTCTGATCCACCAGCAGTTCCTCGGTCCCCGGGGGTCGCTCCTCGAGTTCACGCCCACGATCAACCTCGCATCCGACCCACTCGGTTCACCCTTCCCCGTGGTGTCGGGCACCATCGTGGCGAAATATCACATCGCCCGCAGCGACTGGGATCTCGTTTACAAGAACCTGAACCAAGTGGGCATGGCCGCCAAGAACGTCTACCTGAGACTGGGTTTCGTGGACAACCAGGGCGCGGTGATCCAGCTTGGGAACCCGGACACGGAGTACAGGATCCCGTCGACCACCCTGAAGCACACCTTCGGCGGTGATGGCAAGGTGAACGACATCTGGTTCGAATACACCTTCGACAGTACCACCATCCCCGACGGCTACTGGAACGTCGAGGCCGTCGCCTACAACGAGTTCGACCAGCCCGGCAACCTTTACAGGATGGGGGTGCGTCTGGAGAAGGCCGCCCCGGACGCCGCCGCCAGCTTCATGGCCCAAGTAGCGGACAACCAGACCATCCTGCTCACCTGGGTCCCTGGTGCGGAGCGAGACCGCGTCTCTTGGGTGCTCGAGCGCCGCAAGCGTGATACGGCGGGCACGTGGAGCACCCCCTGGGTGACCGTGACCACGCTCCTCGGTACCGCGAACACCTACACCAACGTGGGCAACACCGTCACTTTCATAGACCCGTGGGGCACGACGGCCACCACCAACACGTACCAGTACAGCCTCAAAGGCATCGACATAGCAGGGAAGGTCGGTACGCCGGTCACGCTCCAGCAGCAGCTTCCTGCCGCTGCGACCGTGTCCACCACGTCCACGACCACCGGTGGCTCGACCACCAGCACCGCCGCTCTCTACTTCGTCAAGATCAAGAACAGCTCGCCTAAACATTACAATCTCACCGTGAAGAACTCGAGCAACGTGACGGTGTACACCGGCCAAGTCGAAAAGAACGGCGGCATAGTGACGATCAGCAACCTCCCGCCCGGTAGCTACGCCGTGACAGCTGTAGAAGTGACTACGAAGTCGCCGCGCACCCTCACCACTACGTTCCAGCTGCCCGCTCAGGCCGGCCTCACCGTCTGGGACATCTTCTGATGGAAGTGCGGCGTCCTTCATGATGACGCGGGTATCCCGATCGAGCCGCGCGCGCTCCGCCTCCTGTGGCGGCCAAGAGGGGGTGACTCTGGTCGAGCTCCTCGTGGTCATGATGCTCATGGTCGTGGTCATGGGCGCCGTCTTCACCGTCTGGACGCGCCTCGAGCACACCTACCTCTTCACCGAGGACGACATGCGCGCGCAGGAGCAGGCCCGCATGGCGATGAACGAGATGGTCGAGTTCATACGCACGGCGCGGGTGCCCGCCTCCGTGGTCAGCGAAACCCTGGACACCCCGATACCCAAGGCGACTCCCGAAGAGATCTGGATCTGGACCGACACAGACCGTGACGCAGCCCACAGTCTCGAACTCGTGCGCTTCTACCTCTCCGCGAATGGCCCGAACAACTACCTCCTCCGCCAAGAATCTCCCAACAAAGACGGCAACTTCACGGCGACAGCCGTGCGCGTGGTGAACGAGAACATCAGGAACGACCCACCGGGCACGGCGCTGGACTCATTATCCAAACCCATGTTCAAGTACTACGATTCAGCGGGCGGCCAGCTGACGCCCAACTCTACGACTCGTTCCGTGGACGTGACCCAGATCCGTTCGATCCGCATCCACCTGATGGTGGACATCGACCCCGACAGAGCCCCCGTGGTGCACGAGTTGACATCCATCGTCCAGCCGCGCAACTTGAGAACATACTGAGGCAGGAGGAAGGCCATGAACGACCACCCATCAGAACGGCCACCTCTCGCGGCCCGACTCGTCCGTTCGGAAGACGGCTCGCTCATCGTGATGGTCATGATGTTCGCCATGGTCTTTCTCGCGATTGGGATAGCCCTGTTCTTCCTGATCAAGTCGAGCGTCCTCGGGGTCGAGTTGGAATCGCAAGGGGTCAAGTCGTTCAACGTGGCTGAAGCCGGTGTGGACTACGGCATGCTCGACCTGAAGACGAAGTGGCCCAGCACGTCCGCCGACGCTCAGACCACCACCAAGGTCAGCGCGATCACCACCGCCCTCCGCGCCGACTTCGACGCCACCAAGTTCCGCAACCCCACGCGCTCCCCCGCGGCCGACTTCATCAAAGTGCAGTACTACGACGACACCGGGCTCGCCAACCCTCCCACCTGGGACTCAAACGCGAACGGTTACATGTACGTGAGCAGCGAGGCCAACGTAGATGACAGCCGCCACCGCATCATCATCCTCGCCGAACGCCAGGCCTGGAACTTGAGCTTCCCGCTGATAGCCATGTATACGAGCTCGTTCGACGCCAACGGCCAGGGTCTGAACATCTCCATCGATCCGCTCCAGACCGAGCCTCTTCCGCTCAACGGTACGTCCGTGCCCGCCTTCTACAACAGCCAAGTGGGGGCCAAGGGACTTGACTTGGGCCCGAACGTAGTGGCGAACCCTTCCGCCGCCGGCACCTTCGATAGTTGGGTGGCCACAGGTCTCATGGGTTCACTCAAAGGGATCGCACAGACCGAAGGCACCTATTTCACAAGCGCGGCTGCTGCCGGCACGCTTCTCTTCTCCGGCAACGCCGGTGGCAAGGTCATCTACCTCGAGAGCCCCACCAGCGTGGTGGATATCTCGGGCAACACGCAGATCGGCTCGCGCGAGAACCCGGTGGTGCTGGTGATCGACGCGGGCACGCAAAAGGTAGGGCTCGATCTCAAAGGCAGCGCCGACTTCTACGGCATCATTGTCATCAAGGGCGATGCCGAGATCCGCGGCACGGCCAGCATCTACGGTTCGGTGATCGTCTCGGGCACGATCATCAGCAAGGGCACCGGTACCTCACCGGAGATCAACTACAACGGCAACATCATGAAGCAGATCAACCGGGCCTATACGATCGGTGTGAGCATCGTGCCGAACACGTGGGAGGAGTACACCACTCCCAAGTAGAGCGGACGACTCGGGGTCCTCCTCCCGAGATCAGCCGGTGCTGCCGAAGCCGCTTTCGCCTCTCGAAGTCGAGTCGAGGTGCCGGGCGGCTTCGAATCCTGGGGTCTCCACGGCCTGCACCACGAGCTGGGCGATCCGGTCGCCCACCGCCACCTCGAACGCGTCGGAGCCGGAATTGAACAGGCTCACCCGCACCTCACCCCTGTACCCGCTGTCGATGAGGCCGGGAGCGTTCGTTATCATGATGCCGTGGCGGAAGGCCAGGCCCGAGCGAGGCTGCACGAACCCGGCGTAGCCTTCGGGGATGCTGAGGGCAAGCCCGGTCCCCACGTCCCGGCGTTCTCCGGGTGGGATGGTCACCGCCTCCGCGGCATGGAGGTCGGCACCGCCGTCTCCGGGGTGGGCGCGCAGGGGGAGGCGCGCCTCCGGGCGGAGCGAGGTCACCTGTATCTTCACGCTCGTCCTCCCTCCCGCACTCGGGTCAGATGCGCAGGGAACGCTCGATGCGCTCCACCGCTTCGCGGATGCGGGCATCGGGCGCTGTGAGCGAGATGCGCACGAACCCCTCCCCTGCCTCGCCGTAGCCGTTGCCGGGGGTCACCACGACGCCCGCCTGATCCAGAACGTGCGCGGCGAACGAGGTCGAGGAGTACCCTTTGGGCACCGGGATCCAGATGTAGATCGTGGCCTTGGGCGAGGGAGCGTCCAGGCCGATGTGATTGAGTGCCTCCAGCAGGATGCCTCTGCGCTCCGCGTACAGGGCGTTCATATCGTGTACGAAGTCCCAGGGCCCGTCGAGGACGAAGGCCGCCGTCCGCTGGATGGCTTCGAACATGCCCGAGTCCAGGTTGGTCTTGAGGCGCCAGAGCGGCTCGAGGATCTCTCGGCTTCCCACCGCGAAACCCACGCGCCACCCGGTCATGTTGAAGGGTTTCGAGAGGCTGAAGAACTCCACGCCGATGTCCATCGCTCCCGGAGTGGCGAGGAAGCTCGGAGCTTCGTAGCCGTCGAACACCAGTTCGCAGTAGGCATTGTCGTGGACCACGGCGATGTCGTTCCTCGTGGCGAACGCGACCACGCGCTCGAAGAAGTCGCCTTCGACCACACCCGCGGTGGGGTTGTTCGGGTAGCTGATGAACATCAGCTTCGCGCGACGTGCGACGTTGGGCTCGATGGCGTCGAGATCGGGGAGAAAGCCGTTCTCGGGCAACAAGGGCATGCGCACGGCCTCGGCTCCCACCAAGAGCGACGCCGCGGCATACACGGGGTAGCCGGGGTCGGGCACAAGGACCACGTCGCCGGCGTCTAGCGTCGACCAGCAGATGTGGGCGAGCCCTTCCTTGGAACCGAGCAACGGGAGGAACTCCTTCGCCGGGTCGATGGTGACTCCGAAGCGTCGCGCCATGTAGGCCGCCCCCGCCTCGCCGAACTCGGGCACCCCCGCGTTAGAGGGGTACTGGTGGTTACGCGGATCGGCGACCTGTCGCTGCATCTCCTCGACGATGTACGCCGGCGTGGGCAGATCGGGGTCACCGATGCCCAGGCTGATCACATCGACGCCGGCCTTCTTCTTCTCCGCTATCTTCCGCTCGATCTCCGCGAAGAGATACGGCGGAAGACTATCCATACGCCTCGAGAACCGCACCTAGGCCTCCTTGAGCTGATCCATCGACCGACAGCGTCCGGGTCCGCCGGTCGGCGGGCCGAGATGTCGCCCGCAACGTTCCCTATTCCTGTGCCGCCCACCCGAGTCGATGGAGCACGTGTCGGCTGAGTTCGCCGGTGAACACCGCCTCAGCGGGTCCTGTCTTCACTACCTGAAGGTCGTCCTCCACCTCGATCTCGAGGGTGCCACCCGGCAGATGCACCGTCACGGGACTCGTGGCCAGCCCCAAGCGTACCGCGACGACCCCCACAGCCGTCGCCCCGGTGCCGCAGGCCTGGGTCTCCCCCACTCCCCGCTCCCAGACCCTCATGGTGACCGACCCGTCGGCCTCAGGCTGGATGAACTCGACGTTCGCCTGTCGGGGAAAGATCGGATGCGTCTCGATACGGGGACCGATCTCCTCGATCGGAACGGAGCCCACGTCGTCCACCGGGATCACGCAGTGAGGATTGCCCACATCCACGAAGGTGAAGCGGTACGATTTACCACCCACTTCCAGGTCGCGGGCAACCACCTCCTCGATCGGCTCCCAGGCCGTCGCGTCGACGGCGGCGCTCTTCAGTCGGGCGACTCCCATGTGCACCCGGACCCTGCCGTCGGTCAACACCCGCGGACGGATGGGGCCCGCGAGCGTCTCGATGACCACCTCTCCCGCGCCGATGACGCCGCGTTCCTGCAGGTAACGTGCGAACATGCGGATACCGTTACCGCACATCTCGGGCTCGCTGCCGTCGGGGTTAAAGATGCGCATACGGGCCACCGCACCTTCCGCGATGCCGGTGGGCCGGCAGTGGATGAGAAGGCCGTCGGCCCCCACGCCGAAGTGGCGGTCGCAGAGGAGCCTCGCCTGGTGAGGCGACGGTATCCCCGGGAGGACCTCTTCCTCCAGGATGATGTAGTCGTTCCCGAGGCCCTGCCACTTGGCGAAACGCATGCTCTTAGGTGTCCTTTCCATCCGCCGGCGAGACGACGCGCGTCCGCCGTGCTTCCGCCAAGATGAGAGAGGCGCTCTCCTCGGCCGCCCGGTCGGAAGTGTCAATGATAACAGCGCCCTGTAGTCTGCGCATCCAGGTGTCCTGCCGGCGGACGTATTTGCGCGTGGCCGCCGCCATCCTTGTGACGGCTTCGTCGGCCGAGATCTCGCCATCCAGGAAGTCGCCGATTTCTCGATACCCGATCGCCCTCTCGACCCCTCTGCGCCCGCGTGACTCGCCTTCGCCGCCCACCGGAGCCGAAGCCGCGGCTCTCGCCCGATGAGCTCTCACTTCCTCGACAGCGCCTCCGTCGAACATCATCTGTGCGCGGTGCTCGACCCATCGGTAGAGCGACGCACGGTCCATGCTGAGGCCCACAAGAAGCGTGTGGTGGTAGTAGTCGGGCGCCCAGAGATCGCGCCTGCCCGACCACCTGCGCTCCGGAGCCGACATCAGCACCTCGAGAGCCCGCACCAACCGGCGGGTATTGCCCGGATGGATGGCGTCGGCCGCCTCGGGATCGAGCGAGGCCAGCTCTTGGTGCAGCGTCGCTGCGCCTTCCTGGACCGCCCGCTCCTCGAGGAAGCGCCGCAGCTCGGGATCTCCGGGCTCGGGCGCCGAAAGAGGCGCCAGAGCGGTCCGCAGGTATAGGCCCGTACCCCCGGCGATGACGGCGGAACCGGTGCGAGAGAGGTCTTCCTCGAGCAGGGGTCGGGCCCTGCGGGCGTACTCGACCGCACTCCATTCGACGTGTGAGTCGGCCACGCCTACCAGTTCCTGAGACACCCCGAGGGTCTCCTGTGCCCGCGGCTGGTTGGTCAGCACCGCGAAGCCGCGGTAGAGCTGCATGGAGTCGCAGGAGACGACCCGCGTGCCCAATTCCTTCGCCACATGGCAGGCGATCGCCGTCTTACCCACACCGGTGGGGCCGAACAGGGCGACCACGAGGTCGGCGGGTGGCACGGACGGACCCTCGCTCATGAGGCGTCTGACTCCATCCACGGTCCGAAGGGCGACACAGCGGTGCCGGTCAGGCTGGTGGAGGAAGCCCGCTCGATCGTCACCTCGACGAGGTCGCCGGGCAGAACGGCGGCGGCGGCGCTGAAGTTGACGACCTTGTGGGTGCGGGTGCGACCCATCAGCGTGTCGGGGTCGCGCCGACTGCGACCCTCTACCAGCACCTCTACCTCGGCGCCCACGAGTAGCTCATTGCGCTCCGTCCCCAGGCGTTGCGTCGTCTCGATCAGGCGGCGCATCCTCGTCTGGAGCGCCTCCGGATCGATGCGTCCGGGCAGTTCGGCCGCCGCCGTCCGGCTTCGCGGAGAGTACTGGAAGGTGAAGGCTCCGTCGAATCCGACCGTCTCCACCAGGTGAACCGTTTCCTCGAAGTCGCGTTCCGTCTCCGAGGGGAAGCCGATGATCAGGTCGGTGGTCAAGGCAAGCCGCGGGATAGCGATACGGAGGCGACCCACCAGAGCCAGGTAGCCGGCGCGATCGTATCCACGCTTCATGAGGTGCAGGATCCGATCGCTGCCCGATTGCACCGGCAGATGGAGGTGCTCGCAGACCTGTCGCAGGCCGGCCATAGCCTCGATCAACGCGGGCGACACGTCCTTGGGGTGGGATGTCATGAAGCGGATGCGCTCGATGCCGGCGACCCCGGCGAGAGCTTCCAGCAGAGCGGGGAACCCGCCACCCGCCCGTGATGCGGGTTCGAGGCCGTACGCGTTCACGTTCTGGCCGAGCAGGGTCACCTCGCGCACTCCCTGCCTCACGAGCTCCCGCGTTTCCTCGACGATCTCGTTCAGGGGGCGGCTCGCTTCGGGACCCCTCACATAGGGGACGATGCAGTACGAGCAGTAGTTGCTGCATCCGGTCATGATCTGTATCCAAGCGAGTGGACCGCTCTGCCGCACACGCGGCAGTTCGGCGCTCCATGTGCTGGTGGACTCCTCGAAGGCCCCCACCTGGCGGCCGGTGGACACCCGCTCATCCAGCAAAGCGGGAAGAAGGTGGAGGCTCTGCGGCCCCACCAGCACGTCCACATAGGGGTGCTCTCGGAAGAACTCCGCCTGCCTGCTCTGGGCGAGGCACCCGGCCACGACTACGAGCCTCTGCGGATCGTGGGCCTTTAGGCGGCGGGCATGACCAAGATGTCCGATGAGACGCGTGTCGGCCTTCTCGCGGATGGAGCAGGTGTTGTACAGCAGGACGTCGCCCTGGTCGGGCATATCGACCGGACCGTAGCCCAGCCCCTGCATCAGCCCCGAGATGCGCTCAGAGTCGTGCTCGTTCATCTGGCACCCGAAGGTGCGTAGGTAGTAGGTGCGGTGCGCGTGGACGTGCATCGCTCACGGGGAGCCGAGGCGGAAGGCCGGGTGCACGACGACACCCGGCAGTCTCCGCCGGAAGCTCCTACTTCGCGTAATCCACCGCGCGGCTCTCGCGGATCACCGTTACCCGGATCTGCCCGGGGTAGTCGAGCTCCTGCTCGATCTCCTTGGCGATCTCACGACAGAGCAGAACGGCCAGGTCGTCGTCGACCTCATCGGGCTTCACCATGACCCGGATCTCGCGCCCCGCCTGGATGGCATACGACTTCTCCACGCCCTTCTTCGACTCGGCGATCCTCTCGAGCGACTCCAGGCGCTTCACGTAGGTCTCCAACGTCTCGCGACGCGCGCCCGGCCGGGCTCCCGAGACCGCGTCGGCAGCCGCTACCAGCACCGCCTCCACAGTCTGCGGCTCCACGTCGTTATGGTGCGATTCGATGACGTGGACGATCGCCTCGGATTCGGCGTACCGCCGGGCCAGATTGGCGCCGATGACCGCGTGAGAGCCTTCGACTTCGTGGTCGACCGCCTTCCCGAGGTCGTGCAGGATACCCGCCCGCTTGGCAAGCTTGGGATTGGCGCCCAGCTCCGCTGCCATGAGGCCGGCGAGATGACCCACCTCGAGCGAGTGCTTCAACACGTTCTGCCCGTAGCTGGTGCGGTACTTGAGGCGGCCGAGCAACTTGACCAACTCCGGGGCCAGACCGTGGATATCGGCCTCGAAGGTGGCCTGTTCCCCGGCCTCCTTGATGTCGTTCTCCACTTCGTCCCGGGCCTTGGAGTACATCTCCTCGATCTTGGCGGGATGGATCCTCCCATCGGCCACGAGCTTGGTAAGTGTGAGGCGCGCGATCTCACGCCTCACCGTGTCGAACCCGGACAACACCACCGCTTCCGGCGTGTCGTCGATGATGAACTCGATGCCCGTGAGGTTCTCGAGCGTGCGGATGTTCCGACCCTCCCGGCCGATGATCCTGCCCTTCAAGTCGTCGGAAGCCAGCTGTACGACGGAGACGGTCGTTTCGGCCACGTGGTTGGCGGCCGTCCTCTGGATGCATAGCGAGAGGACGTTCCGAGCGCGGCGATCGCCTTCACGCTTCGCCTCCTCCTCGACCGCCCGCACCATCTTCGCCATGTCGTGCCGGACGTCGTCTTCGGCGCTCTTCAACAGGAGGTCCCTGGCTTCGGCCTGGGAAAGGCCGGACAGGGTCTCGAGGGTGCGTCCATGCTCGACCTTGAGAGCCTCCACCTCCTCTTGAGTCTTGCGAAGGTGATGGTCACGGTCGGCCAGAGACTGCTCCTGCCTGGCGACCTCTTTCTGCTTCTCGTCGAGCGCCTCGTCTCGCTGCAGGACCCGCTTCTCGAGCTGGGTCAATTCGTGACGGCGTTCTCTCAGTTCTGCTTCCGCCTCTGTGCGGAGGCCATGTAGCTCATCCTTGACCTCGAGCAGAGCTTCCTTCTTGGTTGCTTCTGCCTGTCGCTCGGCGGCTGCGAGAACCTTCTTGGCCTCTTGCTCAGCGGAGCTGATCTTGGCCTCTCCAACGTACTTGCGAAGAAGGTATCCGGCTGCCAAACCGACGACGGACATACCCAGGGCCAAGAGGACCCAAAATCCGTTCATCGACTCTCCAGTCCATGTCGCGGGACGGCTGGTGACGCGCAAAAAACTCGTCCAACGAGGGAGAGCAGTCGCGGCCATAGAGAAAGCCGAGCATCGCCCGGCCGTCGGTAGGTCCTCTCGTTCTTCTCGCGCTCTTCGAGCTACCAGCGATTCGCGGTGGCGCACACCAGTAGATTCTGGCCGACCGCACCCCTCAAGAGGTTCTAGAACCGATACCTATCGATGACCTCTGCCACGAAATCGCTGATTACCAGGAACATCTATCGCTACGAGTGGACCTAGCCGAACCAGTGCCAACCCTTCGTCGGTACATGAGTCAGTCTACCGGTTCTGTGAGAAAAGTGTCAAGGAACCTGTGGATATCTTGCGGTTCGACCCACGTTCGCTCCTCAAGACTCGTCCTGCGGCTCCTGCTCCACGCTCCTGATCACCTTGTCGATGACCGAGCCCTGGTACCCTCGACGCCCAAGGAACCCCGCGGCTCGTCGCCGCGCCGCTACGGGGTCGGTGAGCATGAGTCGACCGAACTTCCGTCGGACTTGGGAGGTGAGCTCTTCGAGTTCCCCCTCCGCCGAGTCGGTCGATGCCTCGGGCGCTTCGTTCAGCGCGTGCTCGATGACCTTCGCGGCGACGCCCTTGAGCCTGAGTTCCGCACGGATCCGGCGCGGGCCCAGCGTGCGCCGGCGGGACGAACGCACGTAGCTCTCCGCGAAACGGGCATCGTCGATGTACCCAAGAGCTTCAAGCCATTCCACCACGCGATCGACAACCTGCTGAGTGTATCCGTAGCGCGCCAAGCGTGTGCCCACTTCGGCTCGTGACCTCTCCCGCGCCTCGAGGAAGCGGAGGCCGCGCGCCCGCGCCTGGCTCATCTCCGCCTCCGCTCGAAGTCGCTCCAGCGCGTCCCGGTCGACGAGGACTCCCGCTTTCAGCCCGAGTTCGGCGACGATCTGGGCCGGCACGACCAGGGTCGCTCCACCCGCGAAAGTCAACTTCACCAGTTCGCCGTCTCCCTGCCGCGAGCTCAGAGACTCGATGACAGCCGGTACCTCGGGATCCTCGAGGGGTCGGAGGCTTCCCCCACCGCGCTGCCTCCGGGGGCGACCGGGGAATGCGGCAGTCAAATCACTCAGCAGCGGTCGGAACGACCTCGACCGGCGTCTCCGGAGTTTCGACCTCCGGCTCCACCTCGACCTTCGGTTGATGTTGAGCCAGGATCTCCGAGCGCAACTTCTCGAGCAGTGGCCGATCCGCTTTCAGAAACTGCTTCACGTTCTCTCTGCCTTGACCGAGGCGCAGGTCGCCGTAGCTGTACCACGCGCCGCTCTTCTGGACGATCTTGTGTTCGACCGCCATGTCGAGCACCTCGCCCTCCACGGAGATGCCGAAGCCATACATGATGTCGAACTCGGCCTGCTTGAAGGGAGGCGCGACCTTGTTCTTGACCACCCGCACTCTCACGCGGTTGCCGACCGCCTGATCGCCGTCCTTCAGTGTCTCGATACGGCGGATATCCAACCGGACCGAGGCGTAGAACTTGAGGGCCCGACCTCCCGGCGTGACCTCGGGATTGCCGAACATGACTCCGACCTTCTCGCGCAGCTGATTGATGAAGACAGCCGTCGTCTGAGTTTTGTTGATGGTGCCGGCCAACTTCCTGAGCGCTTGGCTCATGAGCCGAGCCTGGAGGCCCACATGCGAATCGCCCATCTCGCCCTCGATCTCGGCGCGGGGCGTGAGGGCCGCGACGGAATCGATCACGAGGATATCAAGAGCCCCACTGCGTATGAGCAACTCCGCGATCTCGAGAGCCTGCTCGCCATGATCGGGTTGAGAGAGGAGAAGATCGTCGACCTTGACACCGATATTCCTGGCGTACAGAGGGTCCATCGCGTGCTCGGCGTCGATGAAGGCGGCCTTCCCGCCCGCCTTCTGAGCTTCGGCGATCATGTGGAAGGCGAGAGTGGTCTTCCCGCTGGATTCAGGGCCGAACACCTCTACCACTCGGCCACGGGGGACTCCGCCGACGCCGAGACCCAGATCGAGACCCAGGGACCCCGTGGATATCGCGGCACACCGGACCGCCGCCGCCTCGTCGCCCATTCTCATTATCGCGCCCTTGCCGAACTGACGTTCGATCTGACTCACCGCCATGTCCAGGGCCTTGTCTTTCTCCACGTCTCCTCCTAGCCTCGTTGGCTCATCTTCGACTCAGTGCGATCCGCTCTACGACTATGTAGACGGGGCCCTCACGGCGCAGCTCGCTTCGATACAGGCACATGGACTCTACCGAGAACACGCTTCTCGGAACATCGGACATTGGTCCGACTTCGATAGGCCGTCGTGCGCGGGCGATGGTCAGATGAGGACGGAAAGCCCGACCCTCTCGCTTCATCACACCCGCCGACTCCAGCCGGCCCATCACTTCTTCGTACAGTCCTTCGAACACACGCCCGGGATCGTGAAATCCGAGCGCCGCCACCCGCGCTCGGCTGCGGGCCGGCAGGAACAGGAAGCCGTCAAGCTCGGGGACACCGCCGGGAGCGCCTCCGAGCCCTACCACGGCTTGTCGGGCCGCCTCCAGACTCCCTTCCGACACCTCACCGATGAAGGCCAACGTGACGTGCAGGCGCTCCACGGGGGTTCTTCGCCACCCCGCTCCCACAAGCAGCGATTCCTGTGCCTTACTCACCACATCGACGACGCCTGCAGGCGCGGGTACGCCCACAAATACTCGAGCCCTCTCAGCCTCCACCCCTGGCTCTCTCCTCCACTTCGTCACCACCCTCAGCCGGCTCCGGAGACTTCTCGGACGCCTTCTCGGGCATGTATAGTCGTTCGCGCGCCTTTACGAAGTAGTCGATGCCGCTCCATATGGTGAGAACGACCGCGACCATCACCAGATACCACGATATGCGCCTACCGGCGAGTTCCACCGCCGGGTCGAGGATCACCGCGAGGATGGCGGCCATCTGGCTCGCCGTCTTCGCCTTGCCCCACCTACTCGCCGGGATGATGACAGCTTCCGCCGCCGCCACCATCCTCAGCCCCGAGACCGCGAATTCCCGAGCTATGATCACCATAGCAATCCACGCGGACAGCTTCTGCAGCTCGATGAGCGCCAACAGGGCGGCAGAGACGAGAAGCTTGTCGGCGAGTGGGTCGAGGAACGCCCCAAGAACTGTGATCTGGCGCCGTCTGCGAGCGAAATACCCGTCGAGGGAGTCGCTGGCCGCCGCCAACCCGAAGACCAACGCGGCGAGCAGAGCGCTCAGTTCGTCTGCGCGGGCCTTATCCGCGCCGAGCGGAAGACTCCCCAGCAGGAACACCATGAAGACCGGGATGAGCAGTATACGGAAGATGGTGATGGAATTAGGCAGGTTCAATCGCATCCGGCTCCGCCGCCAGGTCGTGTCCGATCGCCTCCGTGACGACCGCCTGTACCGCGTCCCCCACGCCCACATCCGGGGGCAGGCGCCCCGACAGATACGTCACGCCGTCCACATCCGGCGCCTGACCGCGGGTGCGTCCGATGGCGACCACACCCTCGGGAGCGTCTGCGTCGGCCGGCGACTCGATCAGCACTTCCACCCGTTCCCCAACACGGGCGCTGCAGGCCCGCTCAGCCGACTCCGCGAGTATAGCACTGACGTATGACAGCCTCCGTCGCACCGTACGGGCCGGGGGCCTTCGATCCAACGCGGCCGCCGGCGTGCCCTCCTCCGGACTGAACGCGAAGGCGCCGGCATGATCGAAGCGCGCGGCCCGCAAGAAATCGCCCAGCGCCTGCACGTGCTCCTCGGTCTCCCCCGGGAAGCCCACGATGAACGTGCTGCGCACCGATACGTCCGGCATGATAACCCTGGCTCTCTCGAGCAGGTGCAGGTAGGCCGCCGCGTCGCCCCGGCGCCCCATGGCCCTGAGAACGTCCCGATGCGCATGCTGAAAGGGGATATCGAGGTAGCCACAGAGCTTCGGGTGGAGGGTCATCGCCGCCAGAAAACGGTCGTCCACGTGCTCGGGCTGGAGGTACATCAGGCGCACCCGGAGCACACGATCGTCCTCGGAGACGAGTCCCACGAGATCCAGAACGTCCATCCCGTCGCCCCGCCACAAAGTAGTGTCCTGGCCCACGAATACCAGCTCCCGAGCTCCGACTTCGAGCGCCCCTTCCGCCTGCTCCACGATCTCGGCCGGCGACAACGAATGGTAGGGCCCCTTGATCGCGGGGATGGCACAGAAACTACACAGATGATCGCACCCATCACTGATCTTCACGTACGCGTGGGCGGTGATCGGACCCGCTACGATGCTCGCCGGGTTCGAGGCGGGAAGCGACAGGTCGAGTCCGCCGGAAGCCGAGCCCGCCTCGGCCCGCAGGATCGCCGTCAGCGCTCCGAGATCCCCGAGACCGTACCAGCCGTGCACTTCCGGGAGCCCTTCCTCGAGCTCGGTCCGGTATCGTTCCACCAGACAACCCATCACGTGAAGACGCGTCTCGGGATAGGAGGCGGCGGTCTCGAGTATGGCCGCGATGGACTCTTTTCGGGCATCCTCGATGAATCCGCAGGTGTTCAGCAGAAGGTGGCTCGCCCCTGCGGGATTCTCGACGACGCGGATCCCCTCGGCCTTCAGACGGCGTGTCAACGCCTGACTGTCCGCCTCGTTCTTCGGGCACCCCAGCGTGATGATGTGAACGCCCGGAGCCGTCGTCAACGGCCACCGCGGTTCATTCGTCCCGCCTGATTCCCGACTCGGTCACAAGGAAGTCACCGTACGGCTCGGGGACATCGAGCAACTGACCGTCGACATACAGCACCACCACCGAAGGATCCCCGATGCGGAACCACAATCCCTCGGCGCTCGAATACGTGAGCTCCTCACCCTCGGTGAGGGTGCCGGAGTACAGCGTACGGCCTTCGGCCGATCCTTCGCGGATCACGATCCAGCAGCGGTTCTGAACAACTCGGAGGGCCAGGTCGAGCGTGTCGGGCATCCGATCCACCGGAGGGTCGGCCGCGGCGTCGGTGGCCGCGACCACGACCCCCTCCACCGCCTCGTCCGGGGCGCTCCCGCTCCCACCCTCGGCGGGCGTCTGCGTGGACGAGGTAGAGACACTCGCCGGATCGATGGTGGCTGGATCCTCGCCGCCGCCCCTGAAGACCAACGCCAAGATCACGATGATCACGAGTGCCGCAACCGCGACCACGACGTAGTTCGGCTGGCGGCGAGGCGAGCGCGTGCGAGGTCCGGAGGAAGTACGAAGGGGCTGCCGGACGATGTCCTGCCCTTCTGGGTTTCTCTGGGCGACATACTCCGACACCAGCACGTTGGCGTCGAGCCCAAGAAAGTCGGCATACGTGCGCAGGAAGGCCTTCACGAACGTGGAGCCCGGAAGTGATTCGAAGTCGTCCTGCTCGAGCGCGAGCAGGTACCTCCCTCGGATTTTCAGCGCATCCTCAACGTCTTTCAGGCTCATGCCCTGACGGATGCGCGCTTCGCGCAGAGTATCGCCGATCTCGAACATCAATGAGTGTCCCGGCGGCCGGTCAACGGCTCGAGGTGTCGGGCGAGGCGCGACGCATCATCGGCGACGCTCTCACCCACGTCGAAGACGAGGGCGAAGTCTCTCCCCGAGATGGAGGAACGCTGATAAAGAGGATCGTAGTATGACTCAAGAAGCCCCCGCACGACGTCGTAGAATCTACCATCATCGAATGCCTCCCTCAAGGTGGACATGATCGCCGAAGGCAGCCGAGCACCGATGGATCCGAGGCTCTTGCGGAAGCGTGAGACATCGGCGCCGTCCCATGTGCCGGGCGAGTACTCCTCCATGATACGCTCTGCGCGCTTCTCGAGGGGCGACGCCACCAACACCGGGATGCCGCCGCGAACAAGCTCGCCCACGGAGCGGGGCAGAAAGAGGTGCCCGATCTTGCCGCCTTCGCCCTCCACCACGAGGTAGTCACCCTTGGGGCGATCCAGCGCCTTGAGGAGGAGCGCGTCGAAGTCCTTCTGGGTGCGAGTTCCCGGCTGGTTCAGGCCGCCGAGGAGCGATCCCCGGTGCAGGGCGAGGCCCTCGAGATCGACGACCCAGGGTCTCAGCGTGCCGCTATCCACGTCGGCCAGCGCGCGCAGCAGCGCCGTCTTTCCCGACCCGGTGTGACCGTAGAGGGTGAACACCGGTCGGTCCGGCCGCCACGCCTCGAGGTCGTCCAGCACCATCCTTCGGTACGCTTTGTAGCCACCCTCCACTTGAATGGCATGCACTCCCACCAGAGCCAGCAGCAGCACGGCGTTCCGGCTGCGCTCTCCCCCGCGCCAGCACATCACGGCCAGGCGCCGCCCCCCGCCGGCAAGAACACGAAGGGTGCGCAGGTATCCGGGCAGCCCTCCGCTGATCAGATCCACCGCGATCATGCGGGCGGTCTGCGCCCCCTGTTCGCGATAGGCGAAGCCCACCGCGGCTCTTTCTGCGTCGCTGAGCAGCGGCAGGTTTAGGGCCCCAGGCACGTGGCCCTCAGCGAACTCGCGCGGAGACCTCACGTCCACGAGCGCGTAGGAGCCATCGACCGCCTCTCTGGCCGTGATGGAGGGAGCGAGGAGGGGTTCGATTCTCACTGCTTCGAGTACGGCTTACCGATCGCGTTTGGCGGAACGGCGCGACCCATGGCGCCGGCGAGAACCACGATGGTGAGCACGTACGGCAGCATCAAGATGAACTCCGGTGGCAGGTCGATCACCTGGGTGCGCAGCTTCAGGGATTCCGCAAAACCGAACAGCAAGGACGACAGCCAGGATCCCACCGGCGTCCACTTGCCGAAGATATTGGCCGCCAGGGCGATGAAGCCCCGACCGCGGGTCATGTTCTCCGAGAACTGGGAGACCGACTCCAGCGACAGGTTGGCGCCGGCCAGCCCACCGAGCGCACCAGAGATCAGCACGCCCATGTAGCGAATACGGTAGACCGAGACGCCCACGGTATCCGCCGCCTTCGGATGCTCCCCCACCGCCCTCATACGCAGGCCGATCGGGGTGCGGAACAGGACGTACTGGCCCCCGATGGCGATGACGATGGCCATATACACGATAGGGGTGTGATCGAACAGCACCGGGCCAAGGAAGGGGATCTTCGACAGCACCGGGATGGGCATCGGGTCGAACGAAGCCACGCGAGGCGAGGCCCCGGCCACTCCGAACAAGGCCTGCGTGAGGAACCCCGTGGCCCCCAGGGCGAGGATGTTGAGAGCAGCCCCCACGACCACCTGGTCGGCGCGAAGGTGGATGCTGCCCACCCCATGGAGCGTCGAGAACAGCATGCCCATCGTCACCGCACCCACCAGCCCCACCCACGGAGCGACCTCGTCGGAGAAACCCCAGCTGTTCGTAGCGTAGTAGGAGAACAGGGCGCCCGAGAACGCTCCAACCAGCATGATGCCCTCGAGGGCGATGTTGACCACTCCAGTGCGCTCGCAGAACGCTCCCCCGATGGCCGCGAGCGCCAGAGGCGTGGAGATGCGCAGCATGGCCTGATATGTGGACGGATCACGCAGAATGTCGAACACCACCTGAAGGACGTGTCCGAAGTCCATCAGGCCACCGTCCCCTCGTCACCGGAGGAGAGCGCGAGCGAGCGGGCCGCCGCCTGTCTCTTGGCCTGCCGTCGGCCCAGACCTTTCACGATCTCCTCGGCGGCCACCAGGAAAATGATGACTCCCGACAGCACGTCGACGATGTCGATGGGTATGTCGGCCGCAAGCTGCATGCCGGCGCCTCCGTTGGTGAGCGCACCGAAGAGCAACGCCGCGGGGATCACTCCAAGCGGATGGTTCTTGGCGAGCAGCGCCACGGTGATGCCGGTGAACCCATAGCCGGCCGAGAAGCGATCGAACACCCGATGATGAAGGCCCAGTATCTCCACGGTGCCGGCGAGCCCGGCCAAGGCGCCGGAGATGAGGAGCGACACCACGATGCTGCTGCGGATGCGCACCCCTCCCGCTTCCGCGGCAAAGGGGTTGGAGCCCACGGCCCGCACGCTGAAGCCGAGTGATGTGCGCGTGAGCAGGTACCAGATGAAGACGGCGACCAGTACCGCAAGGAACACCCCGATGTGTAGGCGGGTAGGCCTTCCGAACAGGAAGGGGAGGATCTCGTCGAAGGTGAGGAGCTGCGCCTGCTCCGTGATCTTGTTCGAAGCGGGGATCGTGGAGCGAGGATCCATCAGGACGTTCTTCACCAGATAGGAGGTGAGATACAGGCCGATCCACGACATCATCATGGTCGTGATGACCTCGTGGGCGCCTGTTGTGGCCTTCAGCACACCGGGCAGCAAAGCCCAGAGGGCTCCCATCACCGACCCTGTGATGAGCAGAATGGGGACGGTGAGGATCATGGGCAGGTGAATGAGTGTGCCCAACCACCCCGCGAAGAGACTCCCTACGAGCAGCTGCCCCTCCGCGCCGATGTTGAAGAGACCGCACCGGAAGGCGAACGCGACGGCGAGCCCGGTGAACACCAGCGGCACCGAGTTCAGGATGGTCACCGTGAGGTTGAACTCGGAGAGGAACGCGTAACGGAAGAGCCCGCCGTACCCCTTGATCGGATCGAAACCGAAGGCGATCATGATAATCGCGCCGATGACCAAGGCGATGACGACGCTGCCGACCGGCTGTGTGATGGCGAACCCCAGTCGTCGCGCCCGCGCGCCGATGGAGGGGCGGGTGACCGGCGCTCTACTCACTCCTTCGGCTCCCACCGGTCATGGCAAGACCTATTTCTTCCCTCACCGCATCGTCACCCGAGACCTCGTGGGCGATGCCGCCCTCGTACAGCACGAGTATGCGATCGGCCAGGGAGAGTATCTCTTCCAACTCGTAGGAGATGAGGAGGATGGCGACGCCGCACTCCCGCAACTCAAGGAGTTGACGATGCACGAACTCGATTGCCCCCACGTCGAGACCACGCGTGGGCTGGGCGGCCACAAGCAGCTTCGGGCCCCGCCTGATCTCGCGTGCCAGGATCAGCTTCTGCTGATTCCCTCCCGAAAGAGTGGACGCGTCGACATCGACCGAAGGCGTCTTGACGTCGAACTCGCGGACCGTCTCCTCGGTCTGTTCACGAAGATACGAGTAGTCGATGCCGAGCGGGCGCGAGTAGGGCGCCCGCCACTGATTCCCAAGGAGGACGTTCTCAACCAGGTCGAAGTCGAGCACAAGACCTCTCCTCTGGCGGTCTTGCGGTATCAGACCGACGCCGCGATCGATGCGGTTGCGCACGTCGAGGCGGCTCACATCTTCGCCAGAAAGGAGGATCCGTCCACCAGTTGGCTTCTGAAAGCCGATGAGCACCTCCTCGAGTTCGCGCTGGCCGTTGCCGTCGACCCCGGCGATGCCCACGATCTCCCCCGCTCCGACGACGAACGAGATCCCGTCGATGGCGGTGAGGCCTCGGTGATCGGTCGCCGTGAGCTCCTCCACCGCGAGGATCGGCTCTCCCACGGCGTGCTCTTTCTTCTCGACACGGAGCACCACCTCGCGCCCGACCATGCGACGGGCAAGCTCCTCTTTCGTGGTCTGCCCGGTGTCGACCGTCTCGATGACCCGACCGGCGCGGATGACCGTGACCCGGTCGCTGATCTCGATGACCTCCTCCAGCTTGTGCGTAATGAAGAAGATCGACAGGCCGCCCTCCGTGAGCGAACGGATCGTCGCGAAGAGGTCGTCGACCTCCTGGGGCGCCAGCACCGCGGTGGGCTCGTCGAGGATCAACACCTTGGCGCCCAGATACAAGGCCTTCAGTATCTCCGCGCGCTGCTGCATGCCGACCGAGGCGTCCTCGACGAGCCGGTCCGGTTCCACCGCCAGGCCGAACTCCCGCGAGAGCTCCGTCAGCCTGCGCCGGGCCTCGACGAGGTCGAGGGCCCCGAAGCCGGTGCGCGGCTCATGCCCCAGCACGACGTTCTCGACGATGGTGAACCGGGGGATCAACATGAAGTGCTGGTGCACCATGCCGATGCCGAGCGAGAGGGCTGTGTTGGGCGAGTTGATACGTACATGGCGCCCTTCGACCTCGATGCTGCCTCCATCCGGACCGTACAGTCCATAGAGGACGTTCATCACGGTGGTCTTGCCCGCACCGTTCTCGCCGAGCAGGGCGTGGATCTCGCCGCGACGAAGGTCGAGGTTCACGCGGTCGTTGGCGACCACTCCCGGGAAGAATTTCGAGATCTCCCGCAGCCTGACGACTATGTCTTCAGAGGCGCCCTCCGCTCCAGGGCGGCTCTCGCTTATCGCCTGCACATGGTCACCTTGTGGGTATCGGGTGCGCCTGCCGGCCGGATGAGTGCTCGGGCCGGCCGTCAGAAGCGGCGGTCGGGTCGCACCGACCCGACCGCCGCAATCCCGTTCGCAGTACCTGCGACCGGTCTGACCGACCTGCAAAAGCCTAGTTGACCAAGGTGTCGTCGACGATCGTCGCCGGCTGGAGCGTCCCGGCGGCCATGTCGGCCTTGGCCTTCTCGAGGGCGTCCTTCAGGGTCTGCGGGATAATCGAGTCGAAATCGTGGAACGACGAGAGGCCCACCCCGTCGTTCTTCAGGTCGAAGACCCAGTTGCCCGCGGTGAAGTTGCCCTCCATCGCATCCTTGACGGTCTGCATGGTCGCCTTCTGCAGGTTCTTGGTAGCCGAGACCAGGATGACCTCGGGGAGTTCGGCCGACTGGTCGATGTCTACGCCAATGGCGAAGCCACCCTTGTCCTTGGCCGCCTCGAAGACGCCAAGACCGGTCTTGCCTGCCACCTGGAACACGATGTCGGCACCTTTGTCGTACATGGGAACGGCGGCTTCCTTGCCGGCGCCCGGATCGTCGAAGGTGTCGGTGTAGGTGAGCAGCACGGTGATCTCAGGATCGACCGACTTGACCGCCTCGATGAACCCGGCGATGTAGCGGTCCACAGACGGGATCTTCATCCCGGCGACCAGACCGACGATCTTGTCGTCGTTCAGGCGCTCGTGCGCGTCGCCCATGAGCGTCATGTTCCCTGCCACAAGCCCGGCAAGATAGCCGCACTGCTGCTCGGCGAACAGGATCTCGCGCACGTTGGGAAGGTCGTACGGGGTGAACGTCTCATCGGCCAGATCAACATCGACGCCGCCGTAGAACGTGTCGGGGTTGGCCCTGGCCACGTCGGCCAACGCGTCGGTCATTAGAAAGCCCACGGCGAAGACAACCTTGTTGCCCTCTTCGGTGAGGCGCGTCAGGTTGGGGATGTAGTCGGTCTGCTGCTCGGACACCAAGTAGGATACTTCGGCCCCCAGCTCGGACTGGGCCTGCTCGAGACCGGCCCACACACCATCGTTGAACGATTTGTCGCCGAGCTTGCCCACGTCTGTGGCCATCGCGGCTTTGTAGGCGTCCCCACTCGTTGAGTCGCCTCCGCACCCCATAGCCAGCCCCACCAGGAGAAGCGCGGCCACAACCAGCCCACCCACCAGCAATTTACTTCTGCTCATCCCATCCTCCTCTTTCGCCTCCTCTGCGAGGCTCTTCCAGCCCCTTCGGCCACGTCCCCTGATTTTCGCACTTCGGTGGGTTCTCCGCTACTCGTCTTCGTACCCCTCGTCCACGTCGCTGGACGGCGGCTCGTCGGACCGGAGTCCTTCGAGCACCCGCTCACGCTCCCCGGGGAGCACCAGGATCTGCCGCGCCTTGCTCCCTTCGTGTGGCCCCACGATGCCCCGACGCTCCAACATGTCGATGAGTCGCCCGGCCCGCGTGTAGCCGACGCGGAGACGACGCTGGAGCATGGAGACCGACGCGGTGCCGGTCTCGACCACCAGGGACGCGGCATCGGATAGCAGTTCATCGCTGTCGGGATCGAAAGCGTCGCCCTCTCGCCCCTCTTCACGGGCGGGGGGTTGGAGTAGCTCCTCCCGGTACTCGGGCTGCGCCTGCTTTCGGCAGTGCGTGACAAGACGATGGATCTCTTCCTCGGTGATGAACGCGCCTTGAATGCGCTGGAGGCGGTTCGAACCGAGGGGCTTGAAGAGCATATCGCCCATTCCGAGGAGAGTCTCGGCTCCGTTCGTGTCGAGGATCACGCGTGAGTCCGTCTGGCTCGACACCGCGAACGCTATTCTGGACGGGATGTTGGCCTTGATCATGCCGGTGATCACGTCCACCGACGGACGTTGCGTGGCCACGACGAGGTGGATACCTACCGCGCGCGCCTTCTGGGCGAGCCGGATGATGTACTCCTCGACCTGTGCCGGCGACACCATCATCAGGTCGGCGAGCTCGTCGATCACCACCACCACATAGGGCAGCGGCCGTTCCCCCCGGCGCACCCGGGCCTTGTTCGCGTCTTCCAGGTTGCGCGCCCGTTCGAGTTCCATCAACTCGTAACGATGGTCCATCTCTTTTACGATGTTGTGGAGCACCCCGGCGGCGTTCTTCATGTTGGTGACCACAGGCACCAGCAGGTGGGGAACGTAGTCGAAGTGCGAAAGCTCCACCTTCTTCGGGTCGATCAGGATCAACTTGATCTGGTCGGGAGAAGCCCGGAGGAGAATCGAAGAGATGATGCAGTTCACGCACCCGCTCTTACCGGAACCCGTGGTGCCCGCGATCAGCAGGTGAGGCAGTCGGCCGAGATCGGTGTAGACCGCCTTCCCGGAGATGTCCTTTCCGAGCCACACCATCAGCGGCCCCGCCGTCTTCGGGAAGTCGCGGTAGATGTCTCCCAGAGTGACGAAGGTGGGCTTCTGGTTCGGTACCTCCACGCCCACCGCCTGCTTCCCCGGGATCGGAGCCAGGATGCGTATCTCCGTGGACGCCAGCGCATACGCCAGATCGTCTTTGAGACCTGACACCTTGCTCACTTTCGTGCCCGGCGCCAGCTGGAGCTCGAAGCGGGTGACCCTGGGACCCACCACCATGCCGACCACACGGGCCTCCACCCCGAAGTCAGAGAGCGTCTCCACCAGAAGGGCGGCGGTCTCGGAGTCGGGACGTCCTTCGTCACGGGGTTGTCCCACGGTCTTCCTGAGGAGGTCGGAACCGGGCAGCAGGTAGGCGGGTGCGCCAGAGGAGACCCCGAACCCGTCGCCGTCAGTGATGCCGGGGAGCGGCCGCTGACGCTCCACGCGCCGATGCGGGCGTCCATCGCGATCGTCTCGCTCAGAGGCGCTCGGCTCCAGTCCGTCCGGCGACGGTCCGTCCGCGGCGGTGTGTGTCATGGCAGCAGGCTGCGCTCCCGCCTCTCCTGTGACTGGGTGGGCCACGCCGTGGTAGCCGGGTTCGCCCAGCACGTAGATATCGGGGTAGACGGCCGCCCCATCCACGAGATCGCGCCGCCCCGCCGCCGTCGAACGTAGGGTGGGAGCCTCGCTGAACGCGTCGTCGTCGAATGCGACTTCCCCCGAAGCGAGGCCGAAGGGCTCCGCGGCGGTATCCTCGGCCGGCACCGTGCCCGCCGGGTCGTCCAATCCGTGCGGCGGCGAGGGATGCGGGGTTTCCTCGGGGACTCCGGGCCCGGGGCCGAAGCCCGACAGGTAGGGATCGTCCAGAGGGCCGCCCCGTTCCCCCGACTGCCGGGCTGCGACCCGAAGCCGTCTGACACGATCCTGAGCGCTCTCCTGAGCGACCCGGGCCGCCCTGCCCGTGCCCATGACGAAGCGCCGTATCGTCACCCCTGTGACCATGCTCAAACCGGCAGCGACGAGAAGCCAGGCGACAATCGCCACCCCCACCGTGCCCGCCAGCTGAAGGCCACCGACGTACGCGGCTTCCCCCACCCAGCCGGCCCGCGCCGCGTACGACGCCCGCACGAACGTCTGCGCCGGGTGACCAGGACCGAACGGCGTGAAGCCCTCGGCCACGAGCACCATGAGCCCCACCACGAGGGCGACCAGGCCCCAGAACCAGACGGAGCGCGGGTCGATCCGAAATTCGAACACCAGGCGGGCGGCGATGCCGAGAAGGGCGAGGGGAAGAAGGAACGCCAACCGCCCGAAAGCGGTACGTAGGGCGCCTCCGCCCACTTCCCCAAGCAGACCACCGGACTCGCCGACGATGAGAGCGTAGGTAAGAAAGGCGGCCGCGCCCAGACAGGTCAGCGCGATGAGCTCACTTCGGTGAGCCGCCCACGCAGCCTGCTCCGTGGGCGGCGGCGACTCGGCGCCGCCCGCCGCCCGCGTACTTCGGGACCGGCTCCGGGGCGTGGCCCGGGGCCCAGCCCGAGACACGGTCTTCGGTCGCACCTCCGTGGGATCGCCTCCATTGGGCTTGAGTGGACTCACGGCGCGCCTCCGTGCTCCTTCCGTCGCCTCATACTTCCACGATGATGGGCAGGACCAACGGTCGGCGTCGCGCCTCCTTGCGGAAGAAGCGTTGCACTTCGTCGTGCACGTGCGATTTCAGGATCGACGGATCGTCGATCTCCTGCGCCTCGTCGCCGGCCAAAGCGGCCATGACCCGCTGCTTCACCTGCTGTACGACCTCTTCGGTGTCTCCCGAGTGGACGAAACCCCGCAAGGCGATCACCGGCTCCGCGGCCAGCGTGCCGTCTTGAGCGCTGAGAGTCATCACCACTATCGCGACGCCGTCGGTGGCCAGGTGGTGCCGATCTCGCAGCACGACGTCCTGGAAGTCGCCCATGGCCAGCCCGTCCACGAAGATCATGCCGGCCTGCACCTTTCCCGCGATCCGTGCACCGACGCCGTCCAACTCCAACACATCGCCGTCTTCCATGATGAAGACGTTCTCGTCGAGAACGCCTACGGAGCGGGCCAGTTGCGCGTGGAAGTAGAGGTGACGGTACTCGCCGTGCACCGGCACGAAGTACCTGGGCTTCACCAGATTGAGGAGCATCTTCAACTCTTCCGCGGCCGCGTGGCCCGAGACGTGCACGGCCGCTTCGGCTCCGTAGATCACGTGCGCCCCGGCGGCGAAGAGACGATTGATGGTGCGGTGCACGCTGCGCTCGTTGCCGGGCACCGGTTTTGCCGAGATCACCACGGTGTCGCCTGGGAGGATGTTGACCAGATGATGGTCGCGGGCCGCCATACGGGCGAGAGCGGACATCGGCTCACCCTGGCTGCCGGTGGAGATGATCACCAGCCTGTCGGCCGGGATGTCGGGTACGTCCTGCGGACGCACCATCGTACCGCTGGGGATGGTGAGGTACCCAAGGTTGGAGGCGATGTTGATGTTCTTGATCATGCTCCGTCCGACCACGGCCACCGAACGTCCCAGCTTGGCAGCTGCGTCGAACACCTGTTGGATACGATGGATATGACTGGCGAACGAGGCGACGATCACCCGACCCTCCGCCTGGGCGAAGATGCTTTCGAGATTGCGGCCGACCGAACGCTCGGGGCGAGTGTAGCCGCTGGTCTCGGCGTTCGTGGAATCCGACAGCAAAAGCAGCACGCCCTTCTGCCCCAGTTCGCCGAAGCGGTGGACCGCTGTGACCCGGCAATCCACCGGGGTCTGGTCGAGCTTGAAATCTCCGCTGTGGACGACCGTGCCCAAAGGCGTGTGCAGGGCCACTCCCACCCCGTCGGGGATGCTGTGGCACACCTCGAGGAACTCCGCGGTGAACGCACCCACCGTCAGGCTCGTGCCGGGCTCGATCTCGGTGAGCGACACCTTGCCCTGCAGGCCGTGCTCTCCGAGCTTGCCGTTGACCAGGCCCAGGGTGAGGCGGGTGCCAAATACCGGCACGTGGGGCATCTCGCGGAGCAGGAAGGGGAGCGCTCCGACGTGATCCTCGTGGCCGTGTGTGAGGATGATGCCGACCACCCGCTCCTTACGCTCACGCAGGTATGCAAAGTCGGGCAGCACGAGGTCGATGCCGAGCATTTCGCTGTCTGGGAACATGAGGCCCGCGTCGATGACGAGGAGATCGTCATCGTACTCGAACACCGTCATGTTCTTCCCGATAGCGCCGAGCCCTCCAAGGGGGATGACGCGCAGTATGGGAGTGGTATCAGTCAACCTAAGAATGCCTCCATCGGCGTCGCCGGGGCAGCGAAATGGGCTGCGGGGGTGCGACCCCATCTACATGATGTTCTCCAGGCCGACCACGAGTCCTTGAAGAGCGCCCACCCGTTTCACAGCCAGGACCACGCCGGGCATGAACGACTCCCGGGCCAACGAATCGTGGCGGATCGTGAGTGTTTGCCCGAGACCGCCGAAGATGACCTCCTGGTGCGCCACCAAGCCGGGAAGGCGGACACTGTGCACCGGTACGGGTTTCTCGAGACCCTGGGCTTCCCAGACCGCTTCGATGAGATCGGCCGTGCGTCGTGCGGTCCCCGAGGGAGCGTCGATCTTGGCTTCGTGGTGCAGTTCGACCACTTCGCACGCAGTGAAGTGGCGAGCCGCCGCCCGAGCGAACTCCATCATGAGCACCGCCCCGAGCGCGAAATTGGGCGCGACCAGAGCGGGAGTACCCGTGGCTCGCGACAACTCCGCGAGGCGGGACATGTCGTCAGGCCCTATGCCCGTCGTGCCCACGACCACAGGCCAGGAGCGCTCGAGACATGTGATCACGTTGTCCACCACAGCGTCTGGCTGCGTGAACTCCACGACCACGCGGGCGGTCGCGTCCCGCGCGCCCTCGTTCTCCGCGCGATCGAGCGCTTCGGCCAGGGTCGGAACACAGAAGGGAAGCCCGCTCACGGTGGGCGCCCCGCCGACGCTGAGATCAGCCCCTCCTACCAGCGTGAGCGCCGGGTCGCCGAGAACGGCCGCACATACAGTGCTGCCCATGCGGCCGAGAGCTCCGTTCACCAAGACGTCGATGCGATCCACCTGTGACTCCTCCTACCTGAGTGCTCCCTGCGATGCGGCGGCCTCAGCCGACAGAGTCGAGGGGACTCCCCGGCGCCCAGTTCTCGAACGCCGACCGGAAGCCCGTCTCGTCGGTGCCGATGCCCGCCACGGAGAGTGCGGAGGGCTCGAACAGATCCGCAGCCAGCTCGAGGATCTCTTCGGCGGTGACGCTCTCCACCCGGCGCGTGATCTCATCGAGATCGAGCAGCTCCGCGCCCGTGAGCACCCCCTTGCCCAGGCGGCTCATACGGCTGTTGGTGCTCTCCAGCCCCAGGAGCAGCCGGCCCTTCACGTGCTCTTTCGCCCGTTCGAGTTCGTCCTCGGGCACCGTATCCGTGACGATGCGCGCCAACTCGACCTGCACCGTCTCGATCACCGAGGCGAGGCGGTCGGGACGGCAGCCGAAGTACACGCCCGCCATGCCCGCCTCCCGGTACTGGCTGGCGAAAGAGTAGATGCTGTACACCAAGCCCCGTTTCTCGCGCACCTCCTGAAAGAGCCGAGAGCTGAGCGAGCCGCCCAGGAGGCTGTCGAGGACGGTGAGCACGAAGCGCTTCTCGTGGTTGCGGGGCAGGCCACGCCCACCCAGACACACGTGCACCTGTTCGGTCTCCTTGACCATGAACGCCCGGCGCGGAGTGATCTTCGCCGGCGTATGCACGGGAACCAGCCCGTTGCTGTCGGAGCGCGGATGCCCGGCCAAGATGAGCTCACGCAGTTCGTCGTGATCAACGTTTCCCGCGGCGGCCACCACCATGTCGCTGAACCGGAAGTGGCGCTGGTGGTAGGCGCGCACCTCCGCCTCGCTCATGCCCCCGATCGTGTCGCGGGTACCGAGCACCGCGTGCCCCAGTGGGTGAGAGCCGAAGATCGTCTCCATGAGAAGATCGTGGATCAGGTCCTGGGGAGAGTCCTCGTACATGGCGATCTCTTCGAGGATCACCTCGCGCTCGTTGTCGAGGTCGGTGAACGTGGGCGTGAGCAGCATGTCCACGAGCACGTCCATCGCCCTGGGAAGTTGATCGTCGACGAAACGTCCGTAGACGACCACGTACTCCTTCGACGTGGCCGCGTTCAGCTCACCCCCGAGAGTGTCAAACACCTGGGCGATGCGCTCTGCGGTGTAGCGTTCGGAGCCCTTGAACAAGAGGTGCTCGATGAAGTGCGTGACACCGGTGAGGCTCCCGGTCTCGTCTCGGGAGCCCACAGGTATCCAGAAGCCGAGGCAGATCGAGCGCACATGATCGAGGCGCTCGGTGACGAGTCGCTGCCCGTTGCTCAGCTGTTCCAGTCGATAGTGTTGGATGGCGGGGTGCTCTCGCTACTCGGCGCTGCCGTCCAGTTTCTCGATCATGCGGAGGCTGATCTTCTCCTTGCCGCCCTGCACGGCAACGTCGAGCACCTCGACCTTGACGACCTCACCGCGCTGCACCACTTCCTCCACCGTATCGACCCGGCGCCCAGCGCCCAGCTTCGAGATGTGGATGAGACCGTCGGTGCCCGGCTTCAGGTTGACGAACGCCCCGAAGTTCGTGGTGGACACGACACGGCCCACGATGATCTCTCCGGGCTCGATGTCTTTGACGATGCGCCGGACGGCCTCGACACAGGCATCGCCTAGGCGACCGTCGGTGGCGAAGACCTTGACCATGCCTTCGTCGTCGATCTCTACGGTGCACTCATACTCGGCCTCGAGGCCGCGGATCGTCTCGCCGCCCTTGCCGATGACCGCGCCGATCTTCTCCTGATCGACCTTGATGGTGACGATGCGCGGCGCGAACTCACGCAGTTCTGAGCGCGGCTCCGCGATAGTTTCGGCCATCTTGTCGAGGATGCTGAGTCGGGCCACGCGGGCCTGCTCGAGTGCGTCACGCATGATGGCAGCCGTCACGCCCTTGATCTTGATGTCCATCTGCAGGGCGGTGATGCCTTCCTTCGTGCCCGCCACCTTGAAGTCCATGTCGCCCAGGTGGTCTTCCACCCCTGCGATGTCGGTGAGGATGATGTACTCGTCCATCTCCATGACCAGACCCATGGCGATACCGGCGACGGGCCGCTTGATCGGCACGCCGGCGTCCATCATCGCGAGGGTCGACGCGCACACGCTCGCCATCGAGCTCGAACCGTTCGACTCCAACGTCTCGGAGACGAGACGGATGGTGTACGGGAAGTCCTCGCGGGCCGGCACGACCGGGAGCAAGGCACGCTCGGCCAGGGCCCCGTGTCCGATCTCACGACGACCGGGACCGCGCATGAACCCGGCTTCTCCCACGGAGAACGGCGGGAACTTGTAGTGGTGCATGAAGTACTTCGAATCGTCGGCGGCGATGCTGTCCACGCGCTGCTCATCGCGGCCGGCGCCCAGCGTGAGCAGGGTCATGACCTGAGTCTGCCCACGGGTGAACAGGCCCGATCCGTGGGTGCGCGGCGTGACTCCCACTTCCGACGCAATGGTGCGGATCTCGTCCTTCGCGCGGCCGTCGGGGCGCACCTTCTCGAGCGCGATACGCTTGCGCACGATCTCCCTTTCGACCGCGTCGAACGCCTTGGCGACCGCGGGGACGTCAACGGCGCCGTCGGTGCCGCCTTCAGCCGGAACGAGAGCCGCCGTGACACGCTGCTTGACTTCGGCAACGGCCGCCGACCGCTGGTGCTTCTCAAGCACCGAGACGGCCTGGAGGATGTCGGAGGCATAGCCTGCCTTGATAGCGTCGACCAGAGCGCGGTCGGGAAGGCGGGGCGCGTACTCCATCATCGGTTTGCCCACTTCTTCAGCCCAACTCGCGATGGCGGCCACTTGGACCCTTATCGCCTCGTGCCCTACCGCGAGCGCGGCCAGCATGTCGGCCTCGCTCACCTCGGTGGCCCCCGCTTCGACCATGCTGATGGCCTCGGCGGTGCCTGCCATCACGAGGTTGATTGGACTGGACTCGAGATCGGCGTACGTGGGGTTGATGACCCATGCTCCTTCAACCTTGGCAACACGCACCGCCCCGACCGGGCCCTGGAACGGAGCGCTGGAGATGCTGAGCGCAGCAGACGCGCCCAATATCGCCAAGACGTCGTGCGGATTGCTCCGATCGACGGACAGGACCGTGGCCACGATATGAGTCTCTTTGGTGAAGCCTTTGGGGAAGAGCGGCCGGATGGGGCGATCGGTGAGTCGGGCGGTGAGTATAGCTCCCTCGCCCGCGCGGCCTTCCTTCTTGATGAAACCGCCGGGGATCTTGCCGGCCGCGTACATGCCCTCTTCGATGTCGACCGTGAGGGGGAAGAAGTCGACGTTCCTGTCGTTCTTCGATACCACAGCGGTAACAAGGACCATCGTGTCGCCGGAACGCACCAGCACGGCCCCATCGGCCTGCTTGGCGAGCCGTCCCGTCTCCAGGTGGATCGTCTTGTCGCCCACCTGGATGGTCTTGGAACTGACTCCTGCCACCGCAGTCTGCTCTGTCATTCTCTTTCATCGCCTTTCGTTCGCCGTACCCCGGGTCCCTCCCGGACGGCATCTTATGGAGGATCGTCTCCGGCTCCTTGAGTCGGCGGAACGCGAAGGGCGGTCCGCGACTGCAGACCGCCCTACACGTCGATCCCTTACTTCCTGAGCCCCAACTCCTTGACCACTGTGCGATACCGTTCTACTTCCCGCTTCTGCAGGTAGTTGAGCAGTCTGCGCCGTCTTCCCACCATCTTCAGAAGGCCACGACGTGAGTGGTGGTCTTTCTTGTGGATCTTGAGGTGGGCGGTGAGGATGTTAATCTGATCGGTGAGGATCGCTATCTGCACCTCCGGCGACCCGGTGTCTCCCTCGTGCTTCTTGAAGCGATCGATGATCTCGGTCTTGCGTTCTTTGCTCAGCATGCATAGCCTCCGTAGGCTCCGTGCCCCCAGTCGAGGATTCCAGGATCCAAGCCGAGTGGCAGGTGTGAATGCGCGGCGCCCGTGTGGGCGGCCGAGATAGGTTACCACAAAGCCAGGGAGTACGGCCCCGATAGGTTCCGTTCCCGTAAGCTTCGCGTATCCTTGCGGGCCGGTGCACGCCGCTATGCTCCGCCGTCCGCGGGCGATCTCAAGAAGTAGTCTCGCGCCGCGGACACATCCGCCGCGATGCGCTGTCGCAGCGCCGAGCCGTCGGGAAACGTGCGCTGTGCCCTGATCCAGGCCAGGAACTCCACCCGCTGCGGTCTGCCGTAGAGGTCTCCCGA
Organism: uncultured Actinomycetes bacterium; assembly: GCA_947085635.1. Taxonomy (GTDB): domain Bacteria; phylum Actinomycetota; class Thermoleophilia; order RBG-16-64-13; family RBG-16-64-13; genus JAHJSA01. The sequence goes on along the minus strand of CAMTXC010000002.1, from coordinate 59,877 downwards.
GAAATCCAGGACGAACGTCTCGATGCGCACCACATCGGTGGATTCGAAGGTGGGGTTAGTGCCTATGCTCGTGACGGACGGTCGCACGTCTCCCGGGGCCACGGTCGTGCGGGTTACGTACACTCCAACCCCCGGCACGGCGCTTCCGGCGGGCACGTCGAGATTCGCCGTGGGCGATCCAAGGTCGCGCCCCCTGCCCGCGCCCCCTTCCACGATACCGTCGAGGGCGTGAGGTCGTCCCAGGAGGGTCGCCGCATCCTCCACCCTTCCCTCGGTGATCAGTGCTCGGATGCGAGTGCTGCTCACCGGCTTGCCGCTGGCGATCACCAGTCCGATCGCGGTGACCGAGAAACCGCGCGCCCGCCCGAACGCGAGAAGATCTTCGGCCGTGCCCGATCCACGATGGCCGAAGCGAAAGTTCTCACCCACCAACACCTGGCGGGCGTTCAGGCGTTCCGACAACACCAGCTCCGAGAACTCCGCCGGACCCAGAGCCGCGAACGCCTCGTCGAACGACAACGCCACGAGCTCATCGACCCCGGCCTCCTCGAGAAGCGACACCTTCTGCTCGAAGGTGCAGAGCCGGGCGGGCTGGTTCTCAGGGTCGAGGATCGCACTCGGATGCGGCTCGAAGGTGAGCACGCAGGCGGTGCCTTCCATGGCGCGCGCCGCCTGGACCGCCTTGGCGACGATGGCCCGGTGCCCAAGATGGAAGCCGTCGAAAGTGCCGATCGCCACCGAGCGTGGCGCGTCGCCCCGGTGGCCGACCTCCTCGATTCTCCTGTACACCCTCATCCTCTGGCTACCATCCCGTCGACACGCGCCGGCTCTACTTCAATGAATACCCCTACCACCACGGCGCTCACTCCTCGGGCACCGGGAACACGACGCGAGGCCGAGCAAGAGTCTGGGGGCCCTCGTAAAGTGCCAGCAGTCGATCGCCCGAGCGCACGCTAAACAGCCCGCCGGGTCCACCCGTGAGATCGTTGCCGTTAGCCACACGGGCGGCTGTCGCAGCGTCCACGTGGAAGGCGGGTAGGTGTGAAAGCCCGCGGGAGAGGGTGAGACAGCAGCCGGACTGCGCTCCCTCGTTCCCGCTATTCTGGAGGGACTCCGAGGTGAGCGCATCGGGCGTCACCGCCTGATCGGCGCGGAAACGGCCGATCTTCGTCCGTCGTAGAGCCGCGGCGTAGGCGCCCACGCCGAGGAGGGTTCCGATGTCTTCGGCAAGCCGGCGCACGTACGTGCCCTTGCCCGTGAGGGCCAGGAGCTCCAGACGCTGGGTGCCGGCGTCGAACGCCACGGCGTCGAGCCCATAGACCATCACAGCGCGCTCGGGAGTGTCCGCGGTCTCCCCCCGGTGCGCCTTCCGGTAGAGAGGTTCGCCGTCGACCTTCACCGCAGAGGTGAGCGGCACCTTCTGTTGTATCTCGCCGCGAAAGTGGTCGAGGGCCCGGAGGATGGCGCTCATATCGGTGCGCCCGCCGGTGGGCGACACATCTCCAGTAGGATCTCCCGTGCTCGACACCGCCCCGAACTGCACCGTCACCTCATACTGCTTGGGCAGGTCCATCATCAGAGAAGAGACGCGCGTGGCCTGACCGAACAGGACCAGGAGAAGCCCCGTGGCGAAGGGGTCCAGAGTGCCGGCGTGGCCGATCTTCCCGCGGTACGCGCTCTTGGCTCGGCGGACCACGTCGTAGCTCGTCCACCCTTCGGGCTTATCGACAAGCACGATCCTCGAGAGGCCGGAAGCCCGATCGTCTTGGCCCCTACCCCGCGCAGCGGGGTCCCTAGCCCGTGCACCGGGGTCCGTGGGATCCCGCGAGAGCCGGCCGGTCACAGGCGGGCCCTCACCTCGCGCTCGATCCAGGCGATGACCGATTCCGCCTCAGCGTCCGCGGAGAAGCCGGCTGCCCGCACGTGCCCGCCGCCTCCTTCGAGATGCGCAATCGAGGCCACGTCCACCGAGCCGTCGGTCGAGCGAAGGCTGACCTTCTGCCGGAGCCCGTCGTCGGACACACGCTCCCTGACGAACGCGGCCACCCGCACACCCTCGATGCGACGCAATTGGTCGATGATGCCTTCGGTGTGACGTTCGTCGGCGCCGGCGGCCGCGAAATCGGCCGCGGTGACCGAAGAGACCGCCAACGCGCCGTCCAACCGCAGACTCAGTCGGTCGAGCGCGATGCCAAGCAGGCGGGTCTTGGGGAGCGGGGTGCGCTCGTAGACCTGCGAATACACGCAGTTGATGTCGACTCCGAGTTCCTGGAGATACGCCGCCATGCGGTGTGCCTCCGGGGTGGTGTTCGAGTACTGGAAACGACCGGTGTCGGTGACCAGCCCGAGGTAGAGCGCCGTGCCGATGGCTTTGTCGATGGGCAGATCGCCGGCCCGAAAGATGTTGAAGAGGATCTGGGTGGTTGAAGCCGCCGTAAGGTCGAGCAGGTTCAACGTGCCGTAGCCTTCATTGTCCTGGTGGTGATCGATGTTGATGCAGTCGCCGGCACATTGGAGGCGCTGCACATCCAACCGACTCGCCGAGGCGGAGTCCATGATGTATAGAGAAGTGCCGCTAGTTACCTCAGGAAGCGCGCCGCGCATGATGTACTGGAGGTCCGGCAGGAAGGAGTATTCGGGAGAGATAGGGGTGTCGCCGGGTAGATATGCGCGGTGGGAGAGGCCCAGCTGTCGCGCCATGAGCATCAGGGCGACGACACAGCCCACCGCGTCGCCATCGGGGTTCTCGTGCGCCATGATCATGATGTCGCGTTCTTGGGGCAGGCGCAGACCCAGGTCGCGCTCGGTGACGGTGCGCATCACGAAGCCGCGCTCTCGTCGTCGGGTTCGGCGGCGCTCTGGTCTGCGCCGTCGCCCACGAGCTCGTCCTCGGCATCGACTACCGACTCGTCCGCGACTTCGAAGGACGTCTCTTCCGGCAGGCGGTCGATCTCCTCCCTGATGAGAGCGGATATGCGCACACCCCTGTCGACACTCTCGTCGTAGATGAACTCCAGGGTAGGAGTGTTCTTCAACTGGAGCTCGGCGCTGATCACGCTCTGCAGGTGGCCTTCCGCCGACCGCAGGCCTTCGAGAGTCTCCTTCTTCTCGTCGTCGGTGCCGAGGATGGAGACGAACACCCGAGCTTCGCGCACGTCGTTCGTGGCTTCCACGCCGGTGACGGTGACGAATCCTATGCGCGGGTCCTTGAGACCGTACCCGATGGCCGTGCCCAGTACCTCGCGGAGCGCCTCATTCACTCGGCGCGTCCTATAACGTCGCTCACTCCCCATCTACCTCCACCACCTCTTCCACCACCGTCGCCAAGTCCCAGTCGCCGCCATCGAGGAATCCGACGGCCGCCGACAGCCGCTTCTTCAACACGCCGATGTTGGAGGCCGCGACCGCGAACACCACAAGGGAGCGCTGCCACTGGTCTTGATATCCGATCTCGGCGAACGACGCCGCGTGAACCCCCTGCAGGCGGTCGCGCACACGTCTCAGGTACACGCGCTTGTCCTTCAGGGAACCGGCGTCACGAAAGCGTAGGTCCGCCGTGACGATACCGACGAAGCCCCGCGGCACACGTCTACTTCGTGCGGGCAACTTCCTTGATCTCGTACGCCTCGATGATGTCGCCTTCTTTGATGTCGTCGAACCCGTCGAGGTGGACGCCGCACTCGAAGCCCGCGAGGACTTCGCGAACGTCGTCGTTGAAGCGCTTCAGCGACTGCAGGCCGCCCTCGAAGACGATGCTGCCATCGCGGACCACGCGGACTCGTGCGTTGCGTGTGATCTTGCCCGACACCACGTAGGAGCCGGCGATCGTGCCGATGCGTGAGGCTCGGAATATCTGGCGCACCTCGACGGCGCCGAGGGACTCCTCCACCTTGTCTGGTTCGAGCATACCGATGAGTGCGGCCTGCACATCTTCGATCGCCTTGTAGATCACCCGGTAGGTGCGGATATCGACGCCCTGCTCGTCGGCCAAGGCCTTCGCGGGCACCGACGGACGCACGTTGAAACCGATGATGACCGCTCCCGACGCCGCGGCCAGGTTGACATCGGACTCGTTGATGCCGCCGACGCCGGAGTGGATCACCTTCACCTTGACTTCGGGGTGGCTCACGTTGGCCAGAGCTTCCTCCAACGCCTCCACCGAACCGCCCACGTCTCCCTTGACGATGAGGGCGAGTTCTTTGATCGCGCCCTCCTTGAGACGGAGGTAGAAGTCGTCGAGCGAGGTGGTCGCGCGTCCCTTGGCATTCATCTCCTGACGCAACCGAGCGGTGCGGCCCTCGGCCATCTGCCGCGCTTCGCGCTCATCCTTCACGGCAACGGCTATGTCGCCCGCAACGGGGAGGCTGTTGAACCCGAGCACCTGGGCCGGGACAGCCGGTCCGGCCTCCTCGAGGGCAACGCCCTTGAAGTCCATCATGGCCTTCACCTTGCCGTGCGCCTCGCCGCTCACCAGGGAGTCGCCCACCCGCAACGTCCCCCGTTGTACCAGGATGGTCGCCACGGGTCCGCGGCCCACATCCAACTGCGATTCGACCACGGTACCCGACGCCATAGCGCTCGGATTGGCCTTGAGCTCCTGCACCTCGGTGACCAGGAGGATCATGTCCATGAGCTCGTCGAGCTTTAGACGCTTCTTGGCCGACACTTCCACCATCACCGTGTCGCCCCCCCACTCCTCAGGTTGGAGCCCGTGGTCGGAAAGCTGCTGCTTCACCTTGTCGGGGTTCGAGTCGGCCAGGTCTATCTTGTTGATGGCCACCAGCATCGGCACCTCTGCGGCCTTTGCGTGGTCGATCGCCTCGATGGTCTGCGGCATGACGCCGTCGTTAGCGGCTACGACGATCACCGCCACGTCGGTGACCTTCGCTCCGCGGGCCCGCATGGCGGTGAACGCCTCGTGGCCCGGCGTGTCGATGAACGTTACGGTGCGGTCGCCGTGACGGACTTGGTAGGCGCCGATGTGCTGAGTGATGCCACCGGCTTCGCTCTTGACCACTTCCGTCTCACGAATGGCGTCGAGCAGCGATGTCTTGCCGTGGTCGACGTGGCCCATGATGGTGACTACCGGCGCCCTGTCGACCAGATCGGCGGGATCGTCTTCGAAGACTATCTCGAGCGACTCCTCCTCCACGTGCTTGATCTCGACCTTCCGCTCGAACTCCTCGGCCAGGATCATGATGGCGTCGTCGCTCAAGGACTGCGTGATCGTGACGAGCTCGCCCAACTTCATCATGGTCTTGATGATCTCGCCGGGCCCGATCTCCAGCGCGTCGGCCAGGTCTTTCACCATGGCGCCGCTTTGGATCTGCACGGGTGTGTCGGTGCCGGGGGCCGCCTTCTTCAGGACAGGGGCGCGCTCGACCTCGGCCGTGAAACCGCCGCCGCGTCCGCCCTTGCTGCTCCCCTTGCCCCCACGACGACCGGCCTGAGAATCGATGACGACGCGACGACGTGTGGACGTCTCGCCGGCCTTCCACAGGCGACCGCCACCGGCCGGAGCCCCATCACCCGGTCGCTTGCGGGCAGCGCCGGCCTTGTCTGCGGAACCCCGAGCGGGCGCAGCCGGACCTGGTGCAGCCCCACCTCCTCGCGACGCCGGAGGCCCACCGGCTGGACGCCCGGAAGACGGCCCGCCTGCCGGGCGGCCGGAGGGCGGCCCACCGGCTGGACGCCCGGAAGACGGCCCGCCTGCCGGGCGGCCGGAGGGCGACCCACCTGGGCGATCGACGCGTGTGGGCGGCTTCGGTTCAGGCTTGGGGGGCTGCGGAGGCGGTGCCGGCGGCTCTTCACCCTTACGAACGACAGTGCTCGAAGGCTTGATGCCTTTACGCACGGGCACGCCGGGGCCAACGACGGTGGGGATGTTGTCCAGACGAGGACCTCGACCCTTCGCCGAGCGCCGCGCAGGGGCGATCTTCGCCACCCGGGCAGCGGCCGCCTGCTCGGCGGCGCGCACCTCGTCGGCGGTCGCAACGATCTTTGGACCCACCGGCTTCGGAGCGGCCGGCTTCGGAGCGGCCGGCTTCGGAGCCGGTGGCATGTCGGGGGAGGGCGGAGCTGTAGGAGCCTTCTTCTCGATTGGAGCGGGAGTGCTCTTGTCTTCGACTCCCGGGGCGTCGGTCGGCTCGGCGGCCGGAGGGGGAGCCTGGGACTTCTTCTTCGGCTCCGCCATGGCCGGCGCTGCAGCCGCGGCCGGCGCCGGTTCCTCTTGCTTCTTCTTGCTCGTGGGAGCAGCCTTCGCCGACACGGGGCTCACGCGCTCGGCGTCGGCCTCCTCAACACTGGCGAGGCTGCTCTTGACTTCCACGCCGGCGGCCTTCAGCCGCTCCACCAGCTCATGCGTGGTCAGCCCTCTCTCCTTCGCCAGCTCGTAGACCCTCTTCTTCGCCACGTTCACTCACCTGCCATCGGTCCGGTTGCCTCTTCCATCAGTCCTCTGAGTACCTCATTCAGTTCCTGCGGCTCCACGATCACGCTCGTACGGAACGCCCGCTGGAACGCTCTACGGCGCAGCGCTCGGTCTAGGCAGGCCTGTCGTGGGCACAGATATGCGCCTCGTCCCAGCCTGCTTCGGCCGGTGTCGGCCACTACCCGGGGAAGATCGTGCCCCTCTTCCAGACGGAACCTGACCAATTCCTGCTGCCGAGCCCGGTTGCCACACCCGAGGCACCGCCGTTCAGGCGTGCCACGGGAGGCCTCACTCACAGGCTCGCTGCGTTCACTCTCCTTCGTCTCCACCCTCCGTCGCCAGGGATTGGTGAGCTGCGATGCCGCAGAAGCGACCCCCCGGCAGCGCCGCGTTCGGGCAGCGCTTGCCGCCGCTCGTCATCGCGTGACACCGCCCGTCCAACGCGTCGGACTCCTCGTCGCTGACCGAGTATCTCTGTTCCTCCTGGGACATCTCGGTCTCCGACTTGATGTCTACCTTCCAGCCGGTGAGACGATTGGCCAGACGGGCGTTCTGCCCCTCCTTGCCGATCGCCAAAGGCAATTGATCGTCGGGAACCACGACGGTGGCTTCCTTCGCCGCATCGTCGAGTAGCACCTCGCGTACCCGAGCGGGCGAAAGCGCCTTGGCGACGAACCGCGCAGGCTCCTCGTTGAAGGGGATGATGTCGATCTTCTCCCCGCGCAACTCCGAGACGACCATGCGCACCCGGGAACCTCGAGGCCCGACACAGGCACCCACGGGATCGACCCCGCTGCTGTGTGACACCACGGAGATCTTCGAGCGATACCCGGGCTCACGCGCGACGCCAACTATCTCGACGAGACCGTCGGCTATCTCGGGCACCTCCAACTCGAAAAGGCGCCTGATGAGGTCGTCGCTCCGACGCGACAGAATGATCGGCGGCCCCTTCGGGTTCTGCTCGACGTCTTTGATGACGGCCTTGATGCGCATGCCGTGCTCATAGCGCTCGGTTGGCACCTGCTCGCTCTTGGGCAGCAACCCCTCCACGCGGCCGAGATCGACCAGCGTATACCGGTTGTCGGACTGCTGGACGATACCAGTGACGATCTCTCCGATCCTGGTGGAGTACTCGTTGAAGAAGAGCTCCTGCTCGGCTTCGCGGATGCGCTGGTAGATCACCTGCTTGGCCGTCTGTGCGGCGATACGCCCGAAGTCGTCGGGTATGATCTCTTCACTAGTGGCTATGGAAAAATCGATCTCCGCCTCTTCATCTTCGAGATCGGGTTCCTGCCCCGGAGGGAAGGTGAGCTCGAACACGTGAATCTCGCCGCTCTCCTGGTCGATCTCCACGACAGAGTACGGCACGGCGTGCGCGGTCTTGTTGTAGGCAGAGTGAAGTGCATCCTCGAGTGCTTCGATGAGGACGTCGAAGGGGATGCTCTTCTCCTTCTCGATCTGGCGGAGGGCCTCGATCGTCTCTTTGTTCATCGCTTCTCCCCTATTCGAACTCGTAGACCAGATGCGCCTGGGCGATCCCGTCGATATCCAACTCGACCTCTTGCTGCCCGTCGCGCACCACGATCCGCTGATCGCGCACTTCGACGAGCTCACCTCGCCAGACCTTCCGACCCTCGGTAGGCTCGGTGGTCTTCACATACACTTTCTTCCCTATCTGCGCTTCGAAGTGCGCACGCTTCCGCAGCGGACGCTCAAGGCCGGGCGAACTCACCTCGAGGGTGTAGGGGCCGTCCGCATAGCCGGTTCGATCGAGCTGTTCGCCGACCAGCGCGGACACCCGGGCGCACAACTCGTGCGTGATACCTCCCGGACTATCGACATACAAGCGCACGAGCCGGTTCCGACGATCGCCACGTACCTCGAGCGCCACCAACTCCACCTGCTCCTCGCCGGCGTCGATCGCTTCCTGGAACCAGGCCTCACTCAACTCCACAACATCTACCCCATACATGAAGAAAGTGGGCACCCGTACCCACTTCTGGACAACCTCTCGAAGTCTGATGTTACGTGGAGATGATTATAGCACAACGCCACCAGCCCGAAAAGGCATAGCTTCAATCAACTATAGCTTTGAGAACCCGGTTGCAGAACCGGCTTCCCTGGGCTTCAGTCGGCGAGCCGCCAGAGCTCGGAGACCACCTCGGGGAGTTCGTCCACCCTCACTTCTCGACGACCCTGGTCTCCCCCGCGAGGCTCCACCTCGACGACGCCTTCAGCCGCTCGGCGCCCGACGGTGACGCGCACCGGGCATCCGATGAGCTCGGCATCCTTGAACTTGACACCGGGGCGCTCGTCCCGGTCGTCCCAGAGCACCTGCCACCCTGCCTCGACCAGTATGTCGTAGAGAGCTCCGGCCACACGCGTCTGCTCCTCGTCGGCGGCCTGCACCTGCACCAGGTGCACGTCGAACGGTGCGATGCTCTTCGGCCAGACGATGCCCTTCTTGTCGTGGCTCTGCTCGACAGCGGCGGCCGCTATGCGTGCCGGCCCGATGCCGTACGACCCCATCACGATTGGGATCTCGACCCCGTCCTCGTCGAGCACCGTGGCGCCGAGGGCCACCGAGTACTTGGTGCCGAGCTTGAAGATGTTTCCCACTTCGATGGTGGGCTCCACAGTGAGCGCGGAGCCGCATTCCACGCAGGAGTCTCCTTCCTGAGCCTCCCGGAGGTCGGCGTACTCGGGGTCGAGGTCACGCCCCAGCATGACGCCCACGAGATGCGCATGTGCCTTGTTCGCGCCCGTCACGTACGCACGAGCGCCGCCTGGACCCGACGGGGCGAGGCTCTCGTCCGCGACGATACGCACATCGAGCCCGAGAGGCCCTATGAAACCGATCTCGGCGCCGGTGGCTTCCTCGACCTCTTCCGGGAGGGCCGGGCGTATCTCACGTTGGAGGTGTCGTTCGAGCTTGCGCTGGTGCAGCTCCTGATCGCCCCGCACGAGAGCCAGCACCCGCTCCTCGCCGGCGACGACAAGTAGCGACTTGATGAGAGACGACGCCGGCAGTTCCAGGAACTCCGAAACCTGGCGGATGGTGCGCCGATCCGGGGTGGCCACCTCTTCGAGGACTTCGGAGACCGACCCCTCGGGCGCGCGGGCCACGGAACGGGCGAGCTCGATGTTCCCCGCGTACCCGCAGGAGGGGCAGATGGCCACGCGGTCTTCCCCCGCCGGTGAGGGCGCCATGTACTCGTGAGCCTGAGCTCCCCCCATCATGCCCGGATCGCTGTCGACCCGATAGAAGCGAAGGCCGGAGCGTTCGAAGATGCGATCGTAGGCCTGGATATGCTTCGCGTAGCTCTCCTCGAGGCCCTCGACGTCGACGTCGAAACTGTAGGAGTCTTTCATCAGGAATTCGCGCACCCGTAGCACCCCGCCCTTGGGACGCGGTTCATCGCGGAACTTCAGCTGGATCTGATACCAGATCTGCGGCAGCTCACGATACGAGCGGAGCTCTCGCGATGCCAACCACGTGAACACCTCCTCGTGCGTCATCGCCAGCACCATGTCCCGGCCGCTCCGGTCTTTGAGGCGGAACATCTCCCCGCCGATGTCGTAGTAGCGGCCGGTCTGCCGCCACACGTCGGCCGTGTGCATGGTGGGCATGGACAACTCGAGGGCCCCGATGGCGTCCATCTCTTCGCGGATGATGCGGTTCACGCGCTCCATCACCCGCCACCCAAGCGGAAGGAAGATGTAGATGCCCGACGCGAACTGGCGCACGAACCCGCCGCGAACGAGCAGCTTGTGGCTCGCGGCATCAGCGTCGGAAGGGTCTTCTTTGAGCGTGGGCATGAACAGCCGGGATGCCCTCATCGTCTCCTCCTTGTGCGGTACGAAGCCCGAATGTTCCCGTACCGGGCCGGACTGTTCAAGAGCCGCCGCTCGTCAACCACGTTTCGATCGCCGAGAACAGCTCGTCCACGAGACGGTCTTGGGGCACTTTGCACAGAGGACGGCCGGCGGCGAACACCACGCCCTCCCCCTCGCCGCCCGCTATGCCGAAGTCGGCTTTGCGGGCCTCCCCGGGGCCGTTGACCACGCAGCCCATCACGGCCACCTCGAGCGGCCGCGCGAGGCTCGACAACCGCCCCTCCATCTGAGCGAGGCGCTGCTCCACCTCGAGCGCCAGCTCCTCGAGCGCGATGCGTGTGCGCCCGCACGTGGGACATGAGATCACCCTCGGCCCCCCTTTAGCAAGCCCGAGGCTGCTCAGTATCTCTCGAGCGACCCAGACTTCTTCCACCGGATCCCCGGTCAGCGATGCTCGGACCGTGTCCCCTATCCCAGCCGCCAGAAGAGCCCCCAGGGCGACGGCGCTGCGGATGGCTCCCGCCCGGGGAGTGCCGGCCTCCGTCACCCCGAGATGCAGGGGATACGGGATGCGCGTCGCCAACCGCCGGTTGGCTTCGATCGTCACCAAGGGAGATGACGACTTCACCGACACCTTGATCTCACGGAAGTCCTGATCTTCGAAGAAGGCGCAGAACCGCATCGCGGATTCTACGAGAGCTTCTGCCGGGTCGCGTTCTTCCAGCGAGCGGAGCTCGCGCTGCAGGGAGCCGCTGTTGACCCCTATGCGCACCACCGCCCCCCGCGCCTTCGCCGCCTCGATGACCGCGCGCACCCGGTCGGGGCCGCCGATGTTCCCGGGGTTCAGCCGGACGCCCGCAGCCCCGCCTTCCAGCGCGCCCACGGCGAGTGCGTAGTCGAAGTGCACGTCGGCAATGAGGGGCACCGGCGACTCGACGACCAATGCAGGCAGGGCCTTCAGCGCGGCCTCGTCGGGCACTGCCACCCGCACCAACCTCGCGCCCGCAGTGGCGAGGGCCCGCACCTGCGAGAGGGTCGCCTCGATGTCGTCGGTGCGGGTGTTGGTCATCGACTGGATCACCACGGGCGCGTCACCGCCCACGAGCACCCCGCCTACATCGACCTGGCGCTCACTGAACACCCTGCGCCCTCCCCCCTTGCCTGGCGGCGGTCATCAGCTCGGGCGCCGGAAACCGGGGCATCAGAAACCGAGGCTTCCGCCAAACAGGCGACTGAGGTCGTTCCCCGTCGCCACGATGAGAAGCAGCAGGAACAGGGAGATGCCCACGGCCGAGACGCGCTCGAACGTACGCAGGGACACGGCCCGTCCCAAGCCCTTCTCAATGAGACTGAAGAGCACGTGGCCGCCGTCCAACGGCAACAACGGGAGCATGTTGAGTATCGCGAGCTGCACGCTGATGAACGCCAGAAGACTGAGGAAGTACCCGCTGCGGAACGCCTCCGACGAGATGGAGACGATGCCCACCGGGCCGGCGAGACCGTCGGAACCCGTCACCGGCACCTCTCCCTTGAACATCATGCCGATGCCGTTGAACGTGATCGCGAACAGCTCTCCGGTTCGGTCGCGCGCGAAGGCGAGCGACTCCAGCATGCCCGGATCAACCTTCTCACCCACCGGCCCAACTCCGAGGACTCCCGTGCCGTCTTCGCGAAGTCCGATCTCGGCCGGAAGCGTCACCTGCGTGCCGGCCCGATCTACCACGATGTCCACACGCTCGCCGGCGCGGGAGAGTATGGCCTGCTGCACCGAGAACCAGTCGTCGGTCGTGTCGCCGCCTATGCTGACGAAGCGATCTCCCGCGAGGACACCCGCGTCGGCCGCCGCACTGCCCGCCTCCACGCGATCGACGACTGTGGTGGGCTCGAAGTAGCCTTGTAGGCCGACAAAGAACAGGAGGAAGAACGCCACCACCACGTTCATGGTGACCCCTGCCACGATGAACACCACCCGTTGCCACACCGGATGAGCGTAGTAGCGGCGCTCGAGCGGCGTGGCGGCTATCTCCTCGTCACTTATGGCTGAGCGACCGGTCACCATTGACTCGGGATCGCGCAGCTTCGCGTCCCTGCTCTCCCTCGCCGCTTTGACGCGCTCCTCGAACTCCTCGGCGTGCATGCCGGTGACCCGCACGTAGCCACCCAGCGGCACAAGAGATATGCCGTACACCGTCTCGCCGACGCGCCGGCTCCACAGATAGCGGCCGAAGCCGAGGCTGAACTCCTCGACCCTCATGCCGGTGGCCTTGGCCACGATGAAGTGACCGAACTCGTGGGCGAGGATCAGGAAGCCCACTCCCACCACCGCAACGACGATACTCAGGATGCTGCTCACCATCTTCCCGCCTCCACAAGGACCCGCGCACGAGTGCGCGCCCCGTTATCTATCTCGACAATGTGACTATACTCGGTGGGAACGACCACCTCGACATGCTCGAGCACACGCGCTACCACCTCCGCTATACCCAGAAAACCGATGCTCGTAGCGAGGAACGCCTGCACAGCCACCTCGTTGGCGGCGTTCAGGGCGCAGGAGTGGGCGTCTCCCGCCTCCCCGGCCTGCCGCGCGAGGTCGAGGCAGCGGAACGTCTCGGTGTCGGCGGCCTCGAAGGTGAGCGACCCGGTTCGCGCAAGATCCAGGCGGGGCGTCTTAAGCGGCCCGCGCGCCGGATAGCGCAGCGCGTAGGCGATAGGCACCCGCATGTCGGGCTCGCCCAGGTGCGCCAGGACCGCGCCGTCGACCAGGCGCACCATCGCGTGCACGAGCGATTGAGGGTGCACGATCACCTCGATGTCGGAGTACGGCACCCCGAAGAGATGGTGCGCCTCGATGATCTCGAGCCCCTTGTTCATGAGGGTGGCGGAATCGATGGAGATCTTCGCGCCCATGTCCCAGGTGGGATGGGCGAGGGCGTCCCCGGGCGTGACGCCGGCCAGCTCCTCCGGGCCACGGCCCCGGAACGGGCCCCCGGACGCGGTGAGCATCAGCCGTTCGACGACGGCACGCGTCTCGCCCGACAGGAGCTGGAAGAGCGCCGAGTGCTCGGAGTCGACCGGAAGGATGGTCACCCCGGCCCGCTCGGCCAGGTTCATGACGAAGCTCCCGCCGCTCACCAGGCTCTCCTTGTTGGCCAAGGCAAGCGGACGACCCATCTCCAGCGCGGCCACCGTGGCCTCGAGACCGGCGAAGCCCACGATCGCGTTCAAGACCAGGTCGGCCTCCACCTCGCGCACCAGCCGAGCCGCGGCCCCGGGGCCCGTGCGCACCCGCATCTCCGGATACAGGGTGGGCTGCAGTCCGCGCGCCGCGGCCTCGTCGGCCACCGCGACATCCCGCACTCCCAGGGCGGTCGCCTGCGAGGCGAGCTCGCCCACACGACCGCCGCACGAGAGGCCCACCACGGTGAGATCGGTGCCGCCCGCCACCACTTCGAGGGCCTGCAGACCTATCGAGCCGGTCGACCCGAGTATCAGCACCCGCTTCACGAGGCACCGCCGCCCAGCGTGACGTCGGCCAGGAGAAGCACCGATCCCCAATACGCGACTATAGAAGCGAACAGGAGACTGTCAAAGCGATCGAGCATGCCCCCGTGCCCGGGGAGGATGCGGCCCGAGTCCTTCCTGCCCAGATCGCGCTTCACCATAGACTCGAACAGATCTCCCCACTGGCCCAAGACCCCTATGGCCAGACCGAGTATCAGGGCTTCGCGCACCGGGAGCCACGGCGAGTAGATCTTGACCGCCAGGGCGAACAGGATCGCGCCGATGATGCCGCCGACGGCGCCCTCGACCGTCTTCTTCGGAGAGATGCGTGGGGCCATGGCCCGCTTACCCATTAGGCGGCCCACCGCGTAGGCGCCCGTGTCGCTGGTCCACGTGGCGCCGACGACCAGCAGGGTGAGCGACAAACCGTGTTCCAGCCCGCGGATCAGCAGGAGATGCGCCAGACCGGTGACAATCCACACCACCCCGAAGGCCGTGACGGCCATGCGCCCCACCAGATGATCGCCGATGGGCCCGCCCACCCCCCACAGGAAGAGCAGGAAGATGCCCGCGGACAACGCGCCGGCCAGCCCCGGGAGCCCGTAGAAGTGGGTGGCGGTAAGGGCTCCGGCGGCGATGAGGTATCCCACCAGCAGGTTCGGCCGGTAAGGACGCACCAGCGTGTAGAACTCGTGGAGCGCGGCCAGCACGACCACGCCCAGCGCCACCGAGTAGTAGGGGCTGCCCAGGACGATCAGACCCACACCCAGGGGTACGCCGAACAGCGCCACGAGGATGCGCGTCCTAAGCAAGATCCTCCGCCTCACGTGCGCCGAAACGACGACTCCTGGTGGCGTAGTCGAGCAGCGCCCGCCGGAACTCGGCCTCGTCGAAATCGGGCCACAGCACGTCGCTGAAATAAAACTCCGAGTAGGCCGACTGCCAGAGCAGGAAGTTGCTCAACCGGTTCTCACCCGAGGTGCGAATCACCAGATCGGGGTCGCGCATGCGCGGGCAGTACATGTGGGAGGCCAGCGTGGCCTCGTCGACGGCGGCAAGATCCACGCCGGCGGCGGCCGCCGCGCGTATCGCATCGACGATCTCCGCCCTGCCGCCGTAGTTGAACGCTACGAACAGATCCAACTTCTCGTTCGCCGCGGTAAGCTCCTCGGCGCGCGCGAACTTCTCCAGGATCGAGGGGTCAAGACCGTCGCGTCGGGCGACGAATTCCACGCGTACCCCGTTCTCGTGGAGCCTGGGAAGCTCCTGGTCGATCATCTCGTCGATGAGCCCGAGGAGTCCGCGCACCTCTTCCTCGGGGCGCGCCCAGTTCTCGGTAGAGAACGAATACACGGTGAGCTGTCGTACCTCCAGGCGCATCGCCGCTTCGACGGCGCGTATCAGAGCCTTGGTGCCCTGTCTGTGCCCCATGAGGACGGGGAGCCGGCGCCGTTTCGCCCAACGGCCGTTCCCGTCCATGATGATGCCCACATGGAACGGCAGGCGTTCGGACTGCGGGGACGCCGTGCTTGGAGAAGCGCCTTCCCGGCTATCCCCACCTCGAAGGCCCCTGAGCCTGCCGACGATTCCCATCAGACCTCGAGGATCTCCTCCTCTTTGTGTGACAAAAGCTCGTTGATGCGCTCCACGTGAGAGTGCGTGAGCTTCTGGACATCGTCCTCGGCCCTGCGCTCAGCGTCCTCGGGGAGCTTACCTTCCTTCTTCAGCTCCTTGAGATCCTGGATCACATCGCGCCGCACGTTGCGCACGGCGACCCTGCCCTCCTCGGCCATGCTACGCACGAGACGCACGAGGTCTTTCCGACGCTCCTCGGTGAGCTTCGGCACGTTGAGGCGCACGATGACGCCGTCGACGTTCGGGGTCAGGCCCAGATCGGATTCCTGTATCGCCCGCACGACGCTGTTCACGGCGCTCTTGTCGAAGACCGTGACAGCGATCAAGCGAGGATCGGGCGTAGAAAGGTTGGCGAGCTGCTTGAGAGGCGTCCGCACGCCGTAGTAGTCGACGTAGATGCGGTCGAGCAGCGCGGTGGAAGCCCGGCCGGTGCGGACACCCCCGAACTCGGACCGGAGTGCCTCGATCGCGCCGTCCATGCGACGTCTACCATCCTCAAGAAGCTCTTCTACCATTCTCTCACTCCCTCCTGATGCAGCCGTGGGATCGGCCGGTCAGGGCCGCTCTCCGCCGCCGACGCTCGCCCCACCATCGGGCTCACATGATACCACCGTCCCCACGCGCTCACCCCGGAGCACTCGGTCGATGTTCGACGGCACCGCCATGTTGAAGACCATGATGGGCAGGCGGTTGTCCATGCAGAGGGAGAGCGCAGTGGAATCCATGACTTTCAGGCCCTTTTCGAGCGCCTCGCGATGGGTGAGGTGCGGGATGAGGACGGCCTCCGAGTTGATCTCGGGATCGGAGTCGTACACTCCGTCGTACTTCTTCTTCCCCATGAGGATCGCCTCGGCGCCGATCTCGAGCGCACGCAGTGCCGCGGCGGTGTCGGTGGTGAAGTACGGATTGCCCGTGCCGGCGGCGAAAATCACCACGCGCCCCTTCTCGAGGTGACGGATTGCGCGGCGGCGGATGTACGGTTCGGCGATCTCGCGCATCTCGATGGCCGAGAGTACCCGGGTGTCGACGCCGAGCTTCTCCATCGCGTCCTGCAAAGCCATGGCGTTGATGACCGTGGCGATCATCCCCATGTAGTCGGCCGCGGCGCGATCCATGCCCTTCGCACTGCCGGCCACTCCTCGGAAGATGTTGCCGGCGCCCACGACCACCGCCGTCTCCACACCCAGCTCGACACAACCGCGTATCTCTTCGGCCACGCCGATCATGCGTTCCGGGTCGATGCCGTACACCGCGTCGCCCACAAGGGCTTCGCCGCTCAGCTTGAGCAGCACCCGCTTGTACACGGCGCCGCCGCCGGATCCTCCCGCGTGCTCGGACACTCTCGACCCCCTTGCCTGCTCTCCGCTCCAATCTGCACCTACAGAAAGGGCGGCACCTGAGCGCCGCCCTCGTGGCTCACACCGTGTCTTGCCCTAGGAGATAGCGGGCGAAGCGTCGCACCTCGATGTTCTCTCCCACCTTCGCCACCAGTTCGCGCCGCAGCCCGTCGATGGTCTTGTCGGGATCCTTGACGAACGGCTGCTCGAGAAGCACCACCTGGCTGTAGAACTTGTTGAGCTTGCCCTCCGCGATCTTCTCGAGGACGTTCTCAGGCTTCCCAGTCTCGCGCGCCTGAGCCTTGTAGATCTCGAGCTCGCCGGCGACCACATCTTCCGGGATGTCCTCGCGGCGCACGTAGCCGGGCGCGCTCGCCGCTATGTGCATGGCCACGTCGTGCGCAAAGGCGCGGAACGCCTCGTTGCGGGCGACGAAGTCGGTCTCGCAGTTGATCTCCACGAGCACGCCGATCTTGCCGTTGCCATGGATGTACGAGTCGATCATGCCCTCGTTGGCGGCGCGGGCGGCCTTCTTGTCGGCCGACGCCATGCCCTTGGTCCGCAGGAGCTTGACGGCTTCGTCCATGTCGCCGTCGGTCTCGGCGAGGGCACGCTTACAGTCCATCATGCCGGCCCCGCACTTCTCGCGGAGCTCCTTCACCATCTGTGCGGTCACGCTCATTGCTGATCCTCCACCGACAGGTCCACCCTGTCGAACATAGTGATACTACGGTTCATTCGTCGATGCGAGGCCTGAGATCCCGAAGAACCCCGCAAGCGCAGTGCTCAGGCCTCCGCCTCCGGAGTCACCGGGGCCTCGGCTTCGGTCGCCGGTGCGTCGGCCACAGGTGCCGGGGCCTCGGCTTCGGTCGCCGGGGCTTCGGGTTCGGTCGCCGGAGCTTCGGGAGCCGGTGCGTCGGCCACAGGTGCCGGGGCCTCGTCGGCCGGTGCCGGTGCTTCTGCCTGGGCGGCCTCGGCCGCAGGTGCGGCTTCGTCGGCTGCTCCGTCGGCGGCGGCGGGCTCCGCGGTCTGCTCGGGCGCGGCAAACTCACGGGGGTTGACCTTCTGGCGGCCCTCTTCGACGGCCCGCGCGATGGTCTTGATGATCAGGCTGCACGATCGGATCGCGTCGTCGTTCCCGGGGATGAGGTAGTCGGCCTCATCGGGGTCGCAGTTCGTGTCGACCAGCCCGATGAGCGGGATGCCGAGCTTGTTGACCTCGCGCGTGGCGATGGCCTCGCGCTTCGGGTCGATGATGAACACGGCGTCGGGCAAACGCTGCATGTCGGCCACGCCGCCGAGGCTGATCTCGAGCTTACCGAGCTCCCGCTCGAGGTTCATACGCTCCTTGGTGGGAAGCAGGGCGAGCGACCCGTCGGCCTTGCGCCGGCGCAGCTCGTGCAGACGATTGATGCGCGCATGGATCGTGCTGAAGTTGGTGAGCAGGCCGCCGAGCCACCGGTGCGACACGAAGGGCATGCCGACTCGACCGGCCTCGAGACGGATGGAATCCTGGCACTGCTTCTTGGTGCCCACGAACAGCACCGAACCCCCGCGCTCCGAGATGTTGCGCGTGACTTCGTAGGCGCGGTCGAGGAGCTTGGTGGTCTTCTGGAGGTCGATGATGTGGATTCCACCACGGTCGGCGAAAATGTATGGTTTCATCTTCGGGTTCCAGCGGCGGGTCTGGTGTCCGAAGTGCACTCCGGACTCCAGCAACTGCTTCATGGTAGCAGCCGGCATGGTGTGGATCCTTTCTGGTTTTGTTACGGTACACCCGAGGCTCCCCGCGGAACCGGCTCAGCCGGCACCACCGCGACGACACTCCTCGGGGTAGTGTAGGTATAACCGCGGTAGTGTAGCACACCGGTCGTCCACCCTCGGGAGTGCGCGCGACGCGGACCACGACGCGCCGGGGTGCACTGCGGCGAGTTGGGCACTACGACGAGTCGGGGCACGCCGACCCAGAGCGCCGCTAGTTCGAAAGGACTCCGGGCTCCAACTCCTCCTTGACGCGCCCCTTCATGCGGAGGATGGCCTTGGTGTGCAGCTGCGAGATGCGCGACTCGGTGACTCCCAGTACCTCGCCGATCTCTTTGAGGGTGAGGCCCTCGTAGTAGTAGAGACCGATGACGATCTTCTCACGCTCGGGCAACCTGCGGATCGCGTCGGCCAGGATCTCCTTCACCGCACTGATGTCGTACGCGCGGGAGGGATCGGGCGACGAGGTGTCTTCGATCGTGTCGATCAAGGCGACCTTGTCGCCGCCGCTCCCGGCCAAGGTCCAGAACTCGTCGAGGGCAACGATCGAGGCGCTGCTGATCTGGTTCAGGATGCTGTGGAACTCGTTCATCGTGACGCCGAGCTCGGCGGACGTCTCTTCGTCGGTGGGGGCGCGGCGCAACTCGTTCTCCAGCTTGGTGACGACGCGCTCCACCTGTCGCGCCCAACTACGTACCGAGCGGGGCACCCAATCGAGCGCCCGCAGCTCGTCTATGATCGATCCCTTGATGCGGGAGATCGCGTAGGTCTCGAACTTGATGTTCCGCGAAGGTTCGAAACGCTCGAGCGCACTGATCAGACCCAAGAGGCCGTAGGAGATGAGATCGGCTTCCTCGACATGCGCCGGTAAGCCGGTGCCCATCCGGCCGGCGACGTACTTCACGAGCGGCGAATAGGCGAGGATGAGATCGTCGCGCGCCCTGGGGTCGCCGAGATCCTTGTAGCGCTGCCACAGAGCCTGCGCGTCGGCGCCGGAGTCGGTCTTACGAGACGCCACTACCGGCCCCTCACGCCCTCGGATGGGCTAGGCGGTAGGCCCTGCGGAGATGGGCGGGCGACACGTGCGTGTACACCTGGGTGGTCGCCAGCGAGGCGTGGCCCAAGAGCTCCTGGATCGCACGGAGGTCGGCTCCTCCTTCGAGCAGATGTGTGGCGAAGGAGTGCCGCAAAGTGTGTGGCGACGTACCGGCCGGAGCATCCGATGCCAACAGGTATTTCTCGAGACGGCGTCGCACGTCGGAGGGTCGAAGCGGGCGGCCGCGCACGCTCAAGAACAGGGCCTGCTCAACCGGATCGGCCGAAGAGCCACCCGCCGCGGAAGACCCAGCGGCAACAGCGACCGACTCGGGCCTGCCGCGCTCGAGGTACGACTGGATGGCCCTCAAGGCGTCGTCTCCGATGGGTATGATGCGCTGTTTGCGCCCCTTGCCCGTCACCCGCGCCTCACGTCTGTCGGGATCGATGTCCTGGACCCGCAGATCTAAGACTTCCTGGGCCCTCAAGCCGCACGAGTATATCAACTCGAACAGCGCGCGGTCCCTCAGAGTGAGCGGGTCGTCGCCCAGGATGCCCTCGAGCAGCTCGAAGACCTGTTGCGGGCTCAAGACCTGCGGGAGGCGCCTCCCGGCCTTCGGCGCACGCACACCCTGCGCCGCACTTACCCCGACGATGCCTTCCGCGACGCAGAAGGCGAGGAACCTCCGGAGGGTGGAGAGCTTCCGGGCGATCGACGCGCGGGCGTAGGGACGACAGGCTGGGCCGACCGTGCCCTCCGAGAGCCCGGCCACGAACGCACGCACATGTGAGAGGGCGAGCTCGTCGAGCCCGCCGATCTCACGCTCCTCGCAGAATCGCGTGAACTGAGCGAGATCGGAGCCGGCCGCGGCGACGCTTCGCGGGCTGTAGTCGGCCGCCCTCAGGCTACGGAGGAAGGAGGACACGAGGGGAGCAAACTGCAGCCCCTCTCGCGATCCGTCGATCCCGCCGAATACCGCCATCTGCCCCCCGCCCATGTCGAGTGGTTGCTCTCGGACTCATCGCATCATCGCCCCGAGAGCCCGTACGTACCCGGCGAGACCCGCACGACCTGGCCCCGCAACTCCAGCAGCCCCAACGCCGCCGACGCCTCTCGCGAACTGATGCCGGCGACGTCCGCCACGGCGTCCACCGAACGCGGGCCCGCCGAGAGCGCCATGACCGCCAGCCTGCCCGCCTGCTCGAGCCCATTCTCGGCCGAGTCCGCCGGTGCCGGATCGCGGACGCCGGACAAAAACGGGCTCGCTTCCTTTCGGGCAAACCGGTGGAAATCCTCCACCAATGAGACCGGATCGAGGCACAAGCCGGCTCCGTCGTACAAGAGACGGTTGCAGCCCTCGCTCACGCTCTCCAGAATCCGACCGGGCACCGCGAACACCTCCCGGCCGAGATCGAGTGCCCGGTTGGCCGTGATCAGCGCCCCGCTGCGCCGAGGGGCCTCGACAACCACCACCGCGTGCGAGAGTGCGGCCAGGAGACGGTTGCGTTCAGGGAAGAACCAGGGGGCCGGTCGTACTCCCGGGGGCAGTTCGCTCAAGATGACCCCTTCGGAGCCCAACCGGTCGTAGAGCTCACGATGACGACGCGGGTAGACGACATCTGCGCCGCAGCCAAGGACGGCCGCGCTCCTCCCTCCCGCCTCGATGCAGCCGCGGTGGGCCCGCCCATCGATGCCCAGAGCAAGGCCGCTCACGACCCAGACCCCGCGCTCCGCGAAGGCCCTTCCGATCGCGCGCGCCACACTCAAGCCATAGTGAGAGGCTTTTCTCGTTCCCACCACGGCGACCCGCGCCCCCGCCGCGAACTGCTCGAACGCCTCGGGCGAGGCCTTGACGAACAGGCCGGCGGGCGGCAGGTCGAGGGCCATGAGGTCTGCCTCGTACGCAGTGTGCCCCCAGGGGACGAACACCAAGCCCGCTGCCGCGACGACGGAGGCCGCTTCTCGAGGGAATGTGCGACTCCTCAGGTCGAGGAAGCGATCTACCCACGAGCGCCCCTCCGTCCATTCGAGTAGATCTCGCCTCCCGGCGCGCCACACCTCTTCGGGCGAGTGTCGTCTCAAGAGGCTCAGCACCCCTCGGGTGCCCTCGGCCGCCACGAGCGCAAGCCCCAGAGCCGCCTCGTAGGACGGGCCCGACGCGGGGCGCTCGCGATCGTGCCTCACCTCGTACCTGCGACCGGCGGGGACGTTTAGCCCGTTCAACACCGGACCCCCGCAGCGACGGCGCTACGGCACTCGTATCCGGGATCGCGCAGTGAAAGAGCTTCCGCGACGTGGTCCGCCGAGATCGCGCTCACGCCATCAAGATCGGCCAGGGTACGCGCCACGGTGAGGGCACGGACGTAGCCTCGCCCTCCGACCACGTGCCTACTGAGAGCTTCGCGCAGAAGGGAGCGGGCTCCGTCGCTCACGCCCATCCGGGATTCCAGTCGCTCTGGATGCGAACGTCCGGTTCCGCCACCTTCCTCGGACGAACGGGGAAGTGCACTGAGGAGCGACTCGCGCTCCAGCCGGAAGGAGCGCGCCGACTCGACGCGGGCGCGCACGACAGCCGAGTCATCATCACGCCCGTCCACGGGGCCGAAAGCCGACAGCTCAAGAGGAGGGACATCGATGAACAGGTCGATCCGGTCGCCCACGGCTCCGCTCAAACGGCCCCGGTATCTGTCGAGCATGTCGGCGGTACAGCGACACACACGCTCCGGTTGCATGAGATTGCCACACGGGCACGGATTCATCGCACCCACGAGCGTGAAGGCCGCGGGGAGGGTCAGACTCCCCCCCTTCCTACTGATCACCACAAGCCCCTCTTCCAAAGGCTGCCGGAGCGATTCGATCACGTCTCTCGAGAACTCGGGGAACTCATCCATGAACAGGACACCTCGATGGGCAAGGCTGGCCTCGCCCGGGCGAGGCGGGGAACCCCCGCCGATCACGGCCGAGCGAGAAGCCGAGTGGTGCGGCGCCCTGAACGGTCGCTGTGTGGCGAGTCCGTCTTCGGGTCTGTGGAGGCCCGCCACGCTCCACACCCGCGTGACCTCCAAGGCCTCTGTGGCATCCAAGAGCGGAAGCACCGAGGGCAGACGGCGTGCCAGCATCGTCTTGCCGGCACCCGGTGGACCTACCATCATGAGGTGATGGCCTCCCGCCGCGGCCACCTCGAGGGCGCGCTTCGCGTGTCGCTGTCCGGCGATGTCGGCCAGGTCGGGCCCGCGATCCACGATGGCTTCAAGCTTGCGGGTGCGGAGCCAACGCCTTCCCCGTTCCAGGAGCCGTTCCCGCTTCTCGGCATCGCGCAGCACCATGACCGCCTCGCGGAGATCCCGCACCCCCACGGCATGGACCCCATCTACAGCGCATACTTCCGCAAGGCCCACGAGAGGTACGATGAGGAGTATGATGCCGTCGTCCCGCGCAGCCTCCGCGACGGAGAGCATCCCGCGAATCGGGCGCACCAGCCCATCAAGGGCCAGCTCACCCATCGCGCCCACATTCTGCAGGGCCCCCTTGCTCACGTACCCCGACGCGGCGAGGACGGCCAGTGCGACCGGCAGGTCGAAACCGGGACCCTCCTTCCTCACGTCCGCGGGCGAGAGATTGACCGTGATCCTCTGCGTCGGGAGGGGCATGCCGGTGCTCGCCGCTCCTGAACGAACGCGCTCCCGAGCCTCCCGCACGGCCACGCCCGGCAACCCGACCATGCTCACTCCCGGAAGACCGGGCCGCACGTGCGCCTCCACCTGCACCGCTACCGCCTCCGTGCCGATCAGCGCGTACGCCCGCACAGCCGCCATCCCC
Organism: uncultured Actinomycetes bacterium; assembly: GCA_947085635.1. GTDB lineage: Bacteria > Actinomycetota > Thermoleophilia > RBG-16-64-13 > RBG-16-64-13 > JAHJSA01. The sequence goes on along the minus strand of CAMTXC010000002.1, from coordinate 36,521 downwards.
ACCTGGACCCCTAGCGGCCGGAGCCGAGGACGTCGGGGAGGTGGGAGAGCGATAGAAGCGACCCTTCGTCGCCGAGACTGATCGTGATCACGTCGAACCTGATCTGCCGCGTGACCTGCCCCTTTTCGGCCATCCACCAGGCTGCCGCGGCTCTCAGACGCCGCTCCTTGCGCGGGCCGACGGCTTCAAGGGCATCACCGAACATGGAGCCAGACCGGGCCTTCACCTCGACCATGACCAACGTCCCCCCATCCTGCGCTATCAGGTCGATCTCACCCACGGGCGTGACGTAGTTCTCGGCCACCACTCTCCACCCCCTCGACCGGAGATAGTCGGCGGCCGCCTGTTCCGCCTGCCTGCCCTTCAACCGCGTGGTCAAGACCATCATCCGACCTCCTCCGACGAACGCTCGCGACGTGAGCCGGCGGAGCGGAGCACGGTACCCGCGGCCGGTCCCGGAAGGCTATCCGGCGGGCGGGAGGGCCGATATCGGACCTTGGTCCTAGAGAGGTGAGCTCGACCTGCCGAGACGCCTCAGTCGCCGGAGAAGAGCTCCATCTGTGGCGTGGCGACTCCGGCGAAGCAGCGACGGTGCAGTGCGCACGGGCCCCATTTCTGGAGCGCGGCGCGGTGCACGGCGGTGCCGTAACCCACGTGGGCGGCAAACCCGTACTCCGGGTAGCGCTGGTCGAGCGACACCATCAGACGGTCGCGCGTGACCTTGGCCACCACCGAGGCGGCGGCCACGCACGCGCTCTTCGAGTCCCCCCGCACCAGTTGAGTCGCCCCCAGATCGTCGTCGTGCACGCGGAAGCCGTCGACGAACGCCAGGTCGTACGAGCCGCCGAGTCGGCGGAGGGCCGCCTCGAGCGCCCAGAGGTTCGCCTTGTGCAGGCCGATCCTGTCGATGGTGTGGGGGGAGACCGCCACCACCGAGATGGCGGCGGCGGAGGTGAGGAGCCGGAGGTAGAGCGCTTCGCGTACCGCGTGGGTGAGCACCTTGGAGTCGGTGAGGCCACGGAGCTCGCGGCCGAGCGGCCGCCGGTAGTCCAGACTCACCGCCGCCGCCACCAGGGGCCCGGCGAGGCAGCCGCGCCCGGCCTCATCCACACCCGCGGCCACTCGACCGGCCGGGCTCGTCGCGGCCAGTCTGCGGCGATCGAAACGGAAGGGATCCCACCGGGGTGTGCGACGGCCGTCGGCCATTGTGCGGTGCGACCCCCGGAGGCAGCCGGCTAGAGACCGCCGATCTTGCCGGGAGGCCAGTACACCAGGAAGCCCTCGCCGATGATGCTGTCCAGCTTCACGGGCCCGAACACCCTGCTGTCGCCGCTGCGGTTCCGGTTGTCGCCCATGGCGAACACGAAGCCCTCGGGGATCACTTCTTCGGGGAACTCGCCCTCGATGAGGTCTTCCTTGAGGTACGGCTCGACCTGCGCCTCGCCGTTGACGTAGAGAACGCCGTCCTTCACCTCGACATGATCGCCGGCCACGGCGACCACTCGCTTGATGTAGTCGTCGTTGGGAGCGATCGACGGATGGAACACGATGACGTCGCCGCGCTCCGGCTCCCTGAACCAGTAGACGAACCGACTCACCAAGACGCGGTCGCCGCGCTCGAGAGTGGGCTCCATCGACTCGGAGGGGATGTAGAACGGCTTCACCACGAACTGCTGGATGAGCAGCGCGAGGATGAAGGCCGCGCCCACGATGAGCACGACCTCGAGGAGGCTGCCGAGGAGGGACGACCCGGACTCCCGGGTGAGCGAGTGTCGCTTCAGGGAGGTCACGATAGCGACGGCCCTGGCGCTATACCCGCTTCTCCTTGACCCGCGCCTTCTTACCGATCTTGCCGCGCAGGTAGTAGAGCTTCGCCCGCCGAACGTCGCCGATCGCCAAGACCTCGAGCTTGTCGATCTTGGGCGAATGCACGGGGAACGTGCGCTCCACGCCCACCCCGAAGGACTGCTTGCGCACCGTGAACGTCTCGCGCACGCCCTCCCCTTGGCGCTTGATGCAGATGCCCTGGAACATCTGGACGCGCTCGCGGGTGCCCTCGATCACCTTGAAGTGCACCTTGACGGTGTCGCCGGCTTTGAACCGTGGCACATCGCTCTTCAGTTGCTTCTGTTCCAGCACATCTATGACGGTCATCTCTGTTCCCTCTGCCGCTTAGCCTGGGTATCCCTACGAAGTTCCTACGATGAAGACAGCGAAACTTACTCCATCGGCGGGCCGAAATCAACCTCTGGGGCGCTTCCCGACTGCGTCCCGCCCCGTCGAGCCGACCATGCGGAGTGGGAAGCCTGCGCCGTGCGCCACCGCGCTATCGCGGCGTGATCGCCGCTCAGAAGCACCTCAGGCACTCCCGCGCCGGCGAACTCCCGTGGCCGCGTGTACTGCGGATACTCCACCGCGCCGCACAGACCCTCGCTGAACGATTCCTCCACCAGGCTCTCTTGGTTGCCGAGCACCCCGGGCATCTTCCGCGCCACCGCCTCGACCACAGCGAGCGCCGCGATCTCGCCCCCGGCGAGCACGTAGGGGCCGATCGATAGTTGCCCCGTGGCGAACAGTGCGCCGATGCGGGCGTCGAACCCCTCATACCGCCCGCACAGTAGGACAAAGTCACGGGGTCCTCCCGCCAGGGAGGCGGCCCGGCCATCGTCGAACGGCTCGCCACCCGGCGCCAAGAGATACACATCTCTCTGCTCGCGCACCCGCTCCGCCGGCACTCCGAAGACCCCCGCGAGGGCCGCCGCGACCACATCCACGCGGATAACCATACCGGGGCCACCGCCGTAGGGGCTGTCGTCCACCTGCCGGTGATTGAGCGTGCTGTAGTCGCGGATGTTGTGCACGGTGAGCGCCAACGACCCGGATGCCTCCGCCTCGGCCACCGGATGCTGCTGCTTGAACCACATGAAGGCGTCCGGCACCAGCGTGAATATGTCCACACGTTTCATCGAGGCGCTCCGCCCGCCGTCAGACCCTGAGGCCACCCGGAGCCACGCGTCGGCGCTCGAGGCCCACGGGTCGAGTCGAGATCCAGCTCGGGAGTCGGGTCAGGGGGCGAGGGTCATCCGTTCGACGTCGGCGACGAGGTAGCCGCCCTCCATGTCGACGGTCGGGACGATCTCGTGCGTGAAGGGCACCAGCACCTCTCCGCCGGAGTCGCGCACCACGGAGAGCAGGTCGTGGGCCGGGGTCTCCAGCACCTCCCCCACCACTCCCACCCGCAGGCCGTCGAAGCCGCGCACCTCGAGCCCCTCCAGGTCGAACGAGTAGAACTCCCCATCTTCCAGATCAGGAAGATCGGAGGCGGGCACGCGCAGCACATACCCGCGCAGAGCCTCGGCCTGGTCGCGCGTCCCCACGCCCACGAAGGCAACGATCGGACTACCCTCGGTGCCGCGCACCGTTTCCATCTCGAGGGTCATCGGGGCCGGTTCTCCCGCGCCGGACCGTGCCGCGGCCCGCGCCAGAGCGCTACGACCGGGCACCGCGTACACCGTGGCCCCGTCGACGAAACGATCGGGGTTGTCGCTGCTCGAGCTGACCCGCACTTCGCCGTGAAGGCCGTGCGCGCGCGCGATACGGCCCACTTCTATCCATTCGGGTCGAGGCATTAGTGCGTGTGGAGGTCGAGAAGACCGCCTAGTCGACGATCTCCACGATGGCCCGCTTGCCGTTCTTGACCGCACTGGCTTTGACCACGGTACGCAGGGCCCGCGCGATGCGGCCCTGCTTCCCGATAACCTTGCCTATGTCCTCTTTGGCGACGTTCAACTCCAGTATGACGGTGGTGTCGGTCTCTGTGGACTCCACCCTGACGTCGTCGGGGTTGTCTACCAGCGCCTTGGCGAGATACTCCAGCAGCTCCTTCAGCTCCGTCTCCATGACCAGCCCCCCTGTCACGCCGCTTTCAACGTCCGCTGCCGCGCACGGCCTTGCCACAATCGTAAGATCTAGAGGATGCCCTTAATCTGCAGGAGCCTGCGTACCGCTCCGGAAGGCTGAGCGCCTTTCGAGATCCAGTCCTTCGCCCGCTCACCATCCACCTCGATCGTCGAGGGTTCCGTCTGCGGGTTGTACGTGCCGATGTTCTCGATGAAACGACCGTCGCGCGGTGCGCGCGAGTCGGCCACCACGATCCTGTACATCGGATGCTTCTTGCTCCCCTTGCGGGTCAATCGAATCGCCGTCGCCATTTCTCACCTCCTCGTGTGTATTCTCGCATGTCCCGGCCCGCGAGGCGCCCCCACCTCACATGCCCAACATCTGGAACGGGTTCTTGGGCATCTTGCCCGAACCCAACTGCTTCATCATCTTCTGCATCTGCTTGAACTGGTTCAAGAGCTGGTTCACGGCCTGGATATCGCTGCCGGAACCGGCCGCGATGCGTCGCCGCCTGCTCCCGTTGATCACCTCGGGATGCCTCCGCTCTTCGAAGGTCATAGAGTGAATAATAGCCTGAATCCGGTCGAAGGCTCGGTCGTCCACCTGCAGGTTCTTCAGTTTTCCCGCCTGAAGCCCCGGGATCATACCCAGGATGCTCTGCAGAGACCCCATCTTGCGCACCTGCTCCAGTTGGTCGAGGAAGTCCTCGAAGGTGAACCGGCTCTTGCGCAGCTTCTTCTCGAGTTCGAGAGCCTTCTTCTCGTCGACCGCGCCCTGGGCACGCTCCACCAACGAGAGCATGTCGCCCATACCGAGGATGCGCGAGGCCATGCGGTCGGGGTGGAAGTAGTCGAAGCTGTCGAGCTTCTCGCCGGTGCTGGCGAACTTGATGGGGCGGCCGGTCACCGCCTTCACGGAGAGGGCCGCTCCCCCGCGCGCGTCGCCGTCGAGCTTCGTGAGCACGACGCCATCGAACTGCACTTTCTCCTGGAACTGCTGGGCCACGTTGACCGCGTCCTGCCCCGTCATCGCGTCCAACACGAGGAGGATGTTGTGCGGTTTCACCTGGCTCCGGATGCGGATGAGCTCGTCCATCAGGCGTTCGTCGATGTGGAGGCGGCCGGCGGTGTCGATGATCGCCACGTCGCGCCCTATCTCGCGCGCCCAGGCCACGCCGTTGCGGGCGATGTCCACTGGGTCGACCGTGTCGCCCTCGTCGTACACGGGCACATCGAGTTGGCGGCCGAGGGTCTTCAGCTGCTCGATGGCCGCGGGACGATACACGTCGCCCGCGATGAGCGCGGGGCTCTTGCCCTGCTTTACCAGGAACGACGCCAACTTGCCGCACGTGGTGGTCTTGCCCGAGCCCTGCAGGCCCACCATCATGATGACCGTGGGGGGCCGAGGCGAGAACGAGAGTTTCGTGGACGTGGCGCCCATGAGCGCCGTGAGCTCGTCGCTCACGATCTTCACGAACTGGTGCGCGGGGGTCAGGCTCTCGAGGACTTCGGCGCCCAGAGCCCGCTCCTTGACCTTGGAGACAAACTCCTTGACCACCTTGTAGTTCACGTCGGCTTCGAGCAGGGCCAGGCGGATCTCCCTGGCCGCGCGCTCGACGTCGACCTCGGTGAGTTTGCCCTGCCCCTTCAGGCCATCGAGAGCCGCTTGGAGCTTATCGGAGAGCGAATCGAACATGTCTTCCTCGGTTGTGAACCAGGCTGCGCGGTCCCGCCGCACGTGCGCCCTCGCGGCGCCGCGTGCGCAGGTGGGTCGTCCGGTGGGCGTGCCGCGAGAGCGGGAGTTTACAGCCCGTGCGCGGCGCCGTCAAACGCGCGCACCGGCACATGAGGCGACGGACACGCGCACCGGGCGCCGTGGCCATCTTCCCCCGGCTAGACCTGCGGCGTGGCGGCGCCGCGAGCGCCCGGCTCGACCCCAAGTGTGACGCCCCCGCGAGCGCCCACGATGCCCGATCTCACTGCCGCAGCAGGCTTTCGTCGAATAGGAGCTCGGTGAAGCCCACCGCGTCGAAGGGCTGCAGCGCATCCAAGGTCTCACCCGTGCCGATGAGCTTGATGGGCACGTCGAGCTCGTGAGAGATCGCGAGGGCGATGCCGCCCTTGGCCGTGCCGTCCATCTTGGTGAGCACGACGCCGCTCACGTTGACGGCCTCCTTGAACAGCCGCGCTTGGATAAGGCCGTTCTGGCCCGTGGTGGCGTCGATGGTGAGCAGCGTCTCGTGGGGCGCTTCGGGTATCTGCTTCTGCACCACGCGCACGATCTTCTCGAGCTCGCGCATGAGGTTCACCTGGGTGTGCAGGCGGCCGGCGGTGTCGATGATCACCACGTCGGCGCCGCGGGCCCGGGCCGCCGCGATGCCGTCGTAGGCCACAGCCCCCGGGTCGCTGCCGTGCTCGTGGCGCACCACCTCGCACCCGACGCGGCGACCCCACTCCGTGAGCTGCTCCACCGCCGCCGCGCGGAAGGTATCGCCCGCCACCAGCAGGGGCTCCTTCCCCAGCTCTTTCAAGTGCCAGGCGATCTTGCCGATCGTCGTGGTCTTGCCCGTGCCGTTGACGCCGGCCATGAGTATCACAGAAGGCTGCGCGGTGACGTCGATGCGGGTGTCGGCGGCACAGAAGTGCTCGGCCGAGATCGAGCGGAGCACGCTGAGGAACTGCGGGGCGTCGGCGATGGCGCCTGCGGTCGCGGCCTGTTCGAGACGCTCTACGATGGAGATCGTGGTGTCCACCCCCACGTCGGCGTAGATGAGGGCTTCTTCGACCCGCTCCCACAGATCTTCGTCGAACTTGTCCAGGAGGATGGAGGAGAACTGGTCCTGCAGGGCCTTCCGACTCTTCGTCAGCCCTTCTCGCAGCTGCCGGAACCACCCTTTCTTCCGCTCCTCACGGGTGGCGGGAGCACCGACGGCCGCCGCCGCGTCCACACCCCGGAACACTTCCGCCCAGTTATACGACAACGAAGACCTCCATCAATCGACGGGCTGGAGCGGCGTCAACCGCCGGGAGAGCACGCGCGACGTGCCGTCGCTGTCCATGGCGACGCCGTACAGACGATCGGCGATCTCCATGGTGCGTCGCTGGTGAGTGATCACGATGAACTGCGTGCGCTCTTGGTAGCGGCGCACCAGGGAGAGGAAGCGGCCGAGGTTCAAGTCGTCGAGGGCGGCCTCGACCTCGTCCAGTACGTAGAACGGGCACGGTCGTGCCAAGAACAGACCGAACAGGAAGGCGATGGCCGCGAGCGCCTTCTCTCCGCCGCTAAGCAGGCTCATCGAGCGCGGCGCCTTGCGCGGAGGCTTGATCTCGAGCACGATGCCGGCGGCGGCACGACCCCCCGAGCCGCCGGGCTCGTCGTCCGCCGCAGCCTCGTCGTCGTCGGGCGTGGCACCGGCGTCATCCGGGTCGGGCTCCACCAGCCGCAACATCCCCTTTCCTCCAGGGAACAGCACCTGCACCATGTCCTCGAAATGGCCGCGGGTGGCCTCGAACACCTCGGTGAAGGTGGTCTCGATGTGTTCGTCGAGGTCGCGTATGACCGAACGCAACTCCGACATGGACGACTCGAGGTCCGTGCGCTGTTCCGCGAGGAAGCCGGCGCGCTCCTCGGTCTGCCGGTACTCCTGCTCGGCAAGGGGGTTCACCGGGCCGATGCGCTCTCTGCGTCTCTCCGCTCTTTCAAGGGCGGCCGCCGTGTCCTCGGCTGACAAGCCGGCCACGGATTCAGCCGTGACCTCTCGTGGTGAGAGATGACGTCGCGACAACTCCTCAAGTTCGCGTTCGCGTTCGCCGGCCCGCTCCTCTAAGCGGGCGACCGCGACCCGCAGACGCACCATCTCCTCGTTCAGCTCGGAACCGGAGCGTTGAAGATCGGACTCCCGTCGCCCCTGGTCTTTCAGAGCGTCGCCGAAATCGTCGGTAGCCGCGCGAGAGAGGGCGAGTCGCTCCGAGAGAACGTCGAGTTCGGACGTGCAGCACTCGATCAAGCCTGCCACGACCGTCTGAAGATCGGCCAGCACGGGCGCGTACCGCACGAGATCGCTCTCCCGGGCTTCCGCGGCCTCCAACGCGCTTGTGGCCTGTGCCAGTGTCTGCCGCGCCCTGTCGGCCTCTTCCTGCCGTGCCCGCTCGCGTTCGCGCAATCTCACCGTGAGGATGCCGGCTTGAGAGCGCTTCCCCTCGAGCAGGGACACGCGCCCGCGCAAGTGCTCCGTCGCGCCGCGCACCTCCCGCAGGTCGGTCCGAGCGCTCTCCAGCCTGTTCGCTATTTCGACGGACCGCTCCCCGGTCTCGCGCAGACCACCGGCGAGTGCGGTGGCCGCTTCTCCGTCACGGCGCACCCGCTCCTCAGCTTCCGCGGCCTCGGTGCGGGCTTCCTCCTCCCGGCGCCCCCACAGGGTCATCTCGTCCACGAGCGAGTCGCGGCGTGCCCGGGCTTCACGCAACTCTACGGACGCACGATCGCCGGCCGCCACCAACACGCGAAGGCTCTCGACGGCCTCCGCGGCCACCCTCCCGGCCTTCTCGTGCTCCGTGGTGAGAGAGATCCGCTCCACCCGCAGGCGCTCGAGTTCGCCACGGGCCGCCATGAGGGCCTCGGCGGAGGTCTCCACACGCCGGGCGCCGTGGTGGGAGCTGTGCCAGACGCACCCGCCCGTGGTCACCACCACACCGGGCCACGCGGGCACCGGAGCGTCCTCATCGGCCACCACCCGCGTGGGAGGTACGAGCGACTGCAGCGCCCGCACCAGCCCGGGTGGGCCGTCGAGCACCTCCCACAGATCGTCTCCGGGCGCCTCGGGCGCGCCGGGGCGCACGGCGGCTTCGGTGGGCGCGAGCGCTCCGGGCGCGCCGGTGGGCGTGATGGCGTCGGTGGCTTCGGCTGGGTGGGCTGTGGCGTCCCACCCGTCCGCCGGACGCGGCCCACCCGTCCACACGACCTCGAGAGGACCGTCGGCATCGACCACATGCGCCGCGTGCAACACGCCACCCAGCACGACGGCCGACGCGAGGGGGCCCAGCGCTACCGCCACCGCTCGTTCGTAGCCCCGCTTCACGGTCAACGCTTCGTGCACGAGCATGGCGCCCTCTTCGGAGGCCAGCAGGTCCAGCGCCGCCTGGGGCGCCCCTTCCCGCCGAGTGACCACATCTTCGAGCACACGCGTGCGCGAATCAGCCGACGCCAGCTCCTCGGCGAGCCCGCGGACCGCCGCCTCGGCCTGTTCCAGCACGCTCCTGTGCCCGGCCGCCGCCTCACGCGACGACGCTTCCGACGACATCGCCTCGCTCACAGCAACCTCAGCCGCCCTCACCTCGTCGGCGCGCTCCTCCCTCACTCGGAGCACCTCGGCGAGCCGGTCTGCCGCCGTGCGCGCCCGTTGCGCGAGGTCTTCGGCCCGCCGCGAGCGCTCGTCGGACTCGCGCTCGAGGAACTCCCGCTCCTGCTGGACCCGCCCCCGCTCGGATTCCAGTTCGAAGACGACATCCTTCAGGGCCTCGTGGCGTGCGTCCATCTCTCCAAGAGCCGGACGAGCTTCGTCGATCATCGACGCCAGTGTGTCGGCGGCGGCAAGCACCACGCGGAGCCGTTCGGCCCCCCTCGCGGGTCCTTCGGCCGCCACGGCGAAGCGCTCTCGAGCGGACCGCACCTCGATCTGCGCCATGTCTCGCCTGCGACGTGTGCGCGCCAGATCGCTCTCGAGTCGGGCGGACTTGTCGCGGAGAAGCGACAGGCGGGAGCGGAGTCGCTCGACATCGGCGGACGCCTGGTGATAGCCCGCGCTCAGAGTTTCACGCTCCAGAAGAGCGGCGGCGAACCGTTCCTCCTCGGTGATCCTCTCTTCCCTGAGTCGCGTCAGGGCCAGCTCGGCTTCCGAACGACGCAGCTGCTGGGCGTCGAGGCTCGCCTGCTGCACGTCGATCTGCGCACGTATGGTGAGGAGGTCGAGGAGCGCGACTTCCGCCCGCAGGCGGGCCACCTCTTCGGAGGCGTGGGCGTACCGTTCCGCGGCGGACACCTGCTGCTTCAGCGGTCGCAGGGCGCTCCGCACCTCGCGCTCGACGTCTTTGACACGCTCCAGGTTGGCCTGAGTCTTCTCGAGTTTGGCCAGAGACCGATCGCGTCGCTTCTTGTAGCGCCCGAGACCCGCGGCGTCTTCGACGAGGGCCCTGCGCGTGGCCGGGGTGGAGTTCACCAGTTCGTCGACCTTGCCCTGAGAGATGACGCTGTGCATCTCACGGCCCAGCCCCACGGCGGCCGCCAGATCTTGCACGTCGAGCAGGCGACTCGCGGCGCCGTTGATGCGGTACTCCGACGCCCCGTCGCGCGTCACGCGCCGCGCGATCTCGATCTCACCGTATTCCAGAGGGAACACGCCGCTCGAGTTGTCGAACAGCAAGGTGACTTCCGCCACCGCCGCCGAGCGCTGGCCATCGGATCCGGAGAAGATCACGTCCTGCATCGTGCGGCCTCGGATGCTGGTGGGACTCTGCTCCCCCAGTGCCCACAGGACGGCGTCGGCTATGTTGCTCTTGCCGCTGCCGTTCGGCCCGATGATCACCGAGACGCCTTGCTCGAACAGCAACTCGGTCGGGCGGGCGAAGGTCTTGAAGCCTTTCATGCGGATGGCGCTGAGAAAGGCCATGTTCAGCTACCGTCGCCCTCGAACTGACAGGCAGGCGCATCGTCGTCGCGATCGTCCTCCTCGACTCCGTCGTCGGGGAGCACCCCCAGACGCACCAGGGCCGCACGGGCCGCCCGCTGCTCGCTCTTCTTGATGCTGCGCCCGCTGCCCGACCCCGCGACCCCGTCTCCGAGCGACACCTCCGAGGTGAACAGCCTGCGGTGCGGCGGGCCTTCCTCCTCCGCGAGTGAGTATTCGGCCGCCGGGCGGCCGGCAGCGGCCAGGTGCTCTTGCAGCGTGCTCTTGAAATCCACATAGACGGCGACCGCGTAGGTGAACTGTTCGTTGAAGGCATCCGCGATCGCCGCCCGCGTGCGCTCGAACCCGTAGGTCAAGAAGCAGGCGCCGAGCAGCGCTTCGAGTATGTTGCCGAGGGCGGTGGCGCTCTCCGCAAGCTCGACCCGTGCATCGTCGACGGCGGGCGCCGACCTCCGGACGAGCTCGTCTATGCCCAAGCGGCACGCCACGACGTGACAGCTGCCCCTGCTCACCACGAACGCCTTCCAGCGGGCGAGATCGCCCTCGTTCTCTCCCGGATACCTGTCGTAGAGCTCGGCCGCGACCGCCAGACCCAACACACTATCGCCCAGGAACTCGAGCCGCTCGTATGAGCGAACGCGATTGTCCACCCACGACGAATGGGTGAGCGCCTGCCCCAGGACAGCGGCCGGAAGCTCTTCGATCAGGGCCCCGAGCGCAGGGCTCGACACCCCACCTTCCTTCTCGCCGCCCGCTACCCCGGTCACGGCCGAGCCGTCACAGTGGAAGAGGGGTCCGCCGCCCGCGGCAGACCCCTCCACATACCGCGGCGCCGGCGCCCGGCGCCAGCCCTACGAAGATCGTGCATACGCTACTGGCGCGCCGCGATGAAGTCCACGGCTTCGCCCACAGTGGTGATGGCGGCAGCCTCCTCGTCGGAGATTTTGACGCCGAACTGATCTTCCAGCTCCATGATCAACTCGACAAGATCGAGGCTGTCCGCGTCGAGGTCGTCCTGGAACGAGGCCTCCATGGTCACGCTCCCCCCGTCGACTCCCAGTTGGTCCACCAGGATGTCGCGGATCTTGCCGAGTATCTCTTCCTTACCCATCGAATGACTCCTATGAATTCGAGGACTGCGGTCTCACCGCTCTATTTGGGATCATGCCATTCTAGCAACGTAAGGCACACGGGCAAAGCGACCCGCCCCTCTCATCCGTCGGCGCCCTCTCATCCGTCGGCGCACCACTCACGCGTCGGCGTCCGCCCGTTCGTCGGCGCCCGGTGGCTCGGCGGCGGTCCGGCCGAGTTCACGCTCGACGGCCTCGACGATGCCCTGCCGCACAGCCCCGGCGCCGAAACGCAAGGCGTTGGCGATGGCGAGGCGAGAGGAGTTGCCGTGGCAGATCACCACCAAGCCGCGAAGGCCGAGGAGGTAGGTGCCCCCGTACTCCTCCGGATCGAGCGCCGCGCGCACTTCTCTCAAGGCCGGTCTGAGCAGTAGGCTGCCCACCTTCGACCGAAGGTCGGCCTCCCCCGCCTGACGCACCCGCAGCAGCAACGCGCGCGCCGTGCCCTCCAGCAGCTTCAGAGCCACGTTGCCCGTGAAGCCGTCGGTGACCACGACGTCGGCCGCGTCGAACAAGAGGTCGCGCCCTTCCACGTTGCCTATGAAATCGAGGTCGGAGGCGGCGAGGAGCGAGTGGGCGCCCAGCGCCAACTCGCTGCCCTTGGTCTTCTCCTCCCCGATGTTGAGCAACCCGACTCTCGGGCGCTCGATGTCGAGGGCGTAGCGGGCGAAGACCGCGCCGAGCGCGCCAAACTCAAGAAGATGCTCGGGGCGGCAGTCGGCGTTGGCGCCGGCGTCCAGGAAGACGACAGGACCGCTCATGCCCGGCAGCACGGTGACGATGGCGGGGCGCTTCACCCCCGGCACGCGCTTCACAACCAGCAACCCCGCCGCGAGCATGGCGCCCGTACTCCCCGCGCCCACGAACCCCTGAGCCCTCCCCTCGCTGACGAGGCGGGCGCCCACGACCGTCGACGACATCGGACGCGCCCGCACCGCCTTCGCGGACTCTTCGTGCGACGAGATGGTCGCCTCGCTCGGCACCAGTTCCACATGGGCGCTTCTGACACCTTCGAGATGCGGCGCGACAACTTCGACGCGCCCCACGAGAAGCACCTTCAGCTCGGGTGACGCCGCCTCGAGAGCACCCGCGACCACCTCTTCGGGCGCATGGTCGCCCCCCTCAGCGTCGAGCGCCAGAGTCACCATGCCGGTCGGTCGTAACTCCACACACCACCTCGTCGATCGCTTCCCGGGTCTTCCTTCCACCGCCTACGATAGCAGCAGGAGGGAGCCGCGCGGGAGTGCCGTCGTGCGTACGCTACAATCCACGGGGATGTCCACGTTCCGTCGCATGACGCAGCTCTTCCTCTCCGGTCACTGGCCGGGCCTCACCCTCTCGCTCGTCCTGGCGTTGGGCACCACCGCCATGGGGCTGGTGATCCCTTGGCTGGTGAAGATCACCATCGACCAGGCGCTCGTGGCCGAACAGGCCGGGCTCCTTCGGGCGCTCGTGGGAGGCATCGTGGCCGTGGGCTTCCTGCGCATGGCAATGGCCTTCGGACGCCGCGTGGTGTCGGGGAAGGTGGCCCTGAAGGTGGAGACCGAGGTGCGCGACCGTCTCTTCGCGCACCTCCAGACCCTCGGCCTCGACTTCTACCTGCGCTCACAGACGGGCCAGCTGATCTCGCGATCCATCGCCGATGTGCGCGCCGTTCGCATGTTCCTCGGTTACGGGCTCATCTTCATCGTGACCCACCTGATTACTCTGCTGGCGGTCACCGTGATCCTGCTCGTGCTTCAGCCGCGCCTCGCCCTGCTCAGCCTGGCCCCCATGCCCCTCATCCTCGTGGTGGCGCGGGTCTTCAGCCACAGGCTCCACCCGACGCTCTGGGCGATCCAACAGCGCGTCGCCGAACTCACCGCCGTCGCGGAGGAGCGCATCACGGGTATCAGGGTGATCAAGGCCTTCGCGGTGGAGGACATCCAGCAGGAAGCCTTCGCTGAAGCCTCCGATCGCATCTACCGGCAGAACCTGGAGGCCGCCTCCATCCGGGGGCGCTACGTCCCCCTCCTCGGCTTCCTTCCCAGCCTGAGTCTGATCATCATCCTCTTCTACGGCGGACGCCTGGTGGTGCTCGACCAGATGACCCTGGGGAGTCTCGTGGCTTTCAACGGCTACGTGTTGCTACTGGTGTGGCCTCTCCGCATGCTCGGGATGCTGGTGAGCTGGGCGGAGCGCGCCATCGCCTCGGGAGAGCGGGTGCTCGAGCTCCTCGACGAGACGGCCGGCGTCGCGGACGAGCCCGCGGCGAGACCGCTTCCCCGCGTGAGGGGCGCCATCGAGTTCCGCGACGTGACATTCTCGTACGGCGACCGGCGGGTCCTCGACGGCATCTCTCTGAAGGTGGAACCCGGCGAGACGGTGGCGCTCGTGGGGCCGACGGGGTGCGGCAAGAGCACCCTGGCCCACTTGGTGCTGCGCTTCTACGACCCTATCGACGGCGCCGTGACCATCGACGGACACGACCTGCGCGACGTGACGTTGGCCTCTCTTCGTCGTTCCATCGGTCTCGTCGATCAGGATCCTTTCCTGTTCAGCCTCTCGGTTCGTGACAACATCCGCTACGGCGACCCCGACGCGTCTCCTCAGCGCGTGGAGGCGGCCGCCCGCGCCGCGGCGGCCCACGACTTCATCGAAGCGCTTCCGCAGGGGTACGACACCGTCATCGGCGAGCGGGGATTGACTCTGAGCGGCGGCCAGCGCCAGCGGCTGGCCTTGGCGCGGGCGCTGCTCATCGACCCGCCCATCCTCGTGCTCGATGACGCCACCTCCAGCGTCGACGCCGAGACGGAGACCAGGATCCTCGAGGCTCTCGGTGGGCAGCGTGGGAACCGTACGTCGATCATCGTGGCGCATCGTCCCTCGACGGTCATGCTGGCCGACCGCGTGATCCTGCTCGACGCCGGTCGCATCGTCCGCAGCGGCCCGCCGGCCGAGGTGCCGTGGCAGGAGATCCTCGTGCGCGAAGCCGAACAGGCGCTCGAGCGGGACATCGCCGCCGCCCACCGCGAGCGACTCCGGGAGACGTCGCTGTGACGCCCCGCGGCGACCCGCGCGGGGAACTCCCCGAGAGCCCGAGGGCCGGGCTGCGCGTGTGGCTGAACCGCCGCCACGTGCTCCGTCTGGCCGCGTTCGGCTGGGCCTACCGTTGGCAGGCCTTCGGCTCCATGGTCGCGATGCTGGCGGTCACCGCCATGGGCCTCACCGGCCCCTACCTGCTGCGCCTGGCCATCGACAAGGGCATCGCCGGCAAGGACCTCTCCTACCTCGGTTGGGTGGCCGCGCTCTACCTGCTCGCGGGGATGCTGGGGGCGGTGTTCCACGGCATCCAGACCTACGGCGTGAACTGGGTGGGACAACGCGTGATCCGCGATCTGCGCGACAAGCTCTTCCGCCACCTCACCTCCCTCGACATCAACTACTACTCGCGCCAGCGGGCCGGCTGGATCATCTCCCGCCTCACGAACGACATCGAAGCCCTGGAGAGCCTCCTCGTAGACGGCGTGGCGCAACTGGTGGTGAACTCGCTCACGTTGACGGGAGCCGTGATCATCTTGTTCGGCATGGACTGGCGCCTCGCGGCGGTCACCATGGCAGTGATGCCGGTGCTGCTCCTGGGCACCGCCGTCTTCCGAGCGAAGGCTCAAAGGGCATACCGACGTGTGCGCTCGGCGGTGGCGGAGGTCACCGTCTCCCTGCAGGAGTCGCTCAGCGGCATCCGGGTCATACAGGCGTTCCGTCGCGAGGAACGTAACATGCAGGCCTTCTCCGCGGTGAACGACGTCAATCGTAGGGCCAATCTGGACACCGTCTACCTCTCCGGCGTCTACTTTCCCTCGGTCGAGTTCCTGAGTGCCGTCTCCACGGGCCTCATCCTCCTCTACGGCGGGTCGCGGGTGGCCGACGGGGATCTCACGGTGGGCATCCTGGCGGCGTTCATCGGCTACCTGTCGAGCTTCTTCGACCCGGTGGAGTCGCTCTCCGAGCTCTACAACACCCTTCAGTCCTCGGGCGCCGCGTTGGAGAAGATCATGTCGGTGCTCGACACCGAGCCGGGGGACGCCGAACTCCTTGGCGCCCTTACAGCGGGAAGCATGGTGGGCGCACTCGCCTGCGAGGATGTCTCATTCTCCTACGACGCCGACAGCGGCGAGGTGCTCGACGGCGTAACGCTCTCGATCCCCGCCGGGCAGCGAGTCTCACTCGTGGGGCCGACCGGGGCAGGGAAGAGCACCCTCGCCAAGCTCTTCCTCCGTTTCTACCAACCCACCTCGGGCCGCATAACGGTCGACGGCGCGGACCTGCGCGACTACGATATCCGCGACTACCGCAGGCATGTGGGCTATGTCCCCCAGGAGCCGTACCTGTTCACCGGTTCGGTGCTCGACAACATCCGGCTGGCCGATCCCCAGGCCGACCGTACCGAGGCGGAGCGCCCCGCGCAGGAGCTTGGTGTGCACGACCTCTTCCTCGCTCTGCCGGCAGGGTATGACACTGAGGTGCGCGAGCGAGGGTCGGCGCTCTCCGCGGGCGAGCGTCAACTCGTGTCGTTCGCTCGGGCGTTCTTCGCGAAGCCTGCTGTGCTGATCCTCGACGAGGCCACCTCCAGCGTCGATCCCGGCACCGAGCATCGCATCGAAGCGGCCCTCGCGCGCCTGCTCGCGGGCAGGACCTCACTCGTCATAGCCCACCGCCTCTCCACCGTGGAGAACTCGGACCGCATCCTCGTGATGGAGGATGGTCGCATCGTCGAAGACGGAGACCACCGGTCGCTTCTCGCCGCCGGCGGACCCTATGCCCGCCTCTACCGCTCGCAGTTGCGCTCCGTCGAGGATCCCGCGTAACCACGCAGCACTTCCCTCGTTCTCAATCCCTATAGCAAGCGTGCGAATACCCATTGCGCTGCGAACGTTTGTTCGCTATAGTGCAGGTAAGCGGTCTTCCTGAGGTTTCGAACCTGTCGGTATGGACAACCATACCCTCGCGAGGTACAATACGCGGGTTTGCTTTACAAGGCTTCCGCAAAGTACAGTTTGGGAAGAACCCCCACGCAGCCTGCGTAGACGTGAGAGTGAAGGCGATGGAGAACGATACGACGATAACGATCGAATGCCGCCAAGTGGCCGATGTGGGCGAGCTCTGCCTGATCGGTCAGGAGCGCGGCTACGTGACGAGTGACGAGATCATGGGCCTGGTCGAAGAACTGGATATGCCCACCGAGGACATAGAGGATCTCTATTCGCAGCTCTTCGACCTCTCGATCGAAGTCTACGAGCAGAGCCCCGTGGTGCAGGGTGCCCTAGAACAGCCGGAGCCCACCCTCGACCTGTCCATCGAAACGGTCACGCATGACCCCTTGCGGCTCTATCTCAAGGAGGCCGGCGAGATTCTCCTGCTCACGAAGCAGCAGGAGATCGAGCTCGCGATTCGTATCGAGATGGGCGACAAGCGCGCGAAGGACCGCATGATCCAATCGAATCTGCGGCTGGTCATCTCGATCGCCAAGAATTACTACACGCAGGACATGGATCTGCTCGACCTGATCCAGGAGGGCAACACCGGCCTCATCCGCGCCGTGGAGAAGTTCGACTACCGCAAGGGCTTCAAGTTCTCCACGTACGCCACGTGGTGGATCCGCCAAGCCATCACCCGCGCCATCGCGAACCAGGACCGGAACATCCGTATTCCGGTGCACATGATCGAGAAGATCAACAAGATGGTGCGCACCGAGCGCAAGCTCCTACAGGAGACCGGCCGGGAACCGAGCGATGACGAGCTAGGCGCGGAACTCAACATCGACTCGCAAGAGATCCGCGAGATGCGGAAGATCGCGCAACGCACCACCTCCCTCGAGACACCCATCGGCGACGAGGAAGACGCCGAACTGGGCGACTTCATCGAGAACAGCAGCACGCCGGATCCCGCCGAAGCGGTGCACAGCATCATCGCCAAAGAGAGCCTCGACCGCGTGCTGCGCAGCATGGACGAGCGCGAACGTAAGGTGATCGAACTCCGGTTCGGGCTGAAGGGCGAGCATCCTCGCACCCTTGCGGAAGTCAGCTCCCGCTTCAACGTGAGCCGCGAGCGCATCCGGCAGATCGAGGCCAAGGCCCTCGAGACGATCAAGAACTCCGTGGACATCCAGGCGCTTCGAGAGACCGCTTGAAGAGCGTAGGGTGAGGAACCCGCTCCACACAGAGACCGCCTAAGAGCTCGTTTCAGAATGACGCTGTGCCGCCCAGCGGTGGCCGCGGCGGCTAAAGCTTCGTTTTGAAACGAGCTCCAACAAGAAGGAGCCCCGCGGGGCTCCTTCTTGTTGGTTGTTCTACCCCCCGCCCAAGGTCACGTCACCGGGAGGAACTCACCTCGGCGGGCGCGCACCTCGCGGGCGGTGTGGTCGAGGATGATCTCGGCCACCGTCTCCTTCGGCGCCCGCGCCACCTTCGACTCCCCACCTGGGGTGAGGATGATCACCTCGTTGTAGTCGGAGTTGAAGCCGATGTCACTGCGTGAGATATCGTTGAACACGATCATGTCAAGGTTCTTGCGCTTCAGCTTCTCGCGGGAGCGGCTCAGACCTTCGGGCCCGAACTCGGCCGCGAAGCCCACGATGAACTGCCCGTCGCGACGTTCGGTCGCGACCTCGCACAGGATGTCGGCGGTCGGCTCCAGACGGACGCTGAGGTGATCTTGGCTCTTGCCCATCTTCCCCGCCGTGGGGTCGATGGCTTGGTAATCGGCCACAGCCGCCGCCATGAAGAGGATGTCGATGTCGGGCAACAGATCCATGACCTTCCGGTACATCGCCCGAGCCGTCGGCGTATCGTGCTCCCGCACGCCCGGCGCCCTGGGAAGGCCGATGTTCGCCTTGATCAGATCGACCGAGGCGCCGCGGTCGAAGGCCGCGCGGGCCAGCGCGACGCCCATCTTGCCGGAACTCCTGTTGCCCATGTAGCGCACCGCGTCGATGGGCTCCCGTGTACCGCCGGCGGTGATCGCCACCCGCATGCCCCGCAGGTCTGTCTTCCGCACGACCTGCAATCTGTGCTTCACCTCGGCCACGATACTGTCGGGCTCAGCCATGCGCCCCGACCCATACACGCCGCAGGCCAACTCACCCGCGCCGGGCTCCACCACAAAGACGCCCTGCTCACGGAGCGTCGCCACGTTGCGCTGGGTGGCGGGGTGGTTCCACATGTTCGTGTTCATGGACGGCGCAGCGACGACGGTGCCCGAGTACGCCAGATAGGTGGCGGTGAGGAGATTGTCGGCGAGGCCGTTCGCCATCTTGGCCAGGGTGTTCGCGGTCAAGGGCGCGACGACGAACAGGTCGGCCGCGTTGCCCTCCTCGATGTGGGCTATCGTCGAGTCGGCCCGCAACAGATCGCCGCGGTGCACCGCGTGCCCCGAGAGGGTCTCGAAGGTGAGGGGGGCGACGAAACGGGTGGCCGCGTCGGTCATGATCACACGCACGTCCATACCCGCCTTCTGCAGACCACGCAGAAGCTCCGCCGACTTGTAGGCGGCGATACCGCCGGTGACTCCGAGGAGAACGGTGGGCTGACCGGTCATCTTGAGCTGCCCAGCACGACGATGCTCGGGGCGCGCGCTCTAGTGGTCGACGCGGAGTGTGTAGCCCACCTCGCTCCGGGTGATCTCTTCCATCGCGGTGCTCAAGTGGTTGCGCGAAACCGTGGTGACCAGAGGTGGGGCCAGGTCTTCGTAGCCGACGCCTTCGCCAAGGCTCCGGTAGTAGCTGTTGATCTGCCGGGCGCGCTTCGCAGCCACCATCACGGCGGTGTACCGCGTGAGGGCCTGGTCGTTCGGGTCCTTGGTCACACGAAGCCCGGCCATCAACTCGTCAACGGTGGGGTTCTCCATGCCCATGCATCACCTCGCTGGATCGTTCGCTCGAATTCTCTCGATCACGGAGCGGAGTCGCTCCGTCGCTTCATCGACATCGTCGTTCACTATAACATAGTGGAATTCCCTGCTCTCTCGCAGAGCGTCGTGCGCGAGCTCCTCCATCTCGTCGCGCGCGTGGTCCATGCGCAGTTCGATGGCCTCTTCCGACTCGGTGTTACGACGACGGAGTCGATCTTCGAGCTCTCGCAGTGACGGCGGAGCGATGAAGACCATCGCGGCGTCCGGCTTCCTCGCGATGACCTGACGTGCGCCCTGCAACTCGATCTCCAGGATGACGTCGCGACCGGCCTCGAGATGCGCGAGCACCGGCATGGCGGGGGTGCCGTAGAGGTTGTCCCCGTACACAGCCCACTCCAGGAACTCGCCTGCTTCCGCACGACGCACGAACTCATCCCGAGGCAGGTGATAGTACGCAATGCCTTCGCGCTCGCCCGCCCGGCGCGGGCGCGTCGTCGCCGACACGGACACCACGAGGTCATCGAACTGGGGCGCTACGCGCGCGATGAGGGTCCCCTTGCCCGCACCAGAGGGCCCGGAGATGACGATCAACGTGGCGATGGAGGGCCTCCGCCTATCCCCTCAGATGATCTACGAGCTCGCGTCGTTGTCGCGGCGTCAGACCGATGACGGTCTTGGAGGGGCTCACCCGGCACCGTTCGAGAACGCGCGACGTCTTCACTCGGCCGAACTTGGGGACGGCCATGATGAGATCGAAGACCTTGGCGGTGTGGACGAACTCCGGAGGCTCGACGAGGATATCCTCGATGCGGGCCTCCCCCTTCTTCAGCAGTTCCTTCAGTCGCGCCCGCTCAGTTCTGATACCGTTCGCCCTGTTCAGCGCTTCCATACGCTGTTGCTGCGTGCGGCCCGGCGTCTGCGCCGATGTGGTGGGGGGATCACTCATAGCCGTGATTATTGCGCATGGTGACTAGCGACGCAACAGCATTCATTCATGTGCCATGCCGATGACCTCGGCCAAGGCCATCGACCGTCCTTCGAGCGCGGCTTCCAAATCGACCGCCAGCCTGTGCGGCTTCCATGGATCGCGGAACCCCGAGGCCCCCACCGCCACCACCGATGCGCCGCAGGCGAGAAACTCGAGAACGTCCTGCACCGAGTCCACGCCCCCCATCCCCACCAGGGGGATGTCGACGGCCGCACGCACCTCGTAGACGATGCGGAGGGCCAACGGCTTGATGGCCGGGCCGGAGAGTCCCCCGGTCACCCCCCCGAGGTACGGCTTCAGGCTGACTCGATCAAGGGCCAGGCCTTTGAAGGTGTTGACCAAGGACAACCCGTCGGCGCCGGCCTCGGCCGCGGCGCGGGCGATCGGCACGACGTCGGTGACGTTGGGCGTGAGCTTCACCAGCAAGAGGCCGGGCCACTCCTCCCGCACCGCAGCCACGACGGCAGCGGTCTCCTCGCGGTCGGAACCGATCGAGATGCACCCGGTGTGCACGTTGGGGCACGAGACATTCAACTCGAGCCCCACCCTACCGAGCCAGGGCGCCTCCGCGCGGGCCTCTCCGGAGACCTCCGCGCGGGCCTCTCCGAAAGCCTCCGCGAGCGCCGCCCTGAGGGCGATCGCGACCCCGACGTAGTCGTCGCGCGCGAAGCCTCCCACGTTCAGGATGACGGGGCACGGAAGCGAGAGTAGCCGGGGTAGCTCATGGGTGACGAACGCCTCGACCCCACCGTTGGGCAGGCCTATGGAGTTCAACATGCCTCCCGCGGTCTCGAGGATGCGTGGCGGTGGGTTCCCCGTGCGCGGCCGCGGAGTCACCGTCTTCGGCACGTAGGCCGCCACGGGAGGATCGGCGAGCAAGGCTGCGGCGGCCGCCTCGTCGACATCGGCAAGGCCGGCGGCCACCTCGAAGAGGTCGAACGTGCCCGACGCGTTGATGATGGGATGAGAGAGCTCGATCGGCCCCAGACGCGTGACGAGTCCGTGGGGGGTTCGACCCCGCGCGCCCGCGCCGCCCCCGACCGTTGCGTCGCGCGCATCGTTCACGATCCCTCCCCTCCCGTCTCGGGAGCCGCGCACGGGTGCCGCGCCTCACCGAACACCTCCCGACCGGAGAAGACCGGGCCCTCCCTGCAGACCCGGGCCAGAGCCCCGTCGGCCATCGGCATGACACACCCCAAGCAGGAGCCGACGCCGCACGCCATGCCCGCTTCCAGACTGAACCAGACGTCGAGCCCGTCCCCCGTCCGCAGACAGACGTCCCACACCGCCTCGCACATCGCATGGGTGCCGCAGGCGAGAACCGCGTCACCCGATCGAGCGCGCTCCTCCAGAAGCTCCGTGACCAGACCCGGCCTTCCGAGGCTGCCGTCTTCACATATGCCTTCGAGGTGCGTCGGCACTCCCTCCGCACGAAGCGCATCGACGGCCGGTTCGAACAGGGCGAGCGCTTCCGCCTGCACCGCATCGCGGAAACCGAAGAGCAGTGTCACCTCCGAGGGCGAGCCGGCATCCCGCGCGGCCGCCGACGCGGCCGCCATCTCCCGCAGGCGCTCGAGCACAAGGAGAAACGGCGCGACGCCCACGCCGCCTCCCACGATCAGAAGCCTGCCCGACCCTCCCGGCGCGCTGGGACGCGAGAGCTCCCCGAGTATGTCGAAGCCGCGACCGAGCGGTCCAAGAGCCCACACCCGATCTCCCGGCGAGAGCGTGGCGAGCTCGTCGGTGGCAGCGCCGATGGGGGCGATGAGGAACGACACTTCCGATCCATCCGGAGACCTCTCGCGCTGGGCGTGCACGCTGAACGCCCGGGGAAGGAAGCAGGCCGAGCCCTCGGCCTGCAACATGGTGAACTGACCGGGGCGGGCGGGTCTCCAGCCCGGCACCTCCAGACGCACGAGCACCATGGACCCCACCTTCGCGCTGTGCAGCACGGTGGCGAGCGCACGTTCTTTCATCGCCGGCCCTCCCGCACCTCAGTCGCGAGCGGCGAAGGTCGCGCCACCGCCGGTGGCTCCGCCCGCTTTCGGCACAGGCATAGTCGGGCCGCCGAGACTCGCTCCATGCAGGTCTTGGAGGCAGGCGACCGGCACCACTCCGCTCCGTGCGGCCTCGATGGACTGCACCGCGGCTTGAGCCGCCGCCAGAGTGGTGATCGCCGGCACTTTTCGGCGCACGGCGGCGCCCCGGATCTCGTAGCCGTCGGCCCGAGCGCCCCGGCCGCTTGGGGTGTTTATCACCAGGTCGATCTTTCCACTCTCGATCAGGTCGACCACGGTTACCACCTCAGTCCCTTCTCGGTGGGTGGCCGACTCGAGGAGCGCCCGTCCCTCCGAGTGCTTCAGGACCGCCTCGGCCTCAATGCCGTTCCGCTCCAGGAGCGCCTGGGTGCCGGCGGTCGCGAGCAGGGTGAACCCCAGCCGCGACAGCGCGCCCGCCATGCTCACGGCGCCCGCCTTGTCGGCGTCGCACACCGAGATGAACACCGTGCCTTCCTGCGGCAGTCGGTCGCCGGCGGCCAGCTGCGCCTTCCCGAAAGCTATCGGGAAGCTCCGTCCCACCCCCATGACCTCGCCCGTGGATTTCATCTCCGGTCCGAGAGTCGTGTCGACCCCAGGGAAGCGCAGGAAGGGCAAGACCGCTTCCTTCACCGCCACGTGAGACAGTCCCCGACCGCTCGGCACCCGCCCTGTGGCCCGCGACTCCTCCCAGCCGGGCAGATCCATGCTGCGCAGCGGACGGCCCGCGATCACCTGCGTGGCGATCTTCGCGAGGGGTACCCCCGTGGCCTTGCTCACGAAGGGCACCGTGCGGCTGCCCCGTGGGTTGACTTCGAGCACGAAGATCGAGGCGCCGTGATCGGCGTGCTGCAGCGCGTACTGCACGTTCATCAGCCCGACCACACCCAACTCCAGAGCCAGAGCCTCGGTCTGCTTCTCGATGCGGTGGACAACCTCATCACCCAGGGTCACGGGCGGGATCACGCACGCGGAATCGCCCGAATGCACGCCCGCCTCCTCGACGTGCTGCATCACCGCCCCGATGTAGACGTCGGTGCCGTCGCAGACCGCGTCCACATCGATCTCCATGCTCCGTTCCATGAAACGATCGATGAGGATGGGGTGGCGCGGCGACGCCTTCACGGCGGTATGGATATAGCGCTCGAGCGAGTCCTGGTCGTAGACGATCTCCATGGCCCGGCCCCCCAGGACGTAGCTGGGGCGCACCAGCACCGGGTAGCCGATGCGGTCGGCGATCACCACCGCTTCTGCAGTCGACCTCGCCGTGCCGTACTCCGGCGCCTGCAATCCGAGTTTCTCGAGAACGCCGCCGAACCGTTCGCGGTCTTCCGCGAGGTCGATGGCGTCCTGACTCGTGCCCATGATCGGCACGCCCGCCTCGGCCAGCCGCTCGGCGATCTTGAGCGGCGTCTGGCCGCCGAACTGCACGATCACACCCTTAGGCCTCTCGTTCTCGACGATGTTGAGCACGTCCTCGAAGGTGAGCGGCTCGAAGTAGAGGCGATCGGAGGTGTCGTAGTCCGTAGACACGGTCTCGGGGTTGCAGTTGACCATGATGGCGGCGTAGCCCTGTTCCCGCATCTCCATGGCCGCATGGACGCAGCAATAGTCGAACTCGATGCCCTGGCCGATGCGGTTCGGTCCGCTGCCCAGGATGACCACGCGTTCGCGCTCCGGTTCGATCAGCGCTTCGTTCTCTTCCTCGTAGGTCGAGTAGAAGTAGGGTGTGTAGGCTTCGAACTCGGCCGCGCATGTGTCCACGGCTTTGTAGGTGGGCACGATCCCCAAGGCGATGCGCCGGGCGCGCACCTCCGCCTCGGTGCACCCAAGGCACGCCGCGATGCCTTCGTCGCTGAAGCCCAAGCGCTTGGCCTGGCGAAGCTCTTCCCGGGGAAGCGCTTCGAGAGCGGCCGACGCGCGTGAGTCCGCCGACGCGAAGGACCGCAACCGCACCTCGGCCTCCACGATCTCTCGCAGCTCCTCCAGAAACCACTCGTCGATCAGCGTGGCCTTGAAGATGCGCTCCATCGTCACGCCGCGCCGATACGCCTCGAGGATAAGGTCGTAGCGTTCAGCCGACGGTATGGCGATCATCGCCACCAGGGCGTCGATGTCGTCTGGTATGTCGGGCTTCACGTCGAGCTCCCGCGAACGCATGGACTTCTGGAACGCCTCCTTGAAGGTGCGCCCTATGGCCATGTTCTCGCCCACGCTCTTCATGTGGGTGGTGAGACGGGCGTCCGCCAGCGGGAACTTCTCGAAAGCCCAACGAGGCGTCTTCACCACCACGTAGTCGATGGTGGGCTCGAAACAGGCCGGAGTCTTCTTGGTGATGTCGTTGGAGATTTCGTCGAGGGTGTAGCCCACGGCCAGCTTGGCGGCGATCTTGGCGATGGGGAAGCCGGTGGCCTTGGAAGCGAGCGCCGAGCTCCGCGAAACCCGCGGGTTCATCTCGATAACCATCAGCTCGTCGGTCTCGGGCGAGTAGGCGTACTGGATGTTCGAGCCGCCGGTCTCGACGCCGATCGCCCGGATGATCTCGAGAGAAGCGTCGCGAAGCCGCTGGTACTGGGCGTCGGTAAGTGTCTGCTGGGGGGCCACCGTGACCGAGTCGCCGGTGTGTATGCCCATGGGGTCCATGTTCTCGATGGAGCAGACGATGACCACGTTGTCCTTGCGGTCGCGCATCACCTCGAGCTCGAATTCCTTCCACCCGATCACGGACTCCTCAAGGAGCACCTGACTCATCGGGGAGGCGTCGAGCCCGGCCATAACCACTCTGTCGAAATCTGCCTCGTTCTCGGCGACGCCCCCGCCGTGCCCTCCCAAGGTGAAACTTGGCCGGATGATCAGCGGCAGGCGCAGGCCGTCACGCAGCGCGGTGTGGGCTTCGTCGAGACTGCGCACCACGGCCGACTCCGGCACCCGCATCCCGATCGAGGCCATCGTGTCGCGGAACTGGTCTCGGGCCTCGGCGCGCTGGATGGCTGCGTAGTTCGCACCCAGGAGCTCCACGCCGAAGCGCTCGAGGGTGCCGTCATCGGTGAGGGCTACGGCGAGGTTAAGCGCAGTCTGGCCACCGAGAGTAGGCAGGAGGGCCTGGGGGCGCTCCTTCTCGATGATGCGGGCCACGACCTCGGGCACCAACGGCTCGATGTAGGTGCGGTGGGAGAAGGCCGGATCGGTCATGATGGTAGCCGGGTTGGAATTCACCAGCACCACTTCGTAGCCTTCTTCGAGGAGCACTTTGCACGCCTGGGTGCCGGAGTAGTCGAACTCGCAGGCCTGGCCGATCACGATGGGCCCGGAGCCCAGGAGCATGATCTTGCGGATGTCGGTGCGTCGCGGCATCTAACGGCCCTCGATGCAGGTAGAGGTCACAGGCATCCGGCCGGTCGAACGCGGCGGGCGATGGTACATCGGGTCTCCATTCCGTTCGGCCTCACGGGGCGCGATTAACGGTCGACGCGCATGATACAGGAGGGGGCCGCAGGTGGGGAAGGCGACAACCCACTGCGCCGACCCCCCGCATCGTTAGAACGGCGCCGGAAGCGCCCCTTCCACCTGTTCGCCTCGCTCTTCGGATGGTAGACTGACCAGCGATTGTGAATCCCATCACAACTGAGAGGTGCAAGACACGCGCAGACAGGAACGAGTCGTCTCACCCCCCACCCACGCTCGGCCGGCTGGTCAGCCACGAAAGGACATCTCTACATGACGGTACGGCAGCAGCTCGCAAATCCCGCGCCCCTGGGCCTCCTCGGGTTCGGGATGACCACCATCCTCCTCAACATCCACAACGCCGGCTTCTTCCCCCTCGATTCCATGATCCTCGCCATGGGGCTCTTCTATGGGGGCATCGCCCAGATCATCGCGGGCATCATGGAGTTCAAGAAAGGCAACACCTTCGGCCTCACGGCCTTTGCCTCGTACGGTCACTTTTGGCTCACCCTCGTCGCCCTGGTCCTGTTGCCCCGCTTCGGCTGGATCGAAGCCCCGTCGGCGGCATTCATGGGCTGGTATCTCGCCCTGTGGGGTGTGTTCACCTTCTTCATGTGGATCGGCACGTTCGGCAAGAACCGTGCCATTCAGAGCATCTTCTTCACCCTCACCATACTCTTCTTCCTGCTCGCACTACGGGATTGGACCGGCAGCGCCCTCATCGGCACTATCGCGGGCTACGAGGGCATCTTCTGCGGCGCTCTTGCCATGTACCTTGCGGTAGCCGAGGTCATCAACGAGACCCGGGGACGGGAAGTCCTGCCAATCGGCGTGGTGACCCTGGCCCGGTCGTCGCACCCGTACGCCGTGACTCCCGAGGTGAAGACCGCAAGCTGACAGCCGGCTGACCTGGGGGCGGCGGCCTGAACGTCGCGCCGCCGCTCTTCGGAGCCCCGGCGCCAATCTTCCCACACCGCCGCCGGCACGTTTCAGCTATCATCGATACCATGCGACCCCCTGAGAGGAGCTTGGTGCTCGCCGTCAAGGAACTGTTGGGCAGCAAACTCAAGTTCGGCCTGATCGCCCTGGCCATAGGGCTGGTTGTGTCGCTGACCATGCTCATGTCGGCGATGTCGGAAGGCCTGGTGACCGGCATGACCGGAGCCAAACGCTCCTTGGATGCCGACGCCCTCGTATTCCAGGGCGACACGGCCCTGAGTCTCGAACGCAGCATGCTCACCGACGAAGACCTGGCTGTGATCTCGTCCGCAGACGGTGTAGCCGAGGCGTACGCAGTCGGTCACCTCATCGTGACCATCCGAGGGCCACAGGGCTCCTTCGACGCTCACGTCTTCGGCCTTGGGGACGCCTTCGATCAGCTGCCGATCACCGAAGGGGAGCGTCGATCTCCGGCGGCGGGCGAAGCGATCGTCGATGCTACGGCGGCGACCGAAGGCATCGGCGTCGGCGACAGCCTGAGCCTCACCCCCCTACCCGGTGAGCTGCGCGTGACGGCCTTCACCGAAGGCCGCCGGTACATCATGGCGCCGGCCGTGTACGTGCGCCTCGACACCTGGCGCTCACTGCGCGCGGCGTCTCTCCTGGCCCCGAGCGCTATCGATGGTGGCGACACCGGACCCACGCGGGGCGGCGACCCCGTCGACGGGCGCCCGACCACGGCGACGCAGGCCCTCGCCGGGAGCGCGTCGATAATGGCCGTACGACTGGCTCCGGGAGTGACTCCGAGCGACCTCTCGGCCACCCTCTCGCCCGCGTTCGAAGTGGCCACACCGGAGGAAGCCTCTCTGGCCGGGAACGGCATGAACGTGATGGTCCTCGCCGTCAACGGCATCCAGTTGGTGTCGCTGCTCATCGGCGCCATGGTCATCGGAGTCTTCTTTTACATCACCACCCTGCACAAGTCGGGCCAGATCGCGGCCGTCAAGGCATTGGGCGCCTCCAACTACTACGTGTACCGCCAACTCCTCGTGCAGATCACCATCCTGGTGACGCTCGCAGCCATCATCGGCGTCGTGCTGGCGCTGGGGGCCGGCAGCGGCATGCCGCCTGCCATGGCTTTCGATCCCGACCCTGCGAGGTGGGTTCTCAGCCTGCTCGCCGTCTACGCCACCGCCTATGTGGGCAGCCTCTTCTCCCTTCGGAGCATCCTCCTCGTCGATCCGGCCACCGCCCTCGACAGGGCCGAGCACTAGGGGATGAAAATGCCGGCGCTCGAGGTGACCCAGCTCACCAAGCACTACCAAGGCGGCTCCGGCCGTGTGACGGCTCTCGAAGCCGTCTCGTTCACTCTCGAGGGCGGAAGGCTCCTCGGCGTCTTGGGGCCGTCGGGCTCGGGCAAGACCACACTTCTCTCGATCATCGCCGGACTTCTGCGCCCCTCGTCCGGAGAGGTGAAGCTCGGAGGTTCGGCTGTGCACCTGCGCTCCGCCCGCGAGGCGGCCGCATTCCGGCGCGGGCACGTGGGCCTCGTCTTCCAGGATCATCACCTCGTGCCGTATCTCTCGGCCCTCGACAATCTCCTGCTGGTGCCCCACTTGCGTGGACACGTGGGCGATGCCGACAGGCAGCACGCCTCCCGTCTCCTGGCCGAGTTCGGGCTCGAGCAACGCGCGCACCACAAGCCCGCCGAGCTCTCGGGGGGTGAGCGTCAGCGGGTGGCCATCGCCCGGGCGCTCATGAACTCTCCAGAGATCATGCTGGTGGACGAACCCACCTCGAACCTCGACACGGAACGCGGCCAACAGGTGCTTGAACTGCTGCGCGACCAGGTCCACCGCAGAGGGACAACCTGCGTCATGGTGACCCACGACCCCCGCATGGCCGCGCAGGCGGACCAGACGTTGCGCCTCGTGGACGGTCGGGTGGCGACGAACTCGGCGGCCTCCTAGCCCCGCCCGCCCGCGCCGCGCACGGACCAGACCTCGAGCGCGGCTGTGGCAACAGCGATGACGAGCCCGAGAGCCACCGCCGACGTCCAGTCGGTGGCGCAGGCCCCCACCACGTACCGGTACCACAGCCGTATGGCCAGAGAGCTCACCGCCACCCCCAGGGCGAAGGTGACCAGGAAGCTCAACATCGTCTCGTACGCGCGGGCGGACATGCCGACATGTTCCCACAAACGCGGGCGGCGCCCCGAACGCCGGTTCAGCCCACGCGCTACGAGCCGTCGGCGAGTCCCCCTCACCCCGTCCGCGGGCAACCCTCCGGACGCACGTGCTAACATACTTGGTCGGTCCCAGTCGCGTCGTACTCCTTCGCGCGGTCGGGCCGCCCACCCGACTCCACCTCGATCAACCAGGAAGACGCATGCCCACCACCGTTCCCGCCCGCATCCGTAATGTAGCGATCATCGCCCACATCGATCACGGCAAGACCACGCTGATCGACGCCATATTCCGGGCCGCCCACGTGTTCCGCGAGAACGCGCGGGTGGAAGAGCGGGTGATGGACTCGCACGACCTCGAACGCGAACGCGGGATCACGATCCGGTCGAAACACTGCACCGTCGAGTGGGGCGATCATCGCATCAACATCATCGACACGCCCGGTCACGCCGACTTCTCCGGCGAGGTCGAACGGGTTCTCAGCATGGTCGACTCCGTCCTGCTGCTCGTCGACGCGAACGAGGGCCCGATGCCCCAGACGCGCTACGTGCTCATGCGCGCATTGCGACTCGGCATGCGGCCGCTGGTGATTATCAACAAGGCCGATCGCCCCAATGCCGACCCTCAGCGTGCGCTCGACCTCACCTTCGACCTGTTCCTGGAGCTCGGCGCGACCGACCACCAGGCCGACTTCCCCGTGCTCTACGGCTCGGGACTCGAGGGGTGGCTGGTGCGCGACCTCGACGCCGACGAACCGCGGGGCATGGACGCGCTCTTCGAGGCGATCATCGCCGAGGTGCCTGCGCCGCACGTGGACCTCGAGGCGCCCTTCAGAATGCAGGTGTCCACACTCGCCTGGAGCGACTACATCGGCCCCATCGGTTGCGGCCGGGTCCTCGGGGGCAGGCACCGCCTGGGAGCGCCGCTCACCCGCTTGGTCACGCGGTATTCGGCCGCGCCGACCGCCGCAGGGACGCAGGACACCACAGGCACGCATCCCGACGCCGCGGACGCGAATGACGCCGCAGGGACCCATGACCCCGCAGGCACGAGTGGCGCAGGCACGCATCCCGACGCCGTAGGCAATCCTTCCGCGACCCCTTTCGAGGTTGTCTTCACCGAGACCGTGCGCTCCACTCACCTATGGGTGACAGACGGCCTGGGACGAGAGGAGACCGAAGAGATCGCCGCCGGCGATATCGTGTGGCTCTCGGGGCCCACGGACCTCTCAATCGGCGACACGCTCTGCGCTCCTCCCGCCGATGAGGCCCACGCACGCGCGATCGCGCTCCCACCCTTGGACATCGAGGAACCCACCGTCTCGATGTTCTTCCTCGTCAACACCGGGCCGTTCGCCGGCAACGAAGGTCGAGCGGTGACCCTGCGCCAGATCCGGGAACGCCTCGAGCGCGAGGCCCGGGTGAACGTGGCGTTGCGCGTCGAAGACCTCGGTCGCTCCGACGGGTTGAAGGTCTCGGGTCGTGGCGAGCTCCACCTCGCTATCCTCATCGAGGAGATGCGGCGCGAAGGCATGGAAATGACCGTCTCCCGTCCCGAGGTAATTACACACCGCGACACCGAGGGAAGACTGCTCGAACCGTACGAGGAGCTCAGCATCGAGGTGCCGGAGGAGTATCAGGGAGTCGTCATCGAGAAGCTGTCTCGACGCAAGGGTGACCTCAAAGGCATGCAGAACCACGGCTCGGGCACGGCGCGGTTGGAGTTCTCGATACCCACCCGCGGGCTCCTCGGCTACCGCACCGACTTCCTCACGGATACACGCGGGCTCGGGATCATGACCGCCCGTGTGACCGGGTACGGAAGATGGGCCGGCGAGGTGGCGCACCGGGACCGGGGCTCGCTCGTCAGCATGGACACCGGCGTAGCCACCGGCTACCAGCTCGAGAGCCTGCAGTCGCGCGGCACGATGTTCGTCTCGCCTATGGATCGTGTATACATCGGCATGGTGGTGGGAGAGCACTCCCGTCCCGACGACCTGGTGTGCAACCCCACCAAGACCAAGAAGCTCGGCAACTACCGCTCCGAGAACAAGGAGATCGACACCGGGCTCAAGGCGGTGCGGGTGATGACCCTCGACCAGGCGTTGGAATGGATAGCCTCCGACGAGTTGGTGGAGGTCACCCCCACCTCGATCCGCATCCGGAAGGCGATACTCGACTTCGAAGACCGGCGGCGCGCCGAGAAGCGCGTGGCAGCTGTCGAGCCGGCCTGACTCCTTCCTGCGAGGCGATCATCATGACGACAGGAATCACCATCTACTCAGACTACATCTGACCCTTCTGCTACGTCGGCGCGGGTATCGTCGACAGGCTCAAGGAAGAGTACGACATCGTGGACACGTGGGTGAGCTACCAAATCCATCCGGAGACTCCACCGGCCGGGCACTCCCTCGCCGAGTACTTCCGAGGAGCGGATCTCACGCCCATGCACGAGATGCTCCGGGCTCGCACCGCCGAATTCGGCCTTCCGTTCTCCGCTCCGCAGGTTTTGGCCAACTCACGTCTCGCGATCCTCGCGGCCGAACACGCACGTGACACGGGTCGACATGAGGCTCTCAGCCGGCGACTGTTCTCCGCCTACTTCGCGGAGAGCCTCAACATCGGCGATGTCGAAGTGCTGACCGCATTGGGGGTGGAAGTCGGCCTCGATCCGGAGGCGCTACGAGATTCGCTGGCCACCGACGCCCACGTCGACCGACTCGCCGAAGCCGAGCGTCAGGCGCGGCGCTTGGGCATCACCGGGGTGCCCACCTTCTTCATCGCCTCGGCGCCGCCCGGCTCGGAGCTCAGCCCGCGACTCCGGATCGTGGGAGCCCAGCCGATAGCGGTGTTCCGGAGCGCGCTCAACAACGACTGAACCGCGTCCTCCTCCGAAGGTCGACGGCGACCAGGCACCATGTGTGCTCCAGGGGCCGGTGCACGACCGGCCTCAGGAGCACGTGATCCTCTAGCTCTGCGGCGAGCCCATCACCTCTTCGAAGGCCGTATCGTCCATGAGCGCGCCTTCGGCGAGCAGTTGACGGAAACGCAGGAAGTCGATGACGTCCTCGCCTGTCTGCTTACGGGTGGAGAAGGCGTTGAAGCCCAGGTGCGCCTCGACCATCATGTTGGTGGCCAGCCAATGGCGGTTCGGGCCCTTCGCCAGATCCCAGAAGAACTTCTTCTTCATACGGATCGAGTCGATGGACATCTGGAGCGATTCAGGGAAGAGGTTTGCGAAACGCCACACGATGGCGTCGACCTCTTGATCCAGGCGGGTGAAGTCGACGGTGCATGCCGCGACGACTTCCTTGGCGGCCGCGGCCGCCTCGCCCTTCTTCATCTCGCCGTAGACGATCTCGCCATCCTCGACGTAGCTGTCGGTATGCACAAGGGGGTTGCGCACCCATTCGCCGGCGGCGTCGCGTAGCACGGGGACAACCTTCGAGATCAAGGTCTTGGCCTTCATCTTGTAGGCCGACCAGAGTTCGCACGAGATGCAGTTCCACATGGCGTCTTCCATCGAGAGGAACCAGGGAAGGAAGTCGGTGGAGCCGCCCACCGGCGCCGAGCCGTGCTTCGGGCCGGCTTGGCCGTAGACAGCCATGTCGGACGAGATGGCCAGATCGCAGGCCATGCCGATCTCCTGGCCGCCGCCCACGCGCATGCCGTTGACGCGGCAGATGACCGGCTTCTTGCAGTTCAGGATCGAGTCGACCATCAGGTTGAACAGGTCCATGTACTCGCCGTACTCCTGCGGGCGCTTGGAGTAGTACTCGGCGTACTCGACGGTGTTGCCGCCCGTGCAGAAGGCCTTGTCTCCCACCGAGGTGAACACCACCGCGACCACGCTGCGGTCGAGCGACGCGTTGGTGAAGGCTCCGATGACGCCCTTGACCATGTTCGTCGTGTAGCTGTTGTACTGCTTTGGGTTGTTCAGCGTGATCCTTGCCACGTACAGGCCCGGCACCACTTCACCCTCGGGGCTGGTGAGCGGAGCCTTCTCGTACATCGTGCAGGGAGCCTCCGTGCCCCAATATTCGGAACCGTGCAGGCTGTGGTCCTTCAGATCGTTCGTCCTCGGCATCCAGTCCAGACTCATCTGCTCTCCCTCCAATAGACGCGAACCGCGTTGTCCCGGCAGCCTAGGCTTCTCTGCGGATGATAGTGGCCATGGTCGACCCGCCGCCGCCGCAGATGGCGGCGACGCCGTACTCCCCATCCGTGCGCTTGAGAGCATGGTACAAGGTGACGATGATGCGGGCGCCGGAGCAACCCGTGGGATGGCCGAGGGCGATGGCGCCGCCGTGCACGTTGAGCTTGTCGCGATCCCAGCCGAGCTGACGCTCGTTCGCGAGAACCTGAGCGGCGAAGGCCTCATTCACCTCGATGAGGTCCATGTCGGAGAGCGTCATGCCGGCCCGACCGAGCGCCTTGGGGATAGCCACGCCCGGGCCCTCACCCATGAAGCGACCGTCGACGGCCGTCTGAGTGTAGTCGACGACGGAGAACAGCGGTTGCACGCCACGGCGCGCCGCTTCTTCGCGACTCATGGCGACCAAGAAAGCGGCGCCGTCGGTCAGGCCGCAGGAGTTTCCGGCGGTGACCTGCCCATCGCGCGTGAAGGCCGGCTTGAGCTTGGCCATGGCGGCCACGTCGGCGTCGGCGCGTATCGACTCGTCCTTGTCGAACACCACTTCCGCCTGCTTGCCCCGGGCGGGGATGACGACGGGGGTGATCTCCTCGTCGAACCACCCGTTGGCCCGCGCAGCCGCCGCCTTGAGATGGCTGGAGACGGCGAACTCGTCGAGTTCTTCACGGGTGAGGCCGTACTTCTCGACCAGGTTCTCGGCGGTCTCGCCCATCGCCATGTCGGCCACGGGGTCGTGCGAATCGCTCCAGCCGTCTTCCAACTGGATGTTGCCCATGCGGAACCCCTGCCACCGGTAGCCGCGGATGAGGTGCGGGATCGTGGACATGCTCTCCATGCCGCCGGCGATCACGACCTCGGCCTGGCCGACCTGGATCAGCTGGGTGGCGAGGCTGATGGCCTTCATACCGGCGGGGCAGGCCTTGTTAATGGTGACGCCGGGCACGTGCTGCCCGCAGCCACCCTTGAGCGCCGCCGTGCGGCCCGGGTTCACGTAGTTGCCCGCCTGACGGCAGGAACCCACGATGGCGTCGTCTACGTCGTCGCCCGAGACTCCCGTCCGCGTGAGGGCCTCGCGGATCGCGAAGGAAGCGATGTCGTACACCTTCACGTCTTTCAGAGTGCCACCGAACCGGCCCATCGGGGTACGGACCCCACTCACGAACACTACGTCGCTCAGC
This sequence comes from uncultured Actinomycetes bacterium, assembly GCA_947085635.1. Lineage (GTDB taxonomy): Bacteria > Actinomycetota > Thermoleophilia > RBG-16-64-13 > RBG-16-64-13 > JAHJSA01. Next base: position 1,999 of record CAMTXC010000002.1, on the reverse strand, counting down.
TCACGTATCATAGCCACTCATCCTCTCCGATGCTCTACTGTCCGACCGACTAGTCAGACCCGACTGGCACACTGTCCGCCGGGCGACGCCCGAGACGCCCCACCAATATCTCAATGAATAGCCGGTATTGGAAGAGCCGGTGGCGAATCGTTAGAAGTCGCAGGGGAGGTTGGCTGACCGACCAGCTTGCACCGGCGGGCGTCGACCCCCCGCAGGGCTGTCGAGGAACAGGGCTCTGCCAGACTGTCAGTTGGCGGGCGGCGGCGGCACGAACACTCTCGCGGCCATCTCGTTGTCGAGCTGGAACAGACCGCCGGGAGCACCCTCGGTGAGGCGAAGCTTCTGGATCATGTCTTCCGCGGAAGCCTCCTCTTCCACCTGCTCGGCGATGAACCACTGCAACATGTTGTGCGACGCGTGGTCCTTGAGCTCGAGGGCAAGATCCGCGAGCGCATCGATCATTCCCGTGACCTTGCGCTCGTGGTCGAGGGCATCCTCGAACATGGCCGGCGCGGTCGGCCAAACAGAGGGCGGTTCCTCGATGGCGGTGAGCTTCACCTCACCGTTGCGCTCGATCACATGATCGTAGAACCTGGCGGCGTGGGACATCTCTTCCTGTGCCTGCACCCGCATCCAGTTGGCGCCGCCCGGCAACCCAAGCGCCGAGAACCGGGACGACATCGAGAGGTACAAGTAGGCCGAGTACAACTCAGCGTTTATCTGTCGATTGATGGCTTCGAGCATCGGCTGCTGCAACATAGGGGGCCTCGCTTCATCTATAGTCCTAGGCACGAAGGATCGCTCAAGTAACTGCGATCACTGTAATGGAATTGCCCGTCGTGTCTGCGGTCGAAACACGCCGCGGACGCCTCTTCGGGGAGGTCTTCCGGTGAAGCGGACGCTCGAGATCGTGATCGTGGGCGCGGGGTCGCTGGGCTGCGTGTTCGCTGCGCTGCTCGCCCGAACGGGGATCAAGGTCTCCTTGGTCGCACGAGGCGGGCGGGCGCGCCTGCTCCGCGAGCGGGGGGTGATCATCCAAGGGCTGGAAGAGGTCACGGTCGACGTCCCGGTGATCGACGACCCGACCGCAGTCGAACGCGTCGACGTGCTGCTCCTCTGCACCAAGGCTATCGGCACCCGCGCGACCCTGGCCACGCTGCGGCACATCGACGCGCGGGCGGTCGCCAGCCTCCAGAACGGGGTGCTGAGCGATTCTCTGCTCGCCGAGGTGTTCGGCGCGGAGCGGGTGATCGGCGCGGGCACCATGATCGGGGCCGAGAGGCACGACGACGGCTCCGTGGAGTTCACGGCCAGAGGGACCACCTACCTGGGCGAGTTCGACGGCACGCTCAGCGATCGGGTGGGCGGATTGGTGGCGGCACTGGACGATGCGGGACTGCCTGCACAGGTGCCCGCGGATATCACGTCGCTGATCTGGTCCAAGGCCTGTTTGGCGGCCGGGGCCTTTGCCGTTTCGGCCTTCTCGCGGCGTCCGGTGGCCGACGTGATGGCGCACCCTCACCTCGCGAACGCGATGCTCGAGATCATGACCGAAGTGGCTCACCTCGCCCAGGCCGCGGGCGTGCGCATCAGCGACTACCCGGGTCTCACGCCGCACGCGTGGGTCACCCACGCCCGAGAGCGTGCGCTCGCGGCCATGGCGGCCGACGCCGCCCACATCCACGACGGCGAACGGATCGTGCGGGTGTCGATGCTCCAGGACATCGAAGCCGGCCGACCCATCGAGGTCGACGAGGTGTTCGGGCATCTCGTCGATGAGGCGAAGCGACTCGGTGTGGCGTGCCCGAGGCTGTCCTTCGCCTGCGAGGTGTTACGCGGCCTGAGCCCGCATCCCGCCTTAGGAAGCGTCAAGCAACAACTGAGCGATCATGCGGACGGATCACGTAGTTCCATTCGGGGTGGAACTCATCCCGGGTGAGGTTGACCGCCGCCGGCTGCGCGTCTCCAGACCTTGAGGCCGCGCTGGTAGGAGCGCTCG
>CAMTXC010000001.1:0-48913 GCA_947085635.1 uncultured Actinomycetes bacterium | reverse complement strand
GCCTTGGGTTTCTTCGGTTTGTCGGGCGGCGTGGTATCCAGCGTCACCGCGCCCAGGGCATCCACCCACTGGGCGGTATTGCCTGCCTCGTCCCGGAGAAAACCGGTGATCATGGCCCGGGTGACATTATCCCCCGGAATCGCCTTGTAAACCCCTAGATATCCACCGGGCTCGACTTCCTGCATTTCGATATTCTTCCGGTAATCGCCGATTTGAAAATAGGCCTGCATCTTCGGGGCGCCCTGTATGACCACCCGGATCTCATCACCGGCCTTTTTCGGCTGATTCCGGCTATCCTGGGTCAAAAGGCTGATCGCCGGCGGACGTAGCGCCTCGGCCAGGCTGGGGGTGGGAATGGTCTTCACCATTTCCCGGAAGAGGTCGTCACAGGCCCGGAGCAGTTGAATATCCCGGATATTCATGGCCGTGGCGATCACCGTGGCGATGAGGCCGATCGGGGTAGTGGAAATCCCCCCCTCGTGGATACGGACGACATGCTGTCCGCTCCAGAGGAAATTACCCGTTTTTGTTTCATGCATTTTTATTTCCGCCCCTACCGAGACGGCGGAATAGACCACGGCAAAGAGCTTGTCGAAATTGGAGATGTTGCCATAGACGACCGCTTCCACCCCTAGTATCTTCCCCAAATCAACTGCCGAGGTCTTATTGATGACCTCCGGATCGGTTAGCCCGGCCTTCCTGAGAAGATCGTCCACCCGGTGGATCTCCATATCCTTAAAGGGAAGGGAGCTGAAATGGTTGTAGAATCCCCGGCGCACCTCTTCCGATCCCTCCTTGCTCTTCGCTTCATTATGAAAGGGGAGAACGGCAATGGACCGGGGAACATTGTTCTCCATCAAGGGATCCACCTTGTAGGCGCCCTTGAAGAGGGTCTGGATTTGGGGGGTGATGATCGTATCCTGCGTGGCCACCAGACAACCGGTGACGATCGGAAGCAGGAGGAGGAGCAGGAAATAAATCATTAATCGTCTTTTCATGCCGACACACCTATTGGGGTTTAATCCGCAATCCACAATCCGAAATCCGCAATCAATTTGATCTTTCCTCCAGGGGCGCTCCCCCGCCCGGCACGTTTTCCATCAGGAACTCCCCCTGAATTTTCGGGGTGATCCTCAAAAATTTAAACGGTATCGCCACGGGCTCGCGCCCGGTCGGGAGGGTGCGAAAGGTCAGAACCCAGACGGCCCCTGTGGAGGTATCCAGCAGATAGGCCTTGTCATCGTTGCCTGCCACTACCTGGTATTTGCCGGAGACGTGTTTGGCCGTTTCGCCTGCCGCTACCGGTGCGGCGAGAAAGAGGACCAGGACAATTCCAATTATTGCCCATCCCCGACGGCCGGGGATCGCCTTGGCGATCACATTAGCATCCATCATAACCTCCTTTATCAATGACCAATGATCATTGATCGTAACTACTCAGGCAGGTAGATCGCAGGCCTTTAGACTGCAGGAACGGAGCCGGCGAGACCATTTATCATAGGTCAGGCGTCCCGCCTGACATGCGATGATTCATGGTTCCCGCCCTTTGAGTGGCCGGTCAGGCGGGACGCCCGTGCCACTCACTACCTGCCGGTGATGCGCAGTTCCTCGCTAGGATCGCTTTCCAAACCGTCCCGATCGACAGAGGTCACCACATAGGTCTTACTCTTCCCCTTTTCGAGGGGCGCGTCGCTGAAGTTCGGGGAAGTCGCCGTATCTATTTTTTCGACGCCAAAGAACCTTTTTAGATAAACCACATAATGGACAATATCCGGTTCGCCGCCAGGCGCCCAGCTCAGTTCCACCTTCCCCGTCCGGGACTCGCCCCGCAAGCTCTGGGGTTTCTTCGGTCTGGGTTTCGTCTGGACCCCGATGGGTTCGGAGAAATCACTGAACAACCCGTCCTTGTCCTCCGCCTGGATCCGATAGGCATAGATAGCGCCATCTGTTAATCCTCTGTCCACGTAAGACGTCACCCCGATGAGCTTGACCACCTTCGGAAAGGCGTCCTCACGCTCCCCCCGGCGAAAAACATGATACCATACCACATCTTTCTCGGGATTCTCCTGCCAGCGGAGGGGAACTTCCTTGACCTTAAAAGACACGCCCCGCAACCCGGCCGGTTTGACTGGACGATGTTTGGTCACTGCGGCAACTGGCGGCGATGGTTCACTCTCTACGTCTATCCGATTGAAGGAGGTAATCAGGTAGAAATATTCGCTCCCGTCCTCCAGTTTCTCGAAGATCCCCTCGTGTGTGAAACTGCCGGTCATGCGCCCGTCCAGTTTCTTGAGAAGGTCATACTTACCCTCTCTGGCCCGGGAAAAATATACCTTGTATCCCTCCACCTCCGCCTCGGTGTTCCCTGTCCAGCCGAGTTCTATTCTTTTTACCAACCCGGACCGGGCCTGCAACCCCCGGGGCGTGGGCGGTCTTCCCCGGGTAATGGCGGAGACTGGATCAGAGAAGGACGTTTCCAAACCGGCCTCATCCTGGGCGGTAATCCGGTAATAATAGGCGGCATTATCACCCAATCCCTCCCGATCGATAAACTGGAGTTTCTTCCCCGTCGAGGGTGGATCAACTTTCCTGATCTTGGTAAAACCGCCGGTTTCGGTCGGGCTCCGATAGATAAAATATCCCCTGACGACAGGATAATCCAGGTGGTCCCAGGTCAGGGAATTCTCCCTGATCAATCCCCCCTGGGCGGTAAGCCCCGTCACGCGGGGAATGGCACCGCCCCTTACCGGGGCAGAAAAATCACTCTCGAGATTCAGCTCATTGTAGGCTGTCAGCCGGTAGAAGCTCTCTTCCCCGTCGGCCAGCCCCCGATCAATGTAGGAAACCCGGAAGATTTTGTCCAGGGCGGCGGCCGTATCGATGCCCAGGCCGAGGTCTTTTCCCGGAATATTGGCCACTTCCTGGTAGGGTCCTTCGGTATTTTTCGCCCGATATAGTTTATACCCCCGCAAATTAGAGGGATCGCCGCTGGAAATGGCGCTCGGGGACCAGGTGAGGGAAACCGCCTTTATCTGACCTTCGGTCCGCAAAATGACCGGCGGATTGGGGGTGAGAACGATCCGTGCCGCTACCACTTGCGACCAGGGGCTTTGGAGGCCCCGGTCGTCAAAGGACCTGATCCGGTAGTAATAGGCAGTTTCCCTTTCCAGCTCCTGATCCGTGTATTCCGACTGGTCCGTGGAACCGATCCGGGCAAAGGGACCGGCCGGGCTGGTGCTGCGAAACAACTCATAGCCGCTGGCCGATTGACCGGGGGGATTCTCCCAGGAAAGATACACCCGTTTGCTTCCCGGTCGGGTCCTGACCCGTACCGGCGCTGCGGGGGTCTTCTTCTCCACCACCACCGGCGGCGGCTCCAGGGCGTGATCGACAATGGCCGTGGTTATCAGCCTGGCGAGTCTTCTTACTTCTCTATCCAGATGGGGATCGCCCATTGCTCGTCCCTGGGCGGACAGGATTACCTTCGCCTGGGAGATGTGGGTCACGCGACAATTGATCAGAATCACCGTCCCTCTCTTCTCCACATTCCCCGTGACGATTACATTCAGGCCCAACCGGGATCCGATATGGAGTATATTGGCCGGGTCACCCCTTTGCTGCAGATCGTTAAGGTTTAAAAAGGCCTCCAGGGTCTTCCGGTCCAGAACTGCCAGAGACGGTTCCTGTTCAATGGCCTGCATTAAGATGCTGGTTACCAGGGTCCCGTAGGGGGCGGCCTCCAGATTGATCGCCGCAAAATTGAAGACCGAAAGCTTGTGCAGCGCCCCGGTCGAGGCCGGGGCTGCGGGCGGACAAACGAATGACGCAACGAGGAGAAAACCCGGCAGGGTATAGAAAAACAGCCTTCTCATTTCATTCCTTATAAACCCTATAAACCCTGAATCATCGAATCGATCAATTCCAGTGATTTCGTGGTTACGGGCGTCGATATCCCCTTCATTTTCTCATTGTAAATGGCATCGGTGTATCTTTCAATCGCCAGTTCGTTGTTCCTCCTGCGGCGCTGCAATTCCCCCTGGTTGAAATTTTCCACCTCGAGGCTCTGGTAGAGTTTGAGGATGCTCCGGCCAATCTCGGAACATTTGTCGGTGGTCAATTCATCCAGCACCTCCCCCTCGGTTGGCAACTCCAACGGATCGTGGGGTATGCCAGCCCACAGTACGGGATCCTGGTACTGGTCTTCCTTGATCAATCTCCCCGGAACGGTGGCGGTGGCGATATTCTCTCCGGTGGCTGTATCCACCAGTTTGTACGAGGTTTCAAACATGGCGGTGATCCGCGCCGTTCCTTTCTTGTAAGAAACCGTTTCGAATTTTGTTTTCTTTATCGTTGGCGGCGGGGCCTTCAGTAGCTCCTCTCGGGAGGGGGCTGGATTCAAATGCTTCCAATTAGTGAATTCATGATTCGTCACAAACTCCTCGTCCATCTTCACCCTCACCGAGGTCATCATGGAATTGTCGGTTGTCCGGACGCTGTAGCTCAGGACGCCGCCCATGATAAAGGTATCGATCCCCTTCATCTTGGCCGTCTGCGCCGTTTTGAGATCCACGACGCCCGCCTGACCCAGTTGCACCTCCCGCAGGATCGACTGGAGGTTTTCCCGCTCGATTATCCTCAGATCGCCACTGGCGTTTTTATGGAGGAAGGCGATCAATTTATTCGCGACGATTTTCCCCGCATCCGGTTTGTCGAAGGGGCTGCCGAAATCAAAAACGGCGATGGATCTCCTGATCCGCCGTTCGATCTGATCTTTTATCTCCAACATTTTCTGAAACAGATCGGGATAGTTGGGCCGCAGGGATTCGATTCGCTGGAGCCAGACCAGGGCATTGCCCAGCAGGTCCCGTTTGATCAACCCATCGGCCCGCTGCATCATGGCCGCCGAAAATCTGCTGAGGAATTCTATATAGGCAGGTTCATCCTGAAAGGCAGGCGTCAGTCGTTCGATCAGTTCCAGTCTTTTGAAGGCCGGATAAAACTTGTTCTGTCTGGTCAGGCCTGCCGCCTCATCGAGGTAGATCTGCCCGACCCGATCCTTGAGGACCTCAAGTCTCCTGGCGAGTTCCTGATTATTGGGCTGGTAATCGATCGCCCGCTCGTACATCATAATGGCCTTCTCCCAGTCCCTGGCCTTGGCGGCCTTATCCGCGCCCTCGCTGAAGTAATCCACATTGTCCCTGGACAAGGCCTCATGGTAGAGCTTGGCCACATCAAAATAATCGGGATTGAGATCAACGGCCGTCTTGAATGCCTGGACGGCCATCTTCCAATCCTCCTGCTTGCCGGAAGCGAGACCCTGCTGATAAAATTTCTTTGGTCCCTCCTGCCGGATTTTGGCCAGCCTGGTCCCGGTATCTTCATAATTGGGGAGTATTTGATTCACCCGTCTCAACTTGCCCAGCGCGGCCACCCAATCCTCTTTCTTCATATCTTCCTCGGACTGGCCGTACAGGGATCTCAATTCTCTATTAAGACCGTCGATCCTCCCCCTGATATCGGCATGGAAAGAGACAATATCCCTGTTCGCCGGATCCAGCCTGTTGGCCCGGTCAATGAATCTGAAGACCTGCTCCAGGGCCGGAATGTTTCTCTCGGTAATCGCGGCCAAGGCCGTCCTGCCCCTTTCCAACTGGATTTTGGCCGTTTCCCGCCGGGCCTGCTGCAGGTCTTCCTCGTATTTTTCCCTATTGCTCGGGTCCTCCTGGATGGCCTTTTCAAAAAAGGTGATGGCCTCATCCCAGCGTTTCTCCTGGGCAAGCTGCAAACCGGATTTGTAATGCTCACTTAGCGGGGCGCAAGCGGAGAGGAAAATAAAGACCAATAACCCCGCTAGAACCAGACGATATCTAATAAGCTCCATGTTGACCTCCATCAGAAAAATCGATCGGGAACAGCTTAAACCCATCCCCGGTTCTAAAAGCTAAGGGATGCACACCGTAGCGTCCCAAACTCATGCACTGCGGCCAAGACGTCGCCGCTTGGCCCTCCGTTCCCGTATCATCCGCCCTTTAATCAGGGCAGTAATCTGGCCGCCACGGTGTTTGGCGTTATCTCCAGGATGCTGATCTTCCGTTTATTGATGGTGATGGCGGCCAGATCATCCGCCAACCCCTGGGCATTGCCCTTCATTTCGATATCCAGGTCAACTTCTCCGGCCGCAAAGGTCCTTTGATGAAGCTGTCTGAAGCCCTTTACCTCATTGGACAGTTGCTCCTTGAAATGGAGGAGTTCCCGGTAGCCGTCCAGTCCGGACAACACCAGTTTGACCGTGGCAACATTCACCAGTTCCCCGGACCAGCGATCGAGTACTTCGTCTTTCAGCGATCGAGCCAGGTCCCGGGCGACATCTTCCGTGACTGCCCTCGCCTCGCCTCGTTTGCTTTTACTGTCCGTAGAAATCACCTCTCCCGTGTCCCCGTTGATAACCCGTCCTGAAATGGTTACCTCGCTACTGGTGATCTCGATGTCGCCCATCTTGAATGTTCGCCTCGTCACCTCAAGCTTGCCGAAGATCACCACTTCCGCCCCGTATGCCTGGGCAAACCTTACCGCGTCCTTTCCTTCCCCGGCCGGGGTAGGGGCCGGCGCCCCTCTTCCTGCCCTCTTCGCAGCGCCTGCGTCAATGACCTTGAATCCCTGGGAGAGGAAGAAGCGGGTCATGGCGGATTCCGCTAAGGCTCCCTGTTGAGCCTGGTCAACAAAGATGATCATCAGCCGGGGCTTCATTTTTCTCGCCATCACCAGTTCCACCGCGGACATGCGATCCTTCAGTTTACCCGTCCCGATCGAGGCCTCGATGGTGACCTTGTAGGCATCCCCCTCCCTTGCCTCTGAGATAACCCGGTAGGAAGTAACGAAACCCTTGGACTCGGTAAGAATCTGGTCCATCTTCAGTTGATAATTCTCCACCTCGGAAAAGCTGGTGATGAGGATGCCGACCTGTTCTTCCACGGCGTTTCGCAAGGCATTGTCAATGGCCTTATCACGGGCGATATCGACCACCCCGCGATGAACGGCGGCCATCCCGGTCGCCTGGATCCTTTCCTGGGCGGTCGCTGTGGACAGGCTGAGGAGTAGGCAGGCAAGAATTACAATAGGCGCCGTTGTTTTGATCATAAAAGTAGTCCTAATTTCAACAAGGCCGGATCACCCTTCAATAATCAGAGTGGACTCACGTTAGAAATATAGATACCAAGACAATACTGCGATTTGCTTTACGAACACCACATTTCATTTTCTAAGTCAAGAGATATTGCAACTACCCAGGAGTCAGAATGCCTGAGTAGATACACATGATCAACTGCGGCGGAGACGGTAAAGGTCATGGAGATATTCCAGGGCGAAATCCCTGGCCTGTCCCCGATCCGGCAGGGAACCGATCATCCCGTAGAGGGCCGCCTCGCCGGAGATATCCCGGTCCTGCAAGTTGGCAACCCCCTCCACCGCCCGACCCAAGTCCGCCAGAAATGGTTCCACAATCCGGTTATGCACCGGGAAAATGGTCATATGAAGCGAGGGCGGGAGCTGCTGGCTGTCGATAAACCAGCCATAGCCCTTCATCCTCTCTCCCAAGGCATAAATATTAAGGCGGTCGCTGCCGAAGGCGAAGACCGAACCGGGAGGACTCCCCAGGATATGGAGCCCCGGAATCGCTTCAATGCCTGCCTGGAGCCGGGAAGTCGCCTCGGAGATCTGCCCGGCGAGCCTCAGGTATCCCTCTTCCCCCAGGTAATTCATCACCGCCCAGCTCGCCGCAATGGCGCCCCCGGGACGGGAACCCGACAGGGACGGGGTGCCGTAAACACCACCGGGCCAATCGGCGTAGGCGAAGAACTGGTGTTTCCGTAATTCCCCCGTGCGATAAAGGACCACGGAGGCGCCTTTGGGGATATAACCGTACTTATGGAGATCCGCCGAGATTGAGCTCACCCCCTCCACCTGGAAATCAAAGGGGGGAATATCCTTGCCCAGCCTGGCCAGAAAAGGCAGGATCAGACCGCCGACGCAGGCATCCACATGGAGCCAGATGTCCCTCTCCCGGGCGATGGCGGCCAGTTCTCCGATGGGATCGATCATGCCGTGGGGATAGGAACAGGCCGAACCAACCATAAAGATGGTGTTTCCCCCGGCGGCCTCCCTGATCGCCAGCGGATCGGCGGTAAAATCCGCCCTGAGAGGGGTGACGACGGTCTTCAAACCCAGATAATGGGCCGCCTTGTTAAAGGCCGGATGGGCCGAAAGGGGAAGCAGTACCTCCGGTTTTTCTATCTCGGGTTTATACGTCCGGGCGTAATCCCGGGCCGCCTTCATGGCCATGAAGATGCTCTCCGATCCGCCGGAGGTCATCGTGCCGGCCGTCCCGCCATCCCCTCCCAGAAGGCCGGCCAGCATGGCCACCACCTCGGTTTCCATCCGGAGCAGACTGGGGAAGGCAAAGGGGCTGAGACCGTTTTCGGCGATAAAGATCCGGTAGGCCTCCCGGGCCATGGCCGCCACGTCTTCCCCGGCATTGTAAACCAGGCTGAAGACGCGCCCCCCCTCCCAGTCGCTGTCACCCGATTTCATTGCCGCTAGTTTCTCCAGGAGTTCCTCCCGGGATGCGCCCTGCGGCGGTAAGTTCATGGTTTCCATCGTTTCACCTGTTTTTTATCCCTCCCGGAGATAGTTTCTTTCCCGAAGGAGCGGAGCCTGCAGCAGCCCCGACCCACCCCTCAGGTCATCTTTAAGAGATAGGCCACCGCCACCCCCAGATAGGTTCCCACGACCCAGCCGATGACGCCGGTCAGGACACCGGTAATCACAATTTCCCGGTTCTTCAAGGATGCCGCGACCATGGGGACAAAGGGCGGCGAGAGGATTCCTGCGGCGGAGGTGATGATCGCCGTGTCCCGGTCGATCCGGAAGAAGGCGCACAGAACCATGTGCAGGAACAGGGCGCCGAAGGTGGCCAGGAAAACAAAAGCGATGGCCGCCGGGGCCGTGGAGAGGAGGCTGCCCAGATTGGCCATGGAGCTTACGGTCAGGCAGAAGATCAGGATCAGATACTGACCCGCCTGAAAGGTCATGGGAATCCTTCTGATCGCCGGGACCAGGGAGGCGGCAATTCCCAGGGAGGAAATGGCGAGAATGGCCACCACCATGGCATAGGCCTTCGGAAATACCAGGGTCAACCCTCCGCCCACGGCAAAGATCAGGAGAGAGAGTCCCAAGGCCCGGCCCAAAGGGATGATCCGTTCCCTGGTGAGGATGCCCCGGTAGGAATCGAACTGCTCAACCTCCTCCTCTCCGGCCTGGCCGGTGGATTGGAAGGGGGGCAAAAAAAGGCCCGCCACCGGTTTTAAAAAGGTGATGACCAGGAGGATGTAGAGTGATCCCGCGAGCACATCGGCGCTGTGGATGGCCAGGTAGAGCGAAGGGGAAATGTCCAGGGCCGTCCCGATGGCCGCCAGGTTCGGCGTGCCGCCCGTATAGACCCCGATGAGCATTCCCGCCGCCTTCCAGCTTTCCGGGCCGAGGGGCTGCCGGAACAACAGGTAACCCGTGCCCACCGCCGCCACTACGGCCAGGATCTGCAGGCCGAAGGCAAGGAGGGACTTCCCGGCCAGGCGGGTCCATTTTCTGATATCGAGGGAAAAAAAGATGAGCGGCAGGGCCAGCGGGATGGTCACCGTAAGCAGTATCTGGTGGACCTTGCCGATCCCGTCGGGGAGGATTCCCGTATTGCCCAAGAGGAGGCCCGCCAGATAACAGGTGACGACCGACCCGATCCGATGGAAGAACGGGAACCTTCCGCAGAGAAAGATCACGATTGCCGGGAAAAGCAGGTAAAAAACAATCCAGAGCATGGGCCACCTCTATACATTGGTCGGGGTTCACGGTTGACGGGTTCAAGGTTCACGGTTCACAGTAAATTGAGGAAGATCTTGGCTGGTTCAATCTTGTAGCCTGAACCAACAAGCAAGCTGACAATTTACATTCACCTCGCTTCATAAAAAGAATCATCGTTTACGTTGTAAATTCAAACATCATAAAATGTTGATGGTTGATCAAGGTTTTCCTTCTGTCTTGTATTCATCGGTTGGCCCATGTAGTGCGTCGTAATGATCCATCCATGATAGGTCCTTCCCTATCACAAGCTCTTGCATCGTTGCGTGATGGGTGTTTGTCATCGGAATAAGACGCATCTGAAAACCATGTTTTCTTGCCATTACCTTGACCTCGTCTGCATTATCGTAGGTCATTAGAAAATCGCCTTTGACAGATTCGCAAAGCGTGAATAACCGCTCATGGTCAATATCGCAATGCCTGTAAAGCCGTTTCCCGGCCTTTTTCCCACCGGCAGTGTAAGGCGGATCCAAGAAATAGACAGCATCCCTCCGGGATGCAAACTCCTGCATAATCTTCAAGCCATCATCACAACGAAAATCGATCCTACGTGCGACATGATTTAGTTCTACAAACCTCTTGGCTAGCGTAGCAGGATACCAGCGAGAACGAATCCCTTTGCCATTCTCTCCGTATTTGATGAATCCCGATCCCTCGGCCAAAATTCCTCCATGCAAAGTCCGGTTTTTGAGAACTGTCTGAAAGGCCTTGTCCCGTCGCGTTCTTGCGGTCTTCTCCAATTCCTGCGTAACAAACTCCTTGCTCAGATCGAATCTGAGTATCCGATTTGCTAACCATTCTGCATCGCCATTCACCACCGCTTGCCAGACCGCCGCGATTTCGTCGTCAAGCTCCACCATAACGACTCGTGAGACGAGTTCCTCAAACAAAGCAGTGAGGCTGATAATGCCCCCACCGGCAAATGGTTCGATCAAGACTTCAGGCTTAGGGCAGTAATTTTTGATCCAGTCTCGGAATGCAGGAACAAACCATGTTTTCCCTCCTGGGTAGCGGAAGGGACTTCTTTGCGGAATAGAGGCGACATTAACCGGCTTAGGGGATTCCGTATCCTCACGCAATTCCGGGAACAGTGATTGTTGTCTGGATGCTTTCATTTCAGAACGGCTTTTCAATTGTTTTGTTATTTGGTGGCGTTTCAAGCTGCTCATCAAGCTTCTCTTGAAGCAGATTTATAAAGACGTCTATGTTTCCTGGCGCGGGAGTCGTGATAGACGCTAGAGCGGGCTCAAATTCCGTAAAAACTTCGTCAATTTTTGTTAGTGTGAACCTTTCCTGTCCATCATCTTTGACCAACTGGAGATCATATATGAGCCAAGAAATATCGGCTTTCGACTTGCTGACTGTTTTCAAGGGCGGAAGTGTTTCAAAGAAGCTCTTGTTCAGTGCGACGGCTGTCTTCTTGCGCCAAGAATGAAGAATACCACCCTTGAATAGAAGCTGAGGAGCTAAACGTTTTCGGGAAGAAGACAGGTAGTCCGGCCGTGGATAATTTGGCTGAGTTGACCAGTCCATTTGTGCGTGAGCCTTTGGATTCTTTACGAGGTACGCAAAGGGGTCGCGAACATTTCCAGAGATGTAAACCGCTTGTATTTCGAGAGCGCCGAAGTCGAAATTTTTTCCATTGTCGTCGTATGCAACAAGTACAACGTCAATGTTGCCGGCCGACTTTCCGTGAGCGTCGTTCAGACGGACTTCAATAAGCGAACTCCATGAAATGCCATCGTCAAAGAAGAAAGATGCCGCATCATCGGTGATAAGCCAATCCTCCCTAAACCGAATAGGGCAGGTTATCGCTGGGATGCCATCGTGGAACACACTGCATACCCCGAGGGGGTTCTTCGCTTTGTCTTTGGTGCAACTGGGAACCCTGTTATTGAATGGACAGAGGCGATGCGAGCGGTATCGGATGGCTCTGGGTGATTGGTCATCAACGAGATACCCAAAAACCTCGGCGAGTGGTTGAATATGTTTCGTCATTTGTATTGGGCCCTTTCTATTCATCTTTGACGAACTCGTAAAAAGTCGCAAAAGCCTTGAGTTTAGGGCGGCTTCGTAAAAAGCCTCCCGGCCTCCGCCGGGGAGGGATGCAGCGCAACCCAACATCCGAACTTTTTTACGAAGTCGACATCTTTAGTCCCAACCATAATCATACAGACGAGCAAATTGCAAAACTCACGGCAAAGACGGCCACGACGGAGCGTGGCCCTCCAAAAGACGTGGAAAAGGGCATGTTTCGGGGACTGGAGGGACGCGCTCCGTCGCGTCCGCGTGAGTTTTACAAGAGCCTCAGACTGTACAAACCGGTTCAAAACCCATCAACGGGACTGCGTACACCCTGCCTCCCTTGCTTAGTACATGAGTCTAAATTATCGTCGTGCTGACGTCCTTATTGATTGCACCCCCGGGGGTGCAGTCCATGACCTCCCTGATGGTTCTGAGGGCGCTAAAGATATCTTCGCGGCTGATCCCGTAATGGGTGAGCAGGCGAAAACGATTTTCCCCGGTCACGGAAACCCGGACTCCCCGCTCCTTAAGGCGTCCCAGGAACTCGGCCTGGGTCAGGTCCGGGCTTTCGAGATCACAATAGACAATATTGGTATAAACCCTTTGCGGTTCCACCTGAAGGCCGGGAATCCGGGCCATTCCCTCCGCCAGGAACCGGGCATTCCGGTGATCATCGGCGAGCCTGTCGATCATCCCCTCCAAGGCGACGATCCCGGCGGCGGCCAGGATTCCCGCCTGACGCATCCCTCCCCCCAGTTGTTTCCGGAGACGACGGGCCCGGTGGATGAACTCCGCCGTACCGCAGACGAGGGAACCAACGGGCGCGGCCAGGCCCTTGGAAATACAGAAGGTTACGGAATCCGCACAGCGGGCAAGATATGTTGCCGACACCCCGAGGGTCACAGCGGCGTTGAAGATCCTGGCCCCATCGAGATGGACGGCCAGGCCATAACGTCCGGCGAGGGCCGCCACGGATTCCATATACTCCGGGGTAAGGGGCGCCCCGTAGCAGCGGTTATGGGTATTCTCCAGACAGATCAATCTGGTCCGGGGGAAATGGATATTATCCGCACGAATCGCCCCCTCTATTTCCCCCAGGTCCAAGGTCCCGTCCGGCTGATTGGGGAGCGTACGGGGATGGATGCCCCCCAGGGCGGCCATCCCGCCTGCCTCGTTGACAAAGATATGGGACTGATCCCCCAGGATCGCCTCGTCCCCCCGGACACAATGGGCAAGAAGACAGATCAGATTGCCCATTGTGCCGCTGGGAACAAACAGGGCGGCCTCCTTGCCGGTCAGTTGCGCAGCCACATTTTGCAGCCTATTTACCGTCGGGTCCTCGCCGAAAACATCGTCGCCTACCTCGGCGCGGGACATGGCCTCCCGCATTTCCCGGGAGGGAAGAGTCACCGTATCGCTCCTTAAATCAATTACCTGCATCGCTTTCATCCTCGCTGTATTTAATATCTCGCCCGTACTCGCCCTTCACTGTATCATAGACCTGTTTTAAAGGCATCCCTCTCTCCAGGGCAATCTTGCGGCAATCCTCATACTCCGGGGCAATGTTGCAGACCCGGCCGTTCAGGCGGGCAATCTTGATTCGTGCGATTCCCAGGGAACCGTTGAACGAAGCAATCTCAAAGGGCAGCATATATTTGGTTGCGGGATAGACCCTGACCCCGAGCGAGGTGGTTTCCGTGAAGATCTTCCGGTAAAAAAGGGAAAGCTGTTCGGGATGGATCAGAACACAAAGGGTTGTCGCCGGCCGATTCTTCTTCATCTGGATGGGTTTCAGGAACACATCCATCGCCCCGGCCCTCAGGAAGGTCTCGATGAGGTGATCGTAAAACTCCGGATTCATGTCGTCAATATTGGCCTCCATGACCAGGGCCTCTTCCTGGCGGATCCCCTCCTCGGCGGGAATCGGATAGATCCCGTCCCCCGGTCCATCCAGCTCGCCAATGATCAATCTGACTACATTCGAGACCGGCAGATCCATTCCGCCGGCGCCGTAGCCGATGGCGCTCACCCGGAGGGCCGGCAGGGGACCGAAGCGGCGGCAAAAGGTCGTCAGGATGGCGGCCCCGGTGGGGGTGGTCAGTTCCCTCTGTATCCCCGAAGAGTAGATCGGCGCCCCCCGGAGGAGTTCCAACGTGGCGGGGGCCGGTATCGGCAGAGAGCCGTGGGCGCATTCCACCATGCCCTCGCCCGTATTGACCGGCGAGGCGTAAACCTCATCCACCCCGAGAAGCCACAGGCCAAGGGCCGCTCCCACGATATCCACGATGGCATCCACCGCCCCAACTTCATGAAAATGAATCCGCTCGACGGTGGTATGATGAATTTTAGCCTCCGCCTCGGCGAGGCGGAGAAAGACCTGGATGCCCCTCTCCTTCACCCAAGGGGGCAGCGAAGAGCCGTTGATGATCTTTTGAATATCGGCGAAATGGCGGTGGGGCTGTTTGTTCTCCGTCAGGACCCTGACCCTCGTCGCCCTGATCCCCTGTTTCGTCACCGTCTCACGGGTAAGCTCATAGCCGGTCAAAGACAGACCGGCCAGACCGGTTTGGAACTCCTGCCAATCTACGCCGGCATCAATAAGGGCGCCCAGGGTCATGTCCCCGCTGATTCCGGCAAAACACTGGAAATATGCTACTTTCGTCATCGCTCCCCCAGGCGGTTGATCATACTGGCCTGATAGGCCGCGCCGAAACCATTGTCGATATTGACGACGCTGACCCCGCTGGCGCAGGTGTTCAGCATTGTCAAGAGGGCGGAAAGTCCGCCGAAATTGGCGCCGTAGCCCACGCTGGTGGGGACGGCAATAACCGGCTTATCCACCAGCCCGCCCACAACCGATGGCAGGGCGCCTTCCATCCCGGCGACCACAATCAGCACCCGGGCGGCAAACAATCTGTCCGTATGACTGAGGAGCCGGTGAATTCCCGCCACGCCCACGTCATAAAGACGCTCCACCCGGTTGCCCATCACCTCGGCCGTCACGGCCGCCTCTTCCGCCACGGACTGGTCGGCGGTGCCGGCGGAGATCACCAGAATATGTCCCCGCTGGCGCTGTTCGCCCCGGCGGACCACGATCAGCCTGGCCCGTTCATGATACTCGGCCTCGGGCACCTGCGCCTTGACGAGATCGTACAGTTCCACCCCCGCCCGGGTGGCCAGGATGTTCTCATCTCCCTCTTCCGCCATCCGGGCGATAATGGCCACCACATGTTCCGGCGCCTTGCCGGGACAATAGATCACCTCGGGGAATCCCTTCCGGAGCTGCCGGTGATTATCCACCTTGGCAAATCCCAGGTCCTCGAAAGGCATCCCCCGGAGCTTGGAGAGGGCATCGTCCACCGTTATGCTTCCTGTCGTCAGCTCGCCCAGCAGCCCTTTTAGCCTATCTATATTCACTTTTCACCCTCTCCGACAAGGTATCGTTCATGCTTCCCAGGCGATAGCCCCCCAGGTCCATGGTTACATAAAGAAAACCGGCATCTTTCAGCGCCGCAGTCACTTCCGCAGCCTTTTCCAGCAGGAGGGGAAACTGATTCCCGGCTACCTCGATTCGGGCCAGGTTCCCGTGGTGACGGATCCGGAACTGCCGGAATCCAAGCCTCCGCAGGAGTCCTTCCCCCCGGTCGATCTGGGCGAGCTTCTGCTCATCTATCCGGACCCCGTAAGGAAAACGGGAGGCCATACAGGCAAAGGAAGCCTTCTCCCAGGTGGGGAGGTCCATCTCCCGTGACAAGCGGCGGATGACCTCCTTCCCCAGACCGGCCTCCCGGAGGGGACTTCGCACCCCCATCTCCCGGGCCGCCCGGCTGCCTGGCCGGTAATCATTAAGATCATCATGATTCGCCCCATCTACAACCTGGCCAATCCCCTCTGCCGCCGCGATCCTGAATAGTTCAGTAAAGAGCGTCTGCTTGCAGAGAAAACAGCGGTTGGGCGGATTGTCGGCAAAATTCTCCGTCTCCAGTTCATTGGAAATAGTGAGCCGGTGTCTTAGATTGAGCATCCCGGCCAGCCTTATCGCCTCCTCCTTTTCCCATTGGGGATAGAGGGGAGAAGTGGCGGTTACCGCGAGCGACTTGTCCCCGAGGACATCACGGGCTATTTTTGCGAGGAAGGTGCTGTCCACACCGCCCGAGTAGGCCACGAGGACCGTCCCCATCTCGGCGAGAATCCCTTTTAGTTTATCCAGGGTCTTGTGGTCTTCTGGAATCAAGATACGATCTCCTTTTTGTAAGTCATGGCGGCATGTTAAAATTTCGACGTCCCCTCATGGTCATTTCGACTGGAGGAAGAAAGCTCGTATTTATAAAGCGTTACAACCACGAGCTTTTCTCGCGTCACTCTAATGACAAGATTTGCGGGATTATTAGATCAGCGATTCATATGCAATTACTTAACGGGACGCAACTGAATTCTTATCAAAATGCCTAAAAAAAAGATGCTGCGTTGCTCTCACCGCCCTACTGCATCGTGAACCCGCCGTCCACGGCATAGACCTGACCGGTAATATACCGGGCCTCGTCGGAAGCCAGAAAGACCACCAGCCCGACGACGTCCTCCGGCCGACCCAGTCGTCCGAGGGGGACCTGGTAAGTGGTGTATACTTTCAACGCGCCTTCAGGGAAGATATCCAGGGCCGTATCCGTTTCGATGATGCCAGGGGCGATGGCATTCACGGTAATGCCCAGAGGTGCAAGCTCCCGGGCCAGCGCTTTGGAAAAAGCGTTGACCCCTCCCTTTGCCGCCGAGTAGGGAACCATGCCCACCGCTCCTACCAGCCCGGACACTGATGAGATGTTAATGATGGCACCGTTCCGTTTCCCGCGCATTATTGCCAAGGCGGTCTGACTGCACATGAAAATGCTTTTGAGGTCGAGGTCCATCATCTTGTCCCAATCTTCATCGGTCACGGCGGCAAAGGGTTTTATGGGAAAACCGCCGGCATTGTTGACCAGTACATCCAGTCGGCCAAATTCCTCCAGCGCCGTCGCGAAGAGTCTTTCCACCTGGGACCTTTCATTAACGTTGGCCTGGACCACGATCGCCCGGCGCCCCAGCGCCTTGATTTTTTCCGCAGTATCCAAGGCCGCGTCCCTATTCTGGCTGTAGTTTACGACGATATCGGCCCCTTCCCGCGCCATGGCGATGGCAATCTCCCGGCCGATCCCGCGGCTGCTGCCTGTAACTAAAGCCACCTTATCTGCTAGTCTCATCTGTCCCCCCTGGCGTATCAAGAATTTGCCTCAAGCTGCTTCTACTATGCCAATTACCGTTCCGACCCGAACCTTAGACCCGGCCGAAACGATTATTTCGGTCAAGGCGCCGTCCGCAGGGGAAATGACATAAAGGGTAATTTTAGACGTTGTGGCCACGGCCAGATCTTCGCCTTTTGAAACATGAGCGCCGACCTCTTTGATCCACGAAACAACCGTGACTTCCAGCGCCCCGTCGGAGGTGGGGGGTATTATGATATTGAAACGCATATTTCATCTCCTCAATGTATAGGGCAACCGTTTCCCGAAGTTTCTCTGTCGGGGTTCTTTTTTTCATTCAAGTCAGGTTTCCACGTCTTCATACGCACCAGAAAATCCGGCAAGGAAAACTCCCTGGTATTTAAGGCAAACCTCTGCTCCATTAGCGCTCGCAACTGCGTTTTGAGGTCGGCCAGAGGCAATTCGCGTCCCAACACCTCCTTGATGGACGTAACCGGCATGCGGCTGACCCCGCAGGGGTTGATCAGTTGAAAGGGCGTCAGGTCCAAATCTACATTAAGGGAAAAGCCATGGAACACAAAGCCGTGCCTCACGGCAATGCCCACTGCGGCGATTTTGGCATTCTGCCGCCAGACCCCGGGATAACCCTCCTTTTTGCCGGCCTGGATGCCACACCAGGCCAGGAGTTCGATCAGCATGTCCTCAAGATTGTGCAGGTACTGGTTGGCGTTCAGACCAATATCCCCCAGATAAAGGAGAGGGGAGACAATGAGCTGGCCTGGTCCATGATAGGTGACGTCGCCGCCCCGGTCCACCTCCCGCACTTCGATGCCCTGCCGCTGCAGCTCCTCCTCCGAGGATAAGATATTGGCGCGACTGCCCGACCGGCCGATCGTGAAGACCGGCAGGTTCTCCTGTAAAATAATGGTGGTCGGAAATTGGCCATTCATACGCGCCTGAAAAATCTGTTCCTGAAGGGCAAATGCCGGCGCATAGGCCATCAATCCCAAGTCTAGCCAGTAACTTGGCCTTCTTTCTCTTTTCATCTGCAATTCAAACACTAGACGGGAAGACTATGATACAGGGCACAAGGCCCCGCCACATTTCTGATAAAGTGTCTGAAGATCGCCGTTTAGTTGGGCAAAAATATAAACCGGCGCACAGCCCGGGTACTCGGTTACATTTTTTGCCAGCTTCATTGCTTCCTCCACTTTCCCTTTGCTCGGGAAATATTTCCAGCAATCACCGGTTATGAATAGATGCTTGTTTTCCACCCAGGCGGGTTTAAAATCAGGCACTCCGCCTGCCACAATATATATTTCTCCCGTCTTATCGATGAAATCTTTGGTGTTCATGTTGTTCTTGAAATTGTCCAGGGCGCCGCGGATGTTGACAAAGCAACCAGGGCATGTTTGCTGAATGATTACCTGGACGCCGGGAATAAAGCCCGTGGGGTCGTTCATCGGTCGTTTGAAAAAGGTGCGAACTTCGGAAACGGGGGTGCCGACGACCTCAATATTCTCGATCTCCCGCTCGCCCAGCCCCTCCGTGGCGGCAATCCGTACGGCCGGTATTTCTATGGTTTCAAATCCCATCACGTATGCGGTCACGGCATCCACGGCCACCGTTTGCCGGCCGGCAATGAAGAGGTTCATTTCCAGCGGCGATCCGGCGTGCGGCCCTTGACCTTCCATGGCAATGACGGCATCCACCAGCGTCAAATCGGCCTCCCGCACGCGCAGGAGATCGGCGCATTTTTGCCCCAGGTCCAAGCGGTGTACGTCCTGCTGCTCGCCACTGGGGTGGACGTTAGGGATGATGCCCTGCCAATTTTTCACGCCCAGGGTAACCGTCCCTGCCAGATGTGTCTTCATTTTGGGGAGGTTGATCACCCGGTCTGCGTCCAGGAAGGGCTTGAAGACCTTGGCGTGGCGGTACAGCCTGGCGCTGGCTATTTCCACATCTACCAGTTCCTCTTCGTCAAAAAATATGATCCGGTCGGCGCCGCCTCGTTCTGCCGCCGCCCGCATCCCGGAGGCCTCGAAGGCCGGCCGGGCCCGTCCCACATGCTGGCCCAGCGAGGGATTGTCGCCAATCCAGATTTCTTTGGCTCGGGAATTTTCCTTCAGATAGGCAATGAGCGCTTCAATCACACGGGGATCCACAACGGAAAAGCTCTCCGGGGGGGCTTGAAAGGCCAGGTTAGGCTTGATCAGGACGGTTTCTCCCTTCTGGATGATGTTATCAATCCCCCCCACCGCAAGCTGAATGGTTTCGGCGATTTTTTGCTTCAATTGAGCGATATCTTCGTCGTAACGGACAAATCTGCCGCCTATAAATTCTGCATTGCCCTTCAAGGCCCCCGTCTTCACAATAGCTACTCTTGGCTTGGACATGTCCACCTCCATAAGAAATGATGATCTAATCAGTTACGGTTTATAAGGCTTGATCGAATGTTGCTTCCGTCTTGACGGCTTCGCTACTGACTATTTTTGCTCCACGAGTACCTCATCGGCATAGAGGCAGATCCGATCCTCCGGCAAAACCACCCAAGTATCAAGGGCTGGAATTTCAGTGCCGGGGGGCAACTTCAAGCGGAGCAGCTCATCCTTGACGGCCACGGTAACCACCCGGTAGTTGCCGAATTCCTGCACCCGCTGCACCGTCCCCCGGAGGGACTGTTCACAATGGGAAGCCCCGAGCTTCACGTTGCTTGGCCTGATGCCGAGTTTAAGGTTTTCGGCCCCGCCCGGAATAGAAAGGCCGGGCGGGACGGGAATCGCGCCCCCGGCGAGTTGGAGCTTGCCGTCGTCTATGGTGCATTTCATAAAGTTCATGGCCGGTGAACCGACGAAGTAACCGACATAGGTGGTTTGCGGCCGGTTATAGAGGTCCTGAGGCGTTCCTGTCTGGACCACCTTTCCCTCGTTCATCACCACGATGGTATCCGCGAAGGTCATCGCTTCCGTCTGATCGTGGGTGACATAAACCATGGTCAAAGCATATAGTTCATTTATTTTCTTCAGTTTACGCCGAATTTCGAATTTCAATTGCGGATCTATGACCGTCAGCGGCTCGTCCATGAGCAAGGCCGTCACGTCGTTGCGGACCAATCCGCGCCCCAGAGAGATGAGCTGCTTCTCGTCTGCGGCCAGCTTCCGGGCGGGTTTGGAGAGCTTATCCGTGAGGTTGAGCAACTCTGCCACTTCGCGCACCCGCCGCTGACGCTCCGCCTTGGGAACATGGCGACAGATCAGCGGGAAGGCCAGATTGTCTTCCACGCTCATCAGGGTATATACCACCGGGAACTGAAACACCTGGGCAATGTTGCGCTTCGGGGTGGGAAAATCGGTGAAGTCCGCCTGGTCGAACAATACCCGTCCTTGGCTGGGGCGAATCAAGCCGGAGATGATATTGAGCATGGTGGTTTTCCCGCAGCCGGAAGGCCCTAAAAGGGCGTATGTGCCACCGTCTTCCCAAACCAAATTCAGTTTTTCCAGCGCATAGATCGGTGCCGGAGCAGTTGGCTCATAGGTGTGGGCGATCTGGGTAAGTTCGATCTTGGCCATTGTTTACCTCTCCTTCCCGGCGGCTGCCGGAGGGGCGCTGATGAGCTTCCCGTCCACGGCGAAGGCAAAAATACGTCCCGGATCGAGACCGACCTGTACCGTACTGCCCATCGAGTAATGATAAACACCGGCCTCATAGACGATAAAAGAGCCGATGGCCCCCCGCAGATGCAAAATGGTCTGGGACCCGCTGATCTCGCTCAGTTCCACCTCGGCGCCGATATTGCCGCCGATTGATATGTCCGCGGTCGAGAGGCCGAAGCGGCAGGTTCCCTCGGGCAGATGGCCCAAGTGCAAGGGAATGGGCAGCCTTACACCCCCCTGCAGCTGGATATACCCGCGCTGGATGGCGCCGTTAAAAATGTTCATCGGCGGGTTGTAGATGATCTCGGCGCAGCGGATCATCGCCGGGGCGTTGAATACCTCCAGCGGTTTGCCCTGCTGAATAACGGCGCCTTCATCCATGACAATCAATTCATGCCCGAGTTGAATCGCCTCATCCGGGTCAGTCGTCGTGTAAATCACGATGGCATCGTCCTGACCGGCGAAAATATTTTGAAACTCGTCGCGCAACTGTTCGCGCAGCTTGTAATCAAGATTCACAAGAGGTTCATCGAGGAGAAGTATTTCCGCGCGCTTAACCAGCGCCCGAGCCAAAGCTACCCGCTGCTGCTGCCCCCCCGACAAGGTCGAGGGGCGGCGGTTCTCATAATTTGCCAGCCCTATTTTTCCCAGAATCTCCCGGGCGCGCTGCCTGGCCTCCGCTCGGGGCACGCCGGCGCGAAGCAAGGGAAAAGCCACGTTGGCCAGTACATCAAGATGCGGGTAGTTGATAAACTGCTGGTAGACCATGGCGACGCGACGCTTCCAGACCGGTAGTGCAAGAAAACCCTGGCCGTGAAGGGTCAAGGTTCCTTGCTGGGGGGACTGGAGTCCGGCGATTGTTCGTAAAAGGGTGGTCTTGCCGGAAAGAGTTTGTCCCAGAATGCTGTACAACCGCCCCTGCTGGAACTCCAAACTGATATCATTCAGATGTGCGACCCCGTCCACCCAAATACCCAAGTTTTGCACTAAAAGAGACATGGCCACCCCCTCATCGGATCGCCCCTGCCATGTTGCCGCGGGAAAGGTAGCGTTCGACAACAAATGCGATGATCACCAGGGGGGCAACAGAAACCAGCGCGGAAGCGGAAAGACTCCACCAGGGGGTCACAGAGGAATTAAGAGCGACTACCGCAACGGGTAGCAATTGTGTCTTGGTAAAGGTCAGGATAAAGGCGAAGAAAAAATCGTTCCAGCCGAATATCAGGCAAAAGAGTCCTGCCACGACGATGCCTGGCAAGGAATTCGGCAGGATAACCCGAAAGAACGCCCCGATGGGGTTGCATCCGTCTATCTGGGCCATCTCGTCAATCTCCCGGGGAATGTTGTTGAAGAAATCGACCATTACCCAGGTGGCGATAGGCAGAAGCAGCGCGATATAAACTATAATCAGGCCGATAATGCTGTCCAGCAATCCGAAATACTGCAGCATGAGGAAGAAGGGGATAGCCAGTACGATGGGCGGCATGATCCGCTGAGAAATGAAGAAAAACCGGATATCGCTGTTCTTGATGAACCCTAATCGGTAGGAAAAGCGGGAAAGCCCGTAAGCGGCAAGGGTTCCCAGCGCCAGGCTGATCAGGCTGGCGCCAACGGTAACTACCATGCTCGAGATGTACGGTTGAACGATGTTGATGCCGGCGCCGCCGGTGCGGACCAGCACCTTCCACCCCTCGAGGGACGGCTCGTATTGCAGCCATGGGATATAGGTGGCGCCGGAGGTGATGCCGTGCGCGGTCTTGAACGAGGTTGTAAGCGCCCAGAGGAACGGCAGCACCACAAAGGACGACCAGATAAGGATCGCCGTATATTTCAATAAGAGATAGGTGGTTCTCATCATAGCTTCAATCCCGTATAATTTTGCGTGTCATGATCTTGGCAATGATCGTAAGGCTTATGATCATGACGATAAGGTAGGTAAAGGAAAGTGATGCCGCATATCCGATCTGGTAGTCACGCAGACCCCGGATGTAGATATAATAGCTCGCCGTCTCCGTCGCTGTGCCGGGGCCGCCCGAGGTCAGGACGTAAACTGTCTCCATGATCTTTGAAGCCTCGATCAGTCGGATTAATATCGCCCCGGCGGAAATGGGCGCCATCAGGGGAAAGGTGACGCTGAAAAAGGTTCGCAAAGGGCCGGCGCCGTCTATGGCCGCGGCCATATAGGGTTCCTTCGGCAAAGACAAGAGCCCCGCGAGAAGCAAGAGAAACATGAATGGCGTCCACTGCCAGACCTCTACGAGAATGACGCTGAGCATGGCCATGCCGCTGGTGGAAAGCCAGGTCAAGGGTCCAAAACCGAGTAAGCGCACGATATCGTTTGCCGGACCGAGGGATTCATGGAGGATGGTCCGCCATATTACCGTCATGATAACAGGGGTGGTCATCATCGGCACCAGAAACAAAACCCGGATAAAGCGCTTCATAATCACGTCCCGCCATACCATCAGCGCCAGGCTGAAGCCGATGATGTACTGGATGAGAACCGAGCCGGCCGCCATTAAACTGAGTCGGAACAGCGCCTCCCAGAACCGCAGGTCGGCAAAGAGGCGCTCATAGTTTTTGCCGCCTAGCCAGTCAAGCCCCGGTTTGACCACGTCCCAGCTCGAGAAACTGACCCTGATCGTGAAGAGTAGAGGAAAAATAATAATCGCTACCAGCACGATAAGTCCGGGCAGCAGGAAAAAATGTTTGTATTTAAGCATGACCCCTCAGTCCTTGTCTGGTTCACGGTTCACCGTTCACTGTTATTTGGCCTGTGGCGGGGTCATGCTTCCCATGTTTTCTTGAAGCTACGAACAATGCCAATCGCCGCAGGCGACACGAAATCTGTTAGTGCCAATTGCAAACCTGTTTGTCGTAGAACCGTGCATCGTGAACCCGTCAACTCTGAACCTGAGTAGCTACAAAGAGGCAAGCCCGCGAACAAATCGCGGCCTTGCCTCCTCGCTCCCCTTAGCGCAGATTGTCCTCCAGGGCGACCACATTTTTGTAAGCGTCACGCACCTTTTCTTTGCCGATGCGGTCGACGATCTGCCGCCATTCTTCCGCCACTCCATCGAGGGCTTTTTGGGGCGTCTCCTGCCCGGCCAGCGCCTTGGAAACGCCAGCCGCGAGAGAACTCATGAACTGGCCTACGCCCGGGACCCGGAGGTCAAACACGCGATTTTTGCTGAGATCCATGTCGCTCAGCGTCTTTACGTAGGTCTTCGCTATTTTCTCCTCCCAACCGAGCTTTTCGATCCAGAATTTGGCATCGAAATGGGCCCTGCGGAAAGGGTTCACCCCGAAGCGGCCGATCTGCAAATCATGGGCGGTATTGGCTTCGTTACTGAAGAAGCACAGATAATCAAAGGCCATGTCCTTGTTTTTGGACAGCTTGGAAACGGCCGATGTCCATCCCCAGGTGATGTAAGGCGCACGATTAGGAGTCTTAAACTTGTCCCACTTGCCAGTCTTGCGGTTCCAGACTTCTAGCGCACCCGGCAATGGCGCCGCCGCGACCTTGTTGCGGATGCGGCTGCCGGTCTGCATGGCCTGGATGAAGGCATCGTCCCAACTGTAACTCATGAGGGTCTGTCCGCCGCCAAAGGAAAAAATTTCATCACCCAGGCCGAAATTGTTGCCTCCTGGCGGAAAAGACTTCTGTGCGGCAACAAAAAGTTCAAGTCCGCGCACCCATCCGGGGGTATTGACCAAGGGCTTCATTGTTTCCAGCTCAAAGAAAAAGCCACCCTTAACATCAGGATGTTTGGCATAGGGCGCGACACGGCTAATGAAGGCCGAGAACATCAAGTCGTCACGTTTGGCCACCTCGGCGCTGCCATAATTGAGTTCTTTGTCGCCATCCCAGTCCCAGCCGGAGAAATATACCGCAATTTCATTGTATTCTTCCCAGGTCGCAGGAACTTTAAGCGTCTTGCCGGTTGCCTTCTTGTAGCGCTCCTGCATTTTCGGGTTATCGAAAATATCCGTGCGATATTTCAGATAATGGCGGTCGCCATCGACGGGATATTGAACCATTTTATCACCCCAGGTCGCTACGCCTTTATAGTTGAGGGTAACGTCCTGCATGCCGCTGACCTGCTGGTAGGCCGCAGGAACCGGTTCGAGGTATTCGTGGAAATCACCGATCCAAAGCGATCCGTAAAATAATACGTCGTAGGCAGCCTGGCCTGTCTGAAAAGGGATCATGATCCGTTGAAACAAATCGCCAAAGGGTACGTGAACCACATTAACCTTAGCGCCCGTCAACTCTTCAAATTGTTTGGCGTGGAGGGCCGTCGGTTCGCCCATGACGGGAACGGCATGGGTGATGATGTTGAGGGTGCGTCCCGAATAGTCCTTGGCATCGATGGATTTGTAGGAGCAGGCGCCGGGGATGTCAGCCCCTATGCCGTATTTGCTGTAGTCTTGCGCTTGCACCCCAAAACTGCTGACAACCAGAACAATGGTCAAGATTGAAGCGAATAAATACCTTTTCATTGTTTCCTCCTGTCTTGGTAAAAGTTATCGTGTTACGGGATTAGGACCGACCGACCGCTACTCCTGCCTTCTTTGAGATCGCGCAGCGCCTCATTCGCTCTGCTTAAAGGGTATTCCTTGATTGTCAATGCCACCAGGCCGCGATCTACCATGGTGATCAGTTCCCGCATCTCCGGGAAAGTTCCTCCCAGGATGCCCACGATGGTTTTTTCCGACTGGATCATCTCCAAAGCGGAAATCGTCAACTGACCGTCGCAGCCAACGAGATAGTAATAGCCCCCCTTTCGTGTTATGGATAGTCCCTCTTTAACCGTGCTGTCTTTTCCCACGAAATCAATCACGGCCTCGACCCCCCGTCCTCCGGTCAAGGCCAGAATTTTTGGGGTGTATTGTTCGTCCGCAATAAAGGTGTAATGCGCCCCGACCGTTCTGGCCAGATCGAGGGCGGCCGCCGACTTGTCAACGACTATAATTTCCGCCGCGCTGAGCGCTCTCAGCACTTGGATACCCACATGTCCGAGACCTCCCGCACCGATAACAAGGGTATAATTCCCGGGTGTCAGGTGCATGGAAGCCCTGCGGGCCGCGTGATAGGCAGTTAGTCCGGCATCAGCCAGGGGAGCGGCATCCATGGGGGAGAAATGCGCTGGCAGACGGACAAGTCTTCTCTCTTCGGTCAGCATGTACTCCGCAAATCCGCCCGGGCGGTTAAATCCGGGATAAAACCCCCGTTCCTCCGCCCGACTTCTGAACCCCGGGCCGCAAGAGGGGTCCTCCGACCTCATCGGATGAATGATTACGGGGTCCCCGATATTGACAGATTCCACGGCAGAGCCAATTTCTTCCACCCACCCGGCATTTTCATGCCCCAGTATCAGTGGCAGTTCGATGCGCAGATGATCGCGCCAGAACCCTTTAATCAACTGTAAATCCGTTCCGCAAACACCCGCCCCGGCGATTCTAACGATAACATCGGTGGGCCTTTCGATGACGGGCTCGGGAACATCCTCGTAAGCCAGCCATGGTGAATATTCCAACGATTCATCGAATTGGTATAATATTGCCGCCTTCATACACCTGCTTTTTCCAAAGGCTCATTTTGAGGTAATTTTCAAGTGACTACTCAGGTTATCCGGTTCACGGTTCACTTTGAAGTAGAGCGTTAGCGAGAGATACACTCAACTTCCGTGCCGCGCGCGATTAACAAGGGTTTTTGGCAATAAAAGCCAATAGTTATTTTCGCAATCCCGGTAAACTGGTTGTAGTGGGGGGAGTCTGCTGTTGAAAAAATGAGCAGAAATCAAGAACACATTGTTCCCACAATGAACAATACAACTCAATTAATGGAGTAAGAAACGGAAGACTGACACCGATTTTCAACTGGCCGTGCGCGCCGCTTTGAGTTTTTTGTAAATACTGTTCCTCGAAACTCCAAGATAACGCGCTACAGCCGAGATATTGCCATGGTGTCGGTCAAAGGCGGCCAGAATAATTTCCCGCTCCTGATCGGCCAGGTTCTTAGGGAGATGCTCGCCGGGGGATTCGTCCAGGGGGAGGGGAAGCAACTTTCGAACGTCTTCTGCGCGAACAGTGCCGCCTTGGCAGGAGATGGAAAGGCGGATCAGCAGGTTCTTCAACTCCCGGATGTTTCCCGGCCAGTTATAGCCTCCCAGCAGGCCGAGAGCCCCCGAATCCAGATCGAGGGGTTGCGGGAAGGATTCCCTGATCGCTTCTATGAGGGCTTTAATATCCTGGCGCTCCCGCAAAGGGGGCAAGCAGACCTCCATGGTGTTGATGCGATAGAGCAGATCGGATCGGAATCCGGTTGCCTTGTCCGGCCCGGTCAACTTGGCATTTGTGGCGGAAATCAACTGTATGTCCAGCGGAATTTCGGTAGTTTTACCCACTGGCCGAATCTCCATCCGGTCGAGGAAACGGAGCAACTTCACCTGAAGCTGCGTCGGCATCGCGCCGATTTCATCCAGAAAAAGGGTGCCGTTCTGGGCTTGTTGTACGATCCCCTTGGAGCCGCCCCGGCTTGCGCCGGTGAAAGCGCCTTCCTGATGGCCGAAAAGCTCGGACTCGATCAGCGTTTCGGGCAAAGCCGCACAGTTGACCGGAACAAAATCACCTTTTCGGCCACTGACGTTATGGGCGTAACGGGCCATCAACTCTTTGCCGGTCCCGGTTTCACCCCGGATAAGAATTGGCACATTCAACTGAACGGCCCGCTTCACCAGGTGCATGGCCTCTTTCACGGCCGGGTCATTATGCACCATGGGCGTTTCACTGGTTGCCTTATGAACGGAGCCCGCGGTTGAATCTTTTAAGTTCAATTTTCGGGCCTGATGATTAAACGCCCATACTTCAAAAGCACTGCCCTCCAGGTCGGTAAGATGGACCGATCTCCCTCCCGGCATTTGGTCGAGGAAATGCTTAAAAGAGGTGCGAAATATCTCATCGAAGTGGGTCCGGGGCTTGAGGGGTATGCCTTGCAGGAAAATCCGGGCCTGGCGATTCGGTTCTTTGAGAAAGCCGTTCTCATCAAAGGCCAGCATGGCCGACTGTAAAGTTCCTAAAAATTCGCGGCGGCTGTGGATTTCCAGGATGAGAGTATTTTTGTGACGGTCCCGGAACAAACCGTTTTCAATGGTCATACAGGACATTCCCACGAGCGCCAGGGTGTGACGCTGGCGGGATTGACAGTCCGAGGTGGCATCGATAATCCCCACCAGTTTACCAAAGGTTCCAAAAATCGGCGCTGCGGCACAAGTCAAACCGCTATAGGCGTTAAAAAAATGTTCGTCCCCGTGAACGATGCCGGGCTGCTGCGTGGCCGACACCAGGCCCAAGGCGTTGGTGCCATTGGTTTCTTCCTTCCAGATATGGCCAGGAGAGGTTCTGCGGGCATTATTCTTGGCGCATTGCCCATCCACAATACTGTCCAGAATAATGCCCTGGCTATCGGCAAAAAGGATAATAAAATTTGAGCCGGCGATCTGCCGATGGAGGTTTCCCATCTCAATTTTGGCCAAGCGGCGGACCAGGTCGTTTTCGTCCCGGAGTTTGCTCAGTTCTGCGGTACTGATGCGGGTGGACTTGGGCTCACCGAAGGGATCGAGTCCAATGTCGAAACAGCGCTTCCAGGACGCACGGATTTCAGGCGTAAAAAACCGGGAGGGGACAGCCCCGTTACGGACCAATAGGCTTCTCGCATCTTCCATGATACTTCGTACTTCTTTTGCAAAAAAATTGTCAAGTGTTTACGCTATTCTAAATCCACCACCTTTTGTCGCATTTGCTCGTGGGCGGATATTTCCACACTGTTACATTATTTCATATCCCGGACAGGAGTGATTGTTCCTGGTGGTGAATCAAGGTCGGAAAAATCTCCCCAGCAGTTTCCCCGCCCGCGGTTCCCTGATCCCGATCGCCCCTTCCGGGCAGATTTCCTGGCAGCAATAGCAGCGGATACAGCGTTTCAGGTTGAAGATCGCCTTCCCTTTTGTGGCACGGCCATCTTGGCCGTGCCCCCCGGGCGGGACGCCCGTGCCACTATAGAAAACCGCGTCGGCCGGACAGATCTGCCGGCATTCCCCGCAGAGGTTGCAGAAAGCCTGATCGCACCGGGGATTCGACAGGAGGTAGCGACGGATGAATCCCTGGAGGAACTTGGGCCCCGACAGGTTGGGCGACAGGTTGGGCAGGGCAAAACCGGTCACCCTGGGAAGGTCGCCGTCCAATTCCAAGGGGTTTCCAAGAAGTCCCATCTCCCGGGCAACCTTGAGGGTTGGCAGGCGGTCAGGATCAAGTTGAAACAGTCGGCAAACCGTCAAATCCAGGGCATGGGCCGAAGAGCTGCCCATCATTAGCCCTACCTCCCGGGGGCGACCACCCCTTCCCGGGCCGTCACCCTCCAAGGCCGTGATCCCGTCGAGAATCGTAAAGGCCGGTTTGAACTGCTCGTAAATCCGGACCATGAGCAGGGCGAAAAGCTCCCGCCTGGAGCCCATTTTCATGTGCCACTGGGGTTTTTCAAAACCCACCACCGTGCCGAACAGATTCTTCACCCCCAAGGTAAGGAACAACTGGGCATGGGTTTTCAGCTTCGGCAGATTGATGATTACCTCGGCGTCCAGCGCCTCCCGGGCCAAGGCTACCTTGCCGAAGGGGCTGCCGAGATCAACGAAGCGGGTCTCCTTAAAGGGCTGTCCTACCACCCCCGTCCCTGCCAGGGCCTCCCGGAAGCCGCCCTTGTCCATGATCCGCGCGAAGGAACCAATAGCGGGACTGTCCGCAACCAGGGGAATGGCGCCTCGCTCCAGGACATATTCCACCGCCGCCCGGACCAGGGACGGATGGGTGGTAATGGCCCGGCCCGGCGCTGCCGCCATGAGCAGGTTCGGTTTGATCAGAACCTGTTCCTGCCGGCGGATGCCCTCCCCTCCCAGGACGTCCATCAGCTCGAAGAAACGGGGCCGGAGCTGATCGTAGGAATATGAGGACCTTCTTACAAAAACCTTCACGTCAGAAGCCTTCCACCCGGGGCAGATACCAATTTTGGCCTCTGCCTACCACAAGTATCCCGTTTAGGCAAGGTCGGTCGCTCCCCGAAGCCGCCCCTTGCGGCTGGCCTTTGGGGGTGCTTTTTTCCAATAAAGGTGATAGGCATTCCGAAAATATTTGATGGAAATTAAACACAGATGTCGCTCGGGGGCAGAATTGAAGGCAATGGCAAAAGAATGATTACCGCGGGAATTGATATCGGCTCTATAACCACCAAGGCCGCCCTGATGGAAGGAGGACGACTCCTGGGCACGGCCATCGCCGCGACGGGATATAACCCGGAGCTGGCCGCAACGAAGGCATTGAGGGAGGTCCTATCACCCCTGGGACTGGATGTTCAGTCGGTCGGGCGGATTGTCTCGACCGGTTACGGCCGCAAAAGCGTGGCCTTCGCCCATAAGGCCATCACCGAGATTACCTGCCACGGGGCGGGCGCTTTATTCCTCAATCCGGAGATTCGTTTCATTATTGACGTCGGGGGACAGGACAGCAAGGCCATCCTGCTGAACGGACAGGGGAAGGTGATCAACTTCGTCATGAATGACAAGTGCGCCGCCGGGACGGGCCGTTTCCTGGAGGTCATGGCCCGGGCCCTGGATGTCCCCCTCGACCAACTGGGGGAACTAGCGGAAAAGGCGCCCAAACCGGCCAGGATCAGCAGCCTCTGCACGGTATTTGCCGAATCGGAGGTCATCTCCCTCATCGCCGGCGGGGAAAGCCGGGAAAACATCATTGCGGGCATTCATGAGGCCATTTCGCTCCGGATTGTGGCGATGGCCAGCCGCCTGGGTCTGGCTTCCCCCCTCATGATGACCGGCGGGGTGGCAAAGAACAGCGGTGTGGTAAAGGCGCTGGAGAAGGCCTTGGGCAAGCCGATAGAAATATCTCCCTATGCCCAGTTGACCGGCGCTATCGGGGCCGCCCTTCTGGCCGGGCAGTCCGGGGGCTGAGAGGTGACAACACCAGACTTGCCGGAATATACCATCAGCGGCTATTATCCCGGGGTGATCGGTCAGATCGTGGCGCAGCATGCCGTTTATTATCACCGGCATTGGGGTCTCGACGCCTCCTTTGAAATCCAGATGGCCAGCGAACTGACCTCATTCATCGCGGATTTTGAGGAGACGCGGGACGGCCTCTGGGTGGCCTCCACCCCGGAGGGGTTAATCGGCAGCGTCGCTATCGACGGCAAGAACGCCGGCACGGAAGGGGCCAGACTCCGCTGGTTCCTGGTGGAACCAAAATACCAGGGTAGGGGACTGGGCAAAAGACTGATCGGTTTGGCCATTGATCATTGCCGCCAGGTTGGATACAGGCGGGTCTGTCTCTGGACCTTCCACGGCCTCCAGGCCGCCCGGTCCCTCTACGAAAGAGAAGGATTCTCCCTCGCCCTCGAGCATGAACAAGCGCAATGGGGCAAGGTGATCAGAGAGCAGAAATTTGTCCTGGTTCTTTAGTCGAAGGACCGACTACGTTTTCCCCCTCCGGTGACTTTGGCTTAATCTCCCGCAAATTAGAAGTTGACAAATAAAGGGCCGGACATTAGGGAGGGGTGCCGGCCGGGTTAGTTCGCCCGGGGAAATTACGCTTATCTTTCTTGGCCACAACAATTAACGTTTTGGTTCAATCTGCAAGATTGAACCAGCCAAAGGGGATCTTAGTTCCGTAGGATCATTTTTTAACCTATGAGAATTCTTCTTATTAATGTTTCAGCGCGGCTATCCACGGATGGATCACGCCTGATCTCGGCCTTGCTGAAAAGGGCCAATCATCAGGTGAAGATGGTTTTCCTGGCCCGGTTGGAGCCCCTGGAATACAGCCAGCAGGAACTGGAAGTGTTAGATGAGCTGATCCGGAAGGCGGAGCTGGTTTTAGTGGCGGTCAGTAGTTTCTATGCCTTCCGCGCCGTGCAGATAACAAATTATATTCACCATAAATACCCGGGATTATTGGTCATTTGGGGCGGGCCCCATTGCATTTCCGCCCCGGAGTTGAGTCTGCGCTACGCCGACGGGGTGTGCTTTTCCGAAGGCGATCAGGCGGTGGTTGAACTGGTCAACCGCCTGGCGAACCAGGACGATTACCTCTCCACGCCCAACATGGCCTTCAAGGTAAATGGGAAGTCACAAATCAACCCGGTGCTTCCGCCCTTCGCCGATCTGGACCGCCTCCCCTATTATGATTACGAACTGGGAAACCATTTTTTACTGAACAAGGGTCTTTACCCGATCAGCAAAAAAAATATTTCAGGAGCGGAGCGCCGGATATCCCTTTGATTTCCCGCTTCTATATTTGATTACTTCCCGGGGATGCCCGCATAATTGTTCCTATTGCAACAATGGCCGTTACCTGGCGATGTTTGGTCGCCTTCGAGTTCGCTTCTATAGTCCGGATCGCATTTTGGATGAATTGGAACAGATTCTGAACCAGCATGATTTTTTCCGGTTAGTGGGATTCGGGGATGATGATTTTTTTTCCGGCCCACGCAGGAACTCAGGGAGTTTGCCGAAAAATATAAAAAAAGGATTAACCTGCCTTTTGCAATTGCCGTCAGCGCCAATACCTATCAAAAGGAAAAACTGGATTTATTACTGGACGCGGGACTCAAACTAATCCAAATGGGCGTTCAATCGGGCAGTCAAAGGGTTTTGGACGAGGTTTATCAGCGAAAAATAAAGGTGACCAAAACCAAGGAAGTGGTCAGACAGATTGAACCCCATCTAAGGTCTGAACGACTGGACCTGCTGCTTGATTTCATCATCGACAACCCTTTTGAAACCCCGGAAGATATCATCCAAACCTATAATTATTTAACGGAGCTGCCGACCGGGGTGAAGGTCAATTTTTTCTCTTTGGCCTTTTTCCCGGGCACCCCGATTTATGAGCGCGCCCTTAAGGAATTAATTATCGAACCCTACACCGAACAGGGGTTCAGATCTTTTATTCGCGAGCGGATTAAATATCAAAATAATTATGAAATGTTTTTGGTATTATTATTTCGTTACCTTCTTCACCATCCCCGTTGGCGATTCTTTCTGCCCCCTATCTTATTGCGGACCTTAGGTCGTAAGTGGGTGCGACGGATAGCGGCGCTGTTGCCCCCGTCGTTTTATGAGCGCCTGCTCGGGAGAATCCAATAGCCAAGGGATCCACTAACACAAAGGGGCGCATTGGTGCGCCAACGAAAGCAAATGTTAAACTACACCGGCTTTAAAAAATTTTTTGAGATCATCACGGAGAAGAGACCCTGGAGGAACGCCTATTTTCTATACAATAAGCCTTTGTAAGCCATCAGTAACGTGCTAATATAATCTGACCATACTGACCAAATAAGGAGGTTCTCATGAACAGGTGGCAGTTGCAGGAGGCCAAGGCCTGCCTGAGCGAGGTTATCAGGAAGGCAGCGAAAGACGGCCCGCAGGAGATCACCGTTCACGGCGCGCCGACCGCGGTCGTGATTTCGAACGAAGAGTATGAACGACTTAAACACCCGAAGGGTAGTTTTGTCAAATTCATGCGCCGCTCACCGCTTTACGGCCTGGAGCTCGATCTAAGGCGCGACCAGACGCTCACGCGCGAGGTCTAGGTGGGAACGCGGGCGTCCCGCCCGTCCGCTCTTCCCCAAACGCACACGTGCGAGGTCCAGGTCCCATGAGTTATCTGCTCGATACCAATATTATCTCTGAGACAATCCGCCGCACGCCCAACAGGTCGGTGATTGCCTGGCTCGATCGGCTCCCGGGAGAGGCGCTTTTTATCAGTGTCCTGACGGTTGGTGAAATTCGGAGGGGAATTGAAATGCTCGCTGACGGTAAGCGGCGCGAGGAATTGCGCCTCTGGTTGGAACACGAACTTCCGGCCTGGTTCGAGGGGCGGGTGCTTCCCGTGGATCTTGCCGTGGCCGACCGTTGGGGCCGACTACTGGCAGAAATCGGACGGCCGCTCCCCAGCATCGACAGCCTTCTTGCCGCAACAGCGCTTCATCATGGACTGCGACTGGCGACCAGGAATACCAAAGATTTCTCTTATCCGGGTATTGAAGTAATTAATCCCTTCGAATAGGCGCTTAACTCCCGCATCAAGGAGAGTAAATGGAACGAAAACCGTCATACTTTATGGAAAACGAGGAAGAGGCGCTCCGGCTCGAGCTGAAGACCGACGAAGAGGCGGTGCTACGGCAGGCCCTTTGGTGCGGTCTTAAGCCCGGTCTGCGGGTCCTCGATGTGGGCTGCGGCCCCGGCAAGACGACGGCCATCCTTCATGAGCTGGTTCAACCAGGCGGGACGGCGGTGGGGATTGACTTTTCCCACCAGCGGATATCATTCGCCAGGGAAAATTACGGGAGTCGCGAGGGCCTTGAATTCCAGCTCGGCGATTTAACCGCTCCGCCGGAAGAATTAGGTAAATTCGATCTGGTCTGGGTCCGCTTTGTCCTGGAATATTACCGGCGGGAAAGCCCGGCCATCGTCAGGAAACTGCTGAACCTGCTGCACCCGGGTGGGTATCTGTGCCTGCTCGATCTGGATTACAATTGCCTGAATCATTATGAGCTGCAAGCCGGAATGGGGGAACTCTTGTCCAAACTTATGGCCCGGCTGGATGAAGAGCATAACTTCGATACCTTTGCCGGGCGGAAACTCTATTCCTATCTGTACGATGCCGGGTTGGAAGACATCGAGATGAATTTGATGCCCCATCATTTGATCTACGGAAAGTTAAGGGATGCGGATCTCTTCAACTGGGTAAAGAAGGTGGAGGTAAATGCCGAACGACTGCAGGATATCTTCGCCTGCTACCCCGGGGGATACAATGCCTTTTTTGCCGATTTCCGCCGGTTTCTGCTGGATCCCCGGCGCTTTACCTACACCCCCCTGATATTGTGCAAAGGGAGGAGACCGCGGACGGGTTAACGGGGCTGTGCATCCAGAACCTCTCTCACTTCCACCAGGAACTGGTCGTAGCGGTAGGGCTTGTTGATAAATCTGGCGGCGCCTGATTCGATGGCCGTCCGGGCGGTAATTTGCGCCGTGTAGCCGCTCGTGATAATCACCTTGACCAAGGGATTTATTTTTACCAGCGCCAGCAGGCATTCATAGCCGCCCATGCCGGGCATGATCAAATCCAGGATCACGAGCTGGATGGCGCCCTGCTCCCGCTGGAAGATATTCAGCGCCTCTTCGCCGCTGCCGGCCGTTATGACCTGGTAGCCGCTCATGGCCAGGATTTCCTCGGTGGTTTCCAGAATGAATCTTTGATCATCCACCAGGAGGATAGTTTCGGCGCCGCCCCCGCCGGTCTCGACCGGCATCTGCTCCTCTCCCGCTATTTCCTGAGGGACGGGGTCAAACACGGGGAAGTAGATGTAAAAGGCCGTCCCCATGCCGGGTTTGCTGTCACAGAGGATATAGCCGCCATGATTCCGGACGATGCCATAGACCACCGAGAGCCCCAGCCCGGTGCCTCCCCCCGCCCCCTTGGTAGTGAAGAAGGGCTCGAAAATATTGTCCAGGGTTTCTTTCGTCATGCCGGGGCCATTGTCCCGGAAGGTCAGGCGTATGTACCTCCCCGGTTGGATCTGAAAATCACCTCCGTAAATAGTTTGTGAAACCGGGCAATTCTCTGTTTTTATGGTCATTTTCCCCCCGGCAGGCATGGCGTCGCGGGCATTTATCGCCAGGTTCATGATGATCTGGTTGAGTTGCACCGGATCTCCGCTGATGATATCCAGCCCATCGGCCAGTTGCAGATCGATGCCGATCATTTTGGGTATGATGCTCTCCAGCAGTTCATGGAAATTCCTTATTTCATTATTGAGGTTCATGGATTGCGGGACGGTTTCCACCTTGCGGCTGAAGATCATGAGCTGTTTGATCAGATCGCTGGCCTTTTTCGTCAATTTGCCGATGTTGCTGAGGTGTTTCCAGTCGGGATCTGTCTCGGTTTTTTTCAGGAGGAGGAGCTGGTTATACCCGCCGATCGCCTGGAGCAGATTGTTGAAATCATGGCTGATGCCGCCGGTGAGCCGGCCAATGGCCTCCATTTTAGAGGCCTGGTAGAGCTGGGACTCCAGGCGCCGCTGTTCCGTCACATCCCTCAGGGTGCCAGTCAGCGCGGTGACCTGGCCCTTCTCAGCCAGATTAGGCGTGCAGTTCATCATAAACATCCGCTCCGACCCTTTGTTATCGATAAGCGTTCCATGGAAATTTTGAATTGTTTCCTTGCTTGTGTGAATCTTTTTCTGGATGGTTCGATAGCCTTCTTCTTCCCCTGCCCTGATAAAATCGGTAAAATACCTGCCGATGGTCTCTTCCCGGGGATATCCCATGATCCGCTCCCAGGCGGAGTTCACGTATGTTATGCTCCCCTCGTTATTCAGGCTGTAGATAATATCCGGGGCGTTTTCGCTGAGGGAGCGGAAACGTGCTTCACTCTCCTGGATCCTCATGTGAGAGGCGGCATTGTGCATACTGATCGCGATCTGCAGGGCAATGCCCGTCAGGAGGCTGATGTCGCTCTCATTGTAGGTGCGCCTGCCGCTGGTGTTGTCCACCGCAAGGACGCCTTCCGCGGCGCCCTCATAGACGATGGGAACAGCAACGAAGGAATGCACCCCCAGTCTCCGGATAAAATCCCGGCTCTTCTCGGAGAGCTTGCCTTCCAGGGGGCTGATGTCGTTTATCAAAAACGGCTTCTGTTCTTTAAAGGCCACAACAGCGGGACCTTTTGATTCGGGATTGTCCAGGTGGAAGGCCGTGTTTTTCAGGAACTCTTCCTGCGCTGGTTCATAACCATAGCCCACGCGGTAGTGGAGCATGTTTTTTTCACTGTTGGCCAGGAGGATCATCCCCCGGTCGAAGTCGAGGCGCTTTTCCAGGGCCGCCATGTAAAACTTGAGGAGCTGGTCAATATCCAGGATGCTGACTGATGCCTGCCCGAGTTCCCGAATCAGGAGGGATTCGTTGTGGCGGATATTCAATTGATTGATCAGCGCGTCCGCCGCGTTGCCCTGGTTTTCCAGGTGGGCGGCCAGCTCCCGGCACATGAGGGTCTTGGCATAGAGGAAACTGCCGAGGCTGAGCAGGATGATCGCGAACAGATAGCCAAGCAGATAGGGAATAGGGG
Organism: uncultured Actinomycetes bacterium; assembly: GCA_947085635.1. Lineage (GTDB taxonomy): Bacteria > Actinomycetota > Thermoleophilia > RBG-16-64-13 > RBG-16-64-13 > JAHJSA01. The sequence goes on along the minus strand of CAMTXC010000001.1, from coordinate 11,904 downwards.
AAAGGAAGGCCAGTAGGGGGAATGATAGCCCCCCCCAGAGGGCGGCATGTCTGCCGATCATCTCCCAGGCCTGGTAGGGCTGCCTTTCCCAGGTGACCAGGTAGCGGCAACAGTCGCCCCCTTGATGGAGACATTGCGGGTGGTCCACCAGGGCATATTTTTTGGTGAAGACCTGGGCTACGGCCTCAAAAACGCCAATCCGGTTTTCGCACTGATAGGGCTTCTCTTCCACGTCCGGTCGCGGGGTAACGATAATCTCCACCTTGTTTGCGCCAATTTTATTTACCTTAAAAGTCATATGCCTGGTTAGGGTGGCAGCCAGTTTTTCCAGCATCCAGTAGGCGATCGCGGGGGTCAAGAAGCTCGCGGTATATTGTCTTAAAATGCTGGCGGCCTGCGAGGAGGCGCTGTATCGGCCGGCCTCCCGGGCGGAGGTCGGCCCGTCCACCTGCCTTGCCACCGTGTCGTAGAACCTCTCAATCTCCTCTTGGGTGAACCAGTGCCCGCCGTCCTCCAATTGATAACGGGAAATGCCCGCGTCATGGAGGAGATCTTCCATATCCAATTTCGGGTGCTTATCCCGGAGATACTCCACATAAGTCTTAATGAGGCTGCTGTTGTATAAGGGTATGTCTGTCATTTCATCCCAACCTTATTTTAACCTTTCGTTCCATGTACTCCAGATAGGGTTGCCCGTAGGCGGCATTGAGGATCCAGAGCTGATAATTCTTTCCCGCCGGCAGCCCGGCCAACTCGTTGTACCGGTCAGGATAGATCATCACCGGCAGCTCCGGCAGGGGGTAGCCGGAGGAGAATTCGGCAATCGCCGCCGACAGGATGCCCCAGGGGAGGCGATCCGGATCGAGGACAATCACCTTGATGCAGTTTAGCAGTTCCGAAAGATTAATCCCCGGCGTCGCGTGATTCACGATCAGGAAGGCGACGGGATTCCCCTGGTGGCAAAGGGTATGGGCCTGGCAGCGCCTGACCAAGCCGGCCTCCCGGTAAGCCGCTTCCAGGGAGGAATTCTTTTCACCGGCGCCGCGCAGGGAAAGGGCCTCCAACAGCAACCCGCCCGATAGGTTATGATAGAAATGCTCGAGTTTTTTCAGATCGAAGGCGGTTGATTCCCTGATCGTCCAGGGGGCGGGCACCCCCTCCCCGCCCCCTGCCTCCTTGCTAAAGAGGAAGTACGAGAAGAGATCCTGCGAGCAGGCCCGGAGATCCTTCACGTGGTCGGTGAAACCGCCGAAGACCCGCTTGATGATCCGGTTGTTCGGGCGATAGTAGGTCAGGACATAGTCCATACTCGCCGCGGGGAGACGATAAAAGCCGTTTAAAAAGATCAAAAGCTGTTTGAGCACCAGGAATCCCGTCAACCTGTTCTCCAGCGGCCGGGCGGCGTAGTGATGAATCATCCAGGCCCGTTCATAGGCCCGGAGCATGGCAATATGGGCATAAATGCTGCCGTTCTTCTCATAGGTAAAATGACGGGAAAGCTCCAGGTTGTCCTGATAGACCTTGCGGTAAGTTTCCTTGAGGAGCTCGCGGCTGTCCTGGAGGAGTTGGTATTTCTCGGGATAGATGAAATCCGCATCAAAGAGAAACTCCCACAGCTCCTCCATATCCACCTCGGTGGAGACGCAGGCATGAGAATCGGTGTTAATGCTGATGAGATGGCTCAGGGCGCTGAAGTCGCGGATACCCATATCCAGGATGGAGATGCCGAAGGTCATGTGGCCATTCTGCTTGCGGCGGAAGATAACCTGGGCCACGCATTTCATCCTGATCATCCCCCCGTAGATAATTTGCACCAGAGGGAGGATAAGCCCCGGCAGCAGGGTTTCTTCCTCCGGACTTTCCTGGAGGGAAAAACCGGAGACGGAGATATCGGATATCTCCCGGTAGATTTTTGTTCCCGTCAGGGGATGGATGAACTGGACTACCAAGGGAGGTTTTATTTCCTTGCGGGGGGTGCGGATGTTCCTCGCCGGGAAACGTTTGATCTGCTCCTGCATGGGAGAAAAAACCAGGTAGCAGGCCAGATGATCCTTCTGCTGACGAACCAATCGGCACTCGCCGGAAAAGACCAGTTTCCCCCGGGCAAAGAGCCTCAGGCTTACATTCTCCTCCGGGTTCAGCCAGCGGACCGAGGAGGAATCCTCCAGCTTTACCCGGACCTGGAAACTCCGGGCGCCGAAGTCCGCCAGGTCGCCCTTCGTCAGGAAGGCGTGCTGGGTAAACTCGGCGCCGACCCCCAGGCTGGAAAACCGCTGGCCCAGCCGCCGGCTTAGATAATAACCCTTCCCCAAACTTACCGTCAATGACCGGGCGGCGACCTCAAGCGGTTCCGCCGCAACGATAATGACGGACTCCCTGAAGGTGACAATCAGATGGGAGACGGAATAATCATCCAGCTCATCTGGTTCGAGAGCCCCTTCCCATTCGCAGACAAGCTGTTCCCCCGTACAGGGCGCGGGATGGGCCTTCAGGAGCATCCCCTCCTCGTAGGACTTGTGACGCAGGAAAACAAAGAGGGGCTTCCCCTGAAAATGGTTATAGTTGATGCACTGGATCAATTTTCCCGTCTTGCAGCTCTGAGTCTCGCCCGGGTTCTCAGCCAGTCTTTCCTGCCGGAACATCCAGGGGGAGATGGCCCCCCCCTTTTGCGTCACTGCCTGGTACATAAGCTGCTTCTCCCCCTGTGGCGCGTCATTGCGGATTGCGGATTAAACCCTTTTTCCTTGAGGATTGCTTTCTCAACCGAAAGCTGCAATCCGCCCGGCATTCCCGGCGCCTCAGGATTTGCGCGCCTGTCTGCTTCTTGACAGGCAGGTGTGAAACCCTGGAGAAACCGAGGAAGGGTCCGGGCGCCGTAAGCGCGAACCTACAGCAAGGGAGCGTTTTGTGTCAATTTTTCTTTTACCTGTGCGGCTGCTAATTCGTGGTACAGGGAGGTTAATCACCGGGGGGAGCAAAAGCTTCCCCGGCAGCCAGGATATCCGCGGGAAGACCGATAATCACCAGCACATCGTCTAATTGAAACCTTTCCTCCGCGCCGGGATTGCCGATCAGGTTGTGTCCGCGACTGATGGCCAGGACCGTTATCCCGTGTAATTTCGGCAGGGAAGCCTCTGCCAGGCTCTTCCCCAGGAAAGGGGAACCATCTTTCACCCTGATGTTGTCAATCTCCACCTCCGGGAGGCACATCGTGATGTCCCGGCAGGAAAGGGCCTGATCCGACAGGCTTCTCAGCATATCGTAACTGTCCTGGCGCACCTGGGTGATGAGCCGCTCAATTTCCGTCCGGGGAATCAGGTACCTCCGCAGGACCCGGGAGAAGATCTCCAGCGAGGTTTCAAATTCTTCCGGAATCACCTCCTTCACCCCCAGTTCGTGAAGGGGACCGACCTCCTGGAGATATCGGGTGCGGACAATGATGTGGAGCTTCCCTTTCAACTGGAGGGCGATATCGGCGATTCGCCTGGCCGCAAGCGGATCGTTGATCACCACCACCAGCACCCGGGCGCGCTCGATTCCGGCCTGCTTCAGGACGGACCGACGGGTGGCATCGCCATAGTGGATACTCTCGCCCTTGGCCCTTTCCAGCCTTACCGTTTCAGGGTTCATCTCCAGAATCACATAGGGTATCCCCGCCCAGCGGGCGGCCCTCGCCACGTTCTGACCATTGAGACCGTAGCCGACGATAAGCAGATGGTCCGTCAGCGGCGGAATCTTGTCCTCCTGAAAGAACGCCCCCCCGCTGCGGAGATTGCGGGGCAAAGGGAGACGCAGGAAAAGATCGGCGAAGACCGGCGCTGCCCTCATGATAAAAGGGGTCAGGGCCATGGAAAAAACCGATACGGCTAGAAAATATTGATATATCTCTCCCCCGAGGAGTCCCAGGGAAAGACCGGCGCGGGAGAGGACAAAGGAGAACTCGCCGATCTGGCTGATCCCCAGCCCGACAATAAGTGCAATTCTCAGGGGATAGCGAAGGAAGGCTACGGCGATGCTGGCCAGCATGGTTTTGAGGAGCAGCGCCAGGATGGTCAAACCAATGATAAGAAGAGGATTTTTAAGCAGAAAGGATACATCAAGAAGCATCCCGATAGAGACGAAGAAGAAGCTGGTGAATACATGCCGGAAGGGGATGATGTGGTCCACCGCCGTATGGCTGTATTCTGACTCGGAAATGATCAGTCCGGCGATAAAGGCCCCTAAGGCAAAGGAGAGACCGGCATTATAGGTAAGCCAGGCCACAGAAAGGCAAATGAGAATCACCACCAGCAAAAACAGTTCCCGGTTCCTGGTGCCGGCTACCTGGTAAAGCAGCCAGGGGACCAGATACCTGGCGCCAAGGATCACCGCCGCCAGGGTGAAGAAACCTTTGACGAGAAAACCGGTGACCGATACATCCTGCAGCGTATTTATGCCGGCCAGGAGGGGGGCAAAAAGCAGCATGGGCACCACGATGATGTCCTGGAAGATCAGCAGGCTCAAAGAGGTCTGCCCCTGGGGACTTTCCAGTTCCCCCCGGTCCTGAAGAATCTTCAGCACAATGGCCGTACTGCTGAGCGAAAAGAGAAAACCGACAAAGACGGCCTGCCCCGGGGGGATGCCAATTAGCTGCGCCAACAGGAAACCCGCCAGGATGGTAAGTCCCACCTGCAACCCCCCGCCCAGGAGGACCGCCTTTTTGAGCTTCAGCAGATGACGAAAGGAAAATTCCAGACCAACGGTAAAGAGCAGGGCCACGATGCCCACTTCGGCAAAGATCTCCACTTGCTGGGCGCCCTTGATCAGACCAAAACCATGAGGGCCGGCCAGCATGCCCGTAACAATGAACCCCACCAGGGAGGGCACCCGCAGACGATGGAAGAGGTACACCACCAGGACAGAGAGACCGAAGATAATGATGATGTCCGTCAGCAGGGAGATTTGATGATCCATCGGGGACCGTTCCTTTCGTCGGTCGTTATAGATTCTTTCAGTTTCTTTTTCAAGCCGTCCTTTGGCTTGCGCATCATCCTTCCTTGACAGACTACGGGCTAACAAATATAGATGACCTCGTAAAAAGTCGGTAAAACCTCAAATCTGGGACGGCTTCGTAAAAAGCTCCGCAGGCAAGGCGCATAAATCACTAGTAATGATTGGTGCTTAGAAGATTGTGGAGCAAAATGAATCGGGGTTTTGGTTTCAATCCGCAATCCGCATTGAGGCCCGAAGATGGTAGATATCAATAATCTCGGCTATGGCCGTTCCTGCCCGCTTAAGGAACCGGACGATGCCGCCACGGTTATTCTGCTCCGGGAGACGCCAGGAACCACCTGGGAGGTCTTCCTGCTCAGGAGGCATGCCAAGCAGAATTTCATGGGCGGGGCGCATGTATTCCCCGGAGGGCGCCTGGAGGAGGCGGACATGGATCCGGCCCTCATCCCCCACATCTTCCCGGGGGACCTCCCGGAAAACCTGCGACTAAAGGAAGAGGGACTCTCGCTGGACAAGGCCCGGGGACTCTTTGTGGCGGCCATCCGGGAAACCTTCGAAGAGGCGGGGATATTCCCTGGCTGCGGGGCATCCGGTGAACCGCTTCCGGCCCTGGAAGGCCCCCTCGCGGAGCGTTTCTCCACCTACCGGCAGGACCTCCACGCCGGGAAGATTACCCTGTTAGAATTACTGCACCGGGAAAATATCCGTTTGGATTTCAGACTCCTGGCCCCCTATTCCCATTGGATCACCCCGGCCATAGAAACCAGACGGTTTGATACCCGCTTCTTTCTCGCCCGGATTCCCCCGGGGCAAAGGCCCCTCCACGACAGCCGGGAGCTTACCGCCTCCGCCTGGTTTTCCCCCGAGGCGGCCCTGGCCGGGCAGGACCGAGGGGAGATAACCCTCATGCCGCCAACGCTTAAAACCCTGGAAGAACTGAGTCTTTTCCCCTCGACAGCGGACCTTTTCCAGGCCGCCGCCCGCAAGGAAATGCCCGTCATCATGCCGGAAGTAATTTCCTATGGCGATCAAGTGGGAGTTATCCTCCCCCATGACCCGCAATACGGTAATCCTGCTTATCGTCAGCCACCCCGACCCGGGGAGTGCAGCCGGGTGATGCTGGCCAATGGCCGCTGGCAAAGGATCGGAAACAACGAATTCGGGGAATGAATCATTTTACGTAACTATTCAGCTAGGCACAAAGGGGCAAAGGCAGGAGAGGCACAAAGAAAAATGAAAACGTATAGAGTTCCATTTGTTAATGTTTTGGACCAGCTCCAACAGACACCTCATAAGTTGGTCACTTTGGGGGGTTTGCTTTTCTTCTGACTCCTGAATTCTGGCTCCTGGCTCCTGAGTAGTTACCATTTGACATTTACAGACGGCTTGAATAGAGTGTCTCCCCCGGGCAGAGTTCGCAACAGGGTTGCACCTGTGATAATATTGCAAACTGAAACGAATCTGGAGAGGCCATAGACAGCCATGAAAATACAGGACGTCTTTCAAAAATACGGGGAGGGGCTGCAACGGGTGGAGCTGTATATGACCAGCCATCTCCATTCCGAGGTCAAGCTCATTCCCGAGGTGGTTCACCATCTCATCGGCAGCGGCGGTAAACGCTTCCGCCCCCTCCTCTTGCTCGTCGCGGCAGACCTGTGCGGATACCGGGGCGATCGCTGTTATCGCCTGGCCTCGGTCATTGAATTCATCCATACGGCGACCTTGCTTCACGACGATGTGGTGGATGGCGCCAGCACCAGGCGGGGCAAGGATTCGGCCAACCATGTATGGGGTAATGCGGCCAGCGTACTCGTGGGTGATTTTCTCTATTCCCAGGCCTTCAGTCTGCTGGCGGACGACGGGAGCATGTCCATTATGAAACTCCTTGCCGCCAGCACCAGCGCCATGTCGGAGGGAGAGGTGTTCCAGTTGATGAGATGCGGCGATACGGGCCTCACCGAGAAGGAGTACCTGTCCATCATTGAGAAAAAAACCTCGATCCTCATCTCCGCCGCCTGCGCCATCGGCGGCATCCTGGGCAGTCACTCGGAAACGGAGATTCAGTCCCTTACCAGATTCGGCATGAGACTGGGTTCCGCCTTCCAGATCACCGATGATATCCTTGATTATGCCGCGCAGAAGGAAGAATTCGGCAAGGAGATCGGCAAGGATCTGCTGGAGGGTAAGATTACCCTGCCCTTGATCCACACCCTCAAGAAATGTTCCGCCCCGGAAAGAAGGAAAACAAAAGAGATACTGGCGGGGAAGGAACCGGATATCAGCCGCATCGGGGAGATCATCGCCCTCGTGGAAAAGTATGACGGCATCGGTTATGCGGGTCGAAAGGCGGCAGCCTGCATCGAAGTAGCCAAGGAGCTCCTTAACGCCTTTCCCGATTCTCCCGCCAGGACGGCCATGTCCGCCATTTCCGACTATGTACTAACCCGGCGTTTATAAAAACAGCTCATCTCCTTCTATTCCTTCTCAAACCCCTGGCTTGTGAATTTCAGCGTCCGGCTGTTTTCGGTGACGGTGCGAACCACGTGATCCGGCGCGCCGGAGGGAATATCCGCCTCTACCTCCAGCGTGACCGTCACCTTTGCGCCTACCAGACCGGAGAGATGGGCTATCACCTCATCGGCGATGCGGCTGGCGTCTCGCCCGACACGAGCGGCATCCAGGGATACCGTGCCGTGGAAGCGTTTCGGTTTCGGCGCCGGCGGAGCAGCAGGCAGTCCCGTCGGACCCGCGCCAGGTTCAATGGTCGTCCGGCCATCTCCTCCCGGAGCGGTCGGTCCGACAAGCGTCCCCCCGACAGGCTGCCTGCTTTTCCCTTCGTCCATCTGCTTGCAGGCAATATCCGGTTTTACCAGCAGGCCCTGCGTTTCACCATCGACAAGCTGGGCGTCCTCCCCACAGCGCAAGCCTCGGTAACGACCGGCGCTTTCATCAAAACTGTCGGCATAGGCAAAAGAATCCTGGACCCATAGGAACAAGGGCAGTCCCTGGCGGATCGCACCGATAAGGACCGATGAATCCTTAAGCCGCGGCAGGTAGATAAAGCTTGCGAAGTCTTCGGCAAGCTGCTTGATGGCCACATGACTGCCGCGCCAGAGCGGAATCCGGTCCAGTTCCATCCGCAGCCGCGTGGCCGCAAAGCTCGTAATCAGCAATTCGTCGTTCTTGAGTTTTTTACTTGCCCGAACGGCCAGCGCATCCTGTCCCGAAAGCCGCATGGCCTGCCATTCGATTGCCGCCTGCGGCGTGGTCTGCACAGGCGCCAGTAGCCACTGATACGTCTCCGGCAGGCGGGCGGTGATTGCCCCATCGGCGGCGGCCTTCTGGGTTTCGGCCTGCTTCACCTGTTGCGGATCGAGATTCAGCCCCTTCTCCCCCTTCTCGGCGAGGATGGATTCCCAGGCAAGGTACTTCCGTGCCGCCTCGTCGAGATCTTGAAGCCTGATCTTATCGGCTGCAAGAAAGACGAGAGCGTTGCGATAATGGCGGGGTGTGCTGCCCCTCGACTCAAGAATCGCTTTGGCGGCGACCTCGGCAGCGCTTCCCGGCTCCTTGCCGTAGGGATGATTGATCCCGAGCACCACCAATCGCGCGTCAAGATCATCGGGCACATCCTGCCCGGACTGCGGCAGGGGATGAATGCGGCTGAAGTCGCCCTTGTGGGCCAGATCCTTCCGCAGTCGTTGATCAAGCTCCTGCATTACCTTGTCCGGATCTCGCTTTAACTGCTCGGCCCGGTCCTCTGCCAGTTTAGTGACTGTGGGCTGGGTCGAGTACCAATAACGCGGGCCATCCTGGTAGAGGTAGGTGGCCGCGCCGGCCAGCCGCCGCAGGGCGTCTCCGAAAACGGATGGAGACTCTCCCGGCATCACGCAGCCGAGTTTCACCTGCCGGTCCTCAATTCCCCGATGAGCGGCCTTGGCGAGGGGCGCCGAACCCAGGTAGATGGTGCGGGCCACACGCCGGCAGGCCGCGAACTTGCCGAGGTTGGGCGCCTCGCCGTCGATCCTGAGCGGCAGCGAATTTGGTCCGTCTACGTCCTTTTCAATGACCGGCACCCAGTTGTCCGAAAGGTAGCGCGTCAGCTCGAACTGCACGCGTGGGTCGTCAATCGCAATATTGGCCGGCATGATGAGCGGGTTTTTGTCGCCCTTCTCCCAAAGGCTGTGGATCACGGCCGCCATCAATCGCAGTACACCCCGAGTGCGTTGGAACTTCACCAGCGTGGACCAGTCATTGTAGAGCCGGTCGAAGATCTCCGGGTGGATGGGATAGGCCGCCTTGAGGCGTTTTTCGTAGTCGGCATTGCGGCAATCGGGCGGAAACTCCGCCTGCTGCGTGCGGTAAAAATCCGCGAAGGCCCGTGCCACGACGTCACGATCTTTGAACTGGGCCGCATCGGCCAGCGGTTCAAAGAGCCTCCGCCGCACGATCTCAAAACCTTCCTCGGCGCTGGCCGGCCGCCATGAAGATTCCACCCGCCCGACGACGGTCCGGAGCCGGTCGAGCGCCTCCCGTCCGCGCTGTCCTCCAACCTCTGTATCATCGGCCTGCATGTGCGGCGATCCACCCATGTCTGAGGCGGGGAGACTGATCACCAGAAGACAGTTTTTTGCCAGTTTAGCCGACTCCGTCAGCACCTGGGCGAAGGTGAATTGCGTCTCGAAACTGCCCGCGGGCAGATCGCTCTGATCATGGAGCTGGCGCGCATAGGCCACCCATTCGTCAATCAGGATCAGGCATGGTCCATACTCCACAAACAGCTCGCGCAGGACATCGCCGGGGCTGGTTGCCTTTTCGTCATCCGCGGCGAGGCGATTGAAAGCCCGCTTCGCCTCACTTACGCCTCCGGCTGCGTTCCCCAACTGCCAGGCCAGCTCTCCCCATAGGGTGCGCACCACAGTGCCGTCAGGCTTTGTGGTAGGATTGCCGGGAGAGATCCTGTTGCCTACAAGAACGACGCGACGGACGGTCGGCAGCGTCGTTGCCCCTGCCTCCTGCATGACCGCGTCTATGCCGGAGAGCTCCGTGGGAGAAATACCTGAGAACAGATGATAGAGCGCCAGCATGGAGTGTGTCTTGCCGCCGCCGAAGTTTGTCTGGAGCTGCACCACCGGGTCTCCGCCTTGCCCGGCCATGCGCTGCACCGCACCAACGAGCATTCTTTTCAAGCTGTCGGTCAGATAGGTGCGGCGGAAAAATTCCACCGGGTCCCGATATTCGTCGGTGCCTTCGCCCATACGCACCTGCCAGAGATCGGCCGCAAACTCCGCCTGCTGGTAGCGGCCGCTGGCCACATCCTTGTGCGGCGTGACCACCTCGCGCCAGGGTTTGAGATTGCCGGACACCGCGCTTTCGATTGCCGCGCCGGCGCTTTTTCGCTTCTCACTGCGCACCTGCTCGTCAAAGCGCAGGCGCAGCAGTTCCATTCTCATCTTCTCGATCTCGTCGGCTTGGGATGCCGAGACGGCCACCAGGAGCCGTCCGGCAGAATCGAGGGCGCGATAGGTGTCATCGCCGGAGAAGGACTCCTGGTGCGCCCATTTGTTTCGGTAATCGCGCAGCTCGCTCACCAGACTCCGTTCGGTGTGTCCGAGGGTCTGGCGGAAGACATCGTTCCAAGATTCCCACATCAGTTTCAGCAGCACGGAAACGTCCCATTCCACGATCGGCTTCTTCGCATTCAAGCGATCATCACCGATAAACCGGTCTATCTTGGCGGACGCTCCGTCCTTGTAGATGTTCTTGAACTCGCGTTCGACAAAAGGGCTGAGGCCGATCTTCAGGAGGTCGAGCGCCTTGCCGACGCGTTCGTGGTTGGTGATGGCCATGGGTATCTGCTCCTTTTTCTTCTATGGAAGGTCCTGGGGCGTCAAGAGCCAGGCATAGGCCGGCGCTTCGCGGCGCAATCCAAAAGTGTCCTTTTATCAAGGACTGATTTTGTCGAATCGATCCTTTTAAAAAGGGCAGGTTATTTACATCGAATCCGGGCAACATTTTCTCCCTTATGGGTACTGACGGCGCTAATCCGGCGAACCCCTTCGACAAAAACCCGAAAACTCTTTGATCGGTTCAGGGATTCAGTGAGCGGCATGGCCACGCCCATACGGCGAGCCCCCTCTAACTTTCTAAATTCCGGAACCAACTTTACCAATTCGGAAGAAGGGCTGCCAATCCGATCCGGATTTCGGTATTTTATTTTTCGACCCAATTCCGTCAACTTCGGGCGGGCGTAGACATCTGCCAATACATCCGGCACGCCCAAGTACCAAGCCTCCAATTCCTGGCATGCAATACGGATCAGGGTGTCGGATCGTCCTCCCTCTTCGCACAAACGCTGCAGGCGCGTCTTGATAACAATGCAGTTCGCGCTGTCATTGTCGCGCACGACAACAAACATGGACCTTTGAAAAGCCCGAAGTTTTCGGGGAATGCTCTTCTCCAGATCCTGCTTTCCCTCATGCTTGAGGCAGAGGAAATCAAGGCCCGGCATAAGCCGCGGAAGATAGCCATCGAGAAAGACCTTCATCGGTGGTTCTTCGAGAAGAAAGATGATTTTTCGCATTCTCACCATGCTCCTGAAAATGCCCCTTGACGCCAGAGAGCGCCGGGGAAGTCACCTTCCGCAACCAGCCGTTTGAGGATATCGCTGTCACCGCCGCAATAAATAGTCGCAAAGCCGTCCTTTTTGGACAACCAATAGATTTCGTCGAGACTCACGCCGTTAAGGAACTCGGGCGAGTGGGTCGATATGAACACCTGGCCGCCCCGTTGGGCATAGTCCCGGAACTCCTCAGCCAGTTCCTGCAGCAAAACCGGATAGAGCTGATTTTCGGGTTCCTCAACGGCAAGGAGCGGAAAGGGATGGGGATCATGGAGCAGCACCAGATAGGC